>CAIXUG010000057.1 GCA_903922605.1 uncultured Verrucomicrobiota bacterium
CGCTCCGGCTCGCTCCGCTCGCCTCCGCTTCAGCGCGCCGCCCCACGGCGTCCAAGTGTCACCCAAGCGGTGAGCACAAAGAGTTACCCATGCGGTGATCGAGCGCCGGACGCTCGCCCCACCGGGTTTTCTTTCATCCGCTGACGGGAGGTCTCACGGGCCCGGACAGGATCTTACCAGGACAGCAAACCACAGTGAAAAGATATGCCCGAAGAAGGGTTGAACAACCATGGAACGAAGGAACAAAGAGACATTTGAATTTCGAGTTCCGAATTGTCCAAGAAGGGGGGGACAACGAGGGAGCGAAAGAATATCGGGACATTCGGTGAGCGCGCCAGCGTCGTGGAGTGCGGGCGGCGGCGCGGAGCGCAGCCGCCGCTTTCGGACGCAAGCGATTGAGCGCGCTACCCTGATGTGCGATTCGCCAATGCCTTTTACGTTCGAAAGCGGTGGCAAGCCACCCGCATTCCAGGACGCTATCGCGGGACATTGGCGGGGATCGCTTCAGCGAGGTTCTTCCCAAGATCGACGCGCAAGCCCATATCGCTATTTGGTTTCAGCGATCCTGACCGGAAAGATCGTTCCGGGATGGAATTGCATGTCTCATTTCCATTGGGAAACCTCAGTCCCAGAACCATTCTCCACTAATGTTTACATTGTCACTGCTGTTGAACCTTCTGGTTAACGCCATGGCTCTGACGCCCGCCATGTTGGATCATGGAAAGCGAAAGCAGGCGGCGCGATCAGCGACTGGGCGGATGAAAGCAAGGTTGATGGTGGAATGGCTGGTCATCAACTGGGGCATTCCTTTGCTGACTCTCGCCGTCACGGTGACTCAAGCTGTCGAAAACCATAAGACGGAAGATCAGCTTAAACACTTATCGGACCAACAACGCGACAGGAACGTCAGCCCGGTTCAGGCGGCCGCATTGAAGCGAGCCCTCCGAGAGTCCTTTCCTCATGGATTGCAAGTTGGTATTGGGTTTCTTGGCCAAGACCGTGAGGCTTGCGGATTCGCCGCTCAAATATCTGATGTTTTGGCAAGCGCTGGCTTCAAGGTCGAAGGACGCCCATGGGGTCTCAACGGGATGCCGCCTGGATTGCACGTCATATCCTCAAAGGTCGAAGACTATCCAAATGTTCTTCGACTGTACCAAACCCTAACGTCTAACTCTCTGGCGTTTTCGACGAACTTCCCATTTGCAGTTAGTGCGCTCCATGGAAATGGCGGTCTCGAAATCTGGGTAGGGCCGAAGAGAGAATTCTGAGGTCACTCGCCACTCGCAACTCGGCACTGGCTCCTTCCACGCGGATCCGGAACGCGCCGTCCTGCTCGTAGTTCGTGCGGAAAACGTACCATGGCTCACCTTCCACTATTACCTCGCGGCAACCCCAACCGTTCAGGATCAGGCCGTAGCCCTCGGCGGCTCCGACCACAGGAACAACGGGAGGCTGACCCGTTCCTGCTTCTCAAATGGCCCTCCCTCACGGCCATTGACGAAAAGTCCCAGCAGACGGACGGTCATGGCCATGCATCCCTGTCGTTTTCTGGTTGGCCTTGCCCTGTCGGTCGCGCTGTCGGCTTTCGCCGAGGTGCCGAAGCTGCCCGGCGTCGGTGCGGCGATGCAGGCGATGGTGGATCAGAATGAGATCTCCGGGGCCGTCACGGTCGTGGTCACGAAGGATCGCACCGTGCATCTCGAATGCACCGGGCTGGCGAATGTCGCGGCGAAGCGCCCGATGACGCCGGACACGCTCTTCTGGATCGCCTCGATGACCAAGCCGGTCACCGGCACGGCGATCCTCATGCTGCAGGATGAGGGCAAGCTGAACGTCAACGATCCGGTGGCGAAGTACCTGCCGGAGTTCGCCAACCTGAAGACGCCCTCCGGCAAGCCCGCGAATCTCACGATCACGCAGATTCTCACGCACACCTCCGGGCTGGGTGAGGCGGGCGGCCCCGCGGCGCAAGCGGCCAAGACCCTGGCGGATCTCGTGCCGATCTGGCTCGCAACGCCGATGCAATATGAACCGGACAGCCAGTGGCGCTACACCCAGAGCGGCATCAACGCCGCCGCGCGCATCGTCGAGGTGGTGAGCGGGATGACCTTCGACGTGTTTCTCCAGAAGCGCCTGTTCGGTCCGCTGGGCATGAAGCACACAACCTTCTATCTCGATGAGGCCCAACGTGCCGGGCTCGTCACCGCCTACGCCAAGAACAAGGACACCGGCAAGCTGGACGCCGTGCCGCCCCGGCCCGAATTCGGCCCGCGCGACAAGCCGCCGCAGGGCAATGGCGGGCTCTACTCGACCGCGACCGATTATGCGCGCTTCTGCCAGATGTTGCTGAACGGCGGGCAGTTGGGCGGCCATCGCTACCTCAGCGCCAACGCGCTGAAGCTGCTTTCCACGCCGCAGACGGGTGATCTGCCGGTGGGATTCTTCCAGAACGACACCTTTGGCCAGCACGGCAAGGATTACGGCTGGGGCATTGGCACCTGTGTGCTGCGCCGACCGCATGAGGGGGTGGCGGCGATGCTTTCGCCGGGCACCTTCGGGCATGGCGGCGCGTGGGGCACGCAGGCGTGGATTGATCCCGTAAAGGGCGTCGCGTACGTGCTGATGGTGCAGCGAGCGAATTTCCCGAACAGCGACGCCAGCCCCGTCCGCCGGGAGTTCCAGCAGGCGGCCGCCAATGCGCTCGCGAAGCGTTAAGTTTCCGACCTGGAAAGACTTACGTCACACGTCGGTGTTCCCAACTCTGTCGCCGCCTCCGCCTTGCGACCATGGCTTTCCAATGTCGTCGGGCCATCCGCATCGCCAAAACCAGCGTCGTCACCGGCTTGGAAGCTGCTACGCTGACGCCTTATCAAACATGAGCACCCTTTCCCCGCAGAAGAACTGTCTCCGGCCATCGTGGCCCGTGACCGCACAAATTGGTTGTCACCCGATTGTTGCTTGAGCGTCCCCTTTATCGCACCTTCATCTATGCGTTTTCCCAATGATTGCCGGCCCTTCGGCCGTTTCCCGGCCCAGCGGCTAAGCCTTGCCCTGCTGTTGCTTGTGGCCGCGTGGCTGCCCGCCCGGGGTGGCTCGATCCTGCGCGAGGTTTATCAGGGAATCGCGGGCACCGCGATCAGTGACCTCACGAACAACCCGATCTACCCCGACCACCCGACGCTCACGAACTTCGTCACCGACCTCTTCGAGTCGCCCTCCAACTTCGACGACAATTACGGCCAGCGGATGCATGGTTACATCACGCCACCGGTCACGGGCAATTACACCTTCTGGATCGCCACCGATGACAACGGTGCGCTGTTCCTGAGCACCGACACCGAACCGGCCAACGTCCAGCTGATCGCCTCGGTACCTGACTGGGCCGGTCCACGGGAGTGGACCAAGTTCCCCGAGCAGCAGTCGGCCCCGATCAAGCTCATCGCCGGCCAGAACTACTACATCAGTGCGCTGGAAAAGGAAGGCGGCGGCGGGGACAACCTCGCGGTGCGCTGGGTGCGGCCGGATGGCTTGGACGAAGGGCCGATCCCCGCGACCTACCTGCTGCCCTTCGGCACCTCGTTCGGCCCGCCGGTCATCACGCAGCAGCCGACCAACACGACCGTCATCGAGGGGCAGACCGCGACGTTCAGCATCAAGGCGAAGAATCTCGACCTCGTGAGCTACACCTGGCGGCGCAACGGCACGGTCGTGTCCGGACAGACCGGCTCCATCCTCACTTATGGCCCGGTCACATTGGATGACAACAACGCATCGTTCATGGCCTCGCTGACGAACAAGCTGGGCGGCACCAACTCCACCACCGCCACGCTGACCGTGCTGCCCGACACGACCAAGCCGACGCTGGCGGGTGTCATCAATCTCGGGGCGACCAATATCCAGCTGACTTTCAGCGAGCCGGTCAGCGGCGTCAGCGCACTGGCCACGGCCCATTACCAGATCAGCGGCGGGGTGACGGTTTCCTCCGTCGCGTTCGGGACGGACGCGAGCACCGTCGTGCTGACCACTTCCCCCGTGACGTATGGCACCACCTACACTTTGACGGTAAACGGCGTGCAGGACCGCGCGCAGACGCCCAACACCATCCTGCCCAACAGCACGCTCAACCTACTGGCGCTGGAATTCGTTTCACAGGACATTGGCACCGGCGGCGGCTCGATCCAGCGGGTGAGCGCCGGGGCCTATGATGTGACCGGCGGCGGCGCTGACATCAATGGCACCAGCGACCAGTTCCAGTTCGCCTGGGAGCTGCGCAGCGGCAATTTTGACCTCCAGGTCCGCGTGGCCGACGCCACGGTGACCGACCCGTTCCTGCACGCGGGCCTGATGGCGCGCGGGAGCCTCGCTGCGAATGCCGCTTTCGCCGCGATCTTTGGGGCGTCAGTCGAGGTCGGCAGCTTCTTCGAGTCCCGCACCACCGTGGGGGGAGGCGCGACCACCGCCACCTTGAACGGCGGCTTCCCGGTAAACTACCCGCAGACGTGGCTGCGCCTGCGGCGCGTGGGCAATGTGTTCACCGGCTTCGCCAGTCTGGATGGCCAGAAGTGGGTGCAGCTCGGCACCGCGACCGTCACCCTGCCGGCGCAGATCTACGTGGGTCTCGCGCTCTCCAGCGGCAACGCCCAGCAGGTCTCGACCGCGCAGTTCCGTGATTACGGCCCGATCCAGAGCGCCGTGGTGGGCACCTACACGCCCGACCGTGAACCGCTCGCACCGAGCAGCCGGCGCACCGGCCTCGTGTTCTCGGAAATCATGTACCACCCGAACCCGCCGGCGGGCGTGACGGGCAACCTCGAGTTCGTGGAGCTGTATAACGCCGACACGCTCTTCGAGGACATTTCCGGCTGGCAGCTCACGGGCGGAATCGCCTTCGAGTTCCCGCCCGGCACGGTCGTCCCGGCCGGCGGATTCCTCACGGTCGCGGCCGATCCCGACGCGCTCCGGGCGGCCGGTGGGGCGGGCACCATCCTCGGCCCGTTCTTCGGCGCGCTGAGCAATTCCGGCGACACGGTACGCCTGACCGACCAGACCGGCGCGATCAAGCTGGACATGACCTACGGCACGGAAGCGCCATGGCCGGTGGGGGCGGACGGCACCGGCCATTCGCTCGTGCTGCGGCGGCCCAGCTACGGCGAGGCCGACCCGCGGGCCTGGGGCATCAGCGAGGCCATTGGCGGCACGCCGGGGCGGCAGGAAACCCTCCTGGCAAACCCGCAGAGCGGTGTGGTCATCAATGAGTTTCTCGCCCACACCGACGACCCGCAGGTCGATTACATCGAGCTCTACAACCACACCCTCGCCGACGTGGACCTCAGCGGCTGCTACCTGAGCGACACCCCCGCCACGAACCGCTTTCGCATCCCGGACGGAACGATCATCCCGAAGCAGGGCTTCCTGATGTTCGACCAGAACCAGCTCGGTTTCCGCCTGAGCGCGGCCGGCGAGGCGATCTATCTGGTGAATTCCAACGCGACCCGCGTGCTCGACGCCGTGCGCTATCACGACCAGGAAAACGGCGTGGCCTCCGGGCGCTCCCCCGACGGGGCCGCCACCATCCGCCGGCTGGCCCAGCCAACCCCCGGCACGGCCAACGCCCCCTGGCGGGTGGAGGACATCGTCATCAACGAGCTGATGTACGCGCCGATCAGCGGTGACAGCAACGACGAGTACGTCGAGCTCTACAACCAGGGCACCAACACGGTGGACCTGGCCGGCTGGCGGCTGGAAGATGCCGTGAGCTACAAGTTCGCCAGCGGCGTGAGCCTGGCCCCCGGCGGCTACCTCGTGGTCGGCAAGAGCCGCGACCAGTTGCTCACCAACTATTCACAGCTGAATTCGACGAACACCGTGGGTGACTTTTCCGGGTCGCTGAAAAATTCCGGCGCCCACCTCGCGCTCACCATGCCGGACGACCTCGTGAGCACCAACGCCTTCGGCGAAATGGCGACCAACACGCTCCATGTCGCGGTCTCCGAAGTGACCTATGGGACCGGCGGCCGCTGGGGAAAATATTCCGGCGGCGGTGGCTCCAGCCTGGAGCTGACCGATCCTCATGCCGATCTGCTGCAACCCGCCAACTGGGCTGACTCCGATGAATCCCAGAAGGGCCAGTGGAACACCTACGCCGTCACCGGCGTGCTCGACAACGGCCAGGACGGCTTCCCGCCCAACCGCCTGCACATCGGCATGGAAGGCCCGGGCCAGGCGCTCGTGGACGAGGTCGAGGTCTTCAAGACCGCCGGGTCGAACCTGATCGCCAACAACGGCTTCGAATCGGGCACCACCGGCTGGAGCTTCTTCGGCAACCACAGCCTCACCACCGTGGAGACGACAGGCGCCTTTGCCGGCACCCGTTGCCTGCATGTGCGCAGCCAGGACGACAGCGACACCGGCATCAACTCGATCCGCACGGCGCTGACCACCTCGCTGAACTCCGGCGACACCGCCACCATCCGCGCGAAGGCCCGCTGGGTCGCCGGCGCGCCGGAGATCCTGTTCCGCCTGAGCGGTAACTGGCTCGAACTGCCCTGCCGCCTAGTGGTGCCGAAGAACCTCGGCACCCCCGGCCTGCCCAATAGCCGGCTCGTGCCCAATGCCGGCCCGGCCATCTACGACGTGACCCACACGCCCGCGCTGCCCCGCGCCAGCGAGGCGGTGGTGGTCACCTGCCGCGTTTCCGACGCGGACGGTCTCGCTTCCGTCACCCTGCGAACCCGCGTGGACCCCGCCACCACGGCCAGCAACACAGTCATGCGCGACGACGGCACCGGCGGCGACGCGGTGGCCGGTGACGGCATCTATTCCGCCACCATCACTGGCCGCAGTTCCGGCACCCTCATCGGTTTCAAGATCGTGGCCGTGGACGCCGCGACCAACGCCGCGACCGGCACGTTCCCCAGCTCGAATCTGGAGCCGGTCGCGCTGCCCTCGGCCGAGGGCTACATCCGGTGGGACGACCCCATCCCCTTCGGCAACTTCGGGCACTATCACATGTGGAGTTCGCAGGCGTCCGAAAACCAGCGCATCAACCCGCTGAACAACACCTACCGCGACGCGACCCTCGTGTATGGCGGCTTCCGCGTGATCTATAATGCGGGCTTCCGTGACAAGGGCAGCCCGTACCACGGCGGTGCCGGCAGTTTCGCCGTCATCAATGCGGACGATGACCCGCTGCTGGGCGCGACCGACCGCGTCTTCCGCTCGACCGGCAACGGTGGCGCGGAAAGTACGGGCGTGCGGAACCAGCTTGCCACCTGGCTCGGCAAGCAGATGGGCATCCCCTACCTGCACTCGCATTACATGCAGCTGTGGCGGAACGGCGGCCAGTTCTACAACCTCACGCAGGATGAGGAGACGCCGACCGGCGACTACGCCCGGGCGCACTTTCCCTCCTCCAACGAGGGCGACCTCTACAAGATCGCCATCTGGTTCGAGTTCCAGGACGACAACACGAGCTTCAACGGCGTGAGCGCGACCCTGGAGCCGTTCACGACCACGGGCGGCGCGTACAAGCTCGCCCGCTACCGCTTCAACTGGCAGACGCGCGGCTACGGCGGCACCGAGAACAACTACACGAACGTCTTCAACCTCGTCACCGCGGCCAACGATCCCTCCGCGAACAACACCCCGACCGGCACCTACGTGCCCGGGTTGCTGGGCATCGCCGACATCGACGAGTGGATGCGCATCTTTGCATTCCACCGGGTACTGGGAAATTGGGACTCCTACAGCTTCAGCGTCGGCCAGAACATGTACGCGTACAAGCTGCCCGGCGTGACCTGGAAGCTCATGCCCTGGGACATCGACTTCACTTTCGGCGACGGCAACGGGCCGACCGACGGGCTCTGGGACGGGCAGGATCCGGTCGTCAACCGCATGTATGAAACGCCGGCCTTCCGCCGGATGCTCTGGCGCGCCTACCTGGACGCGGTCAATGGACCCATGGATCCCGCCCAATATGGGCCGGTCATCGATTCCCGCCGCGCCACCCTCGTGAAAAACGGCCTGGGCGGCCTGGCCTCGCCCAGCGCCCTGGCCACCTACCTCGTGCAGCGCCGCGCCTTCATCCAAACCCAGATCACGGCCAACGACGTGGCCCAGTTCGCCATCACGAGCAACAACGGCAACAACTTCACCTCCACCACCGCCACGGCCACGCTCACCGGCAGCGCGCCCTTCGCCGTCGCGGACATCACAGTGAACGGCACCGTCTATCCGGCCACCTGGACCGACCAGAACTCCTTCTCCGTCGCCGTGCCGCTGCCCGCCGCTTCCAACGCGTTCATGCTCGCCGGTCTGGACCGCAACGGCAACCCCGTCCCGGGGGCCACCGGCACGATCACGGTCAGCTACGCCGGGGCCATCCAGCAGCCGCAGGATTACGTGGTGATCAATGAGATCCACTACAACCCGGCCGAAGTCGGGGCGTCGTTCGTGGAGCTGTTCAACAATTCCACCGCCACCCTGTTTGACCTCTCCGGCGACCGGCTGGAGGGCGTGGGTTACACCTTCCCCGACGGCTCCCTGCTGCCGCCGGGCGGTTATCTTGTGCTGGTGAAGGACCGCACCTCCTTTGAAGCCGCCTACGGATCCTCCATCCAGGTGTTTGCCGAGTTCTCCGGCTCGCTCAACAACGGCGGCGAAACGCTCCGGCTCGTCAAGCCGCTCGGCGTCGGTGGCACCAACGACCTCGTGATCAGTGATGTGCATTACGACAACCACCTGCCCTGGTCCACCAATGCGGACGGCTTCGGGCCGTCCCTGCAGCTCATCGACCCGAGCCGGGGCAGCTACCGGGTGGGCAACTGGGCCACGGCCGCAACCAACTCGGTAAACCGGGTCACGCCCGGCCGCGCCAACTCGGTCAAGGCCAGCACGCCGGCCTTCCCCAACCTGTGGCTTAACGAGGTGCTGCCCAACAATATCACCGGCCCGGTCGATAACGCCGGGGAGCATGATCCTTTCATCGAGCTCTACAACAGCGGCACGACCAGCATCACCCTCGGCGCCTACGCGCTCACCGACGACTACACCAACCTCGCAAAGTGGCGTTTTCCGGCCGGCTTCACCATCGCCCCGGGGCAGTTCCTCGTCATCTGGGCCGACGGCCAGCCCGAGCAGTCCACCGACACCATCCTGCACACCAGCTTCCGCCTGAATCCGACCAGCAGCGGAGTGGCTCTGGTGCGCGTGACGAGTACGTCCACCGTGATGGACTATCTGGATTACAAGCAGCTCCCGGCAGGCCGCAGCTTCGGCTCGTACCCGGACGGCGAACCGCGGAACCGCCGCTCATTCTACAATGTGACGGCCGGGACAACCAACGACCCGACCTTCCCCGCGATCAAGGTCACCATCAACGAGTTCATGGCGGACAACACGTCCACGATCTTCAACCCCGTGGGCGGCAAGGCCGACGACTGGTTTGAACTCTTCAACGCCGGCGACTCCGCCGTGGACCTCACCAGCTACCGGCTCACGGAGAGCCTCACGAATTCGACCGAGTTCACCGTGCCCCCCGGCTACGTGATCCCGGCGGGCGGCTTCCAGCTCGTGTGGGCCGACAACAATGCCAAGGCGAACAGCCCCACGAATGCCGATCTGCACGTCAACTTCAAGCTGGCCAAGGCCGGCCAGGAGCTGGGCCTCTTCGGCCCGGATGGCAACCTGGTGGATGGCTTCAGCTTCGGCACGCAGACCAACGACATCAGCCAGGGCCGTTACCCCGATGGCGGGGATCTGCCGCTGGTCTTCTTTCCCTCGCCGACCCCCGGCCAGGCGAACGTCGTCGCCGGCGCGAACCTGCCGCCGGTGCTGACCGCGATTCCGCCGCAGACGGTGGCCGAGCAGACCACGCTGACCTTCACCGCCGTGGCCACCGATCCCGACGCGGGACAGACCGTGACGTACAGCCTCGGCCTCGATGCTCCCGCCGGAACCACCATTGATCCGGCCACCGGCGTCTTCACCTGGACACCGAGCGAGGAACAGGGACCGGGCACCTACACCTTCTCCCTGCGCGCGCTCGACAATGGCACGCCGCCCCGCAGCGCCGTGCAGCATGTGACCGTCACGGTAAACGAGATCAACCGCCCGCCGGCGCTCGATCCGATCGCCGACCGCACCATCAACGAGGGCTCGCTCTTCTCCTTCACCGCCAGCGCGACGGATCCCGACGTGCCGGCGAACAAGCTCACGTATTCGCTCGATGCCGGCGCCCCTGCGGGTACGGTGATCGACGCCAATACCGGTGTCTTCACCTGGACGCCCACGGAAAGCCAGGGGCCGGGCGTGTATCCGCTGACCGTGCGGGTCAGTGACGGCGCGCTGGCCGACGCCAAAACGTTCACCATCACCGTCAACGAGGTGAACAACCCGCCCGTCTTCGACCCCATCCAGCCGCAAAGCGTGAACGAGGGTCAGCCCTTCACTCTGACCGTGCATGCGGCCGACCCGGACTCGCCGCCCGTCGCCGTCACCTACTCGCTCGAGGGCAACCTGCCGTCGGGCATCTCCATCGAGTCCGGCTCGGGCATCATCCAGTGGACGCCGAGCGAGGCACAGGGCCCTGCCACCTACAGCATCATCGTCCGCGCCACCGAATCGTCTGGCGGGCTCAGCTCCGTCCAGAGCTTCGGGCTCACCGTCAACGAGGTGGACCAGGCCCCGGTCCTGGGCGCGCTGAAGGACTTCACCGTGGAAGAGGGCTCGGTCGTGACCTTCCAGGCCACCGCGACCGATGCCGACCTGCCCCCGCAGACGCTGACCTACGCCCTGGGGGCGGGTGCGCCTGCCGCTGCGTCGGTGGATGCCAACTCGGGAATCTTCGTGTGGTCCACCCCGGATGACACCGGTCCGACCACCAATTCCATCACCCTCACGGTCACCGACAACGGCCCCGGCAACCTTACCGACACGAAATCCTTCACGGTGATCACCGTTCCGAAGTTCCGCGCGGTGATCAACGAGATCATGTACCACCCGACGGCGACCAATGCCGCCTACGTGGAACTGTTCAACCCTTCCACCGTCACCACCCAGGACCTCGGCGGGCTGCAGCTCGCCGGCGAGAACCTGCGGTACGACTTCCCGGCGGGCACGAAGCTCGCGCCCGGCAAGTTCCTGGTGGTGGCGCAGAACCTTGCCGCTTTCGCCACCGCGTATGGCAGCACGATCCCCGTGCTCGGCCCATGGTCCGGCCAGCTCGACCGCTTCGGCACCCAGCTCGGCATCTTCGACCGCACCGGCCGCACGCTCACGCTGGTGGATTTCCGCGCCAGCCTGCCTTGGCCGACCAATGCCGATGGTGGTGCCGCGCTGCAGTTGGTGGATGCCCGCCGTGACAGCTCGCGCGTGGGCAACTGGGGCGCCAATTCGGGGCCGCAGTGGCAGCACGTCGTGCAGTCCGGCACCGCGAGCAGCTCCACGCTCTACCTCTACCTCGAAACCGCGACGGATGTTTACGTGGACGACGTGGTGCTCGTGGCCGGCAACGTGGCCGAAGTGGGCGCCAACCTGCTGGCCAACGGCGACTTCGAGTCCGACTTCCCCGGGCCGTTCGCCATCGGCACGGACGGCAACATGGCGCAATCCGCCCGCAGCACCACGGTGAAGCACAGTGGCAACGCCAGCCTGCACCTGGTCGCGACCGCCGGCGGCACGACCCGGGCCTCCGCCGTCTATCAGGACCTCGCCACACCGCTCACGCAGGGCGCGCCGTACACGGTGAGCTACTGGTACCTGCCGAACAACGCCGGCGGCAATCTCACCGTCCGGCTCTCGGGCAGCGGCATCCGGAGCACCGTGAACATTGCCAACGGCAGCACGAGTGTCACCGGCTTCACCCCGGGCACGACCAACAGCGTCGTCGCCGACCTGCCGGAATTCCCTCCGTTGTGGATCAACGAGGTGCTGCCGAACAACACCACCGGCCTGCTGGACAGCCGGGACCTGCCCGAGCCGTGGCTTGAACTGGTGAACCGTGGCAGCCTGCCCGTCAGCCTCGACGGCTGGTCGCTCGCCAACAGTTACACCAACCTCGGCCAGTGGGTCTTCCCTGCCGGCACGGTCATCGCCCCCGGCCAGTTCCTGCTCGTGTTTGCGGACGGCCAGCCGGCCGACGCCACCCCGACGGAATTGCACACCAACTTCCGCCTGGAGCCCACCAACGGCGTGCTGGCCCTGAGCCGGCCGCAGCTCGGACAGCCGGCGGTCGTGGATTACCTCGACTACAGCGTGCCCACGGCCAACCAGTCCTTCGGGCGGGATCCGGATAACTTCCCCGGTGGCCTGAAGATCTTCAGCCTACCCACCCCGGCGGCGGCCAATCCCTCGGCCATCGCCAATCGCGCCCCCGTCCTCGCCGCCATCGGCAGCCAAACGGCCTATGTCGGCCAGGCGCTGTCGTTCCTCGTCACGGCCACTGACCCTGACGCGGGCCAGACGCTCACGTACTCGTTCCCGGGAGCGTCTCCCGTCGGCGCCACGCTGACGGGCTCACCCGCCCAGTTCAGCTGGACGCCGACGGCTGGTCAGGTTGGCGCGAACAACGTCGTGGTGCGCGTCACCGACAACGGCGTCCCGCCGCTCAGCGATGACGCCACCGTGAGCATCAACGTGATTGCCCCGGCCACCCCGGCCCTGGGCGCCACCGTGGGCCAGGACAGCAGCGTCACGCTGACCTGGGCCGCCCAGATCGGGCTGCGCTATCGCGTCGAAGTGCGCGACTCGCTCAGCACCCCGTGGCAGACGCTCAACGAGTTTGTCGCCACCAGCACCTCCGCCACCGCCAGCGACAACCTTACGGGTCACAGCGAACGTTATTACCGGCTGGTGATTCCCTGAGTCGCGACCAGGCGGAAACATTTAAGGCCGCAACCTGACACGCGCCGGAACACGACGGAGCTTTCCTCCGTCTCCGGCGCGTGTTTGTTTTTGCGGATGAAGTTCGCGCCGCCCCAGCAGCCCCTCACGTTCCTGCTCCTGCTCTTGCTCCTGCTCCCTTCTCCGCGCGCCACCTCCGCCCCCATCCCCGACGCCCCCTTCTGGCAGGATGTCGCCGTCCGCATCCACCACGCGCCCGAGCTGACCAACGCCGTCTTCAAGAAGCTCGTCGTGGATAAGGAAGACGCCGTGTACGTGCTCACCGACAAGGGTGTCGCCCGCGTCTTCGACGACACACTCACGCTGGACAAGAGCTACCGGCCACTCACCGGCAAAATCGCCCGCGATATCGCCCTCACGCCGCAGGGCGACTTGGCCTATCAGTTTGACGAAGGCTGGCTGTCGAATGGCGACAATGGCCGGCCGTTGCGGGAGGAAGTCATCCGCCAGCTGGCTCGGCCACACCTGCCCGCGCCCGCGCCCGGCGTGCCGTGGTCGGAACTGACCGCCCACGTAAGCGTTCCCGGCGGCGTTTGGTTCGGCACCACCCGGGGCGCCTTTTTCGAGCGTCAGGGCTCCACTGCACCCTACGCCACCCCTTCCGCTCCCGGCATCGCACCGCCGCACTTCCGTTATTACGCCGGCAAACGCTGGCTGCGCGATGATTACGTCGTGGATCTCGCGGTGGATCGTGACGGCAACCTGTGGGTGCTGACCAAGACCGGCCTGAACAAGATCGAGTTCCGCCAGACCACGATGGCCGCCAAGGCCGACTGGTTCCACCGCAAGATCCGCTCGCGGAACATGCGCTACGGCTTCACCGCCGAACGCCGCCTGCTCGTGCCCGGCGACATCACCTCCAGCGAGATGATCGACACTGACAACGACGGCGGCTGGACGAGCTACTACATCGGCTCACTGGGCACGCGCTACGCGGTGACGCATGAGGCGGAAATCCGCCAGCAGGCCTGGGAATCCTTCGCCGCGCTGGAGCGACTCCAGAGCATCCACACGAACACCGGTTTTCCCGCGCGCACCTTCGAGCGACGGGGCTTCAAATTCTCCGACACCGATCGCTGGCGCGACGCGCCCGATCCCGCCTGGGAATGGAAGGGCCACACCAGCAGCGACGAGATCTGTTCGCAGACCTTCGCCCACGCGGTGATGTGGGAACTCGTCGCCACCAACGCCGCCGAACGCGCCCGCATCGCCACGAATTTCATTCCCATCGTCGAGCACATCCTCACGCACGACCTCTACCTCATCGACGTGGACGGCAAGCCCACGCTCTGGGGCCGCTGGAATCCCGAGTATGTGAACTGGTTTCCACCCACCATCCACGACCGCCAGCTCAACAGCGCCGAGCTCACCGCCAGCCTGCAGCTCGCCTTCACGATGACCGGCAACCCGCGCTACCGCGACAAGGCCTACGAGATGTTCGCGAAGCATGGCTACCTGACCAACATCCTCAGTTCGCTGAAACTCATCGCCAAAACGGATGGCTATATCCACCTCGGCAACAACATGGGCGACGAATGGAACCACAGTGATGATGAGCTGTCCTTCTTCACCTACTGGCCCCTCGTGCGCTTCGCTTTCACGCCGGAGCTGCGCGCCCAATATCTCGGCGTCGTGCGGGAGCATCTGGAAATCGAGCACCCCGAACGCTACCCGATCTGGAACTTCATCGCCGCCGCCTGCGGGGTGAAGGATGTCGATGCCGCCGGCTCCGTGTGGACATTGCGCGGCACGCCGCTCGACACCATCGCCTGGAAGGTCGTGAACTCGCACCGGCAGGATCTCACGAAGCTGCCGCCCAATTTCATGGCTCGCGAAATGAAAGAGCTGCTGCCGCCCGGCGAACGCCTCATCGCGCGCATCAACACCCAGCCCTTCATCCTGGATCAGGGCGACGACACGACGGACTTTCCCGGCGACGAATACCTGCTCGGCTACTGGCTGGGCCGCTACGTCGGCGCGATCCGCGCACCCTAGGTGCCCTCCCGGCACTCCTGCAGGCGTGCGCACCGTTGGGTATTTTTCAGCGGACGATTCGCTCAGAAAGCAACCCTGACGGAGGGTTGAGGCGAAGGCGGAAAGGCTTCCCCCAAGAGATCAGAACCTTGGGGGACTTGCTACGGAAACGGCGCCTTGAGCGTGGGCCAAAAAGGGGCGCCTCACCTGACCCGGAAGACCCCTGCCAAAATACGATGGGTTTTCCCCAAACGGCGGGCAGCCGAAACGCAACCTGGTTCCATATGCTGCATACGGTTGGAGCCAATCCGCTTCAGCGGGCGCTGGACTGAATCGTGGGACCAGCCTTCGCCCCCGGCACTTCCATTCCACCATTGCACTGAGGCCGAACATGAATGCACTGACCCGCTGGAAGCACGCCGTCGTCCCGGCGAAATGACCCACGGCGGACCGGCTATGCCGGTCTGCCCGCCCCTCCTGAATCAGATTATCCGATCGAATTGCCATGAACACAGCCTTTGCCCCGGTTGCCTCTCCCTCGACGGCGCTGCCGACAACTTCCCAAGGGACCTTTCCCGGCCCGGTTGTCCGCCAGACCATCAAGCCGGTCATCATTTACGATGAGCTCGAAGCCGGCCAGTGCGCGATGCAGGCGGCCGCCCGGCTGCTCAACAAGGCGGTGGTGGAAGCCGATACCAAGACGGTCTTCTGGCATTTCAATCTGCTGGAGTATCCGAACTGGCGCATCTGGGCCACCGCCGACGTGCTCAATGCGGATCTGCTGATCATCGCCACACACACCGAGTCCGGCCTGCCCGGCAACGTGGCCCGTTGGCTGCAGGACTGCTTCACCCAGCAGCCGGACTTGAACTGCGCGGTGGTCGCCCTGTTCGGCCGTCCCGGCAATTATGACGGTGCCCAGTCGCCTCGTCTCCAGCTCGTGCGGCAGATTGTCGAGGGGGCGGGCCTCAACTTTTTCGCGCCCGGAATGCAGCAGGGGGACTCGCGTGATATCATGACCGTGAACCTCCAGGCACGGGAGGAGACCCTCACGCCGACCCTGGCGGGAATTCTCCGGCGGGCGGATTGCCGGACGCCCTGATTTCAGCTAGCTTCATCCAGACTCACACCCGCTCACACTCATTCCTGTCCAGCCATGCTCTCCCGTTACACCGTTGAATTCGCCCTCCCCACCCACCAGCACCCGCCGAACAGCCAGCACCGCACGGACGACCCGGTCGCGCTGAAGGAGTTCCTGAGCGAGCTGCTGGAGCGCGGGATGAAGATCGCCGCCATCCATCACGACGGCGTGGACCTGCCGTCCGCCCAGTTTGACCTGCTGGTGAAGGATGCTGCGCGCATGCTGGCAGCCCGACGGATCTGCCATTCGCTCGGGATCAACGCCGACGAGGAGCGCTATCGCTTCGGCTTCAGCGCCTAGGCGGTCCCGTCTGCCGTCAAATGCGCGCCATGGTCCTCGATCGGCCGGGACGGCCTTTGCAGGCCGCCGAGGTGCCCGTGCCGGAGCCCGGCGCAGGCCAGGTGCTGGTGCGTATCGGCGCGTGCGCGGTGTGCCGCACCGACCTGCACGTTCTGGACGGGGAACTGCCGCAGCCGAAGCTGCCGCTGATTCCCGGCCATGAGATCATCGGACGGGTGGTCACCGGCGGCCCGGGGGCCTCACGATACCGGACGGGTGATCGCGTGGGCATCCCATGGCTCGGCTGGACCTGTGGCGAATGCCGCTACTGCCGTTCGGACCGGGAGAACCTTTGCGACCGGGCCCGCTTCACCGGCTACACCTTGGATGGCGGATATGCGGAATACACGGTGGCCGACGAGCGCTTCTGCTTCCCCATTCCCGCCGGCGGCACAGATGCGGAGACCGCCCCGCTGATGTGCGCGGGCGTGATCGGCCATCGGTCCCTGTGCAAGGCCGGTGACGCCCGGCGGCTGGGCCTCTACGGCTTTGGGGCGGCGGCGCACATCGTCGCCCAGGTGGCCCGGCATGAGGGCCGCCAGGTGTTCGCGTTCACCCGGCCAGGCGATGTGGCGGCGCAGGAATTTGCCCGGTCGCTCGGCGCGTGCTGGGCGGGGGAGTCGGGC
Source organism: uncultured Verrucomicrobiota bacterium (assembly GCA_903922605.1). GTDB lineage: Bacteria > Verrucomicrobiota > Verrucomicrobiia > Limisphaerales > UBA9464 > CAIVQB01. The sequence continues at coordinate 16,981 of CAIXUG010000057.1, forward strand.
ACGGCGCCGCCCGAGGAGCTGGACGCCGCCATTCTCTTCGCGCCCGTGGGCAAACTGGTGCCGCAGGCGCTCAAGGCGGTCACCAAAGGAGGAACGGTGGTGTGCGGCGGCATCCACATGAGTGACATCCCTTCCTTTCCCTACGAACTGCTGTGGCAGGAACGGAGCGTTTGCTCGGTGGCCAATCTCACCCGTCGCGACGCCGAAGAATTCCTGGCCCTCGCGCCGCGCGTGCCGGTGCGGACCGAGGTGGTGACGTTCCCGCTCGCGGAGGCGAACGAAGCCCTCACCCGGCTGCGCAGCGGAAAGCTGCAGGGAGCGGCAGTCCTGGTGATGGACTGAGCGGTGGTGGCCATGCGTGCGGGTAACGCCCTGTTGTCGGCGCGGCGCGACGCCAAACCCGCTTCAGGCCTCAATAAACCGATCTTCCACACCATTGGAGGCAGCGCCCGGAGAACCGGCCCAATTTTTGGGTCCAGCTCACCAAATAACGGTGAGTGCGGCCGGCGCGCAGGTGCAAGCTTCCCACTGTGAAAACCGGAGCGAACGAAACAATTGCCCCGCGATGAGCTTCATCGCCCTCAAGATGCTCTTTGGCGACCGTGCGAAGTATCTCGGCATCGTGATCGGGCTAACCTTCGCGTCTCTGCTCATCACCCAGCAATCGGCCATATTCGCCGGGATGATGACACGCACTTTCAGCTTTCTCACGGACGTCGCGCTGCCGGACATCTGGGTGGTCGATCCGCAAGTGAAATACATCGATGACATCCGGCCGATGCAGGACACGGAGGTGCTGCGCGTGCGCGGGGTGGAAGGGGTCCAGTGGGCGGTGCCGCTCTACAAAGGGTCGCTCGCGGTCCGCCGGACGGATGGCACCTATCAGTCTTGCGTCGTCATCGGTCTCGACGACGAAACGCTCATGGGCGGCCCGCCCACCATGGTGGTCGGGAAGCTTTCAGACCTGCGGCGCAGTGGCGGGGTCATTGTCGACATTACCGGCGCCGAAGGAAAGCTGGCCCACGTACGGCCCGATGGAACGCGAGTCCCCCTGAAGGTGGGAGATGAAATGGAGATCAACGACAACCACGCGGTCGTGGTCGGCATCTGCAAGGTCACGCAGACCTTCCAGGCCAATCCGGTCATCTACACGACCTATTCCTCCGCCACGTCCTTTGCCCCGTCGCAGCGCCTGCTGCTGTCGTTTGTGACGGTCAAGGCCAAGCCCGGGCAGGACCTCCGCACCCTGTGCCGGCGGATCGAGAAGGCCACGGCGCTGCGGGCCTATACCCGCGACGATTTCAAGATGGTGACGTTTCTCTACTACCTGCGTTACACCGGGATGCCGATCAATTTTCTCACGGCGGTCGCGCTGGGCTTTTTGGTGGGCGTCGCCATCTCGGGCCAGACCTTCTACAACTTCACGCTCGATAACCTGCGTTACTTCGGAACGTTGAAGGCGATGGGTGCCAAAAACGGCATGCTCCTGCGGATGATTCTGCTCCAGGCCTTGGTGGTCGGCGGAGTGGGCTACGGGCTGGGGGTCGGCGCGGCGTCGGGCTGGGGGATGCTGGTCAGCGGGCGGACGCAACTGGCCTTCCGCCTGCCCTGGCACCTGCTGGTGGTCAGCGCGGTGGCGGTGCTGGTGATCTGCCTGAGTTCGGCCGCCCTGAGCATCCGCAAGGTGATGAAGCTGGAACCGGCGGTGGTTTTCCGGAGCTAGGCCATGAGCGACACGAACCATCCGACAACGCCGGAAGCGGGAGTGGCCGTGAGCTGTCACGGTCTGACCAAGACCTTTGGCACCGGCAACGCGGCGGTCAAAGCCCTGCGGGGCGTGGATCTGGAGGTGCGCAGTGGCGAGCTCCTCATGCTGGTCGGGCCGTCCGGCTGCGGGAAGACCACGCTGATCTCCGTCATCGCCGGGGTGCTTCGGCGCGATGCCGGCACCTGCACGATCTTCGGTCAGGACTACGACGGGATGAACGAGGACGACACGACGGAATTCCGCGGCATCAACATCGGCTTCGTCTTCCAGGCGTTCAATCTCATCCCCTCCCTCACCACGGCGGAGAACGTGGCGACGCCGCTGATCATCAATGGCATGAGGCCGCGGACGGCGGTCGGAAAGGCGCGGGAGATCCTGGCGCAGGTCGGCTTTGATGAACGGATGATGGGCTCGCTGCCCACCGACCTTTCCGGTGGCCAGCAGCAGCGGGTGGCCATTGCCCGGGCGCTGGTTCATCAGCCTCGCCTCATCGTCTGCGACGAGCCGACGAGCGCGCTGGATGGCGAGACCGGGCACAAGGTCATGGAATTGCTGCACACGCTGGGCCGGGGGGAAGGCCGGGCGCTGGTGGTGGTGACCCACGATTCGCGCATCTACGAATTCGCCGACCGGATCGCCGCGATGGAAGACGGCCGCATCACGCAGGTGGCCGCCTCCGCCAGCGAACTCAAGGGGATGCAGAAGCAGGGTGACTAGGGGATATTTATGTTTCGCAAATACATCTTAACCATCCTTGCCCTCGTGGGTGTGGGTCTTGGCATTGTCGCCGCCCTCCGCAGCGCCCATACCATGGTGCCAACTCCGATGGTTTCCGACGCCCCGACGCCGCCTTACCAGACCTTTGTGGCCGGCGCGGGTCTGGTGGAGGCCAACACGGAAAATATCGCCATCGGCACGCAACTGGCCGGCATTGTCTCCGAAGTGTACGTCCATACCGGCAGCCAGGTGGCGAAGGGGGATCCGCTTTTCACCATCGACGATCGCTCCCAGCGTGCCCTGGTGGCCCAACGCCAGGCCGAGGTCCTCGTCGCCGAACCGCAGGTGGCCGACACAAAATACGAGCTCAAGCTGGCCGAATCCCTCGTCCCCGAGGGCATCACTCTCGAGGTCAGGGACCGGGATGCCTTTGCCGTCCAGAAGGCCGAGGCTCAACTGGTCCAGGCCCGGGCGGATCTGAAGGCTGCCGAGACGGATCTGGAGCGCCTGACGGTCCGGGCGCCCGTCGCGGGGCAGGTTTTGCAGCTGAAGATCCATCCCGGCGAGTTCGCCCAGGTCGGGGTGCTGGCCCAGCCGCTCATTCTCATGGGCAACGTGGAACCGCTCGCGGTCCGGGTGGACGTGGATGAAAACGATGCCTGGCGCGTGCGCGAAGGAGCGCCCGCCGTCGGCTACCTCCGGGGTAACAAGGAAATCACCACGCCGCTCCAGTACGTCCGGTTTGAGCCATATGTGATTCCGAAGGTGTCGTTGACCGGTGCGCCGGGAGAGCGCGTCGACACCCGGGTGATGCAGGTCCTCTACAGCTTTTCCAAGGGCGAACTTCCCATCCGGCCCGGCCAGCAGATGGACGTGTACATCGATGCGGGCGGGAAGGCCGGGGATCGCCCCGCGATTCTCCGGACCACGACAGTCTCGAACCCGCAGGCCACAAGTGATGTGAAATGAAATCCCGCTGAGGTGCCTGCGAGGAATCGCCCTTCGACGCGGGACCTCCGGAGTCATCGCCCTGCCGGCCGGTTGCGCCACCGGGAGCGGATCGGTCACGTCCGCGAGCCTGCCTCTTGCACGCTCGCGGCCGAGTGTAAGGCCGCCCGATGCGGTTGTCGCTGGTTGGGCCGGGAAAGGGCAGAGCGGCCGTCTGGCCTCGATTCCCCGACGCCCTCAGCTACGTCTTGGCATCCTGCGTTTCCACCCAGCGCACGGCCTGGTGGATGAGGCTGGCGGCGTCGGAGATCTGGAGCTTCTCCTTGATGCGGCTCCGGTGCACATCCACGGTCTTGGAACTCAGGTTCAGGGTCTCGGCGACCTGCTTGGTGCTCCGGCCTCTGCCAAGGAGGCGGAACACCTCGAACTCCCGGTCCGAGAGCTTTTCGATGGGCGAGGTGGAACCCCGTGGACGGCGGCCGGTCACGGCGTCCAGCAGCCGGGCCGACATCTGCGGGCTGACGTAGGACTGCCCGCCCAGCAGGAGGCGGACGACCTCCAGCACCTTGGCCGAGCCGGCGTCCTTCATCAGGTAGCCGCGTGCGCCCGCCCGCAATGCGCGTTCGGCGTAGAGCAGCTCGTCGTGCATGGAGAGCACCAGGATGGGGAGCTCGGGCAGGAGCGCATGGACGTCCTTGAGAAACTCGAACCCGCCGCGACCGGGCATGGTCATGTCCGTCACCAGCAGCTCCGCCTTGAGCCGGGGCAACGCGGCCATCGCGGCAGCGGGCGTGCCGAATTCGCCGCAGACTTCGAGATCCGGCTCCCGGTTGAGGTTGGCGGCGAGGCCCTCGCGGGTCATCGGATGGTCGTCAACCAGCACGATGCGGCGTCGGGCCGGCGGAACCGTCTTCGCCGGGGAACGGGGCAGGTTCTTGGGAGTCTTCTTCGCGCTCATGATCGTGGAGGCAGCGTGCAGACCACCTGCACGCCCTGGCGTTGGTCCGATTTCAGTTCGAGAGTGGCTCCGATCATTTCGGCGCGGTGGCGCATCACGTTCAGGCCCATCCCATCCGTGCCGGTTTTTCGTTTGGGCAGGGAGCGGCCGTTGTTGCGGATGCTCAGCACCCGGGTGCCGGCTGAGTCCTTGAGCCGGAGCCCGATCCGTGTGGCGCGCCCATGCTTCAGCGCGTTGTTCACCGCTTCCTGGGCGATGCGGTACAGGTTCGTGGCCGTTGTCAGGTCAGATAGCTCCACCGGCTGTTTGCAAATAAAGCGGCAGGTCACGCCCGGCAGTCCGTTGGTGTCCGCCGCCAGTTGAGCCAAGGCCCGCATGAGCCCGTCGGCCTCGGCCGGCACGGGCGAAAGGCCGTGGGCGATAATCCGCGCCTGCGTCACCGTCTCGCGCAGCGCCTGATTCAGCCGCAAGGACCGTTTGGCGAGCACCGGCCCCGCACCCTTCAGATCCTGAGCAAGGGCGTGGCTCAGCATCTCCAGGCCGGTCAATTGCTGCCCCAGACCATCGTGCAGTTCCTGGCCGAACTGGCGGCGCTCGCGTTCGCCGATCTCCGCGATCTCCCGCTGCAAGCGCTTGCGCTCGGTGGTGTCTTCGGCGGCGATCAGGATGCCGCCGACCGTCCCGTGGACATCCAGCCAGGGATTCACGGCCCATTGCAGCCAGCGATGGCGTCCGTCCGCCTGTTCCCAGAGATCGTCATCGCAGGACTGAAATTCTCCCGCCAGCCCCTTTCGATGAATGTCCCGCCATCGTTCGGGCAGGTCCGGATGAATTTCATAGTGGCTGAGTCCGACCAGATTCTCATGCCCACGGCCGTACTCTTTGGTCCAACGGCTGCTGGCGGCGAGGCAGCGCATGTTCCGGTCGAACATGGCGATGGCCGCCGGGGCGTGCCGGACAAAGGAATGCAGCTCGGCCTCGCGGGCGCGCAATGCCGCCTCTGCCTCGGCGAGTTTTCTTTTTTCAGCCAGGCGGACGAACGCACGTCTGACCATCGTGGGGACGAACTCGATGAAGTTCACGTCCTTGACCAGGTAGTCGAGCGCGCCTTGCTTCATCATCTCCACGGCCACCCGCTCGTCGCCCTGGCCGGTGATGATGATGAAAGGCACCGCCCGGTCCAGCCTGGCCATGGCGTCAATGAAGGCCCGTCCGTCGAAGTCCCGCAGCTTGAGATCCAGCAGCAGGAGGTCAGGGAAGTTTTTTCGCAACCACACCAGCGCCTCGGCGCCCGAGGAGATGGTAGCCACGTTGTACGCCTCCGACCGGAGGGTTTCCTCCAGAAGGATGAGCAGGCCCTGATCGTCATCTACGACGAGGATCGTCGGTGTCACCGCTGGCGTGGTCATGGGTCCGGGGATCAGGTGCCACCATTTACCGGGGGAACGAGCAGCAGCATGATGAAGAGGCCGAGGCGGCGGACCGCCTCGGAGAACTTGTCATAGTCCACCGGCTTCTGGATGTACACGTTGCAACCCAGCTCGTGGCACCGCTTCACCTCGCGGGGATCATCCGTGGTCGTGAGCATGATGACGGGAAGCTTTTGCAGCTCGGGGTTGGCCTTGATCTGGGCCAGGACCTCCACGCCATTGACCTTGGGCATCCGGATGTCCAGCAGGAGCACGTAGGGCTTGCAGACGGCACGGTGCGGCCCGGGTCCGCAGCGGAAGAGAAAATCAAGGATCGCCTGGCCATCCTTGAAATGATGGATGGGATTGCCCAGGCCGGCATCACGGAGCGTCTGCTGCACCAGGATGGCGTGGCCCTCGTCGTCTTCCGCAATCAGTACAGCAGGGGCAGTATTCATGGGTGGTCAGAGTATCACTCCGGAAGTGCCGGCAATGAGACATGAAAAGTGGAGCCCACTCCCACCCGGCTTTCTACCCAAATCTTTCCGTTTTGGCGGTCAAGACTGCGTTGGGCGATGGTGAGGCCAAGGCCCTCGCCCGTGGTGGCGGCGGGATCGAGCCGGTGAAAGATCTCGAACACGGCGGCCTGATGCTCGGGGGCGATGCCGAGACCGTTATCCACCACCACATAGACGGCGCGGCCCTCCGTGATCCGCCCCGTAATGCCGATATGCAGGGGACGCGCCGGATCGCGATACTTCAGGGCGTTGTCGAGGAGGTTCGAGAACACCTGGCCGATCTGCGTCAGGTCGCCCACGCAGCCTGGCAGCGGCCCGACCTCAATCAGCGCCCCGGCCTGCTCGATCTGAAAGCGCAACGCCTGGACCAGGCCGACCAGCAAGGCGTTCATGTCCAGCGGCTGCAGATTCAACGTCACACGCCCGAGGCGCGAGTAACGGAGCAGGCCCGTGAGCAGTGCATCCATCTTCACGACCCCGGCCTGGATGAACCGCAGCGCCTGCGGGATCGCGACCGCAAACGCCTCCTGCACCTCGGCGGCAGGGATGCTTCCGTCCGGTGTGGCGGCCACCTTTCCCTGCATCTGCTGGCACACCCGGCCGAGCTGCCGGCTGAAGCCCTGGATGTTCACGAGCGGTGAGCGCAGGTCGTGGGAGGCCGCATAGACGATGGCTTCCAGCTCCTTGTTCTTCTCGGCGAGGGCCCGGGCGAGGTTCTTCAGCTCCTCCTCGTCGGCTTTGCGCGCCGTGATGTCGGTGCGGATGGCGACGTATTGGACCGGCTTGCCCGTCGGGTTGAGAAAGGGGCAGATGGTCGTGTCCACCCAGTACAGGGAACCATCCTTGGCCCGATTCTGGATCTCACCGTGCCAGACGCGGCCGGCGGTGATGGTCGTCCAAAGGTCGCGGATGAACTCCTTGGAGTGATGGCCGGAATTGATCAGACGATGATCCCGGCCGAGCAGCTCCTCCCGCGAATACTTCGAGATCGAGCAGAACTTGTCGTTGACGTAGGTGATCTTCCCGGCGGCGTCGGTGATGGCGACGATGGAGTGCTCGTCGAGCGCCGCCTTCACATCGCCCAGTTCCTTGAGCGCGGCGAGCAACTGCTCTTCCTTCGTCGTCGGCGCGGCGTCCTTCATCGCCGCCAGGATGGCAGCATGCCCGGGCATGGACACGCCGAAAACGCGGGTCCGCCCGCGGTGGGCGGGAGGGAGGCGGCACGGCGTGGAGCCGCCTGACGCGAGGAGGCCATGGAGCAGGGGGAACCTGATCAGAGCATTCGTTCAGGCCGCCTTGGGCAGGCGGGTCCGGTAGCTGGTGGGCGATTCGCCCACGACATCCTTGAACACGCGGTTGAAATGGGTGAGCGATTGGAACCCCACCTCGTAGGCGACCTCGCTGATGCGCAGGTTGGGATTGAGCAGGTAGCTCTTGGCCTTCTCGACCCGCGTGCGCGACACGAACTCGGTGAAGGTCGAACCCGTGCCCTTCTTGAAGATCTTGCAGAAGTAGAAGACGTTGACGTGGACCTCCGCCGCGACCTGGCCGAGCGTGAGTTCCTCGGTGATGTGGTCCCGGATGAACTGCTTGGCCTTCGTGATGATGGGCGGCTCGGCATTGGCCGCCTGCACCGCGATCTGGTTGCTCTTCATCGAGAGGTGGTCGGCGAAGATCACGAGGAGGCCCGACACGGCATCGAGCTTCTTCTGGGAGACCACGAGCGTCGCGAAATAGGCCTTCTTCGCCGCAGGGCCGGCGATGTCCACGCCGAGTTCCTTCGCCTTAGTGACCGCCCGGTCGAACGAGGCGGCGGTGGGCTTCTGGCGCATCACCTGCCCGGTCTGGAGGAAGCCGATGGTCTGCACGCCGAGTTTCACCGGCACCGCCGTCTCGCACAGGCCATAGGCGCAGGTCAGCGTGCAGGGGCCATCCGATGCCGACCGCGAGAGGTTCTCCTGCATCTGCAGGCAGGTCGCGCAGGAGCGGCTCTGCCCGGCGATCTGCGCGCAGAAGGAGTTCTCGCGCCGCTTGCCGTGCAACGGCAATTGCCACGTCTCGACCGGGCGCAGGGTGATCGGCATGCCGGTCGCCTCGGTGTAGGCCCGCTCGTAGTCCTGGTACATCCCGGAGCGGGTGAGAGTGTCCAGCAGTTGTCCGTTCGCGTTCATGGTTCAGCCTTGCTCGTTTTTTGGGCACACCGTTTTGTGCCCGCTCAGGACAAATTATGGTTGGTGGCCGGGAACGGGAACTGGGTGCGGCTCCGCGACCCGACCGGTGGCAGCTTGGTATGGGGGGTAAAGATTTTCCCTATCGAAGAGCGGGTGCCCGGCTCGGGAACGGTCGTGCCGCTGATGTTCCCGCGCGCTTTCCGGAGATGGTGCCAGCCCCGGTGCTACCCCGGTCCGGCTGGCCCAGGATCTCGTGGCAGGTCGAGCTTGCCTGGTGCCAGTGGCGTTTGGCGTGAAGCTCGGCAGGCCGGTGACGAAGCCCCTGACATCGTAGGCCCGACGAGAGGGGGCGAGACTGCCTCCAGCCCGGCCAGGGCAGAGACAGGCGGGTCGCCCGTCCTCCAATTTTGTCACTCCGGAATGCCCGAGTGCTGTTAGACATTCCGGAGAGGATCGGAGGGCGGGCGGCCCGCTCGTCTCGCTCGGAACCCTGCCAAACCGGATCGCCGAACCGGCATTTCAGCGGCAGCTCTCGAGCAGTTGGTTGCGGGTGTGCTGGAGCCGCTGGATTGCCACCTGCGTCACCCGTTTCATCAGCTCGTAGCCGAACTCATGGTCGATCTCGCACTGCACGCGCAGTCGCGTGCCGTAGAAGAAGATCGCCGTGGTCGGTTCCAGCACGCGGGCGTCGAAGTTCCAGTGGCAGGGCGGAAACAGCCAGGACCAGCCCAGCGCCTCGCCCGCACCGATGACCTGCACCTCGACCGGCGGCCCGTCACGCAGGTGCGACTCCAGGGAGACATGGCCGCTTTGGATGAGATAGAAGCGGTTGGCCGGTTCCCCCTCCTGAAAGATGAAATCACCGGCCCGGTACTGCGTGCGGATGGCGCTTTCCGCGAGCAGCTGCCGGTGCCTCGGCTTGAGACCGTGCAGAAAGGGATGGTTGGCGATGTCCTGGTCAATGGTGCTGAAGGCCGTCGGAATGTTGGCCGCAGACACGGGAGCGATAGGTTCGGCATTCATAAGGTTAAAAGACTTCCGCTTTCAGGCCGCTGACCGCACGCACGCGCCGGGCGATCTGCGAGAGCACCCGCAACGGCAGGTGGCCGCATTCGCCATGCGTCGGGGGTCGGGTCGCGGAGTACATCTGGACCAGCGGGATCTGCGCCCCGGCCTCCCTCAGATCCCGGAGCCGCTGGGC
>CAIXUG010000058.1 GCA_903922605.1 uncultured Verrucomicrobiota bacterium
GTCCCCGCGAGCCGGGGCTTGATAGGCCTGGGGCGGCACGGTTCGCGGGGACGCTCGCCCCACCAGCCGCCCTTCATTCGGGCTCACCCAGCGTTCCCTCACCTGCGGTTCATGCAGCCCGCAGCGACTTGCCACGGAGCTGCTCGACGAAGGTGACGTATTCCGCCGCCTGCTCCCGTAGGCGCTTGGTCAGGTCGACATTGGCGAATTCGCCCTGGTCGTTGAGTGAGTTGTTGATGCCGGGCATGAAGACGCGCTTGGGGAATACGTAGGCGTTGCGGTAGCCGAAGATGGCCGTCAGTTGCTCGACGCTGCGGAGCGCGCCCCAGATTCCGGCGGACAGACCGACGAAGGCCACTGGCCGCGCCTCGAAACTCTCGGGAAACTTGAGGTGGTCAATGAACACCTTCAGCACGCCGGGGAAGGAGCCGTTGTATTCGGGCGTCACGACGACCAGGCCGCTGGCATCGAGCACCGCCTGTGCGAATGGCGCGAAGGCTTCCGGCTTCTCGGCGTAGGCTCCGGGCAGGAACAGCTCGGACGGCAGGCTGTGCAGATCAAGCACGCGCGTGGGCACGCCCAGCTCGCGATAGATGCCTTCAATGACGGCGGTGATTTTGCGGGTGTTGGAGCCGGGACGGTTGGTGCCGGAGATAAGCGTGATCATGTTCGGTGGATGGTTTGGCGTTACAAGGCTTCGGATATTGCGACGGCAACCCTGCCCTACCTGCCCTCCGACTGCACTCTCTCACTTTCCCACTTTCCCACCCGCTCACTTACCCGTCTCTCACTCCGCATTCCGATTGGGCGGCTCATTCCCCATCAGGTGGCGCACGAAGAAATCCTGCAGGCGCCGCTGGCCGTAGGCCCCACCGGCACCGTGGTTGCCGTTGGGCACGACCAGCAGGTCGAAGTCCTTGTTCGCCCTGATGAGCGCATCGACGAGGCGGTAGGTGGATTCCGGCGGCACGTTGTCGTCCACCTCGCCGACGACGAGGAAGAGGTGGCCCTTGAGCTTGCCCGCGTTGTCGATGTTGGAGCATTCGGCATACTGCGGTCCGACGGGATAGCCCATCCACTGCTCGTTCCACGAAGCCTTGTCCATGCGGTTGTCGTGGCAACCGCAATTCGCGACGGCCGCTTTGTAAAATTCCGGATGGAACAGCACGGCGCCCGCCGCGTTTTGTCCGCCCGCCGAGGTGCCGTAGATGCCCACGCGCGAAATGTCGTACCACGGATATTTCGCCGCGACCGCATGGTGCCAGAGAATGCGGTCAGGAAACCCGGCGTCCTTCAGATTCTTGAAGCACACGTCGTGAAACGCCTTCGAGCGGAAGCCCGTGCCCATCGCGTCCATCTGGACGACGACGAAGCCCAGGTCCGTCAGGCCGGAAAAGCGGCTGCCGGCGCTGAAGGACTTCGGCGTGTAAGCGCCCTGCGGGCCGGCATAGATGGATTCGATGACCGGATATTTCTTCGCCGGATCGAAGTTCTTGGGCCGGCAGATGATGCCCCAAATGTCGGTCTTCCCATCGCGGGCCTTGGACACAAACACCTCGGGGGCGGTCCAACCCTTGGCCATCAGTGCGCCCGTGTCCGCCGTTTCCAGCGGGCACACGAGCTTGCCATCGGAGGTGCGCCGCAATTCGGTGACAGGCGGCGCGTCCACGCGGGAATAGGTATCGATCAGCCAGGTGCGGTCCGGCGAAAACTCGACGGTGTGGTTGCCGTTGCCTTCGGTGAGCGCGACCAGGCCGGAGCCGTCGATGTTCACGCGATAATAATGGAGAAAGTACGGATCCTGACCGGCATTGCGGCCGCCGGCGTGAAACCAGATCTGGCGCTTCCCCTCGTCGATCTTGTCGATGCCGCGCAGCACCCATTCACCCTTCGTGATCTGCTTCATCGTGCCGGTGGTTCGGTCCACCAGAAAGAGGTGCCGCCAGCCATCCAGCTCGGAGACGTAGATCAGCTCGTCGGTCTGTTCGAGCCAGTTGACGAGGCTGAGCCGAAGCATCTCGGTATGGGTCGTCCAGATGAAGGTGTTCGACTTTTCATCCACCAGGTTTTGGACGCTGCCGGAATATCGATCCACCTGGATCACCCGGAAACGCTGGTGGCCACGGTCATCCTGCTGGTAGGCGAACTTCGTGCCCGCCTTGTTCCAATGCACGTCCGGCTGGAGCCACTCGTGCTCGAAGCGATCCACCGCCGGCTTGGTCTGCTTGCCGGTGGCGACGTCGAACACGTTCAGCTCGTACTTGGGAAATTTGTCCCCCGGCAGCGGATACGGCCGGCTGGCCAGGGTGGCGCGACCACCTCCGGGCGGCGACGAGCGGATGAGGTAAACCTCCTTGCGCTCGCCCGGCTCGATACGGAAGGCCACGACGGTCTTGGAATCCGGTGACCACGAGACGTGGCCATAAGGCACTTCCTCCGTTCCATCGGTGGTCAGCTTCCGCTCGCTTCCGCCCTCTTTCGCCCGCAGGACCAGGTTGTGCTCATGCACCACGGCGGTCCATTTGCCATCCGGCGATTCATCGCGATTGCTCCGGCGTGAGGGCACGTTGGAATCGTCATCATCGGCATTGGCACGCCGCCGGTTTCCTATCTCCCGCTGACTGTCCTCCGGCAGTTTGAGCGTCACTCCTTCCAGCTTGGAGCACGCGTAGGACTGCAGGTCGCACTGCCAGGCGGTTTCCTCAACCTTGAAGCGGATCGCCTTGCCATCCGCTGTGAACTCGATGGCCGCAAACGGCAGCTTATCGCCGGTCAGTTCCTTGCCCGAGGCTTTTGCCAGGGAGACCGCCAGCCGGGCGTGATCGAAAGCTGGAGTTCGTGTCCCTTGCGCCGCATCGACCAGGACGAACTCCTTCGCCCCGTCGGCCAGATCGTTGCGGTACCAGAAAAGGGTGCCGCCCTCCAGCCAGTGCGGCGCCACCCGGTCGCGGAACACCAGGCGCGGTGTCTGACCAGCACCACGACTGGCCTGCGGAGATGGATGCTCCCCTGCCCCGTCACCATCGGAAAAGATGTCCGCCGGAGCGCCGTCCCCGCTCATGACTTGGATAGGAAGCGCGTGCTCGGGCACCGATGAGGAGCCCACCAGGTGACCACCGGAAAGCAGACCGATAAACGTACTGAACCACGTGCCCATCAGTACGAGTCGTGAGAGACGATTTTTCATGTGCATCCGGCCTTCACCACGATGAGTGAGGCGACGAGAAAATGGTGGAAATTGGAAACGCGAACACATCGAACCGTCGCCATGCTTACTCCACCAGATCTGGCCAGACTAGGTGCGGATTGACACTCCAAGGCCACATTCGTTCCCGCCTCGGCATCGCACTGTTCCGTTTGGCAAGGACCGCGCGCCGGGAATCGTTCCTGCCGCAGTAGGTCAGGCTGCCAGCCTGACAGGTACGACGGGCTGCCAGCCCGCCGAAAAAGTGCCGCGTCGTAACCGACGGGCTGGCAGCCCGTCGTACGATGTCGGGCCAGCGGCCCGACCTACCAGGGAGGCTCCGCCCGGCGCGTCTTCCGCACCAAGTGCAACCCCGCGTTCCCTTCACGCCCCACTGCCAAGCCATGCTTCAGCTTACTTGCTTCGGCGGTCAGTCATGGTTTCCTTCGCGCAACGAAACAACACTTCACCTCCATGATCTCCGAAATCTCCCAGGCCCTCGGGGCCGACGCCGACAGCCTCCTCACCCACACCTGCACCGCCGTCCGCAAGGAACAGCTCCATCTGCCGGGGCCGGACTACGTGGAGCGGTCCTTCCTGCCGTCCGACCGCAACGCGCGCGTGGTCGCAAACCTGCACCGGCTCTTTCACAGCGGCCGGCTCGCGGGCACCGGCTATGTGTCGATCCTGCCGGTGGACCAGGGCATCGAGCACTCAGCGGGCGCCAGCTTTGCGAAAAATCCGGCCTACTTCGACCCCGAGAACATTGTGAAACTCGCCCTTGAAGGCGGCTGCAACGGCGTCGCCTCGACCTTCGGTGTCCTCGGCGCGTGCGCACGCACCTACGCGCACAAAATCCCCTTCATCGTGAAGGTGAACCATAACGAGCTGCTCACCTATCCGAACAAGGCCGACCAGATCCTCTTCGGCACGGTTAAGCAGGCGTGGGACATGGGCGCGGCCGCCATCGGCGCGACGATCTATTTCGGCTCACCCGAGAGCGGGCGGCAGATCGTCGAGATCGCGCAGACCTTCGCGCACGCGCACGAGCTGGGCATGGCGACGATCCTTTGGTGCTACCTCCGCAATCCCGCGTTCAAGAAGGACAAGGATTACCACGTCGCCGCCGACCTCACCGGACAGGCCAACCACCTCGGCGTGACGCTCGGGGCCGACATCATCAAGCAGAAGCTGCCCGAGAACAACGGGGGCTTTCTGGCGCTGAACTCCGGCGACTCCAGTTACGGCAAGCTCGACAAGCGGATGTATACCGAGCTGTGCACCGACCATCCCATCGACCTCTGCCGCTACCAGGTGCTGAACTGCTACAGCGGTCGCATCGGGCTCATCAACAGCGGCGGCGCGTCGGGCGCGAACGACTTCGCCGAGGCGGTGAAGACCGCCGTGATCAACAAGCGCGCCGGCGGCTGCGGCCTGATCTCGGGCCGCAAGGCCTTCCAGCGCCCGATGGCCGAGGGCGCGAAGCTGCTCAACGCGATTCAGGACGTGTACCTGTGCAAGGAAGTAACGGTGGCCTGAGAAATCAGGAAGCTCTTTGGCAAGAGATACCCCGATGGGTCTTCACATTGTTAGAACGAACCTGAAGGCGCGCCGCACCTGCTCCCCAAATCGGACGCTCTTGCCTTGGGCAAGTTTTCCAAGCCTTTGGCCCTCCCAAGTAGGACGGCGCGGCCCGCCCGTCTTCCATATATGTGTTCTCTGGCCCCACGCTCGCTGAAGACGAAGAAGAAATTAGAAGACGGGCGGGCCGCCCATCCTACTTTGTGGAAAGGCAGCGGCTGCGCCGTGCCGGTCAGCTGAAATCCCGCGACACATGCGTGGGTGCCGATTAGCCTTGGCTCGCCAATAACACGCCTTGGAACATGCCCACGCCACCCAAAGCCCTGCGTCGCCGACCGGATGACCTCGCCCTGTTCACGGGGCGCAAGGCGGAGCGCGAACGGTTGGAACAGCTCATTGCGACGCTGCTAGGCCAGTCCACCAGCCCTGCCCCGCTCATCACGCAGTTCCACGGGCTGGGCGGCATCGGCAAATCCTTCCTGCGGCTTTGGATTGAGCAATACTGGAAGGATCTACCACCCGCTGATCACAAACGTCTGCGCCTCGCCGCGATCAATTTGGATGTCGCCCACGTCTGGACCCTCAGCACTCCGGTGGCTGATTTTTGGTGGCAAGTCCGCATGGCCGTGAACCGCGCGGGCATCCCTACCGTCTTCTGCGATGATCTCTATTTCACTTTGTGGAAGCGACTGCATCCGGGCCACGCCAAGCCGGAGCACAAGGGCTTTTTCGGGGAACTGCTGGAAGGCTGCTCCAAGGCCGCCGAAGGCGGCGAAGTCGCTTCCCATGCCGACCCAGCGCTGGATGGCTTACGAGAGCTTCTCAAGGAAGTGCAGGATTCCGTAAAGAGTCTGAAACTCGTCAACAGCCTCGCCACCTATCTGCGGGATCGTCACCGGCAACGCCACGTCAAAGAAAGGGTGGGCTTCGATCCTGCCAGCCTCGACGAGGCCCAACAGGTAAACCGCCTGCCGGAATTTATCGCCCGCGATGTGCAGGACTATCTCACCGATCACCCAAAGCACGCCTTCGCCCTGCTAGTGGATGGCTTTGAGCGGGTGCAATCCGTTACTGGTGGGGATGACATCCAGCACAGCTTCGAACGGTTTTGCGGATGCGTCGCGCTTGGCGGAGAAGCAGCCCGGCGGGCCGCCGTGGTGGTGTTCGGTCGCGATCCGCTGAAATGGGACACCCTTTATTCCGATCCCGAGTGGCCACGCTACTGGTCACTCCAGCCGGTCACCGGATGGCCGGAGCCAGACGCCCGCGCGTTCCTTCTTACGGCTGAGTCGGAGTATGACCAAATCGGCGACACCGGGACCGCCACCCGCATTCGTCAGCACAGCGCGGCGATTCTTCAGGCCGCCTATAGCGAGAAGGTTGGCCCGGTCATCGGCTCCTGGCATCCCTTCCACCTCGCGCTGGCGGTGGACATGGTGGCGGACCACGGTGCCAAGTTCACCGAGGAGATGCTGGGGCTCACGCCGCATGACCTCCTCGACCGCTTCACCCGCTACCTCGATACCGAACGCCGCCGTGCTTATCACCTCTTTGCCCTAGCGGTGGATTTCGATGAGCCGATCTTCCGGTTCTTTGTCGAACAGCACCTGCTGCCCGGCTACGGCGTGACGCAGTTTGCCGAAGCCGCCACACCATGGGCCTCGTATGTTACCGAGTCACGCATCACACCCGGCCGCTACCGGTTCCATCGGCTAATGCAGGAGATGCTTCTCCGCAGCCTGCGGGAGAATGACGCTTACCTTGCTGCCGCCCGCCAAGACCTCGGAGCCCTACTCGACCACTTCCTGACGGCCAGCCGGTTTGTAAACGAGGCCGCACTGGATGCACCCAAGCTCGCGGCCTACGCCCGTGGATTGGAGATCCTGCTCTATCATGCCGAGGATTCGCTTGGAAACCCGCCCTCTCCCCCTGACCTCCGAGCCTTACTCATGCCGGATAAAGTATGCCAATTATTCAGGCGGTTTCAGCAGGGGTTCGGAGCAGGTTCTCGAGCTGCCTTTCGTCTACCCTTTCATGAGCGCCTGGCTCGATACGCTGAAATGGCGCTAGACGAAATCTCCACAGAGGCTGCCTACGTCTACAATGAAGTCGCTGTGTGCCATCAAGTTTTGGCCGCGTTTGAAAAGGCCGAACCGCTTCTACGCCGAGCGATCGCGATCGACGAATTGAATTACGGGGCCAACCATCCTCAGATCGCGATTCATCTCAACAATTTGGCGCAATTGCTCCTATCCACGAACCGGCTAAAAGATGCTGAGCCACTCCTGCGGCGAGCTTTGATGATCTGCGAGACTGCTTACGGCCTCCATCATCCTGAGATTGCTATCCGTCTCAACAATCTGGCGCAACTGCTACAACCCACAAACCGATTGGGAGAAGCTGAACGGTTGCTTCGAAGGGCAATACGGATTGGAGAAATCAGCTATGGGGTCGACCATCCTATATTTGCTACTCAGCTCAACAATTTGGCGCAGGTGCTTCAGGCAACCAACCGACTAAAAGAGGCCGAACCGCTAGTGCGGAGGGCTCTAGCAGTCGGCGAGCTCAATCTTGGGGCCGATCATCCTTTGGTTGCCAGTCGCCTCAGTAACTTGGCCCAGTTGCTTCAAGCAAGCAACCGTCTGAAAGAAGCGGAACCGCTGTTACGGCGGGCACTTGCTATCGATGAGGCCGCCTATGGAATCGACCATCCCGACGTCGCTGCTGACCTCAACAATTTGGCCCAGTTGCTTCAAGCCACGAATCGACTGCAAGAGGCGGAGCCATTGATGCGAAGGGCGCTGGCTATCGATGAGGTCATCTACGGCATCAATCATCCCACTGTTGCAATCCGTCTCAACAATCTGGGGGCCTTGCTGAAGGCCACCAACCGACTGGGAGAAGCCGAGGTACTCATGCGCCAAGCACTGAGTATTGATGAGGCCAGTTATGGGGCTGATCACCCTAAAGTCGCAATCCGTCTCAACAATCTAGCTTCATTGCTGGATGCCACGAACCGTCCGGCAGAGGCCGAACCCTTGATGCGTCGGGCACTTTCAATCGATGCGGCCAATTACGGCCCCGGTCATCCCAAAGTCGCCATCCGCCTCAACAATCTGGCCACGATTCTGAAAGTGGGAGACCGGATGGGAGAGGCGGAGCTGCTGGTGCGTCGTGCGCTGGCAATTGACGAGATCAGTTATGAAGCTGATCACCCAAGAATAGCTATAGATCTTAATAATTTAGCACAATTGCTGAGGGCTATGAAGCGATTAGAGGAAGCTGAGCCGCTTGCCCACCGGCAATTGGAAATCCTTCTCAACTTCACCAAAACCACCGATCATCGCCATCCTCTCTTAGAACAAGCTTTCTCCAATTATGCCAACTTGCTTAGCGAAATCGGTCTCACTGGCCAGCAAATAGATAAAAAAATAGCGCACTTGGTAAGCAAGTGCGGCTTTGGGTAGGTGCCCAGACTTTTCCTCACCGCCACCAGTTACGCCCGATCACGGTGTGGAAGTCGAACCGCCTCTCGTCTGCTACTTGGCTTCGCTATTTCGACGCAATTTTACACCCGCTCGATGCTCACCAGCGCGTTGTATTCCGGCACGCCGCTGGCGGCATCGGTGAGCCCGTGGCGCAAGAGGACGTTGCCTTCGGGCCAGTGGATCTGGAGGTTGCCGCGCGCAATGGGAGAAGGAAACACGCTGCCGTCGTAGCGGCCCAAATCGTTCACAAGTACAATGCGATCTCCTTTGGCAAGGTTCAGTTCGGCGGCGTCTTCAGGAGCGATAAGGACGGCATCGCGCGGGGCGCCGTTGAGCGGGTCGATCTCGGCGTAGATGAGCGAGTTAAACTGCTTCCCGCGGCGCGTCGAAACCATGAAGTTTCGAGTGCCGAGTTTCGAATTTCGAATGAGAGCTGAGGCGGCCGGATGGGCTTGGCGTGGGTTCTTCCCATTCGACACTTGAAACTCGTCACTCGAAATTCTCTCACTCGAAACTGGCTCTGCGGGCAGCGGGATTACTTTGAAGTGCGCGTTGCCATCGGGCGTGGCGAACGTGCCGTTATCACACAGCCGAGGGCCGCCGTATTGGACGGCGTCGCCTGTCTTCGTGAGCTTCTCGCAGCCGGCGTAGAACGGCACCACGCGCGCGATCTCCTCGCGAATCCCTTGGCCCGTCGTGCAGCCCAGGAGATCGGCGCGCTCCGGATAGGCAGCAGCCGCCGCGTCCCGCAGGATACGCCATTCGGCCCGGGCTTCGCCGAGCTGGCGCGGGATTTCCGGCGAGAAGGCGATCCGGCGCTCCGTCGTGGTCTCGATGCCGCCGCCCTCCTGTTCGTAACGCGTCTGCGCCGGCAGGAGCAGCACCTCCTCACGCGGCTCCAGAAACATCTGGTCGGTGAGGATGATGTCCTGATGGACGCGCAGCGGGATGTTCTTCATCGCCCGCGCGACGTGGTCCGGCTCGGGCAGTGTGCGGAGAAAATTCCCGCCGAGACACCACAGCACATCGAGTTCCCCGCGTCCGGCGGCCTCGACCATTTCCACAGAGGTCAGTCCCGGCCAATCCGGCACGGTGAAGCCATATTCGGCGGAGAGCTTCGCCAAGTTCTCGGGTGTCAGCGGTTTGCCACCGGGCAAGGCGGTCGAGTAGCAGCCCATCTCCGCCCCGCCCTGTACGGAGCTGTGGCCGCGAATGGGCATCAGGCCGGTCTTTTCGCGGCCGACGTAACCCATCGCGAGCCCGAGATTGAGCACGGCGCTGACCGCATCACCGCCATAGGAGTGCTGCGTGATGCCCATGCTCCAGACGAAGACGGCGTTCCTGGAACGGTGTAGGAGTTCGGCGAACTCTTCCATCGCGGAGCGGGGCAGGCCGGAATGCTGTTCCAGGGTTTTCAGTTCGCAGTTTTCAGTTTTCAGCCGGAGCTCTTCCCAATCGGCGGTGTGCTTCGCGATGAAGCCTTCGTTCACCCAGCCGCGTTCGAGGAGAATTTTTAACACGCCGTAGATGAAGGCGATGTCGCCGCCCTGGCTCACGGGAAACCACCAGTCGGCGAGATCGGTGCCGAAGAGCGCGCTGCTCGCGGTGCTCGGAACCCAGTAGCGCTTCATGCCGGGCTCCAGATAGGGATTCACCATCGCGACCTTCGTCCCGAGCGCCTTGGCCTCGTGCAGGTACTTCGTGGTGACCGGCTGGTCGTTCGCCGGGTTGGCCCCGAAAAAGACGATCAGGTCGGTGCCGTACCAATCCTTGTAGGAACAGGTGGACGCCGCGTAGCCGATGGCGTGTTTCATGGCACCGGTGCTGGGCGCGTGGCAGAGACGGGCGGCGTTGTCCACGTGGTTGGTGCCGAGGAAGCGCGCGACCTTTTGCGCGACATAATAGACCTCGTTTGTCACTCCCCGCGCAGTGACGAAAAAGGCCAGCCGCTTCGGGTCCGTGGCGCGCAGGCGTTTCGCGAGCAGCGCATTGGCCTCGTCCCACGAAATGCGGCGAAAGCCGGGCTCGCCACGCTGGCGAAGCATCGGATAGGGCAGGCGGCCCAGTTCGCGGAGCTGGGCATTGTCGAACTCGGGAGCACCGCTCTCCGAGCCGGCGCGTCTGTTTCCATCGCCCAATTCGCGTCGGATCGGAGACCGGCGCACCGCCGCAAGTTTGGTCCGCAACTTTTCCACATCCTCCAACAGCTTCACATCCAGCGCCGGCGCGGTGTTGAGGCGGAGCAGGTTCAGCCGCGTCATGCACAGGTGGACGCCGGGGATGGTCCAGTCATGCAGGCCGGCCACACCCAGGGCGCAGCCGTCGCACACGCCCCGGGTCACCACGCGCCACGCGTGCGCCAGATTGTCGCGGTTGCGCCAGATGACGCCCAGCATGTCCCGGAAGTGCTTGGGCTTGGTCTGCCCCAGGCCGAACGGGATGGCCCGTTTCAGCCGGTCGGCCAAACTGGAGGTCACTTCGTGCGCCATGGGGACAGGATGGGGAAACGGACGCCGGGCGTCACGACTGCACGTCGAGGGAGAGAATCTCCCCCGGCTCGCATTCGGCGAAGACCTCGAACGGACGGCAGCAGACCTCGCAGTCGGTGGTGAACCGCTGTTCGGGGATGCTCGTGTCCACCACCAGTTCCATCGCCTGGCCGCAGTAGGGGCACTGGATCCGTTCCGAGATTTCCATGCGGGAAACGTGCGCGTTTTGGCAATAATCGCAATGACGCAGGCAAGCAAGGGTTTGCGCGATGCCAGCGTCCACGCTTAAGGTGCGCCCGAACGCTCATGGCCCCTTCCCCACAATCACCCCGGTCCGGTTCACATCGGAAGTCCCCCCAATGGCTCCGCCGGCTTTTGTTCGCCGCCCTGCTCGGCCTGCTCGCCTCCTGCAGCCAGGAAGCGCCGGTTCAATTTACCGACGTGGGAACCGGGCTCGCCTACGCCCACGAGACGGTGGCCAAAGTTCCCTGGTCGATTCACGTGGTACGCGTGGACCGGACCGATCCGACCCTCTCGCTGCGCACGGTCCACGCCGGCGGTGGTGCCCTGGGGTTGGAAACCCTCAGCAGCCAGCTCAAGCGGTTGCCGGCCACGGCGGGGAAACCGGTGGCGGCCGTGAACGGCGACTTCTACCAGCGGGACCGTGCCTATGCCGGCGACCCGCGTGGCCTGCAGATCGCCGAGGGCGAGCTGCTCAGTGCGCCGAACGGCGGCCTCAGCCTGGGTTGGGACACCAACGGGCAGCCGCACCTCCTCGAACTGACCGCACAATTCACGGCCCAATGGCCGGACGGCAGCGCCGCACCTTTTGGCCTCAATGAAGAGACCAAGTCCGACAACATGATCCTTTATACTCCGGCGGCGGGAACTTCGACGCATACGGTCGGCACCCGGGAGCTGATCCTGGAGCCGGTCGGCGGCTCCGGATCACCGCTGCAGCTCAGCACCCTGCTGACGGTCCGTGTGCGCGAGGTCCGGGATGGCGGTGACGTAAAACTGGAGAAGGGCACCCTGGTGCTCTCCATCGGACCCGCACTGGTGCGGAAGATGCCCAAGACCGTCCCCGGTACCGAGATCAAGCTGGACCTGTACTCCGCTCCGAAGCCGCTGGAATTGCGGAACGCCATTGGCGGCGGCCCCCAGCTGGTCAGCGACGGAAAGCCATTGAAGATTCATCCCAAACAGTCGGATTCCTATTCAGTCACTTCCATGACCGAACGGCACCCGCGGTCGGCCGTCGGCTGGAACCGGACCCACTACTTCCTCGTGGAGGTGGATGGCCGGCAAAAGGATCTGTCCGTGGGCATGACGCTGGAAGAACTGGGGCGCTTCATGGCCCGGCTGGGCTGCGATGAGGCGATGAATCTCGATGGCGGCGGCTCGGCGACGCTCTGGCTGGATGGCAGCGTGCGTAACAGCCCCTGTGATGGCGGCGAACGGCCCCTCGCCAATTCTCTGGTCGTGATCCGGGCAGGCACCGCCAAACCCTCACCCTGAGGCCAGCCCGCCACGCCAGCATTAACTTATTGTAATGCTCCATCGGGTTGTCGTGGCTTAATTTCTGCTTAGTCTCTCTCAGTGCCACCGAAGACAGATAAAATCAGCGCTCTCCGCCTTGAGGCATTATGCCTCGGGGTGCTCCTCTGGCTTGGGGCAGTGGCTCAGGCACAGCCCGCCGCCACTCCGGTAGAGCCGAAGATCGCCACGCACGGCTACGCGTACATCCACGACGAAGTCCACGAGGTTCCGTGGTCCATCCACATCTTCAAATTCGAGCGTTCCCGGCACGACATCTTCTTCGGCAACACGTTGGGAAGTAATAATTTCATCGGCATGCGGACCGTTTCGGAGCAGGTCAAGAGCCTGCCCGCCGACCTCGGCATACCGCTGGCGGCCGTCAACGGGGATTTTTACAACAACGACAAGTATTACCCGGGCGACCCGCGGGACCTGCAGATTCACCAGGGTGAGCTGATCAGCGCGCCGAACGGACATGCTTGCTTCTGGGTAAATGCTGCCGGTCAGCCTCAGAGCACGAATGTGACGTCCAACTTCCGGGTGGTCTGGCCCAACGGGTCCACGACCCCGATGGGCCTGAATGAAGCCCGGGAAAAGGATGCCGCCGTGCTCTACACGGCAGTCAATGGCGCTTCCACCCGTACCCATGGTGGTCGGGAGCTGGTGCTCGAACCCGCCGACCATGGCCCGCTGCTCCCCCTGCGCATCGGGCAGACACTGCACGCCAAAGTGCGGGAAGTGCGCGAGGACGGGGATTCCCCGCTGACCCAGGACACGGCGATCCTCTCGCTGGGCTACAAGCTGGCCAGCCGGATGCCGCAAATCGCTCCGGGGGCGACCCTGACGCTCGTCACGGAGACCGTGCCGGACCTGACCGGGGTGAATATGGCGGTCGGCGGTGGCCCCACGCTGGTGCGCGATGGCAAGACGATGGAATGGTCGGGCTTTCTCATGCGCCATCCGCGCACGGCCATCGGCTGGAACAAGGAACACATCTTCCTCGTCGAGGTGGATGGCCGACAGAGCAGCCTCTCCGTCGGCATGACCCTGCCCGAACTCGCCGCCTACATGCAGAAGCTCGGCTGTGAGCAGGCCATGAACCTCGACGGCGGCGGTTCCGCCACGATGTGGGTTTGCGGGAACGTGATGAACAGCCCCTCCGAAGGCCAGGAGCGCCCCGGCGCCAACACGCTCGTGGTGTTCCGCCGTGCGGAACAGACCCAGGCCAGGCGTGCACCGTAAGGTCATGAACACCCCGGCATCCATCGCCCTATGGCCCGTGCGTTTGCTCCTGCTGACGCTGCTTGCAGTCTCGGCCCAAGGCGCACCGGTCCCATCCCCGGGCGGTTTTGGCGAGCAGGTGCATGAGCTCCGCATTGAGCTGGGCTCGGAGGCCGTCGCGGCCCTCCAACACGATCCACGCACGTATGTTCACGCGAAGGTCCGGTCGGAGGGCAAAGAGTGGCCGGACGTGGCCATCCATCTGAAAGGTGCGACCGGCAGTTTCCGCCCGCTCGAGGACAAGCCGGGGCTCACGCTTGAGTTCGACCGATTCGTGAGCGGCCAGAACTTCCTCGGCCTGACCAAGGTTCACCTGAACAACTCGGTCGAGGATGGCAGTTACCTGAGCGAGCTGATCGGCAGCGAACTGTTCCGGGCCGCAGGCATTCCCGTCCCCGACACCGGTCATGCGATCGTCCGGCTGAATGGCCGGCGGCTTGGGCTTTACGTGCTAAAAGAGGGATACGACCGAAACTTTGTAGGACGGGAGTTCCCAGGTTCCGACGGAGTGGTGCTCGAAGCCAGGCGCGGTCAGGACCTTGACGGGCAGATGCTGGTTCACGGGCACAGCCACACCGCAAAACTGACTGGCACGCCGGCCGACATCACCGCGGCGGCGCTGGAACCGGACCTCAATCTTCGCTGGGAACGCCTCTCCGCCACCTTGGACATGGATCGTTTCATCCGCTTCATGGCGGTGGAGGTGATGATCGGCCATCGCGACGGCTATTCGCTCGCGAAAAACAATTTCCGCGTACTGCTGCCGGCGGGAAATCAGCGGGCGGTGTTTCTGCCCCAGGGGATGGATCAGCTCTTCCAGGTCGCCGGGGTGCCGTGGGAACCGCAGTTTGCCGGTCTTATCGCCCGGGCCGTGATGGAGACGCCGCAGGGGCGTCAGCGTTATGCGGAAACCTTTACCGCCCTGCTGCCGAAGCTGTTGCAGCCGGAACCGCTGGCCACGCGGCTGGACACGGTTTCCGCCCGTCTGTGCGCCGCCGTGACCTGGTCGGAGGCCGCAGCCCTGCGACAAGAAACGTCCGAGTTGAAGGACCATGTCCGGCTGCGTGCCGCCGCACTCGAACGGCAGCTGAAACAGTCGCACTCCGGCGTAAACGCCATCGCGTCCTTACCATTGCCCCCTTTTTCAGCTAGTATTGGTGCCAGCAGCCCACTCTCTGGCCCCTGAATCCGTCCCAGTATGCAAACCCCAAAGTCCACACGCGCCTTCACGCTCATTGAGCTGCTGGTGGTGATCGCCATCATCGCCATCCTGGCCGGCATGCTGTTGCCGGCCCTCGCCAAGGCCAAGGCCAAGGCCAAGGTGACCGCCTGCCAGAACAACCTCCATCAGATCGGCATCGCCTTCAGACTCTGGGCGCTCGACAACCAGGACAAGTACCCTTGGAACGTCACGAATACCAGCGGCGGCAGCCTCGGATCGAAGGACTGGGCGGACAATTACAAGGTCTGCTCCAACGAGCTGGGCGCCATGAAGATCCTGATCTGCCCGGCCGATGTCACCAACAAGGTGGGCACCAACTGGTCGTTCCTGCTGGGTGACCTCAATGTGAGCTACTTTGTCGGCAAGAGCGCCGATGAGACCAAACCGCTGACCATCGTTGCGGGCGACGGCAACGTGACCGGCGGCAGCAGCAAGACCGATCCGTCCTGGAGCGTTTTCCTGGGCACCTCAATTGATGCGGCATGGGACAACACCCGCCACGTCAGCCGGGGCAGTCTGGCGATGGCGGATGGCAGTGTGCAGACCACGACCACTCCCGCACTGCGCGCGGCGATCAGCGCCGCCCTGTCCAGCGGTCTCACCAACGTCGTCTTTTCAAAGCCACAGCCCAGCATCTATTGAGGCGGAACCGCGACGGGAAGCCTCTTTCATGGGGAAAAGCAGACTCATCACCATAGTTTCAGTGGCGGCGATCGCCGGCTCCCTGCTGGCGTTGTTCCTTACGTTCGGCGCCTATCCGCCCGGAACCGACGCCACCGTCCCGCGCGAGGTCGGCCGCTCGCTGGCCGAGGCCGCGACGAAACTGCTCCCCCCGGGAGGACGCATCACGGTGTTGGCGCGCGACACCTCCACGTTCCCGCAACCGGCGGCCGCGGCCACGCTGGAAGCGCTGCTCGGCGAAATCCGCAAGGCCGGGGCCACGGTCGCTTCCGTGGAAGTCATGCAGGTGGATCCGCTCCGCCCGCTTCAGGTTTCACCGGATGATTTCTACCAGCTCCTCCGCCGGGCCAAGGCGAATGACGTGATCGTCTCCCTTATGGGGCCGCCGTTGCTGAGCGATGAACAACGGCAGACACTGGGCGAAGTCAAACCGCAGATCGTGGCCTTCTGCCCCGGCAATCTGCCGAACTACATCGACCTGCGGCTGTTGGCCGAGCGGCATCTGCTCCACGCCGCCGTGCTGGGCCGCCCCCTGCCCTCCAAGGCCGCCCCACCGCTGGCGGAAACCTTCGACAACCTTTACAGCCGGGCCTCGGCGGCCGATCTCGCGAAGCTGCCCTCGCCATGAAGCCGCCCGTTTCCAGTCTTCGTTCGCGCGGCGCGGCCTTCACCGCCGCCAACCTGCTTGCCGTCGTGGCCGCTTTGGTGGTCCTGGCCACGCTGGTGGTCATCCCCTTGCTGCGGGTACAGCAGCGATCCCGGCTGACGCTCTGCCAGAACAATCTCCAGCAGGTCAACCGCGCCGTGCTGCAGTTCGCCGAGGATCATTCCAAGACCCTGCCGGGACCCACGGTCGACCTCGCCGGCGAGCTGCAGTGGTGGTACAAGGAACAGGTCAAAGGCTACGCCGGGCTCAAAGGCGCGTCCTCGACCAATGACACGGTCTTCGCCTGCCCCGATGACCGGGGCTATACCGATCCCAAGCCGTTCTACCGTACCGCCCGGTTCGATTTTGGCAGCTACGTGTTCAACGGCGTGCTCATGCCGGGCATGCCCAATGTCGCGGGCATGAACCTGGCCTCCCTCGTGGAACCCAGGCGCACCCTGCTCGTCATGGAATGGACCGCCCACGGTCCGCTCTCCTGGCATCGCAGCAAAACCGGCAAGAAGAATGCTCCCTTTTACCGCGATGCCGAGAGTGTGCTGGGTTTCGCGGACGGGCATGTGGCCCTGAACAGGATCTATTACGACGGCTACAACGCGGCCTACACCCGCGATCCGATTCCTGGGTACGACTACCGCTACAGCGGCAACTGACTTATTTTCAACATGAACCTTTTCCCGACTTTTCGCCGGCTGTCCCAGCTTGGGCTCGCCCTCGCCGCCCTGTTCGCCGCCCAGGCCAGCCCGCAGATTCCTGGCTGGACACCGTTGTTCAAGGGTATCGACCATATCGTGGCGACCAACTCCACCAGCAGCGGCGATTTCCAGAGCCTGATGGTGGCCAACGCGCTGCGGATCGACCTGACGGATCCTGACATCCGGCTCACCACGACACCTCGCAGCCCCAATTACGTGCAGGACACCGTCGAGACGGGGGCCATGAAGGTCAGCCGCTTCGTCCAGACGAAGCATGTTCAGGCCGCCATCAACGGCAATTTTTTCCACCTGAGCAGCGACCCCGGTAACGACAACGTTCCCTATTATGTTGCCGAAGGCACCGAGATGCTGTTGCTGGGCTTGGAGATCAGCGAAGGGACCGTGGTTTCGCGCCAGCAGAACGCGGTGGACTCGGCCTCCGTGCTTTTCGACGTTTCCAACCATTGTACAATCCTCCACACCAACTGGCCGGCCACGAACAATGTCGGGGTGTATATGGCGGTTTCCGGGGACTACCCGCTGGTGATCAAGGGGGTGAACATCGGCCGCAGATACCTGGGACAGGGCGGCGTGCACGACCAGAACCCCCGGACTTCCTACGGGCGCTCGCAGGACGGACACTACCTCTACCTGTTGACGGTCGATGGCCGTCAGCCCGGATATAGCGATGGGGCCTTCGACTATGAGACCGGCGCGTGGATGCTCGCCCTGGGGGCCTATGATGCGGTGAACATGGACGGTGGCGGCTCCACCACGATGGTCATCGCCGATGCCGCCGGAAATCCTCACCGCCTCAACAGCTCGAGTGCCGTGGCCGATTCCGGAAACGAGCGGGAAGTCGGCAGCCACTTCGGCATTTTCGCCAAACCCCTCGCGGGCTTCATCGACAACGTGACCTCATTGCCGGACGACGACGCGGCCACGATCACCTGGACCACCTCTTCGCCGGCCACCACGCAGGTGGAATATGACACCACCGAGGACTTTACCCTGGCCACCCCCTTGCAGACGGCCAATGTCACCAATCACGCCGCCCTGATCACCGGCCTGCAGCCCGGCACGGGCTATTTCTTCCGCGCCGTCTCGACCCAAAATGGCACCCGCTACGCCTCGCCCAGCTTCTATTTCACCACTTCAAACTATGTGTCCACCACAGAGGTCATCGCCCTGACCAATTCCTGGAAGTACACCCCCGCCAGCCAAAGCGGTTCCGGTTGGACGGCCGCCGGATATAATGACTCCGCCTGGTCCGGCCCCGGTGCCGGCCTGCTTTGGGTCGATACCCGGGCCACCGGCCCGAATCCCGACGTCGGGCCCAGGGGCGAGCAGATGCCCTACGATCCGACCACCGGCTTTCCATACGTCACCTACTACTTCCGCAAGCATTTCACGCTTCCGACGGCTGCCGCCGGTGCCGCGCTGCAATTTTCCGCCCAGGTTGACGATGGCGCAGTCATTTATCTGAACGGCCACGAGATCTACCGCCTCCGCATGGATGATCCGCCGACGGTGATCGCCAACGATTCGCTGGCCACCGCTTACCCCTGTGACGGTGACGCGGTGACCACCTGTTTCGATGATTTTGCCGTGACTGGCGACCAGGCCGGCTTTCTGGTCGCGGGCGACAACGTGCTCGCGGTGGAGGTTCACAACTACAACACCCGGAGCGCCGACATCACCTTCGGGCTGGATCTCGCCATCACCGAACCCAATCCGGTTGATCCCGTGCTCAACATCGTATCTGCCGATGGCACGGCCAACCTGCAATGGACCCGTGGCGGCTTCACCCTCCAGCAGGCCGACAGCCCCGAAGGCCCGTGGACCGATGTGCCCGGCCCGGTCGTCAGCAGCCCGTTCACCCCGGACCTCACCGGCGTGGCCCGCTACTACCGCCTGCACAAATAACCGGTCGGGATCGCCCGGCCTTGGAGCCAAGGCTAAAAAAGCCGGTCAACCGCCACTGTCAGCCCGATCAACGCCAGGCCGGCCAGAAAGCAAATGCCGGCGAATTTCAGCAGGGTATCAGCGGCCGCTGGCCGGTTCATTAGCAGCAAAACCAAGCCGCTGAGGAGACAAACCACCACGATGGCGGCAACCAGGGCTGCGATCAACAGACCGCCAAGTGAGAGTGGGTTGAAATCAGCGAACATTGCCGGCCTAAACTCGGGTGGTCCATACTCTGTCGCTTGCCGACTGGGAATGTCGACCGTTATGCGGTCCGGACTGGACTGCTCTTCGCCTCAATCCGCGCCTTTGCCTTCCCCGTTGAGGGGGCAATGGCCCCCGGCCTTGGGACGACCAATTTAACCCGAACACCCACCCCCACCCACCATTTTGTCTGGATGGGCCAGGCTGACTTCAATCCAGACCAAGGTCCTCGATGAAACGGGCGGTCGGTATGACCTGTTCGGGTTTCACGCCCAACTGATCGACGATGATCGCTCGCAGCCGGGCGAAAACCTGGGCGTCAATGGGCACCTCACCCCGCTCCCGCAGTTTTTGTATTACCAAGGCATGCAGGTCACTCACCAGAAGCACCTTCTCGGCCTCGGCGTCTGAAATCTCGAGGCGGAATGATTCCTCGACCGCCATTACCAACTCGACTCCGTCCATGCCCATACGCGTGCTGTTTTCTGACGCCCCGAACCCAGCGAGGCACTTCGATGACGCTAGGAGCGAGCAGCCACGATTGGCAACCCAAGGTTGGGTTGGGCGGGGAAACCAGTCACCGCCGGGACCTGGGTTGCTGACGCTTTGCGGTTGCTTCGATGCGCCCTCTCACCGAACGCTCACTCCGTAGCGGATGTGGCGAAATGGCAGACGCAGGGGACTTAAAATCCCCTGGCCGAAAGGCCGTGCGGGTTCGATCCCCGCCATCCGCACCATGTTTTATTGGTGTTTTTAGCAAACTGTTGACTCTTTAGGACAGTTTAGGGACAATATCGCGCATGAAAGCGAAACGGTCCTCCCCTTCCCGCAAGGCTGATGAATTCCCCATGTCCGTTCGCGTAGGCAGCGCGGAAGTTAAGATTTATTCGACTCCGGTCACTGTGGGGGGCACCAGTTACAAGCAGTTCACGGTCAGTTATTACCTGGGGGGCAAACGGATTCGGCAACGCTTCTCCGATTTGAACAAAGCCGAGACGGAAGCTCATGCCGCTGCCGTCAAGCTCTCCAATGCCGACCACGAGGCGTTGAAGCCGTCCCCGAGTGACCGCGCCGCATACGTCCAATGCCTTGACCTTCTGCGCCCGTCTGGGCTGTCGCTCCCTGCCGCCGTGACAGATTACGTGTCCGCGCTGGCCGAAATGCCGCCGGGAGTGTCGCTGATCGAAGCGGCGCGGAGCTTCGCCAAGCGGCATCCGGCCAACGCCCCGAAGCGGACAGTGACGGAAGCCGTCGCAGAACTGATTGAGGACCGGCGCGCGGCGGGTTGCTCTGAGGTCCATCTGCGTGATATGCAGACGCGCCTTGGCCGGTTCTCGCGCGCTTTCCAAGTCCAACTGCCGACCGTCTCCGCCGCCCTCGTGCGCGACTACCTGCGCGCCCTTACGACGCCAGAGGGTAGGCCAGCCAAGAACCGCACCAAGCGGAACGTGCTCCGCCTCATCAGCGCCCTGTTCCACTTCGCCCGGAAGCGCGGGTTTATCTCTCGCGAACTCGCGGACGAGATCGCCGAGATTGACGCCCCAAAGTCGGAACACACGGAGATCGGCATTTTCTCCCCAACAGACATCCGGGCTTTGCTTTCAAGTGCGGCCCCGGAACTCGTGGCCCCGATGGCGATTGGTGCCTTTGCTGGGCTTCGCACGGCCGAAATCGCGCGCCTCGATTGGTCGGAAATCAAACTGGCGGAGCGCGTGGTGATTGTCGGCGCGGCAAAGTCCAAAACCGCTTCGCGGCGGGTTGTACCCATCACGGACAATCTAGCCTCGTGGCTGGCCCCCTACGCGCGGCAATCAGGCCCAGTGAATCCTTGCACGAGCGACTCGGTGTTATCGAACCGGTTCTCCCGTGTCGCCGACCGCTTGGGGATGGTTTGGGTAGAGAACGGGTTGCGGCATTCCTTCGTCTCCTACCGGCTCGCCGTCACGCACGATCCGGCACGGGTCGCCAACGAGGCGGGGCATTCGCCTTCCATGCTCCACAAAAACTACAAGGCGCTGGTGACGGAGGCGGAGGGGAAGGATTGGTTCGCCATCATGCCATCAGCGGAAGCAGCAGACGTGCTCCCGATGCCGCTCGCAAGTGTGGCGGCATGACAAGCGACGCGCTTCGGTCTGCGAAAGTGTAGCAGAAAGTGTAGCACAGCGGTTCTGCCTCCCCCAACGCACGCCGCAGTTCGGTGCCCTGCCCTGCCCTTTCGGGATCGGAATTTGAATGCCCCCGGCTTGTCATTCCACGTCTCCCGGAACGCAGGCCAATAGAGCCCCGGGGGGCACTTCGGGGGGGCCGGCGGGTTGCGCCGTCGCTCAGGATGGGTGGGCTTTCTATATCGCATGGCCTTTGGACCAAGGAGAGGCATGGGAAGCGCTAGGAAGGGGCCGCCATCGCTTCCTCTCGGGCGTTGTGATACTCTGTCGCCATGAAGCGGGTGCATTTCCAGCAAACATGGGCATGTGACCAACAAAACGGTCTGGTTGGGAATGTGTCTGGCTCGTTTGGGGAGTCGCTGACGAGTGCGCTCGCGCCGGATAGTGCCGAGTTTCGGCAGATGCTGGGGGAGTTGCGCGCCGACTTGGAACTGCCCGTAGCGGGTCTGGCGGCCGTGCTCGGGGTGCCGAGGATCACCCTGCGCCGATGGATGAACGGGACGCGCCAGCCTAGCGGGGCGGCCAGGCGCTTGGTGTGGCTGCTGCACACCGCTCAACGCTCGCCGGACACTCTCAAGCAGCCCTCCGCCTGGTTGGCCTGGGGCCGCTAATGAAAATGCCTCCTGCGGGCAGCCAGAGGCCACGATGGCGATCGGGAAAAGAATCGAAGTGGCTACCCTACCGCCAGGCGTATAACCACCACCGGCCCCACAGCCGGCTGGGCTACCTCAGTCCGGCCAATTACGCGCACAGACACCCTTGTCCATCCACGGCTCCGGTCGGGGATGGACATTCCACTACCAACCATTAACTATCAACCAGCTCCTGGAACTCTCATATCCACTGGAGCAGTTTGGGTGGTCCCGTCACACCCCTGAGGAAGAAATCTTCGTGAATCTCGTCGTCCTTCAAATCAGCAGCGTTTTCGAGGCGCTGAAGACCGGCCTCGTCATCAAGCAGGAAGGCCTGCGCCGCGATGTCTGGTGGTTCATCTCTCTGCCGATTCCGAAAGCAGTCTGGGAAAAAGGCACGGTGCTACAAAACGACGACTTCGCGGCCTATGTCGAAGCGTGCCGCAATTGGAAGTGAGGAGAAAGCAAGGAGCGCGCAGACGCTCCTTTTTTGTCCCGCAATTACTGAGTATTTTGGGCCGCTTCCCTTGACCAAAAACCCAACGCCCGGATCGAGCATGATCCCCTAAAATGGAGGATAAACGGTCATTTCCGAAGGCCGTATACTCGTCCCATGAGAGTGACCGGACCTCCCAAACTGCTCCATGTGATATGAGAACTTTAGGCGTTGGTTGATGGTTGTTGGTTTACTGCAAATTGTCCATCCCAGGTGGAGGGAGGGCGGAGCCCGACCGGAACCGGGGATGGACAAAACAACACATAACCACAACCATCAAAGAGCGCCTGAGACTTCCATCTCCCTTGGAGCAGTTCGTGGCGGCCGTTCAGTTTGTCACGTGGAGCAAGAAAATGATGTTTCAACCTGTGGGTTCGCGAGAACAAACAAAGTATACTGATCAACTCGCAATTGCGATTCGCTCCATGTTTCCCTGCGATTGCGCAATAAGCGCAGAATGCTTCCCTACCACGGTCGACGCGCTTTTCCCTTCAGAAATGGAATCAGTGAGCAAGGCTGTTGCCGTCAGGCGTAGTGAATTTGCTGCAGGACGAATTGCGGCACGGCGAGCGCTGGCGGAGATTGGTCGGCCCCACGCAGAAATTCCTGCGGGTGCCGATCGCGCGCCACGGTGGCCGACCGGGACGATCGGAAGTATATCACATGCGGGGGGCGTGGCCGTGGCCGTTGTCGCGGCAACCGCGACGATCAAGGCGATCGGCATCGATATTGAAATAATGGATGCGGTGCGTCCCGAACTCTGGCCACTGGTCCTATCGGCAGACGAACGTCATTGGCTGCGACGCCAGCCAGCTGCAGAGCAGATACGTTGGGCTACGGCAGTCTTCTCAGCTAAGGAAGCTTTCTACAAATTTCAGTATCCTCTCACGGGCCAATGGCTTGATTTTCTCGATGTCGAAGTCCGAGCGACCCAGAATTCGTTTACTGCGTCCGCTCCTCACTCGCCAATTGCAGGGCTCGAAGAAGTTTTCCAAGGACGTCTGCTGCATCTTGAGCGTTTCATCGTGAGTGCTCTGTACTGGGTACGCCAACGTGGTGAGTCATCGTCAGTTGCATGAGCCGCAGGATGGTGAGCGCGGTTTTCGCGTCGGTGACATAAACGAGATCGGGGGCGTTTGGGAATCGCACGAGAGAGCGCACGGCAACGTTTTTCTGCTAGGGCCGCATGGCGACGTCCCAGTTGCTTTGGAAGGGTGCGGCGGTGGCCGTTCTCATCTTAGCCGGCATACCACGCCTGATAATCCACGCGGGCGACGCGCGACTGCAATTCTCCCGCACCATCGAGGCTGAGTCATTCGCTGTTCGCTGATCACGGTTTGCCGTTCGCGGTTGCGACGGGGGAAGCGAGGTGGGCGTCGATGCGGCGGCGGCAAAAATCCGCCAGCGCTTCGGCGCCCTTGATGAGATAGGTTGCGTGGTTTCCGGGCAGATTTAGCACCTCGGCCCCCTGCGAGGCGTTTTCCCGCCAGGACAGGACGCGCGGGTCGGACTTGAGACTGTCGCTGAGGACCAGATCAATGCGCCCTTGGAATTGGCCCGTCGGCGGAGTCAGGAGGTGCCGCAAATAGCCCTCACCCTCCTGATAGTGGGTCCATTCCCGCTCGGCCGCCCGTAGCGCCGCCAGTTTCGCCGTCCGCTGCGGATTCCCGGCCCCGCCGAACCCGGCGGCGAGGAGACGCCGGCGCCCCGCCCGGTTCAACAGGGCCCGCAGCCGCGGGAAGGTGAGGAACAGGCTGTTCATCAGGAACTGACGCCGGCCGCGAAACGGATCGGCGAGGCACATCCGCCAATATGCGCGGGTCCGTGGGCGCTGGCAGTCGCTGAGCATCAGCAAGGGAACCGCTTCACCGGCCTGCTGGAGACGGCGGGCGATTTCGAAGGCCAGATTGCCACCGATGCAGAGGCCCACCAAAAACCACGGCCCGCCTGGATGAATCCGGCGCAGGTCGGCCAACGCGTCCTCGGCCAGCGCGGCCAGGTTGGGCCGGAGCGGTCCCGCCCCGCGCCAGGCGCGGTTCTTGAGGGCGTAGACGGGCTGGTCCGGCCCCAGATAACGATGCGAAAGCCAGGCGGTTGAGATCAGCTCCGATTCGTCACCGTAGCCGCCCGCAAACACGAACAGCGGCGGCCGTCGCCCGCCGGGGAAAAACGCGATCATCGGCTGGTCGGGCGGAAAGCTGACGCCCTCCGGATGCCGGCCGCGCGCTTCCAGCACCTGCCGGGTGAGTCCCCGGATGGTGGGATCGGCAAACAGCAGGCGCGGCGGCAGTTCGACCCCGAGCAGGCGGCGGATCTCATCCAGCAATCGCAGCGAGAGCAGCGAATGGCCGCCCAGATCAAAAAAACTTTCGTCCATCCCGATGCGTTCCCGTTCGAAGAGGCGCCGCCAGATCTCCCCGATCAGGGCCTCGACCAGGGTTTCCTCATGGTCCGGCTCGGGCGTCGCGGCCGGGCTCTCCACCCGCACGGCAGACAGGGCCTTGCGGTCCACCTTCCCATTGGGGTTCAGCGGCAACGCCTCCAAGCTCACCACCCGGCTGGGGGTCATGTAGTCCGGCAGGAGCTGGCCCAAATTTTCCTTCAGGGATGCCACCTCGGCCAAGCGCCCTGGCCGGGGCACGATGAACGCCACGAGTTCATTCGTGCCGCCGGGCCCGGGACGGGCCACCACCGCCGCCTGGAACACCCCCGGCTGCCGGAGGAGCACGGTCTCCACTTCCCCGAGTTCCACGCGGTAACCGCGGATTTTGACCTGGTCGTCGGCGCGGCCCAGGAGGTCAAGATTGCCATCCGCCAGCCAGCGCGCCCGATCTCCAGTGCGGTAGTGCCGGCTGGTGGGGCTGTCCCCGAACGGGTTGGGCTGGAAGCGGTCGGCGGTGAGTTCCGGCTGGTTGAGATAGCCCAGGGCCACACCGTCCCCGCCAATGTAAAGTTCCCCCGGGACGCCGACTGGCAGGAGCTGTCCTCGCCGGTCCAGGACATAAACCCGGACGTTGGGCAAAGGTCGGCCAATGGGAATGCCCCGGCCCCCGGAGTGGAAATCGGCGGCCGCCTCAAAGACCGTGGCGGTAATGGTGGTCTCGGAAGGGCCATAGGCGTTGCACCAGCGGATACGCGAACCCACCTTGGCCCGCCAGACCGCTAGCAAGGCCGGGTCGGCCGGCTCCATCCCCGAAATCACCAGGCGCAGATCGGGCCATTCCACCGCCGGATCCTCCGGCAGGGATTGCACCCACTGGTGCCAATAGGAGGCCGTCATGCCGGCCGCCGTGATGCGTTCCTCGGCGAGGAAACGCAGAAACTCGCTGATGGAGAGCAGCGTCGCCGCCAGCGGCAGCACCAGGGTCGCGCCGCTGAGCAGGTAGGGGAACACTTCCGCGTTGATGACGTCAGAGGAGACGGCGGCGAATTGCAACCGCCGATCCCGCTCGATGATATCATACCGCCGGATGACTCCCCACGTGTGGTTCACCAAGGCCCGATGGGAGACAAGAATGCCTTTGGGGCGTCCTTCGGAGCCGGAGGTGAAAACTACATAGGCGGGGTCGCCGGGCTGCACGTTCCCGGACGGCGAGTCAGCCGGCTGGCGCAAAATTTCAGACGCGTCGGAGTCCAGGTTCACCACTTGGGCCGACAACCCGGAAAACCGGCTCGCGAAATCGCCCATCGTCACAATCAGCCGGGCACCCGTGTCGGCCACGATCTGGCGCAGGCGGCTTTCCGGCTGACGCGAGTCGAGCAGGCAATAGGCGGCGCCCGACTTAAGAATGGCCAGCATCGTCCCGACCAGTTCCGGCGAGCGTTCCAGACAGACCGCGACCACCGCCGCTGTCGTGGGTGCCGCCTCCCGCAGCCGATTGGCGAGCCGATTCGATCGCAGTTCCAGCTCGCCATAGGTGAGTTTGTGCTGGCCTTGCTCCACCGCGATCCGATCGGGGCCCTGGTGGGCCTGTTGCGAGAACAGCTCGTGGGCGCAGAATTGCGCCGGGTAATCGGCGGTGACGCCGCTCCACTCCTCCAACAGCTGACGCCGCTCGGCTTCCGTCAGCATGGGAATGGTGGAGACCGGACGATCCGGTTCCGCGAGCACGCCTTGCAAAAGGGTGAGAAAGTGACCGGCCATCCGACGGATGGTGTCCGTTTCGAAGAGGTGGGCGTCGTAAACCAGGGTTCCGGCCCAGCCCTCCCCCACCTGGCGCAGGTGAAGTTCGAGATCCAGGTGGATGGATAGCCTCGGCAGCGGCTCTTCCCGGACCTGCAGCCCGGGCAAGGCCAGGCGATGTTCGGGGGCATCCTGCATCGCGAACATCACCTGGAACAGGGGGTGCCGGCCGGGTTCGCGGACCGGATTGAGACGTTCCACCAATTTGTCAAACGGAAGCTCCTGGTGTTCAAAAGCCGCGAGCGCGGTGCGCCGGACGCGGACCGCCAGTTCCCGGAAGCTGGGGTCGCCCGCCAGATTCCCACGCAGCACCAGCGTGTTGACGAACAAGCCGGTCAGATTCTCGGTCTCCATGACCGGGCGATTGGCCACGGGAACGCCGACCGGGATATCTTCCTGGTCGGCGTATCGGAATAACAGCGTCTGAAAGGCAGCCAACAGACTCATGAACGGAGTCACGTTCTCCTGCCGGTTGAAGGCCCGGAGCCGCCAGGACAGCTCGGCGGGAATCAGGAACGTACACTCGGCCGCCATATCCGTCGGCGTCGCCGCGCGCGGACGGTCGGTGGGAAGTGCCAGGGTGGTGAGCCCGGCCAATTGTCCCTGCCAGAAGTCCACCAGGCGCTCCAAGTTGGCCCCCCGCAACCGCTCGCGCTCCCACCGTGCGTAATCGCCGTAACGAACGGGCAAGGCCGGCAACCGGGCGGAAGTGCCGGTACAAAAGCTGGCATAGAGAGCCGACATCTCCTCCTGGAAAACGGCCAGGGACCAGCCATCGGAAATGATATGGTGGAAACACACCAGCAGGAGGTGCTCCTGGGGAGCCAGCCGCCACAGCCGCACCCGCCACAGCGGTCCGGCCGCCAAGTCGTACGGTTCCTCCAGACTGCTGGCAGCCAACTCGGTGACCCGGTGCTCCCGCGCCGGCGAGCCGGCGGCGGCGAGGTCGTCCAAGGGGAAGAGGAACGCGCCGGGAGAGTGGATGATCTGGACCAATTGGCCGTCGCGGATCTCGAACGTCGTGCGCAGCGCCTCATGGCGCCGCACCAGCTCCCCCAGGCTGCGCTCCAAGGCGCCGAGCTGGAGCGATCCCTCCAGTCGCCAGGCCAGTGGGAGGTTATAGGCCGGTGCCTTGGGCCGGAGCCGGTTCAGGAACCAGAGCCCTTCCTGCGCAAAGGATGCCGGCAAAGGCCGGTCCGGCGGTCCGGACCCGATGGACAGGAGTTCGGCCGCACCGGGTCCCGGCGGAGCGGATTCGAGGTGCGTAGCCAACTGGGCGACGGTTGGAAACTCAAACAAGGCCCGCAGGGGAGGGTTGCACTTCAGCGTTCTCCGGACCCGCGCGATGACCTGGGCCGCCAGCAATGAATTGCCGCCCAGCTCAAAAAAGTGGTCCCCGACCCCGATCGCCTCCAGGCCGAGGAGCTCCTGCCAGATGGTTGCGAGCTGCTGTTCGAGTTCGGTGCGGGGTGCCGTATAAGGTTTCGTTACCAGGGCCCGGGAAAACTCCGGATCGGGCAGGACCTGGCGATCCGTCTTTCCGTTGGGCGTCAGCGGCATTCGCTCCAGCACGGTAAAAACCGATGGCACCATGTGCTCCGGCAGTCTGGCTCGCAGGAAGTCCCGCAGCTCCGGCAGGCTTAACGAAGGACCGGCGGCTTTCGGCACCACATAGGCGACCAGCCGCGCGCTCCCGCCCTCCGGCGTCTGCGTCGTCACCACTGCCTGTCGCACACTGGCCTGCAACTCCAGGACCGATTCAATCTCGCCCAGTTCAATCCGGAAGCCGCGAATCTTCACCTGGTGGTCGATGCGGCCGCGGTACTCCACCTCACCGTCCGGCAGACGCCGCGCCAGGTCGCCGGTCCGGTAGAGGCGTCCCGCCCCGAAGGGATTGGGTAGAAAGCGCTCGGCGGTGAGTTCCGGCCGTTTGAGGTAGCCCAGTGATACACCAGCACCGCTCACGTAGATCTCACCATCCTCACCCAGCGGCGCGGGTCGGCCCTGCTGGTCGAGCACGTGGAGTTGCAGGTCAGGGATGGGTTCGCCAATCACACTGCCCTGACCTGTCAGGATGTCGGCGGCCGAGAGCGGCCGATACGTCACATGCACCGTCGTCTCGGTGATGCCGTACATGTTGACCAGCCGTGGCCGGTCGGCGCCGTGGAGCGCCAGCCACGGGCGCAGGCTCGCCGGATCGAGCGCCTCGCCACCGAAGATCACCACGCGCAAGGAAAGCCCGCTTCCATTCCGCCGCTGCTCCTCGGCCACCATGAGTTGGCGGAAAGCGGATGGGGTCTGGTTAAGCACGGTAACCTGCTCGCACCGCAAGAGCTCGCCGAACGCCTCCGGATCCCTCGTGGTCCCGGGTGGCGGGATGACCAGGCGTCCGCCGTACGCGAGGGCGCCCCAGATTTCCCAGACCGAGAAGTCGAACGCCACCGAGTGAAACAGCGTCCAGACGTCGCTCGGCCCGAAACCGAACCAGGGCTCCGTCGTCGTGAAGAGCCGCGACACATTGCGGTGGCTTACCACGCAGCCTTTGGGTTTCCCGGTCGATCCCGAGGTGTAGATCACATACGCCGGATCGTCGGGCTGACCCACCGGCGCGGGGCCGGCGGCCCGGCTGTGGGGCAGGCCGGTCGCTGGGGCCTCGGCTTCGATCCATTCCGCACCGGCCAGGACTCCGCCCAGCCTCGCTCGCGCGACGGGTGAACCGACAATCAGGCGCAGTTCGCTGTCCGCAATGGTGAAGGCCAACCGATCCGGGGGATACGCCGGGTCGAGCGGCACGTAGGCACCACCCGCGCGAAGAATACCGAGCAACCCGACGATCAGGGCGGCGTCTGGCTCGCCGCATAAGCCAACGAGCATCCCCGGTCCGACCCCACGGGCCCGGAGCCTGGCGGCCAAGGCCTCAGCCCGGTCAGCAAGCTCCCCGTAGGTCATGGACCCGTGAGCATCCGTCAGGGCCATGCGCCCTGGTTCGCGAGTCGCGTGGGCGTAAAATCGGCCATGTACCGTCTCAGCCTCGTAATCCCCGGCATCTCCGGGCTGCGCTGCCGCCGGTGGCCGTTCGGGCTCTTCCAACTCACCTTGGGCGGGAGTTGGCCGCAGGCTCACCACGGGGCAACGGCTGCCCAGCTCATAACCTAGGTGGCGAATTTCCTCCACTGTGAAGCCAGGCGTCAGCGCCGCGAGAGCATCGCCCAAGGAGGGAAAGGTGAAGCGGGCCTGCTTGTCGCGATACAGCTCGATCGTATGAATCGCATCCTCGGTCCAGCCGGTCCTGGCCGAGAGCTCGGACGCCGGGATCCCGGCGTCGGCCCAATTCCGCCAGATGTCATGCAGCCGCACCCCCGCTTCCGGACTTGGTTGCAGCGCCATCGCCAGCCGCCATTTGAACGCATGAAAACTCCCGATGTCGCCGCGGTGAAGGCTGGCATACACGTCGGGCGCCGATTCGTACGGCGTCTCCTTGGCAAAGAAGCGCAGGATGACCAGCCCGTCCGCCTTCAAGACCCGGCGCAGTGACGCCGTGAGGGAACGGTAGCCATCTGGGTAGCTCATGCTGATGAAACAACCGTCCCCAATGATCAGGTCGAATTCGTGGGCCTCGAAGGGGAGTTCCAGCCATTCGCCTTGCACGGCTTGGCGACGACTAGGAATGTCTCCCGGCCAGACGACCGCGATCATTTCCGCAGAACGCTCAATGGCGTGAAGCTGCGTACCGGCCGGCCACGACATGCTCGCTATCTCCGGCGTCACCCCCAGCAGCAACACCTTCAATCCGCCGCTCCGTTGGGAGGCGTGTCGGGCGACAAGTTGGCCCATGCATTCGATGTCTTCTGTACCTGGGCGCAAGGGCGGACCGAAATGCTTCCAATTCTCCGCCACACTGTCCCAATGACGCTGAATCACGACCCGCGCCGGCCCTTGGGCGCCTTCTGGCGGCGGAGACGAACCCTCCACCTCCGGCTCCAGTCGGGCAGCTGCGGCAGAGAATTGATTGTCTGGGGTCTTGAACAAAGGCTAACACACTGTCGGGCGAGACTTTGCAGGTCAACCTTACTGCGCGTTGTCCCGCTCCTGACTCCGGATGCAAATCCCTCCTGTCTCCTGTCTCCTTCTTTCCTAGGGCTCCATCGCTATTTAAGGCAGGTTGTAGGGCCCTCCGAAACCCCGCATATTTACAAAAGTAATGGGGCGGAAACCGTCAACGCAGTGGGACTTCGGTGAGCTTTTCCCGACGGCGGAGACGCGCACCGTGTTCTCGGTGACGGACCTCACGCTGCGGCTGAAGCGGCTGATTGAGAAGAAGTTCACCAATGTCCTGGTCAGCGGGGAGATATCCAACTGGCGGCTGCAGTCCTCGGACCACGCCTATTTCGTGCTCAAGGATGCCAATGCCCAGCTCAACTGCGTGCTCTTCCGTGGCGGGGCTGGCGGCCGTCCTGGGCGTGCCAAGGATCACCTTGCGCCGCTGGATGAATGGGACACGACAGCCGAGCGGCGCGGCACGGCGACTGGTGTGGCTACTGCATACCGTTCAACGCTCGCCAGACACTCTGAAGCAGCCCTCCGCCTGGTTTGCCTGGGGCCGCTAAGGAGAAGATCCCGTGACGAATCAGCCCAAGGGAATTTCGGGTGCGAAGGGTGTTGTTCTCCCGGAGAACTAGGTTCGCTGGGCCATCGCTTCACGAATGGCCTTCGCGCGTGCTTTCTTCGCCGGCCAGAATGATTCAATGTCGGTTTCCAACACTGACGCGAGGCAAAGCAGTTCAAAGTCTGCGACCCACCGGAGCTGAGATTCGATTTTTGCCAGTGTGTCCCGGCTGATGTCCCAACCGAGAAGATTGAGCCGCGCGGCCATCGTTTGCTGAGTCCAATCCCGCGCCATGCGTAGGGCACGAACCTGGGGTCCGATGATGTTGCGGGGATGGCTCACGTTCCGAATTTGGAACTTGACCCTAGCCACCCATCATCGTGACTTGGTTCCGAATTCAGCACAGAGCCAAGACTGACCCGCAGACCAACGATGAGCGCCCAGCCGCTAATCCCGTGCCAGTGCGATAACTGTCACGGCTGCTTCCAGTTTGAGGCAACGAGGGTTGGAGAATTTATCCCCTGTCCTCGTTGCAAAATGCCCATGCCGATACAGAGATGGAGTGCGCTTTTACCTCAGCTCCGCGACCTCATTGTGGAATCGATCGGAAACTGGACTGGCAGCGATTCCCCTGACGATCGCCCAACAAAGGAACCCCCGTCGATTGAGCCAGCCGTTCTTTTCCAGTCCTTTGCAGGGCTTCGGGAAATGGTCCGCCAAGGTAATGTTCGACTCAGATACCAAAGCCACAGCGCAAAATCGTCTAACGCCTTCAACGCAACCGCCACAGCGTTCCAGCGTACCGTGAGCAGTACACTTTTATGGGTTCCC
Organism: uncultured Verrucomicrobiota bacterium; assembly: GCA_903922605.1. GTDB lineage: Bacteria > Verrucomicrobiota > Verrucomicrobiia > Limisphaerales > UBA9464 > CAIVQB01. The sequence continues at coordinate 31,907 of CAIXUG010000058.1, forward strand.
CTGTTGTACGCGCCGATAGGCGCGGCGACCGAGTTGGGCGTCGTGGTGAGCACCGTGAAGGTTTCCTCGCGCACGGCAGGGTTCTCCTTCGGTTGCCAGCACTCCCAGAGCCCAGCCATGAGGAAGGGCGCCCCATCGCCCTGCACGAAGCGCCAGGGAAGCTTCTGCTTCCCTTCCGTCATCTTCCGCTACTCGCTTTCTCCCTTTCTCCGCTTCTCCATTGCTGAAACTCTCTGCTACTCCTTTCCTCTGACTCTCCCCCTCTCTGTAAAGTTCGGGTGCTGAAGGTGAGTCCTCCAATGAAATGGGAATGGCCTTCAAATTCCGAAACAGTTCAGGATCGTAGGACACAAAACAAAGTCGGCACACGTCGCTCCCGCTAGGGTCAATCTCATGCCCAGTAAGCTCGCGGCAATGCCTCGCCACGGCCTTGAACGATTCCTTGTGGAGGTTGGGATCGTTCGGAACGCGAAACAGTGCCTTGAGGCCGCTGCCAGTGACGGAAAGGAAGAGCGCAAGCAGATGGGGCGATTTGACAAGCGCAAGCCGCGCTTGGTCGATGCCGTCACCTGACAGCCGAGACGGAGTCCGGCGAGTGAGGGACGGAGGTGAATGGATTAGCCATAACACTCCCCTTTAGAGCAGGTATTCCGGACCTTACGAAGCGTCGGGGGCCAAGTTACAGACACGATGGAACGAGGAACGGAAAGCGGGAATCGAGTGCGTAGGTGTCTAATTCTCGCGCTGGATCACCATGAAGCGAATCAAGGGCCGCCAGCAGCCTGCCAGCGGCGCGCGATTGATTATCCAGGCTGGCGACGACATCGCGCCTTTTGCCTTCCTGTGTAACTAATCCTACCGCCTCTGCAAGTTTCGCACTAAGAAATGCGAACCCAGGTCCAAGTCCGTTTCCAACCGCTTTGGCTCCGGTTTGTTTCACCGCATCCCACACCGCAAGCCCAAGGTAAAGGTGTGCAGAGGTTGCCAGTTTTCGGGGCGGCTGCAATGCCGCGAAGGGAGCTGTGCCTGTTCGGTTTGCTTGCCAGAACCGCTGACATTCCGGTTCCCATTCCAACCGCGATTCGCGTCGGATCGCCGTAGCGAAACGGCCCCGCAACACTCCCAAGTCGTCGCATGACGGGATAAGACAGAACGCCTTCCGATTCCTCGCTGCCGGCACAACGCGAATTCGCGGATCGGGCTGACGGGGTGAAGGGGAAATCTCGCCCGGCCGCCACCAAGGGGCAGTTTTGGAAAGTCGCTTCTGCTCAGCCGGCCGCTCCGAAGCTAGGTCCGCGCGCGCCGATGAAGTCACTTTTTCGCCTAGCAAAGAATTGAAGCGTTCGCTTAAGCCCCGCTCCAGTGCTTCCACCGGAAGATGGACCATGAAACTGACAACGAGATAGGGCGTCGTTTCCTTGAGGGGGAGCGATTGAAACCAGTCTGAATCGACCGCGCCGGATATTGTTAGGGCATCGCCGCGCCAATGAGTTTTGCCAACAGCGATTCCCAGAGGAGATTTCGGATGCAGCCAGGCCAATCCAAGTGCCATTTCGTGCGCTTCAGGATGTCGCATCCGCTGGCCAACTGGGGCTGAACCCCTAACCGCCATCCGCTGGGCCGCCGATAGGTCAACCCACGAAATGGTGGGATCTATTCCATGCAAGAGGTAGGTCTGAAGAGTCTCCCCCACGAGATTGCCAAGGATCGAGTGATAAGCGCGATCCGGGCTAGTGCGGAGGAGGTCAATCAAATCCCGAGCCGCGGGCCTTTCTGTGGACGCTGCGGCACGTTGCTTCAAACTATTGATGACCCGCTGATGCGCCTCCCAAAGCGCCGGATAGAAATTGGTCCGCCGAAGCAATTCCCACTCGTGGGCACCCGGCGATTGCCAGTGGTCCTTTGCCCCAGGATGCCACCACCACCACTTCCTTTGCAGCCGGTTCAGGTGATCCGATCCTAGCGGCGGCTTTTTAGGTTTCGTGGGCATGTTTCCCTTTGCCTGAGCGTGATAGGGCTTAATGAGATTTCGCCGATTCGGCAGAGATTAGCGCAAAGGTGCGCGTTGTCAGCATGAAGGAGCGCGGGCGCGACACTCCAAGGAGACCGGCCAACAAGGGGAATCTTGCGCCGAAGATTGCCCCGGCCATGCTCTCCACCGGCGGGGCACGAGCGAAGTCTTTGTCGCGTTTGGGGACAATTAGGGACAGCGACCCTTCGCAAAGGTGCGTTTTCCTGCGCAGAAGCTGGAGCGGGCTGAAAATCGAGAGGCGCAGCAAAGGCCCGTCAACACGCAACGAAACGAAGAAATGCGTAAAAAAGCGCGAGCGGCTTTGTGGCTTCTATCCCCGCCATCCGCACCAAAAGATCATCCCGCAAGCCGCAAATGGGCTGGCGCTCACAGCGACCGCTTGTCCCATCGGGGCTTTTCTGTTCTCGTCCGCCTGTATGCAAAACCTCGGCTTCCATCCGCCTGTTTCAAGGGCCGCCTGGCGTCGCCCTGAGGCAGGGGTCGGGCGGCGGCACCAGCGTCCTGATCCCCCAGGCGCAGGCCCTAGTTCATCCGCACAGTTCCCTTCCTCATTCCCATTTCTTTCCATGAAAATGATCTCATCCCGAGTGGCGGTCGGCCTCCTCAGCATCGGACTGCTCGCCGTTGGCTGCACGTTCTCCCACGAAAACACCAGCACCGGCCTGCCCTACTGGCCGCCCAGCATCCCGAACTACTCCAGCCAGTCGGTCCTGACCTGGGGCCAGCCCGCCGCTTCCGGTTACAGCGTCAATCCCACCGTGCCGCAGGCTGCGGCGTGGCGGGATGCCGCCTCCCGCTGGGTCGGCACCCCCTATCGCGAGGGTGGGCATGACCGGCGGGGCATTGACTGCTCCGGCTTCAGCGACGCGCTTTATCGCGAGGTGGCCGGTCGCGGTCTGCCGCGCTCCGCCCGGGAACAGTCGCTTGCCGGCCGCCCGGTCGAGCTCAACGACGTCCAGCCCGGCGACCTGCTCTTTTTTCAGACCACGGGTGAACCGATTTCCCACGTGGCTGTGAGTGTGGGCGGCAGCGACTTTGCCCATGCCAGCACCTCCAAGGGCGTGATGTTTTCGTCGCTGACGGATCCCTATTGGGCCCAGAACTTCATCGGTGCCCGCCGCATGACTCCTTGAGCCGCCGGCCCGCTCGCGTCACGCCCCTGTTCCCGCAGTGGCGTGAAAGTGCAGTGGGCCAAACCTCCATCGTCCGAAGCGGCTTTCCCTGCTGTGCCTGCCCCTGCTCCCAGACGGTTCCTGTTTCACACGATTGTGGCCGTGCTGGGCACGCTGAGCATGGGCTTCCAACTGCTCGCGTCGCGCCTGCTCGCGCCCCATTTCGGCACCTCCATCATCGTCTGGGCCTGGCTCATCTCGACGTTCCTGGCCGCCTTCAGCCTCGGCTCCATGCTGGGCGGCTGGATCTGCAATGCCGCTCCCCACGTCCGGCAGCGGCTCCAGGTCGTGACCGCCGCCGCCGGCGTCGTCTCGCTGGCGGTGACGGCCCTGTTCGGACGCGTGCTGCTGGATCGCATCGAGGTGGCGTTCCTGCCGGTGGAAGCCGGCGACCTCCAGGAAGTCGGCGGCATGAGCCGGGCGCTGTTCGTGTCGTGTCTCTGCCTCTTTTTCGTGCCCGTCACGGCGCTGTCCTCCTTCAGCCCGCAATGTGTCCAATATCTGGCGGCGCACGGCACGGCTCCCGGAGCGGCCTCCGGCGTGGTCTATGGGATCAGCACCCTGGGCAACATCGCCGGCGTCATGCTCACCGCATTTGTGCTGATTCCCAATGAGCACCTCGGGCTGGCGCGGCTCCTGTTGCTCTGGCTGGTGGTGGCGGGCGTGAGCCTTTCCGGACTGATCCTGCTACTGCGCGCACCAAACGGGAGAACCGCCTCGTGAAACTCGCCTGCTTCGTCCTCCTATCCGTCCTCTTCGGATCATGCCTGGCGGCCGAAACGGCCCCGCCCGCAACCGCGCCGCGAAAGGGCAGCTACACCGAGACGTACGACACGCTTTATAACAGCCTCACGGTCCAGCGCGAGGGCAGCATCGTGGAACTGCGTGCCCGCTCGCGCCGGGGTGAGTTTCTGGAGTCCGCCGTGGACCTCGACGATCCGCTCCGGCTCATCGTGCCTTACTCACGCTCGGTATTTGCCGCCGAATTTTTCCTGCCCAACCCGAAGCGCGTGCTCATGATCGGCCTGGGTGGCGCGGGCATTCACCGACTGTTCGTCGCCGCCCATCCCGAGGCGCTGATCCAGAGCGTGGAGCTGGATGCAAAAGTCTTCGAGCTGTGCCGTACCCGGCTCGGCTTCCAGCCCACCACCAACACACCCGTCGCCGTGATGGATGGCCGCATGTTCATCAAGCGCAACCGGGAGCAGTGGGACTGGCTCATTCTCGACGCCTTCCGGGGCGGCTACGTGTCGCCGCACCTGAAAACCGCGGAGTTTTACCGCGAATGCGCCGCGCGGCTCAGCGAGCGCGGTGTGTTTGTCAGCAACCTGCATGAGACGACCGCCCTGTATTATTCCGATTTAAAAACCATCACCTCGGTGTTCCCTCAGGTGGTGCTCTTTCATGTGCCGGGCACCGGCAACGTCGTCGCCTTCGCCGTGAACTACCGGACGCCCGTGATCTCCGATGACAGCACCTGGTCGGCGGATGCGGAAGTGGCCAAACCCTTCGCTGGCCGGCTGAATTTTTCGCTGATCCGCAATGGCATCCGCCCGCTCCCCACCAAGGAAATCGCAACCGCAAAAGTGCTCACGGACGACTTCGCCCCCGTCGAATTCCTCAACTCCGTGCGGACGAACAACGCGGCGAAGGACCGGTGATATATTGGGTGCCCTTTCAGAAAAGGGCTGTAGCAGACGACGTGACGAGGCTGAATTTTCTCCGGCAATTCTGGGCTTCCTCACGTCAGCCCCACCGTGCAGGGGTTTTGATAGAGCTGATGACCGTTCCAAGATTGACAGTTGTATGCACGGGCTTGGACGATTGCCCCAGTCATATCACCATGAGGTCCTTACCCGCTGTTATCCGGCTGCTGAGCCTGCTGCTGTCCCTCGGCTGTATCCAAGCCTCGGATTTTATCGATCCCACCTTCCGGGCGGGAGTTTCCCCGATCACGCGCGGTCCCGATGGGCCGGTGTATGCCATGGCCCAGTTTCCCGAGGGCCGCATCGTCATTGCGGGCGACTTCGCCCGGGTCAATGGCCTGCGACACCACGCCATTGCCCGGCTGCTGGTCGATGGTTCATTGGACACGACCTTTGATGCCGGCCAGGGCCCCGACAATGACATCACGTCCGTTGTGGCCTTGGCGGATGGCAGCGTGCTCGTGGGCGGTCGTTTCGGGAGCTGGGGCAACGAGCTGGCAGGTGACCATCTGGTGCGGCTGAAACCCGATGGCTCCCTGGACCATGACTTCGCCGCCACAGCAGCCTGGGATGGCGAAGTGGTCCAGCTCGTCCAACGACCGAATAGCACCATCACCGTGCTCGAAAGCCGCCCCTCCGACACCACCTCACGCTCCCTGCTTGAACGCCGCCGGGCTGACGGCACACTGGACGACCAGTTCGCCCCGGCCTTGCCCGAGAATGCCGCGTTGAATGCCCTGTGCCTCATGCCCGATGGCGGCCTCCTCGTGGTGGGCCGTTTCACCGAATTCGACGGGCTCGCCGCCACGAACGTCGTGCGCCTGAAACCCGATGACTCGGTGGACGGCGCCTTTGCAGTGCCCGCTGCCGCCGGGGCGGGCGAACTTTTTTCTCTCGCCCTGGCGAATGATGGACGTGTTGCCATCGGTGGCAGCATTACCAACCAGAATCCGCGGGCCTTCTTGACCGTGTTGCAGCCGGACGGTCAGCCAGACCCTCAGTTCGAATCAGCCTCTGGCGTTGTTTACGATCCGGTCACCAAGTTGTCCTTTGACAAAGCGGGCATCCTGCTCGCCGCAGACCGAACATTTGTTTCGTCGGGGTTTTCGTTCTTCTATCGTTTTTCGTTGCAGGGTACTGCGCTGGGCACCCTCTCGTTTACCTCGGCCGACGGAAATGCCTCTCCCCTCGCCCTGCTGGACGGCAATGTTCTGTGGGCCACGGATGGAGTCTATGGCTCCTCCAGTTGGCTGCTACGAACCTTGCCCGATGGGACCACCGATCCCGCCTTCATTTCGGCGGCTCCTCCCGCCGATGGATTTCCCCGGGCCATCCTCAATCTGGCAGCGCTGCCGGGAGGGGATGTCTTTGCCGATGGCACCTCGGTTTCCGGAATCTCCAATGGTCGGTTTTTCACCGCCGAGACGCTGGTTCATCTGGATTCCGACGGCTCCACGAATCCGGCATCAAACGCCCAGATTTCAGCCTGGTCGGGCACTGAAAGGATAAACCGCCTCCTCCCCGCCGGTGGACAGAAACTGTATCTGGCCGGTGGCTTCTACGCCGTCAACGGGAATGCCAATTTCCCCTTTCTGGCGCGATTAAACGGGGACGGCTCGTTGGACCAGTCCTTTCACCCCGGTTTGCCCCTCTTCTTCTCGGGCGGTTTCAGCCAGTCCCTCGCCACCATTGATCTGCTGGACGACGGCCGCCTCTATGTTGGCGGTCATTACGCCGTCTCGTCGGGGAACAATGTGCTGCTCAACCGCCTCCTGCCGGACGGTTCATCCGATCCGACGTTCATCCCACTGCCGGCCACGCACGGGATTCTCGACGAGGCCGTCTCAGTCGATCGCCTCGTGTCGTTGACACCGGATCGTGTCCTGTTCTGGGGGCACTTGGAAATATCGGGCGGGACCACCGAACTATACTCGTACACCGCCGCCGGCCAGAAAAGTCCCGGCCCCGTTGTGCTGGGCCCGTCGGGCCTTGCGGACTCCAGCGCCTCAATCTCCCAGATGCTCCGCCTGGCCGACGGGCGCGTGCTCCTGGCCGGCGCTTTCAGCGGCATCGGCGGCGTCTCTCGTACCAATCTCGCGATTCTCACTCCGGACCTCGCGGTGGACCCGGGTTTCGATGTGGGCACCGGGCCCAATTCAGGAATTTCAACCGCCATTCAGCTCACCGACGGCCGCATCCTCGTCGCTGGCGCCTTCACCCAATGGAACCGCAAAGAACACCGACGGCTCGTGCTCCTGCAGCCGGATGGCCGGTTGGATGAAACCTTCGATGCCGGCACCGGACCGGATGACGTGCCTTTCGAGCTAGTCGAGCAACCGGATGGTAGCGTCCTCATCGCAGGACGTTTTACCAATCTCGATGGTCGCGGTCCGGCCCGGCTTGCCCGGCTGGTGATCTCATCGTCGGTCCCGCCGGTCCCGGCCCATCTTACGCTCCAGCCCCTCACCACGGTCAGCACCAATCTGACCGTTCCCGTGGTGCTGAGGGCCGCCGCCCAAGGCACCCCGCCCCTGCACTATCAATGGTTTCGCGACGGCGTTGCGTTGACCGAAGGCAGCGGATATTCGGGTGTCAGCACCCCCCAGCTTTTGATTCAGGGGACCAATCTCATCGTCCCGGCCAGCTATCAGATGAAGGCGGCCAACGACTCCGGCCGCGAGCTTAGCGCCGCCGCCGTGGCCGGCTTCGCGTCGGGCACGATGGATTTTAGTTTCACCACCAATGCCACCGGGGCGCTTCGCGTCCATGGTAACCAGGCCACCTTTGTCACCGGCCTTACCGCCGATCGCGGACCCGATGGCCGCGCCCGGCGCGTGCTCATCACCGGCACTTTCACCACCTACGAACAGTTCTCTACCCCCGGGCTGGCGATGGTCCACCCCGATGGCAGCTTTGACCCGCAGTGGACACCCCCGCCCGGGGTGAGCGGTGCGGACACCCTGGCGGCGGCCTTCCTGCCGGACGGACGGCTCATTCTGGCCGGCAAGTTCGGCCGGTCTCGCGGCGCCCCGCGCGACGTCGTGTTGCGGTTGAATGCGGACGGCACGCTCGACAACACCTTCGACCCGGGCGACGCGCTTGCCGTCAAACCGCCCAAGAATTTCGCCATGCTATCCTCCGCCAGCGCCCTGGCCCTGGATGGCGATGGCCTTTTCGTGGCGAGCCCGTTCGGCATTTTCCGGCGGCTCAACCAGGACGGGACCACCGACGCCAGTTTTCAGACCACCAACCTCACCTGTCTGGGGACCCTGTCCGCCCTGGCCGTGGACACCTCGGACACCGGCGGCCTACTGGTGGGCGGAACCCCCTTTGCCGCCATGCAGACGCGGGGCTCTAAAACCGTCTACCAGGGAGTCGCCCGCTTTTTGCGCAATGGCCTGTTGGACACGAACTACAACGCCCATCCCAAAAATCCCGCATCCGGCGCTTATGGCAGCACCGGCACCCTCCTGCCGACGGCAGACGGCGGCGCCTTCGTCGCCGGCGATTTCACCCAGTTTAACGGTGCTCCCGGCCCCGTCACACATCTGGACGCGCTCGGAGAGGCCGACACCAATTTTGTGGCCCACCTCCCCGGGAATGGGCTCCAGCCCTATGCCGGCCGAAAACTGCTGGGCATGACACCCCTCCCCGAGGGCAATTTCCTGATGAACTACCAACCCCAGACCGGGCTGACCGACTCCATCCTCCGGATGCAACCGGACGGCACCCTGATCCCGAACTCCCATGGTCCGGTCGAGGACTGCCGCCTCAGTGGTCCCGTGCTTCAGCTCGGCGACGGCAGTTATCTCGTCCCCATCTCGTTCCGAAGCCCGGTCCCGGGCCAGTCAGGCTTCACGATGGGCCGATTTTTTCTCACACCTCTGGCCCGGCTTCCAGCCACCAACCTCCCGCCCGCGATTCTGCAGGCTCCGTCGGATGTAACTCTGACCAATCGCCCGGCCTACCGCGAACCGCTCGTGCTCTCGGCGGTGGTCCAGGCCGGCGGCAGCCCACAGGTCCAATGGCACCGGGATGGAGTCCTGCTCCCCGACCAGACCAATGCCACACTGATCATTACCGATCCTACGCCGGAAGATTCCGGGCGCTACCGGCTGGACGTGAGCAACTCAGCCGGGTCCGTATTCGCCGAGGCGGACGTGGTCATCCGCGTCGCAGTGTCGTCGGTGCCGCCCCTCAGTGTAGAACGCCGCATGGACGACCCGCAACACGTTCACCTGCATTTCAGCCCGCAGCCCGCCACCCAGTACCGGCTCGAAAGCACCGCCGATCTGAACACATGGCAGACGGTTACCGATCCGGCCGTGCGCGTTTCGGACTCGGAATTTGCGCCGGCCCTTTCGGACGGGGCCGTCTTCTTCCGTCTGGTGCCGGAGCCTTGAAGTAATGGAGCGCAGGTCTCCGACCCGGCGCGGCGGGTTAACCAGCACCTACCTGAGGCGTCGGAGATTGGCAGCCATCATAAAAGCAATGAAGCCCGCGCTTTTCAGGCGCGGGCTTCAGCGTTTGCAGGAGAATCGGTCCCGAAGACGGACAGCGTCCCCGTCCTTCCCTACTTCTTCAGCCCGCGCACGAAGCGGTCCATCCGCTCCAAGCCCTTCTCGATGTTGGCGAGGCTGGTCGCGTAGCTGATGCGGATGTAGTCGTCGGCGCCGAAGGCGATGCCGGGGACGGCGGCGACCTTTTCCTGTTCCAGCAGCCGCGCGCAGAAGTCGGCGGACTTCAGGCCCGTGCCGGAGATGTTCGGGAAGAGATAGAACGCGCCCTTGCTGTTCACGCAGGTGATGCCGGGCATGGCGTTGAGCATCTGCCACGCACGGGTACGGCGCTTGGCGTATTCGGCCAGCCACTTCGGCAGGTGATCCTGCGAGCCGTTCAGCGCGGCCACGCCACCCTTCTGGGCGAAGCTGGTCGGGTTGCTCGTGCTGTGGCTCTGGACGGCGTCGATGGCCTTGGCGATGGGCTCCGGCGCGGCGAGGAAGCCGAGCCGCCAACCGGTCATGCTCCACGCCTTCGCAAAGCCGTGAACGATGATCGTGTGATCATAATGGGCCTGGCTGAAGCTGGCGACGCTCTTCACCTGGGCGCCGTCGTAGGTGAGGTGCTCGTAGATCTCGTCGCTCATGATGAGCACGCCCTTTTCCACGCAGATGTCGCCGAGCGCCTTGATCTCGTCCGGCGTGTAAACGCTGCCGGTCGGGTTGCTGGGCGAGTTGAGGATGAACAGGCGGGTGTTCGGCGTGATGGCCGCACGCAGCTGCTCCGGGGTGACCTTGAACTCGGTCTTGTCGGTGGTTTCGAGGATGACCGGCGTCGCCCCGGCTAGCTTCACCATCTCCGGATAGCTCAGCCAGTACGGCGCGGGGATGATGACCTCGTCGCCCTCCTGGCAGGTCGCGAGGATGACGTTGTAGCAGGAGTGCTTGCCGCCGTTGCTGACGATGATCTGCGAGGGCTTGTAGATCAGCCCGTTCTCGCGCTTGAACTTGGCAGCAATGGCCTCGCGCAGCTCGGGAATGCCGCTGCTGGGGGTGTACTTGGTGAAGCCGTCGGCCAGGCCCTTGATGGCGGCCATCTTGATGTGGTCCGGCGTGTCGAAATCGGGCTCACCCGCGCCGAAGCCCACGACATCATCGCCCGCGGCCTTCATGGCTTTGGCCTTCGAGTCGATGGCAAGCGTCAGTGAGGGCGACAGGGTGGCGGCACGGCGTGATATTTTGTAGTTCATTGCGAAACGGCGCGGAGATTGGCGACGCGCGGCCCAGTGGCAAGTGTAAGTTCAACCGCCGATCAGGACGGTCCCGAAATGGAAAACGGGCGGAGGCCGAGCAATGCTGGCATCCGCCCGTTCAAAATGTGAGAAGGCTCAGCCGCCGACTTCGGCGCGGGCCTCGGCGGCCAGCGCCGTCGAGAGGTAGCGTTCGCCGGTCGAGCAGGCGACGGTGACAATGGTCTTGCCCTTGTTCTCAGGGCGCTTGGCGACCTCGATGGCGGCCCAGACATTGGCCCCGGTAGAAATGCCAACGAGCAATCCCTCTTCCTTGGCCAATCGGCGGGCCATGGCGAACGAGTCGTCGTTCGACACCTGGACGCACTCGACGATCTGCGGCTCGCCGTTCGGGCCTTTGAGGTGGAGGTTCTTCGGCACGAAGCCAGCGCCGGTGCCCTGGATCTTGTGCGGTCCGGGTTTGACCGCCTCGCCCTTGAGCGTCTGGGTGATGACCGGCGAATCCTTCGGTTCCACGGCGATGGCCTGGAAGCTGGCTTTCTTCGGGTGGATGTACTCGTAAACGCCGGTGATGGTGCCACCGGTGCCCACGGCGGCGATCAGGATGTCCACCTTGCCGTCGGTGTCGTCCCAGATTTCGGGGCCGGTCGTGGCGGTATGGATTGCCGGGTTGGCCGGGTTTTCAAACTGTTGGGGAATCCACGAGTTCGGCGTCTCCTTCGAGATCTGTTCGGCCCGGGCGATGGCGCCGCGCATGCCTTCGCTGCCGGGGGTGAGCACCAGCTTCGCGCCGAGCAGCGCGAGCAGCGTCCGCCGCTCCAGCGACATCGTCTCCGGCATGGTGAGGATGAGCTTGTAGCCCTTGGCCGCCGCGACGAACGCGAGCGCGATGCCCGTGTTGCCCGAGGTCGGCTCGATGATGGTCGTGTCCGCCTTGAGCACGCCGCGCTTCTCGGCGTCCTCGATCATCGCCGCGCCGATACGGTCTTTGACGGAGCCGAGCGGATTGAAGAACTCGCACTTGAGCGCGATCGTGGTGGAAGGATCGACGCCGAGGCTGGCAGGAATGCGGTTCAGGCGGACGAGCGGGGTGTGACCCACGGTTTCGACAACGTTGTTAAAGATGCGGCCCATAGTCTTGGAAGTTGAATTGCTGTAAGAGCGGGCAGTTTCTTCGAGATGCCGTGCGGGGCAAGCCGGTTTTCAAGGGGTGGAAAAGAATTCGAGCCGGCAGTCCGATGTCGGTATCCTGCCACCGTGCTGCCTGCCGAACGCGCCCGCCTGACTTTCCGACTCGATTCCGGGCGCATGTTTGCGGCCGGCATCATCGAGTCGGGGGCGAACACATTCCTGCTGCTGATCGCCGTGAAGCACTTCACCGCCGGCGCCGGGGCCAAGGCGTTCATCGCCGGCGCGGGCAGTTTCGGCCTGCTGCTGTCGCCGGTGGCCGTCAGTTTCGTCCAGCGCCGTCGCTGGTCGGCCACCGTCGCCGTGTCCCGCTTCCTCATGGTCGGCTGCGGCTGCTGCGCGCTGATGGCGGCAGTTCCACGGCTCTGGCTGTATGTCCCAGCCTGTCTTATCGCCATGGCGGTGCAGTCGGCGATCATCCCGCTGATGACGGAGACGTATCATCACAACTACCCGGCCGAATCGCGCGGGAAGCTCTACGCGCGGTCCTTCGTGCTGCGAATCATGGGCGCCCTGCTCTTCGCCTGGGCCGGCGGCCGGTTTCTGGATTGGCAGCCCGAGCTCTTTCCGCTCCTGCTCCTCTGTTTCGCGGTCGCCTTCGCCGGTGCCGCCTGGTGCGCCCGACGCATCCCGTCGGTGCCATTGGAAGACAACGGCGCGGCACACCCGCTCCATGCCCTGCGCTTCGTGCGCGAGGACCGCGTGTTCCGCCAGACGCTGATCGTGTGGATGTTCATGGGGTTCGCCAACCTGATGATGCTCCCCATGCGCGTCGAGTATCTGGGGAATCCCGCGCACGGCCTCGCCCGTTCGGCGGCCGAAATCGCCTTCCTCACCGGCGTGGTGCCCAACCTCGCCCGCCTGGTGATGAACCCGGTCTGGGGCTGGCTGTTCGACCGGATGAACTTTTTCGCCCTCCGCATTGTGCTGAACTGCGGCTTCGCCCTCGGTATTCTCGCCTTCTTCACCAGCGACACCACCGCCGGCCTGATTACGGGCGCGATCATCTATGGCATTTCCACCGCCGGCGGTGACGTCGCCTGGGGCCTGTGGGTCACCAAGTTCGCCCCACCCGGTCGCGTGGCCGATTACATGGGCGTCCACACGTTCCTCACGGGCATCCGGGGCATCGCCGCACCGGTTGTGGCGTTCCAGATGGTGCAGCATTTCGCATTGAGTTCGCTGGGCTGGTTCAGCGCGATCCTGATTGTGATCGCCACCCTGCTGCTCCTGCCCGAGGTCAACCGTGACAAGGCCCGTCGCAAGGGCGAGGTGCTCACGGAAGAGGTGACCGATTAAGTGGCAGGAACAAATTGGAACAACAAAGGAACGAAGTAACAAAGCAAGACAGGCCTGTCAGAGGGCTTTTTGCGTCCTTTGTTCCTTCGTTCCTTTGTTGTTTCCACCTTCTTTCGAACGACCACGGTGAAAAGATGTGCCCCTTGCCGCTATCAGTGCAGATCAGTGTGGATCAGCGGTTAAAGAACCCCCTCAAAACACGATCACGCCCTTGGCATTGCGGCCAGTCATCATGTCGTCCATGGCGTCGGCCAAATTCGCCAGCGGATAGGTGCGGGTGACCAGTTCGTCGAGGAACAGTTCCCGTTTCGCGTAGTGTTGGAAGATGCGCGGAAAATCGCGTCCCGGGACGCAGCCGCCGTAGAGCGGCGTGACATAGGTCTTATTCCACATGAACCAGGGCATCTCGACCGAAACCGCCTCGTTAATGCCGCTGACCTGCAGCGCCATGCCCCCATCGCGGATGAGCAGCAACGGCGTAAACGCCAGATGCGGAACACTGGTCGCCTCGAAGGCGTAATCTGCGCCCCGCCCTTCGGTCAGCCGTGTCACTTCGGTGGCCACCAACCGCAGTTCACGGTCGTCGCGCTGTGCCAGAATCGTGTCGGTCGCCCCGAAGCGGCGCGCGTTGGCCAGGCTTCCTTCCCGCAGGTCCACCGCGATGATGCGCCCGGCCCCGGCGAGGCGCGCGCCTTGGATCACATTCAGACCGACGCCACCGCAACCAATGACCACCACCGAGGAGCCCGGTTCGACCTTGGCCACGTTCACCGCCGAACCAAATCCGGTCATCACGCCACAGCCGACGATGCACGCGCTGGTGAAGGGAACTTCCTCCGGAATGGGCGTGACTGCCTCAGCCCGGACCAGGGCGAGACCGGAGAGCGTACCGATATTGAACGAACGGTCGATGGGCTGCCCCCGCCATGTCGTGCCGGCGGCGTGCGCGTGACCCGCCGAGGGCTGCATCACATGCGCGGGCCGGCTGGATTCACAAAGCACGGCCTGCCCGCGCTGGCATTGGAAACAGCCACCGCACGGGATCGCCCAATTCAGCACAACGCGGTCGCCCGGTTTCACGGACGTGACGCCCGCACCCACCTCACGCACAACACCTGCACCCTCATGTCCCATCACCAGAGGACGTTTCCACGAAAGCGAGGCGTGGTCGGTGTGGCAGATGCCGGCGGCCCGGATCTCGACGAGCACTTCGCCGGCGAGCGGCGAAGCCACTTCAATCTCGTCGAGGGTGAAGTGACCTTGTCCGTCAGCGATGGCGGCGGGAGCGAGCATGATGGGGCGTGCGGATTACCAAGATGGCCAGCTCATGTCAGGGAGTTTTTGGCCATAGGCAGGATTGGGCATCTCAACCAGGCCCAGTCGGTTGCCATCCTTGTCTAAAATCGCAAACCGCAAGGCGCGCTCGTGGGTGGAAAACAGGTTGGTATAGCCGCCGAATTTTGGGTCTCCGTTCATCAGGGAAAAATGGTGGAAGTACACATCCTCATCGCCCCGACGAAGCACCTGCGTCCGCCCCCAGCCCTGGGCTACCGGCGGCTGCCCCGGAATAGGCTGCCACCAGAAATCACTGACGGGAGGTGGCGGATTTCCCGGGTGCGGGCTGACATGGCTAAACCAGATGGTCACGTTCGGGTGCCAGTGATCACCGAAAAACCCTCTGGTCAATGTTTGGGGATTCGGAAGGGGCAGCAACCGCTGGATGAAGCCAGGAAGGTAGTGGGCGTAATCCTCCAGCCAGGGAGGACGAAACCGGGGCGCGGGAGGTACACCGATACCGAAAGTGGCCGCGTAGAAGGTCAATCGTGTCCCATCCGGCAGGGTCACCCGGTTCGTGTGCGGCCAGCGCAGACCCAGCACGGCGATGCCGGTGAGCACCATGGCTGTCACGCCGATCCATTTCATCCGTGCCCGCACACAGAGAATCTAACGGGGCCGCTTGCGCAAACGGGAGCCAAATCGTGCATCATTCGCTTCGATTCGCCCGGCCCGCGCGCTGAACTTGCCCGCGTGAATGTCAATCTTGCCGGTGGGCACGGACCTTGTCCGGTGATATTCCGGTCGGGCGCACCACGGTTATAGAACCGCCGTTCCGACCCGGCCGGCTGGCCGAACCTTCACCAATAGTCCATGTCGAGGTCTTGACATTTGAATGGCAGGCACCGGTAGTCTGACCTGTCCACTCAGCCATGAATCCCCTTGCCGCCCGTTTTCATTCCTTTGGCCATGCCGTGCGACGGTTTCCTCGCCCCGGCTTATTAAGCCTGCTCATCACATTGCTCGTGACCGTTCCACTCGCGCGGGCGCAGGACTGGGCGGCCAACTTCAACTCACCCGGCACCGACGGAAGCGTCAGCATCCGCGCCATCGCCCAGACGGCCGACGCGTATTATTATGGCGGATCGTTCTCGGCTTTTGGCGCCACGACGGCCGCGAACATCGTGCGCGTGGACAAACTGACCGGCGCGGTGTCCGCCCTGGGCGGCGGGGTGAACAGCACTGTCAATGCCCTCGCGGTGAGCGGGAACATCCTTTACGTAGGCGGCAGTTTCCATACTGCGGGGGGCATCGCGGCCACCAACATCGCCCAATGGGACGGCACCTCCTGGTCCGCCCTTGGGGCCGGCGACGGGAACGGGGTGAACAGCACCGTCAATGCCCTGGCAGTGAGCGGGACCGATCTCTACGTCGGCGGTGCCTTCACCTCGGCGAACGCGGGCGGCTCCGGGGCCACGCCCGCCCTCACCGCCAACAAAGTCGCCAAGTGGGATGGCAGCGCCTGGTCCGCCCTCGGCGCGGGCGACGGGAACGGGGTGGGGCCCGCCTTGATCACCCGAACGGTCAACGCCCTGGCAGTGGTTGGGACCGATCTATATGTGGGCGGTTTTTTCACCCTGGCCAATGTCGGCGGCACCGGGGCCACGCCCGCCCTCACCGCCAATAATATCGCCAAGTGGGACGGTGGCAATTGGTCCGCCGTCGGCTCCGGCGATGGGAACGGGGTGAATCGGGTGGGCAGCAGCGGCGGCGTCTTCGCCTTGGCCGCAAACGGAACCGACCTCTACGTCGGCGGCGCATTCAACTCGGTGAACCTCGGCGGTGACACCGATGACGACCCTCCGATCGGTGTCGCCAACCTTGCCCGTTGGGACGGCGCTAAATGGTCCGCTGTCGGCAGCGACGACGCCGGTTACGGGGTGGGTTTCAAGGTTCAGGCCTTCGCCGCCATCGGAACCGATCTCTATGTCGGCGGCGTCGGCAGTGATGTTGACGACCCGTTAGCCGTCCCCCTCATCGCCAAGTGGGATGGCTCCGTCTGGAGCGACCTCGGGTCCGGTGATGGGGACGGAGTGAACAAAAGCGTCAACGCGCTGGCGACGAGCGGAACAAACCTCCTAGTCGGCGGCGGCTTCTCCCGGGCAAACTACGGCGGCACGGGGGCGACGCCTGAAATCCTGGTCAGCGGCATCGCCCAATGGGACGGAACCATGTGGTCCCCCGCCGTGACCACGGTGGGCGACGGCCTTAACGGTCAGGCGAATGCGATCGTGGACGCCGGCAGCGTGGTCTATGTTGGCGGCCAGTTCACCGCGGCCGGGATCGTCGCAGCCAACGGCGTGGCGTGCTGGCACAAGGCAAGCCGCACCTGGTCGGCCCTGGGTTCCGGCATAACCCAACGGGTCTATTCTCTGGTCCTGAGCGGGACCAACCTCTATGCAGGCGGCTCCTTCGCCAGCGCCGGAGGCGTCGCCGCCACGAACATTGCCCGCTGGGATGGCACTGCCTGGAGCGCGGTCGGAGACGGCGTGGGCACGTTTGTCGCCGGCAACAGCGTCAACGCACTGGCCGTAATCGGGGGCAACCTCTACGCAGGCGGCTCCTTCGCCAGCGCCGGAGGCATCGCCGCCACCAACATCGCGGTGTGGGATGGCAGCGCCTGGTCCGCCCTCAGTGCGGGCGGCATGAATGGGATGGACGGCGCGGTCAATGCCCTGGCCACGATCGGGACCGACCTCTATGCCGGCGGCGCCTTCGGCAGTGCCGGCGGCGGCGCGGTGGGTAACGTCGCCAAATGGGATGGCTCGGCCTGGAGTCCGCTCGGCCGGGGTGTGGGGGGCGAGGTCCACGCCCTGGCCGCGAGCGGCACCAGCCTTTATGTGGGCGGCCATTTCGGGACGGCATATGATTCTATCACGGAACTTTTCGTCGGTCGCGTGGCCAAGTGGGACGGCAGCGCCTGGAGCGTCCTAGGCTCCGAGTCCAACTACGGGGTTTACAGCCCGGAAAACTACTTCAGTGACGTCAACGCCCTGGCCGTGAGCGGAACGAACCTCTACGTGGGGGGGACGTTCGTCGTGGTCGGTTTCTTCGAGCTCAGCGGCACGGACGACGGCTCGGCCATCGGGGCCAACCGGATCGCCAAATGGAACGGCAGCGCCTGGTCCGCCCTGGGTGACGGCACGGGCAACAACGAGTTTGACACGGTCACGGCCCTGGCCGTGAACGGAAGCGATGTGTATGTCAGCGGGAGCTTCAGCGTCGCCGGCGGCAAAGCGGCGGACCATTTCTCGGAATACGGCCCACCCGTGCTCGGCGTCGAGCAACCGGTGAACACCGCGCTGGTCTCCGGCGGCACGCAGAACTTTGGCACGGTCGCCAAGGACGCGGCGGCCAGCAGCCTCACCTTCACCGTCAGGAACACGGGGCCGATCAATCTCAGCGGCCTGGTGCTGACGGTGGACGGCCCCGCCGCCGCGCAGTTCACGGTCACGGCCAGTCCCGCCGATCCCGTCGCGCCGGTGGGCAGCACGACCTTCAACGTGCAATTCCTTCCGACCGCCAACGGCGCGCAGACGGCCACTCTGCATGTCGCCAGCAACGACCCGGATCACTCGCCCTTTGACATCATGCTCACGGGGACGGGCACGGGCTTTAACGCGCCGCCCGTCGCCGGCACGGACAGCCTCTCGCGCCCCAACAGCGGCCCCACGATCAAGGTGCTGACGGCCAGCCTGCTCGCCAATGACACGGACGCGGACGGTGATCCGCTCACGCTCACCGCCGTGGGCGACGCGCTGCCCGCCGGGGCCACGGTGACGCTCTCCGGCAACTTCGTGCTCTACGCCGCCCCGAGCGCCACGGCCGGCAACGGCAGCTTTACCTACACCCTGAGTGACGGTCCCGGCGGCCACACGGTCACCGGCACCGTCACCGTGACGGAGATCACACCGGTAATTGACGATTCCCCCGCGAACGCCACGCACATCGGTTTCGACGGTGGCGGCCATTTCGTCCTGACCTTTATCGGCGTGCCCGGCCACGGATACCGGGTGCAATATACGACGGCCCTCGGCGGGGCGACCGCCTGGCAGGAGTTCACCGGACCCGCGCTCCACACCGCGCCCGACAGCGGGGTCTTCACCCACACCGACACGGACCCGCCCGACGCCAGCCGCTTCTACCGGGCCGTACCGAATCCGTAAGCCAATGCCCGCCGCTTACCACCCCATGAAACTTCGCCAACCGCTCTGCTTCGCCGCCGCCATGGTGGCCGCCACGTATCCGGCCTCGGCCGGGCTCATCTCCGAGAACTATTCGTTCTCCGGGCTCGGCCTCCCGGTCGCCGACAACGGGGTGCCGCTCCCCTACGGAATCAACCTCGACGGCATCTCCGCGATCGTTTCCCTCACCGAGGTGCAGATCAGCCTGAATCTGACGGGCAATCCCGCCGGCACCGGCTGGGCCGGCGACATGTTCGTCTCGCTCAACCACGACTTCGGCAGCCAGACGGCGATCCTGCTCAACCAGGCGGGCGTGAATGCCGGCAGCCCCTTTGGATACGGCTTCGACGGTTGGAATGTGACCTTCAAGGATGGGGCAGCCAACGGGGACGTGCATCTCGGCCAGCCCACGGGGCCGGCCACCACCCTCGTCGGCTCTTGGCAGCCCGATGGCCGCACCAGTCCGCTCGATACCGCGCGGCCGGCGCAACTCGGGGTGTTCGATGGGTCCCCCGGTTCCGGTGCCTGGACACTCACGGTAGCCGACCTCGCCCCCGGCGGAAACATGACCCTGAACGGATTCACCCTGACCCTCACCGGCGTTACCGCCGTGCCCGAGCCGGCGGCGATGGCCGTTTTCGCCGCCCTCGGCCTGCTCGGCTTCGCGCTCTGCCGCCGGGCGCGACGCTAGGCCGGAATCACGCGAAACCGGCGGTAAGCGAAATACCGCCTGTGGAAAAGGGCGGCGGCGCGGCCCCGGCAGGGAAGACGTCGACCATGGGCGCCACCGTGTTGTTCCGGTAATGCATGGTGGGGGGAAATGATTGGCTTCGATTCGCGCGGCCCGCGCGCTAACTTGCCCGCGTGAATGTCAATCTCGCCTATGGCAAAGGCCACGTGTCCGTCGATTTTCCCGACGACCGCACGACGGTGATCGAACCCTCCTACCGGGCCGGATTGCCCGACGAACGGGCGGCCCTGATCGCGGCGCTGGAACAGCCCATCGGGGCCGCCCCGCTCCGTCAGTGGCTCAAGCCGGAGGCCAAGATTGCCATCCTCTTCACCGACATCACCCGCGCGACTCCCAATCACCGGCTGATCCCGTGGCTGCTGGCCTATCTGGAGCAGCTCGGCGTGCGGCGCGAGCAGGTCACGCTGCTCAACCAGCTCGGCACGCACCGCCCCAACACCCGGGCCGAACTCGAGCAGATGCTGACGCCCGAAGTGGTGGCCAATTGGCGCGTGCTGAATCATGAGCCGGAGAACCACGCCGCCTGCGTCCAGCTCGGCACGACCCGTACTGGCACGCCGGTGTGGATCAACCGGCTGGCCGTCGAGGCCGACGTGCGGATTCTCACCGGCTTCATCGAGCCGCATTTCTTCGCCGGCTTCAGCGGCGGGCCCAAGGCGCTCATGCCCGGCGTGGCGCACGTTGAAACGGTGATGAGCAACCACGGTGCGCATCATCTCGAGTCGCCGGGCGCGACTTTCGGCGTGTGCGAGGGCAATCCGTTGTGGGAGGAGCTGAGGGACATCGCGCTGCGCGTCGGTCCGAACTTTCTGCTGAATGTCACGCTCAACGAACAGCGCGACATCACCGGCATCTTCGCCGGCGACCTCGTGGCGGCGCACCGGGCCGGCCGCGAATTTGTCCGCACCTCCGCGATGCAGCCGGTGGCCCGGCCCTTTGAGGTCGTGGTGACCACGAACTCCGGCTATCCGCTCGACCTGAACCTGTACCAGGGCATCAAGGGCGTTAGCGCCGCCGCCCGCATCGCCGTGACCGGTGGCACGATCATTCTGGCCGCCGAATGCCGCGAAGGCGTGCCTGCGGGCAGTCCCTACGACCGGCTGTTGCGCGAAGGCGGCTCGCCCGAGGAGATCCTGGCCCTGCTGGCGACCCCGGGTTTTGTGCGGCCCGAGCAGTGGCAGGCGCAGATCCAGGCGCTCCTGCAGCGGCGTGCTCGCATCCTCGTCCATTCGGCCATGCCCGAAGCGACGCTGCGGGCGGCGCATCTGGAGCCCTGCCCCGACATTGCCGCCACCGTGCGCGCCGAACTGGCCCGGGGCGGGCCGGACGCCCGGGTGGCCGTGCTGCCGCAGGGGCCGTTGACGATTCCCTACCTAGTTTGAGACCGTTGCGCGTCAACCCGAGGTTTGAATTGCAAAATCACCTACAAACACGACCCTTCTCCCATGGCTGTTAAGCAAGATTGGCCGGAGGTAGAACGTGGCCCGAAACGGCTTGAAAGTCTCCGGAACCTGATTGAGCAGGTGGATCGGTTGCCCGAGACTGTCGGCCTTTCCGTGGTCGTCATGGAATGGCTGAACGAAGTTCGGGAATTTCGCGAAGAAGAGCTAAATTTCTTGGAAGCGGGTGAAAATTTCAAGACTGATCCGGATGATTATCGAGCCAATCTTTCCCACCTGATCGCCCAAGGTGAGAGCTTGTTGTACGGGGCAAAGAAGTGGGGGCTGTTGGCGGATATCCGGGTGAAAGTGGATGATATTTCGGCCACGGTTGAATTGCTGCGTCTCACCCTGCGGGGTGTTCAGGGCCCGCATGCCCATCCCGAAACTGGGAAAGCGATTGAGAACCTGTTCGTTGCAGCATGAGCCGCAATCCGGCGATCGAGACAATTCTGACCGCCTGGTTAAAGGCGTAGCATTGTCCTGACCACAATCGTGCAGCCTCGTGGAAGGAATTGCGTGACCTGGTCAGTTCCCACATTCGGAACCAACCTTTCACGGTCGACCAAGTGCTGGACCAGTTGCATTCGCAGTACTTGGATTACAAACGCGACCGACGCCGTAACGAGCGGCTTTCGGGAGGACAGCAGGCGGTTCCACGGCCGTCACAGAATTAGGCCATCCGCGAATCCCGCAGACCGGGTTGCTGAAGCGATTGCCCGATTGCCCATTGGCCCGGACACGGGACTTCGCTAAGGTACGGACATCTCGTGAACATACTGCGATTCCTTTTGGTGCGTGGCCTGGCCCTGCTGATGACCGTGGTTTGCGCCACCGCGGCCGGCGGCACAGTGGTGCGTACCGCCCTCGGTCCGCAGCGGACCAATTCATTTCCGAACATCATCCTCATTCTGGCCGATGATCTCGGCTATGGTGAACTGGGCAGCTACGGGCAGAGGATGATCCAGACTCCCAATCTGGACCGGCTCGCCGCCGAAGGCATGCGCTTCACCGACGCCTACGCCGGTAACACGGTCTGCGCCCCCAGCCGCTCCGCCCTGATGACGGGCATGCACAGTGGTCACGGTCGGGTGCGGAGCAACGTGCAGGTGCCCCTTGCCCCCGAAGATATCACGCTCGCCGAGGTGCTGAAATCGGTCGGCTACCACACCGGGGCCTTCGGCAAATGGGCGCTCGGCTGGGAAGGCACCACCGGCACCCCGAACCGGCAGGGCTTTGACGAATGGTTCGGTTATCTCGACCAGGTTCATGCCCACAACTACTACCCGCAGTTCCTCTGGCGGAATGACCAGCCGTACTTCCTTCCGGGCAATGAAAATGGCCGGCTCGGCGCCTACGCGCCGGACTGGTTCGCCCGGGTGGCCACCAACTTCGTCCGCGTCAACGAATACGAAGCCTTCTTCCTCTATTTCCCCACCATCATTCCCCACGCGAACAACGAGCTGGGCACCAACGGTATGCAGGTCCCGTCATTGGGCGCTTACGCCCGCGTGGACTGGCCGGCCCCCGAGAAGGCCAAGGCGGCGATGATCACGCGGCTCGACGCCTTCGTCGGCTCGCTCATGGATCAGTTGAAGGCCTATAAGATCGATCAGGATACGCTGATCCTGTTCGCCAGCGACAACGGGCCTCACCGCGAAGGCGGCGTGGACCCGGACTTTTTCCGGAGCGCCGGCCCGCTGCGTGGACTCAAGCGCGACCTGTACGAAGGCGGCATCCGTGTGCCGTTGCTGGCGCGTTGGCCGGGCAAGATCCAACCGGGCACGACCAACACCCTGCCGGTGGCCTTCTGGGACATTCTACCTACGGTTGCCGAGCTGGTCGGGGTCAACCCGCCCAAGGGAATCGACGGCATCTCCTTCGCCCCGACCCTGTTCGGCAAGGAACCCCGGCAGACGCATCCCTACCTCTACTGGGAGTTCCACGAGAAAGGCTACCAGCAGGCGGTGCGCGCCGGGAACTGGAAGGGCGTGAAGCTCGACGCGGACAAGCCGCTGGAGCTTTACGACCTGGCCACCGATCTCGGCGAAAAGCACAACGTCGCCGACCTGCATCCCGACGTCGTGAAACAGCTCGAAGGCTATCTCAAAGAAGCCGCCAATCCGTGGGTCCAGCCCGAGGACAAGTCGCCCTTCGCAGGGAAGAAGTAGGAGGGGCTATCCTGGATCCCAAGTCCACAATCTATGGGCCGATCGCCGTTGGGGACGCGAGAATTATCACGGGACGCTGGTGGGGTAACGCTGCCGTGTTACCCATTATTTCCGCCCCGACCAGCCTCAGCGCCGTCGGGGCGGCCGCAGGCAGGAAGACTCCGTTCACCGCGGGAAAGAGGTAGAAAACAACGACAACGTGAAGACGCGAAGCAACTTTCAAGGCCACGCCCTGAAGGCCGAGCCGTAACGTCCTTGCCGGACTGGTCACGTTTTGGGCCTGATGCGGCCGGCCGCCGGCATCGCTGCGCTCGCGGGGCGGCGAAATGAGGGTAAAGCGGCAGCTTTACCCCACCAGCGCAACGTGAGCACGTCCCTCACAAACGGCGATCAGCCCATCGGCAGCCGCGAACGGCTCCCCTTTGACCTTTCTCTGAAGGGCTCATGAGTGGGGGAGATGAAAACAAAAAGGCGGCCGTTTAGGCCGCCTTTGCGCTTGGGGATGGAGTCAGCTCAGTTCGCCTTCTCGATCGAGAGCAGCTCCACGTCGAAGATGAGCACGCTGTTCGGCCCGATCTTGGGGCCCGCGCCCTGCTCGCCGTAGGCGATCTTGGACGGGAGCGTGATCTGCCACTTGTCGCCTTCCTTCATGAGTTGCAGCGCCTCGGTCCAGCCGGGGATGACGCCGTTCACCGGGAAGCTCACCGGCTCGCCGCGTTCCACGGAGCTGTCGAACACGGTGCCGTCGATGAGCGTGCCGTGGTAGTGGACCTTGACCGTGTCCGTGCTCTTGGGCGTGCGGCCGGTGCCCGACTTGAGCACCTTGTATTGCAGCCCGCTGGCGGTGGACTTCACGCCGTCCTTCTTGAGGTTGGCGGCGAGGAATTCCTCGCCCTTCTTGATGTTTTCCGCGCCGGCCGATTTCTGCTTGGCCTCCATCTTGGCCTGCATCTGCGTGCCGAACTCGGTCAGCACCTGCTTGATCTCGTCCTCGGTCAGGGCCGGCTTGCCCGCGAAGGCGTCGGCGAGACCGGCGGCCACGGTCTTGGGATCAATGTCCAGCTCCTGGCGTTTCATGCCGGTGCCGATGTTGATGCCGATGGCGTAGCTGACGCGCTGCTTGGAATCCTTGAGGTCCGGCTTGTCGTCCGCGAGGGCGGCGCCGGCTAAAATGACAGACATGGCGAGTGTATGAATGCGAAATGAGGTCATGCGATGTACGGCGCCAGCGCGATGGCTGTGAACGCCGATGGCAGCCTCGGTGACCCCGCCCTTTGGGTCAAGCCCACTCCATTTACGATTTGCGATGTACGATTTTTGCCCCGTCGCACGATTTTCCCAGTTCGCAGTTCGCAAGTCGAAATCTCCCCTGCTCCCCCTGCTCCCTTTCACCCCCGCTCCCTGCTTTGCCGGGCCTTCTCCTGACTCCGTGCGAAGCACCTCCGCAACATCGTTGCCTCCTGTCTCCTCGGGTCACATCACCAGCATCGCCTCGTCGGGTAGCTCCTCCGAAGCGCCGCCAAAGAAGCACTTACGCTCCTTGCGGATGGGGTCCACCACCAGCCCGAGGGCGTAGGGGTGATTGAAAAAGGCCGATTGCGTGGCGCGGTCCGTGCCGCTGAAGAAGACACCCAGGTTGGGATGGCTGTGGTACCAGCCCACGACCATCAGGCCGTTTTGCAGGCGCTCGCCCGCGCGTGACCAAACCTCGGTGCCCATGCGGAGGGACACGGAGGAGTTGCAGTACTCGTTGCTGGCCACCGCCTGTTCCACGACGGTGATCCAGGGGTAGTTCGTCGCGGTGGCAAAGCGCGTCTGATACACCCGACCCAGGAGCAGGCCGCCCAGTTCGGCGTCCTCGCTGTCCAGGTGGGCCGCGATCGCCCGTTCGGCCGGCCGGGTGATATAGACCTTCTGCCCCGCGTTGGCATTGCGGATGAAGGCCGTCGAATCGGCCCAATGCGACTGGCGCGCGAGCTGGTCGAATTCACGGACACGAACTTCGGGCTCGGCTTCACGCCAGCGGATGCAACGGGGGATCATTTGAGGGTCTTCCACTGGATGGTGGGTTTGGTGGCGACGCGCAGGGAGTCGAGCCGCACGGTGGGAAACAGGGCGAGGTCGCGCCGACGGGTGGCGGCATACCATTGCGCCGCCTCGCTGTTGGCCGGGCTGGCGAGATTGATGATGGACGGCTCGAGGGTCAGGATCTGCAGCACCCGCTGGACGAGCATCGCGAGATTGTGCGTGGGGATCCACTTCTCGCCCATGCAGATCAGTCCGCTGGGGTAGATGTTTGGATTCCACACGGGCGTGGTGACGCTGAATTTGGGCGGGTCGAAGGGATACCGTGCCGGCAGGTCGATCCGCACGTCGCTGACGGACGACCGTTCATCAGGATAGCGCTCGCTCCGGACGGTCGGCAGGTTGATCGCCAGCTCAATCACCCCCACCGGGTTGCCCGTCGTGCGCGTGACGGCCACGACGCCCCGAAACTCGGCCGCGAGATCCAGCAGCTTGGTGACATCCTCCTGACGCCGTTTGGCGATGGCATCCATGGGATTAGAGCG
Organism: uncultured Verrucomicrobiota bacterium; assembly: GCA_903922605.1. GTDB lineage: Bacteria > Verrucomicrobiota > Verrucomicrobiia > Limisphaerales > UBA9464 > CAIVQB01. The sequence continues at coordinate 57,503 of CAIXUG010000058.1, forward strand.
GTCCCATAAGGGACCATTCGGAATTCATCTCGCGATGCGAAGGCCCCTGAGGGACGCAAGCCGCCTTCCCCCTCACCCCGGCCCTCTCCCTGGGGGAGAGGGGGAAGCCGGGTAGCCTGACGGGTTGTTCGTATATGCTTCCGGCAACTCCAGCGCGCGTTTTCGCCGAAAGACGGGCGATAATTCTCCCTCTCCCTAAGGGAGAGGGCCGGGGTGAGGGGGAAGGGCGCGAACAGACCACAAAACGCCCGGAAACGATGAAGGCTATGTCCGGAGATCCAAATCTCCCCGGCCCCACCAAGTTGTTCCCAACTGCAGAACGGAGGCTCATCGGCTACGAGAGTTCTGAACCTGTCCAACCCGCCACGAGCACCGGCTGGATCTCCAGCGTGTCCCCCGAGGCGACTCCCGCCTTTTCCAGGGTGTCGGCCGGGTTGACGGTCTTCTTCTGCGAATCGTTGACGAGGGAGTAGTCGGTGTCGCGGGGCAGGCTCCATTTGTCCACGGCGGCCTGGATGACATCGCCGCCGGTCATCTGCTGCGGTAGCTCGATCTCGGCCTTTCGGGCCCGGTCGGCCGTGCGCACGATCAGTTTCAGTTCGCTCATTCAGTCCTCCAATTCGAGCAGGAATTGTTGTTCACGGTCATGGAAATGGATGTATTTCACCGGCAAAGGCCGGTCGGCAAAGGACGCGAGCAACTCGCGATAGGAAAGCGCGTCCACGATCCGCAGCACGTTGGACGGCTGCTGGCAGGTCGGGCATTCGGCGAGGCGTTCGTCATGCCGCGCGGCAAGGTCAAAGATGTCGGACTTCCGGTCACACAGGGTACATCGGCTGTCTAGGACGATTGGTTCACTCAAAAAAACGGTGAAGTCCTGGTCGGCCAGCCGATGCGCGAGTTCCTGGTCGAGAGAATGGCGCTTCACCCGGAAACAATGGCAGTCCGCTTGGAACCGCGAACAGGCCGGGCAGAGATCGTACGTGCTGATCGCCGTCACCGTGCTGGCCAAGCTCACGGAATCGAGGGTGAATTTCTGCGAACCCGTCAGCCGGTCGGGATGGCCGCAACGCCGTTGCAGGAAGAGTGAGGCCATCGTCGCCCCTGCCAGGCTGGAGGTGATGGCGGTCGTCGGCACCTTGCGTTCCTCAAAGGCCACGCGCTGAAGCCAGCCGCACGAATAGCGCCGGCGCATCGTCGCGTAAGCGCCGGGCGGCAGCCAGCACTCGTAGCAGGCGCAATCCGCCTCGGTGCCAAATGGATACTGCTCGACCGCGACATGGCGGCTGTCGATGCCGGCGTTAAAGAAATCCACGCGCGCCAGCCGGCAGAGCTGGTTGAGCCGGATGCGCGCCGCGAAATTGTCCACGCAGCAGAAGACCGCCTGAAAACCGCGCAAGTCATCCAGCGACAACGACTCCCAAAAGTCGTAGTTGCTGAACGTGACCCGGGCATTGGGGTCCAGTTCGCGGCACGCCGCAGCGGCGGCTTCCGCCTTGAAGCGGCCCACATCGGCCGGCTTGAACAGCACCGTGCGCGTGAGGTTGTGCTCCTCGATGCGGTCAAAATCCACGATGTGGACGTGCCCCACCCCGAGCAGGCAGAGGTTTTTCAGCACCTCATTGCCGATGGCCCCTGCCCCGATCACGGCCACCGAACTGCCGGCGAGCTTCTCCTGGTCGAACCAGTCCACCAGGGAGTGACGTTGGTAGCGCTCGCGCTTCATGAATCGGAACCCGGTGACGGCGGGGTCGTGCGCTTGACCAGCACCTCGTACGCTTCGTTGATGATTTTCAGCACCTCCGCGTTGCTGCCCTGCAGGAATTCGTGCGAGCGGTCGGGATGGTAAATTTTCACCAACCGGCGATAGGAGGCCTTCACGTCCTCTAGCGGCGCATTCTCCACCACCTGAAGCACCTCGTGCGGCGGCAAGGTGCGGAGCGCCTCGGGCCGGCTGGCATAGCCCTTGGGTAGATCGCGCCATTTCATCGGATGTCCTCGATCATGCTGCGTTCGGTGAGGAGCACCTGGTGGCCAAACTCCTCGTGTTGCTGCACCAGGCCGCGGATGCGGATCGTCCGGCCTTCCAGGTTGCGGACGAAGGGCTCGCCACCTACGGCCGCCAAATCGTGATGCAACACCACCGCCTTGAATCCCTGCGACCACTTGCGGTTCTGGAACATGATCGCGAAGTGCCGCCCTTTGGGACTGGCCAGCACCCGGGGCACGAAGCCCTCGAAGCTTACGACCCGGCCGACGTGCTCGCGAAAGTTGATCAGCGTCACCGGTCCGCTGGGTTCTTCCGCCGGCAAGGTTCCGCGAGCGGGTGTCTCGGCCGTGGCCGGGCGGAATCCGCGATGCGGCGTGGTCAGGGTCACCGGGCGGATGGAAATGCTCAGGCAGGCCACGCATTGGCCGCCATTTTCCGCCTTCAGCGTCTCTACACTCGCCCGGTGGTAATAGACTTCGCATTGGAAGCACTGGAAGAGCCCCAACGCCGGCTTCAGGCCCTCGCCGGTGAAGGCATCCACCACGTCCGCCACATCATCCGCCGTGACCGAACGCTGTTCGGGCTGAAGGTCGCGGAAAACGATGGTCTTTTTCGGGGCGCCGACGAGGCCAGAAGGCCGGAACCACACCTCCGGTTGCGCCCGGGTCGGTGGCGGTGGGGGCGGCGGGGCAAACGGATTCGGCAGCGACTGCCGGCAGGCGCCGCAGCGATACCGCGTGGGGTCGGCTCTGGGGCGCAGGCGGTTACGCTGGCCGCAATGGGCGCAATCCACGATCCGGGCATCCACGGACCCGGACGTGGCGGCATTGGCCAAAGCCATGCGCGAGCGGGCGAGCCAACGGAAGTTGGAGAATCTCAACACCCACCAGATCACCAGCGCGGACGCGGCAATGGCCCAAACAAACACCACAGGATGAAACAGTCTCCTAGGTTAGCGGAATTTCGGGCCGTTTCCTTGATGGGAAAGAGCGAATTTGACCTCAACCGCAATTTAGGAGTCCAGTCTCATTGCCCCACGGTGGCCTCCCAATTTCGTGAACTGTTCGTATTCGCGACCCCTCTGAACTGAATCCACATGTCGTCCTCCGGAGTGCTATTGATCGCCACCTCAACCTGCATTTTGCTGTACACGCGCCCCCCTCTGCTCGACAGAAACATGTACCTGTCAATGCCACCATACCAACCACGACGATCATCTGCGCGCATTCGAACCAAAAGTGATTTCTCATACCCTGCTGACGGAGCTTGGTAGGTTTTGCGATACTCCGGAAACTCGCGGGCCATAAGACCTCCATCGACAGGCTCAAATAGGACCGACCAGTCGCCAGGACTCTCCTTGGTGAGCACACCCGGGCCACGGGTGAAGGTCAACCGGATGTCCCCGCCATTGGTGCATATGGTTCCGGTCACCAAATCAAACAGGATCGGGCCATCCGTAAACCGCAACCCGTAGGCTTTGTCAATTTTCAGGACCGGCTCGGCACCCTGCAGTTTCCACATTTTGATTTCGACCGGCTTGTTCGGATCGGGGATGTGTCGTTGCGCGGCTGGCCAAAGCTTCGAATAGACGAACGATGTATCCGTCGTGGCCAGAACATAGCCCGGCTTGATCGGAGTGATTCCCAGCGTCTTTCCTCGATGACCTTTGAATTGGAAGAACCCATCCGCATCGGTCGATGTCTTGACCTCGTCCGCTCCGGACCGGAAGCCGCTGTTGACTTGAATATACCCAGTCACAGTTGCGCGCGCCACTGGAGCAGAAAACTGATCAACGAGTCGGCCATAAAACTCGATCTTTTCATGATTCTGGGTGGCCAGTCCCAATAACATCTGAACGCCCTTGAGGCCTATGCCTCCGAACAACAGCAAAGCGGCTGCAAAACCAAGAATCAGAACCGTTAGAAGCCTTTTTGACATCAAACTTGGTGGTAGATGAAACCCATTTTCGAACCGGGCATTGGAATTGGCAACACCAGTAAAGCCGTTTCAGAAGTCGACATGCCACAACAGCCTAGTTCTCACACGAAGGAATAGAGAGCTGCAATGTCTGTCTGCACTAACGGCATTAACCGCGGCTGCGGGCTACACCCTTCGGCGCGTCTCACCGCCGCTGAGGAAAGACCTGGTAGAGCAGCAGGTAGATCAGCACGCCGGTGAAGGAGACGTAGAGCCAGATCGGCAAGGTCACCCTAGCGATCGTCTTGTGCTGCTCGAACTGTCCCCGGATGGCCCGGTAAAAGGTCGTGAAAATCAGGGGCAGGATCACAAAGGCCCCCAGCAGGTGCGTGAACAGGATCGTGAGGTAGATGGGACGGAACCAGGCCGGATCGGTGAAGCTCGTGTGCGCCCGGCCGAACTGCTGCTGCATCTGGTAGTGGTAATAGAGGTAGCACCCCAGAAACAGCGACGAGGAGATGAACGCCGCGATCATGCAGTTGCGGTGGGCGAGCTTGTGGCCGGCGCGGATGTGGTAGAAGCCATAGAGCAGCAGCACGGCGCTGAGGCCGTTGAGGCTGGCGTTCACGGCGGGGATGTCGGCGAGGGTCATAGGGAGGTTTCGCGCTGCAACTGCTTCACGAGGGCGACGATCTGGGCGGGGGCGTCCGGTTCCTCGCCGTGAACGACCGTCCGCAGGCGGCCGGCCCGGTCCACAATGGCAAAGTCGGTGGTGTGGATGAACAGGTCTTCCAGCTTGGCCTCGGCCGGATTGGCCGATTCGAGCACCGAAAATTTCAGGTCGCTGGCCGCCAGCCGGTAGATCTCCGCCTTGCTGCCCGTGAGGAACCACCATTTCGTCGCGTCCGCGCCATTGCGCTGGGCGTAGCGCTTCAGCACCTCCGGCGTGTCGTAGCCGGGATCGGCGGTAAGCGTCAGAAGCCGCACTCCGGGGCCGACCGCCGCCTGCACCCGCGCCATCTGCTGGGTGAGCTTCGGGCACTGCGTGGGACAGCGGGAGAAGATGACGTTCACCACCGAGACATGTCCGCGCAGTGAATCGGCACCGACCGCTTCGCCGAGCTGGTTGGTCGCGGCAAACGGGTTCACCTGGCTGATCACCGGCAGGGGCGGGCGGCGCGTGGCCGACAGGAAATAGATCACGCCAATCGCCACCAGCGCGGTGACGAGGCCTCCCCACACGATCTTTTGAAAACGGTCCATCAGTCAGGGCATTTTTAGAAAACTTGCGGCTGCACCAACCGAATCTTTGCAGTTGGAAAAGGAGCGTGTCGCTCTGGTCGTTGGGTCTTTCGATCCAGCCCCAATCGTTTTCAGCCGTGTGGCAGTCCGTTCACGCCCTTCCCCCTCACCCCGGCCCTCTCCCTTGGGGAGAGGGAGAATTGCCGCCTGCTTCTCTGCGAAGTCCGGCGACGTCCCGGCGCATCCTCTGAGCGCGCCAGCGTCTTGGAGTGCGCCGGTGCTCCGGCGCTTTGCACGGGCGGATGCCTCCTTGCCAGCGAAGCTCCGCTGACGTTCGCACGCCTCACAAAGCGGCGCAGCAGCGCCGCACTCCAAGACGCTGGCGCGTGAGCCACGCCCCGCCTCCAGATCGAAGACCTTTTTCTCCTCGTCACGCCCCCTCCTGTCTCTGGAGGGGACCCGGTTCATGGGTAGGGGGAAGGCGGCTCGCGTCTTTCCGCGTTCCGAGTTCGCCAGGCGCATTCCCAATGGGCTTCGTTTCATGGCCGCATCATTTTCGCCACATCGCAGGAAAAAGAAAAGGCCGCCGGAGAAACTCCGGCGGCCTGAAGTGGTAGATCCACCGCCGATCACTCGAAGCTCGCGCCCGCCGCACCGGACTTGGCCTTGTCGGCGAACCATTTGTCAAAATCGGCCTGCGCCACGACCTTGAAATTGCCACGCATCTTGGAGTGGCCGTTGCCGCAGAGCTGCGCGCAGGTGATGGTGTAATCGCCGATCTTGGTCGGCTTGAAGTGGACCGGGATGCTCATGCCCGGGATGGCGTCCTGCGTGACGCGCATCACGGGGAGCTTGAAGCTGTGGATGACGTCCATGCTGGAGATCTTGCAGATGACCTCCTTGTTCACCGGCAGGAGGAACGGCTCATTGGACAGCGTGGTCACGTCGTCCTTGGTCGCCGGGTCGGCGGCATCCAGGCCGAACGGATTGGTGGTGCTGGCGAACTTGATGTCCTGATGGCCCCACTTGCCGTCCGGACCGGCATAATGGGCGTTCCACGCGAACTGCTGGCCGATGATCTGGATCACCAGCGAGTCCTTTTCCTCGGGAAATTTCTCCACGGCCTTGGCCCAGAGCGGCACGGCAAAGCCGAGCAGCAGCAGGCCCTCGATGGCCGCAACGCCGACCTCCGCGTAGGTCGAGAAGTGCGAGCGGGCGCCCACATAGTCCGCCTTGGGGTTGCTCGCCCGGCGATGCTTGAGGAGGGCGAAGACAAAAAATGCGAGCCAGCCGACAAACAGCGCCGCCATCAGCAGGTGGACGTAGACGATCAGGTCGTCAATGCGGTCGCCATGGGCGGATGCGACCTCCGGGAGTCTCAGGATAGTATACTTGAAAAAATCCATAGGAAGGGACGGGGAAAATTAAAGGGATTGCGTCGGTTCGGTCGGCGGGGCGGCCTCGTCGGCCGCAAACCGGGCCTCACGGCGGGCCACAAAGACAAAGAAGCTGGCGACAAAGCACAGCACCAGCGTGATGACGGCCAGCAGCGCCAGGATGCCGTAGTTCATGCCGAGGGCGAGCGGCGAGTCGGACTTGCCGAAGCAGGCGGCACAGGCATGCGCGGGCTGCGGGACGAGTGCCGCGAGCGCGGCCAGAACGGGTAAAAGACGACGTTTCACAGGAAGCTGATGTGTTTGAGCCGCTTCAGAAAACGCTGGCCATAGACCGCCAGCGCCACCGCCGTAGCCAGCGCCAGCGAACCCCAGACCGCGTCCAAGATCCCGCCACCCTGGCGGCTGTTGCTGAAGGCCCATCCGCTGAGGAAGAGCAGCAGCAGCACGCACACGGTGATGAAGACGATGTGGAAGGTCTTAAGGGACATAGTGGGTGGCGTGGTGATAGCCCTTGGGCCGGTTGCCGTCGCTCCACAGCGGCAGCGCGATCATCGCGATGAAGAACGGGATCGTCAGCGCCATGGACATGTAGACCGCCTTGCGCTCCAGCATGTGCATGAGGTAGCAGGCGACCAGGCTGGCGCTGATGCAGGGCAGCAGCAGCGCAAACGCGATGGTCAGCGCGGTGCTGTCGAGCTGCCAGTAACGGGCCAGCACGGTCAGCACGGCGCAGACGATCTGGGTCACGGCGACCGTGAAGTAAACCTTGCGCTCTTCGCCCGGGGTACGGTGATGGCCGGAAACCGCGACCGTCTCGGAAGTATGGGTATGGGTGGCGTCACTCATGGGTAGCTTGGCTTGTCAGAGGAGGTACATGACCGGAAAGAGGAAGATCCAGACCAGATCGACGAAATGCCAGAACAGGCCGACCGACTCGATGCGGTTCGTATAACGTTCGGGTTCCGTCTTCCACATGCCACCCCCGACAAAGGTCATGTAGCCCATGACCAGCACGCCGCCGATGATGTGCAGGGCGTGCAGGAAGGTCATGGTGAAATAGATCGCGAAGAACGTCCCCGTGGCCGGCACAAACGGGCGCAGGCTCTGAATGTCCGCCGTCTTGATCTCCCGCTTGATGTGGTGCTCACCGGGCTCGTGGGCCACCTCCTCGTGCTTGAAGCCCGAGGGATAGCGCAGCACGGTCGGGATGTCCTGGAGCACCTCGACAGACTCCAGCTTCTTCGCCGCCAGCGTGTCCTCGGTCCAGAAACGGGGGCTGGAGCCGTTGATCTCCAGATGGCCGGTCAGCGCCGAACCGTCCTTCAGGCGGATGACGTAATGGGTGAACTTGTCGTTGTATTCGTAGCCCTTGATGCAGAGGAAGAGGACCGCGCAGAGGAGCGTCACGGTCATGAACTTCCGGAACTTGGCGAAGTTGTTCTCCTTGAGCGCGGTCCACGCCATCATCACGGTCATTGAGGAGGTGATGAGCACCGCCGTGTTGAACGTCCCCAGCGGGACGTTCAGCAGGCCGTGCGGCCAGGCGGTCGGGACGTCCGGCCAGAAGCCGTCCGGCGCGCCGACCCGGAGCAGGATGTAGGAGGAAAAGAGGGCTCCGAAGAGCATCACTTCCGAGGCGAGGAACAGCCAGATGCCGATCTTCGCATTGTAGAGCCCCGTGTCGGGCCGGGGTTTTACCGTATATGGGATTTCCATGAACTGATGGTCAAAAGGTTAAGGTGGGGGCGGCGGCTTCAGTCCTTCTGGTCCTGCGGGATGAAATCACGCGCGGCACCGGGAACGCTGTACTCGTAGGGTCCGCGGTAAACGGTCGGCGCGGTCTCGAAGTTGCCGTGCGGCACCGGAGTCGGCGTGGCCCAGTCCAGCGTCGTGGCATTCCACGGGTTCGAGGACTCGGCCTTCTTGCCGCCGTAGAGGCTCCAGAAGAAGTTGACGATGAAGAACAGCTGGAAGAAGGCCAGCGCCAGGGCGGCGTGCAAAATGCCCTCGTTCAGCTTCAGCACGCCGGGATCGACCCCGTTGCCGAAGTAGGTCGAACCGCCGTCATACATGCGGCGGCTCATGCCGCGCAGACCCTGGATGAACATCGGGAAGAAGATCAGGTTCATGCACACGAACGACCCGAAGAAGTGAATCTTGCCGAGAATCTCGTTCATGAAGCGGCCGGTGATCTTCGGGTACCAGAAGTACACGCCCGCAAAGAGCGCGAAGATCGTGCCCGGCGCCACCACGTAGTGGAAGTGGCCGATCACGTAGTAGGAGTCGTGCAGGAAGATGTCCGAGGCGTTGAAACCGAGCGGCAGGCCGGTGAGACCGCCGATGCCGAACATCGGCAGGAACGCAAGGGCGAAGAGCATCGGCGTGTTGAAGCGGATGGAACCGCCCCACAGCGAGATGAACAGCGACGTCAGGATGATGACCGACGGGATCGAGATGATCATCGTGGTCGTCTGGAAGAAGGTCGAGATCGTCGTGCCCATGCCCGTCAGGTACATGTGGTGCGCCCACACGATGAAGGACACGAAGCCAAGGCCGATCGAGGCGTACACCATCGACTTGTAGCCCCAGAGCGGCTTGCGCGTGTTGTTCGCGATAACCTCGGAGACAATGCCCATCGCCGGCAGGATCAGCACGTACACCTCCGGGTGCGCGAGGAACCAGAACAGATGCTGCCAGAGCAAGGGGTTGCCACCACCGCTCACCGGCACGATGCCACCGCTGGTCACGAGACCGGTGGGGAGGAAGAACGACGATTTCAGGAGGTTGTCCGCGAGCTGCATCAGGCCGGCAGCCTCCAGCGGCGGGAAGGCGAGCAGCAGCAGGAAGCTGGTCACAAACTGCGCCCAGGTGAAGAACGGGAGGCGCATCCAGGTCAGGCCCTTCACCCGGAGCTGGATGATGGTGGTGATCAGGTTCACCGAGCCAAGCAGCGAGGAGGTGATGAGCATCACCATGCCGAGCAGCCACATGGTCTGGCCGTTGATCGTATTGCTGGTGTCGGCCAGCGTCGCCAGCGGGGAATAGCTCGTCCAGCCGGACTTCGCCGCACCACCGGGAGTGAAGAAACTCGCGAGCATGATCACGCCACCCCAGAAATACATGTGGTAGCTGGCCATGTTCAACCGGGGGAACGCCATGTCGGGCGCACCCACCTGCAGCGGCGTCACGTAGTTGCCAAAGGCGCCGAAGGCCAGCGGCACGATCGCCAGGAACACCATGATGGTGCCGTGCATCGCGCCGAAGGAGTTGTAAAGGTCGGCCGACATCACGCCGCCCGAGGCCATTTCATCCCCGAGGACCTTCCGGAGCAGCTCGCCCACCACCGGAATCGCCTTGCCCGGGTACGCCAGCTGCCAGCGCATCGCCATCATCAGCGAAAAGCCGAAGAAGAGGAACAGCAGCGAGGTGATGCCGTATTGGATGCCAATGACCTTGTGGTCGGTGGAAAAGATGTACTTCGAGAAGAAGCCCGGCTCGTGGTGCTCATGCGCGTGCGCATGATCGTGGCCATGCGCGGGTGCGTGGGTCGTGGCGGTTTGCATATTTTTCTCTGCGATCAGTTCAAAAGGGTGGCCGGGGCGGCAACAGGATTGGCGCCCTGCTCCGCGCGCGGAAGGGATTGTGTGGAAACTGCACCCTCGGGTGTCAATTTTTTGGTAGCCTTATCGGCAACCAATAAGCCCAGCAACAGCGGGAGATAAATGATGCTGGCAAAAAACAGCTGCCGGGCCGCCCGTGGCGTCAGCTTCCGGGCAAAGACAATCGCGCAGGCCAAAAAGACGGCGCCCAGCACCAAAGCACCGGCCAGATAGTAGCGCCCGGTGAGATGCAGCACATAGGGGAAGAGGCTGATGAGCAGGAGCGCGATGGTGTTGCGGACGGCCGAGGCCGCCGTGCGCCGCCCTTCGGGATCCACACCCGACAGCATGCGGTACCCGGCCCGCGCATAATCCTCACGGTACAGCCAGGAAATGGCCATGAAGTGCGGCAGCTGCCAGAAAAACAGGATGGCAAACAGGGCCCAACCGCCGGCCGAAACGCTGTTCGTGGCCGCCGCCCAGCCCATCAGGGGCGGCAGCGCACCGGGCACCGCGCCGACGGCGGTGTTCAGCACGGTCAGCCGCTTGAGCGGGGTGTAAACGAACAGGTAGCTCGCCAGCGTCACCGCCCCGAGAAAGGCCGTGAGGGGGTTGACCGCAAACAGCAGCCACGCCAGCCCGGCCACGCTGAGCAGCGCGCCCAGCAGCAGGACGGAATTGGGCGTGATCCGCTGCGCGGGCAGGGGCCGGTTTTCCGTGCGCTTCATGCGGGCGTCGTGCTCCCGCTCGATGAGCTGGTTCAACGCCGACGCGCCGGCCGCCACGAGGGCCGTGCCGAACACGGTATGGAACATCAGCGCGTAATCCACCGGAAGGCCGATGGCGGAGCCGAGGTAGAAGCCTACGAGGGTCGTCAGCACGACCAGCAGGGTCAGCCGCGCCTTGAAGAGCTCGCTGAAAAGCGCCACCCGCCCCTTGTCGGTGGCGAGGTTTTCAGCGGTCAGGACTGGAACGGCGGCTTTCAAATCAAAGGTTAACGCACGAAAGGTCTGGCAAACATGGCTGCGGGTTCGGAACCACCCACCTGCCCCTGCCGGACCGGCAGCGCAATCCGCCGGGCAGCCAGGGTGAGCAGGGCTCCCGTGGCCAGCGACAGCGCGCCAATCGCGACATGCGCGGTGGCAATGTCGGCCGCTTTGTCCGTCCAGATGGTGGCCGCGCCAAGAAAAAACTGCGCGATGATCAGCCCCAGCCAGAGATTTCCTCCCCACGTCAGCGGGGTGCCGACGGCATTTTTCCGCACCGAAACAAAGCTCGATACCACCAAAATGACAATCGTCACCGCCCCGATCCGATGAAACATTTGGAGAAAAATCTGAAAGGCCGTCACGGAGGTCTCGTCGGTCCGCTGGTGGTTGTATCGCAGCAGTGATTCCGGGTCGGTGGCCGGCCACAGCGAACCATAGGCCAGCGGAAAATCGCGGATGGCCAGCCCCGCGTGCTGATGGCGCATCAGCGCTCCCAGCACGAGCTGCAGGAAAATGACTCCGGTGGTTGCCGGCAGCAGCCAGTTCAGCGCATTCGTACGAATGCCATTCATCCCCTTCCCCAGCCGCGGCCACTGCGGCGACAGGAGCAGGGCGATGGCGCAGAGCAGCACGAAAAATCCCTGACCTAGACAGGCATGCACCAGGCCAAACACCGTCCCAAGTGTCGTGTCCGCCACAATCTGCCGGTCCAGCACCACCCGCAGGCCACCCAGCAGCCCCTGCACCTGCACCGCGGCAAAGGCCAGCCAGCCCAGGGTTGGTAGCGGACGCGCCAGTGGCGCATTACGGATCCAGACCATTCCAGCCAGCAGCACCACCCCGCCAATGCCCGAGAGAAAATAACCGGCGCCCTTCCAGTCCGGCCCCACGCGCAGCAGCAAAAATCCGGCGACCAGTTCGGCCAGCCCGATGATGAGCAAAGGACGGCAAGCCTCCCGCCCGCCCAGCCAGCGCGTCAATGCCACCACCAGAATACCTACCCAGGTCGCCACGAGACGATGGGTATGCTCGTGAAAAATCCCGTCCGTGAACCAGGTCGTGATGGGCAGCGCGAACATGTTGTAGCCGTAACTGGTAGGCCAGTCCGGCACCGCCATGCCCACGCCCTTGCTCGTCACCAACCCGCCCAGGCACACCAGCGCCAGGGTGCAGAGGGCCGTCAGGACCGCGTAGCGGAAAAGCCAGCGACCGGACTGCGGTTGGGTGGGAAGGTTCAAGGAATCAGTAAAAAGGCCGGGGGCGCCTTTGATGCGCCCCCGGCAGCTTCAAAAAGGCAGCTTACTTGAGCTCGAGAGTGAACGCAGCGGTCGCTTTGCCGCCCTTCACCTCGATTTCCTGGCTGACGGCACCGGCCGGCCCCAGCTTTTGGTGGAACGCTTCCAGCGTGTATTTGCCATCGGGCAGCTCACCCTTGATGACGAAGTTGCCGTCCTTGTCGCTCACGGCGAAGAACGGATTCTCCAGCACGCTGAGATAGGCAACCATCCAAGGATGGACGCTACAGGCCAGCTTCACCCCGAGTTCCGGCTTGTCGAACACCTTGTCATTGATCTGGCCCTGGGTGGCCTGGGCGAAGTTGAAGCCCTTGTTCAGCTTCGGCGTGGCCATGATGTTGTGCATGACCGGATCCGAGTTCTGCAGCTGGAAGGTCTGCCCCGCCATCACCGCGCTCACGTAGGGTTCGTACATGCAACCCTTCTGGTCGATCAACGCCTTTTCCACGGGCGCCGGGAAGGCTTTCCCCTCCAAGCCGCCCTTGATGTAAACCACCACGTTGGCCAGGCCGCTGTCCGCGCCGACCACGAAAGTGCGGGACATCACGTCGGTCGCGTGGAACTTGCCGCAGTTCGCATCCGCCTTCACGGCCGCGATCGCCTGGGCCGGGGGCGGTGTGCCCTTGAGGGTGACTTTGCCGGTAATCTCCCCGGCGTTGGCCACAATCGCCGTGGCGGCCAGGGTGGAGACGAATGCGAGAGTAGTGTTCATAAGCGTTGCGTGTATTCTGCCTGTAAAAACCGTTAAAAAATTATCACCCGAGCGGACCGAAGCAAGCGTGTTCGTGAAATTTTTCACAAGCGTGGGTTCGACGCGGCAAAAAAGCCCGAATTCAATGGGAAAAGATGACCGTTTCGCGGGATTCAAAGCAGATCCGCCAGCTCTTGGAGCGGCCGGATTTCGATTTCGCTCGGTCCCGGCATGGGATTGGGGCAGCGCTTCACCCAGGCAATCGCCTCGTCCATGTCCTTGACCTCCCAGAGCCAGAAGCCGGCGACCAGCTCGCGGGCTTGGGGGAAAGGTCCATTGATAACCGTACGGTTGGGACCATCGAACGCAATGCGCTTGCCCTGCGAAGAGGGCGTGAGGCCGTCGGCCATCACCAGGATGCCCGCCCTTTCAAGCTCATCATTGAACCGGCCCATCGCCTCCAGTGACGCCCGGGTCTCGGGGGTGAGCGAAAAGCCCTTCTCACTGTCTTCGGTCGCCTTGACGAGCACCATCACACGCATGGGTGCAATATTCCGCCGCCGAACGGTTTTTCAAGTGCCTGAATTCACGGGTCACGATCCCAGTTTCCCTCAGGGTGTTGGGCTTCCGACGGGCGCTGCCGGAGTGGCTGATCCAACCGGGGCCGGCTTGGCCAGATCACCGACCACAATCTCCTCCGGGAGCACCACGACCGCGATACGCCGGTTTTTTGCCCGGCCTTCCGCCGTGTTGTTGTCCGCGATGGGCTTGAACTCCCCGCAGCCCGCCGCACTCAGCCGTTTGGGATCGGACCCTGTCCGTTCCACTAGGAAACGGACGGCGGACACCGCCCGGCCGGCGGACAGCGCCCAGTTGTCCGTGAAGCCGTCGGGTGTGTGGTCACGGATCGGCACATTGTCCGTATGGCCGATGACCTGCACCGCACGATTGGGAAAGCGGGCGAGCACTTTTGCCACCTTGACCAAAATGGCCTGCCCCTCGGGTTTCAACGCGGCCTGGCCCGAATCAAACAGCACCCGGTCGAGGATGTTCACCGTCAGCTTGCCCTGCAGCTGGGAGATGGTGATGTCCTTCGAGTCCAGCTCCGTCCGCATCTGCTGTTCCAGAGAATCCCGTGCCTGCTGGGCCTGCTGCACCTGCTGCTCCAGCTCAGCGGCGTGTCCGCGCAGGGATTCCAGCTCTGTGGCGAGCGTTGCGTTGGTGGCGGCGGCCTGTTCGGCAAACTTCCGCGCCTCGGCCGCCGCCGTCTCGGCTTCGGCCTGCGCCTGATTTTGGTGCCGGATTTGCAGGAAACCAAGCACCAACACCAGCAGCAGGGACAGGATCGCCGCAAAAATCAGAGCACCCTTCGGCATGGGTGCCATCGAAACGCAGCCTCCTACCGGCGTGCAACGCTGAAAACGGTCAAACGGTCCCGGGGATTTCCGAGACTTTGCTGGCTGTGAAGGAAAACGTCGTCAGAGTGAAGCGTGCATTGGCTTGAACAACTTCGCACCCGGCTCCTGAACACCACGGCGGTCACGCCGGTGGACAGCCTGCTGGCCAGCGCCGATTCCCAGGCTCCTCTGGCTGAGCGGATCGAATGGCTGGAGGACCTGCTCGCCTGGGTTCGTCGCGCGGCCTCGGGGGCCAGGCTGAAATTCCTGCTCCAGCAGCTGGATCGGCAGCCGGAGGCTCGGCTGCGCGTTGCTCGCCTGCTCCGGTCCATTGTGCGGGACACGCAGGCGCTGGATCTTTTCTGTGAGACTGGCCTGCCCCGTGAGACGGGTTTCATCCGCGAAGCCATGGCGCGACTTGGATCGGAACTGCTGCCCGCCGCCCCGGGCAACCGCGATCTCGGCGAAGTACTCGCCCGGCTGTTCCCCTCTGCGCAGGATGTGGACCGGTTGGAATCGCTGGCGCCCGAGCTCGTCCACGGCCTGGCCGAGCTGTGGCAATATGGGGAAACTCCGGAAGAGGCCGGCTGGAACACCCTGCACGACGACGTGGAGGATGCGCTGGGCCAGCTGTCCACCCGTGTTCGCGCCATCGGCTGCATGCCCGACATCCGGATCCGACTCGGCCAACGGTCGTTCCGCGACCTGCCCTTCCTGAAGCTGGCGACGGCGATCGAGCACATGATGGCCGAGGCCGCCGGAAAGAGCGGCGATGCCGCGCCGGCTGCCGACCTCAACTACGTGCGCGCCCTGGCCGATGCCTGCGACCTGGCGGTGGACCAGGTGTTCGCCCGGCTGGAGGAAACCGGCGTCAGCATCGATCTCGTTTACGATCTGGAACGCCTGCGCGCCCATCTGCGGCGGCTCGACCTGCTGCTGCCGGTCTGGGGCGATCCGCAGTTCAGCCCGGAGCGCACGCTCGCCTTCCTGACCGATGTGGTGCGGGAGAACCACGCCCGCCACAGCCTCGGCGGGCTGACCACGCAAAACCTGCGGCTCTTCACCGAACGCCTCGTCGAGCACAACGCCGAGACCGGCAAGCATTACATCGCCCGTACTCCGCGCGAATACGTGGATATGCTGGCCAGCGCCGCCGGCGGCGGCGCGGTGACGGCCGTGACCACGGCGGTGAAGCTCAAGCTGGTCGGACTGGCGCTCGCCGGCTTTTTCGAGGGCCTGCTCGCGGCGGCCAACTATTCCGCGAGCTTTGTGCTGATGCAGTGCCTCGGCTTCACGCTGGCCACCAAGCAGCCCGCCAGCACCGCACCCGCCCTGGCCAACCAGATGCACGAGCTGCGCGACCCGACCCGGCTGGAGGCGCTGGTGGATGAGGTGGTCTACCTTATCCGCTCACAGGTGGCCGCCGTGGCGGGCAATCTCGGGCTGGTCATCCCCGCCGTGCTGATACTCAACGCCCTGTTCCACACCTACGCCGGCCATGACCTGATCACGACCGCGAAGGCAACGAAGGTGATGCATTCGTTCAGCCCCTTCGGTGGGTGCTGGCTGTTTGCCGCGTTTACCGGGGTGCTGCTCTGGCTGTCCAGCCTGGCCGCCGGTTGGGCCGGGAACTGGTTTGCCCTGCACCAGTTCCGCGCCGCCCTGACCGAGCATCGCCGCCTGCGCCGCCTGTTGGGGCCGGTCTGGAGTTCCCGCCTCGCCCGCGCCGCCGAACGCAACGTGGTTGGCTTTGTCGGCAACGTCGCCATCGGCATCCTGCTGGGCATGACGCCCGCCGTCGCGGAGTTCTTTAGCCTGCCGCTGGAGGTGCGACACGTCACGCTGTCCACAGGACAATTGACCGCCGCCGTGGCGGCGCTGGGTTCCGAAGCCTTGTTTACGCGGCCGTTCGTGCTCGCAGTGGTCGGTATTGCCGGGATCGCCGTGCTGAATGTCGGGGTGAGTTTCGCGTTGGCGCTCACGGTGGCCATTCGCGCCCGCTCCGTGCGCGCTCCCGAGCGCAGCGGGTTCTATCGCGCCCTGCGCCAGCGGATATATCAGGAACCGCTCAGCTTCGTCCTGCCGTTCAGCCGCTCAGGTCGGACGACTGCGGAAGCCGTCTGATCCGGACTGCACCTTCACGGTTTCTTGCTGCCAACCGACCCGGTTCGGCGGAATGTCCCGCCATGCTTCGTGCCCAACGCACCTCTGCGCCGAAAATTCTTCCGGGTGGCCGGTTCGCCATTGTCGCCTCGCGTTATAACGCCCGTTATGTGGATGGCATGCTCCGCGCCGCCAAGGCCGAGCTGGCCGCGGCGAAGGTCGAGACGGTCGAAGTCGTCCGGGTGCCGGGCTCGTTCGAGATTCCCGTGGCGACGGCGGCACTGGCCTGGCGGGAGGAGGACCGGCCCGAAGCCATCATCTGTCTGGGGTTGATCTGGCAGGGAGAAACCACGCACGCCCAGCACATTGGTGAATCCGTCACCACCGCCCTGATGCAAATTTCGGTGGATACCGGCGTCCCGATCATCCACCAGGTGCTTACGATTGCCAAACCGGAGCAGGCCAAGGCCCGCTGTCTCGACCCCGAAACCAACCGGGGCACCGAAGGCGCCCGCACCGCGCTGGATATGGCCCGCCTGTTCCGTCAGCTGCCCCAATGACTCCCACCCTCCAGCCCGCCGCCTGGCAGTCGCTCCGCCGCTTCACGCCGGCAAGGGTCGCACTCGGACGGGCCGGAGGCAGCCTGCCCACGCAGGCCCTGCTGGACTTCCGCCTGGCCCATGCCAAAGCCCGCGATGCCTTGTTGCATCCGCTGGAGGAAACGCTTCTGGCCGAGGCGCTCGCCGCAGCCTCAGGTTTGGAAGTGCTGCGGCTCGCCAGCGCCGCCCGTGATCTCGATGAGTTCCTCTTGCGGCCCGATCTGGGGCGCCGACTCGATGCCGCCTCCATCCGACTGCTGGCGGAGAAAAACCATGGCGCGGCATACGACCTCGTCCTCTGCATCAGCGAGGGCCTCTCCGCCCTGGCAACCGAAGCCCACGCCACCGCCGTGCTGGCCGCCATCGTCCCGAGCCTGCGCGCCGATGGCTGGCGGCTGGCTCCGGTGTGTCTTGTCCGCCGTGGCCGCGTGGCGATTGAGGACGACATCGGCGAGCGCCTAGGCGTGCCGTTCGCCCTGATGCTGCTGGGGGAACGCCCTGGCCTGATCTCCCCGGACAGCCTCGGGGCCTACCTTGTGCATCAGCCGCGCGTCGGCAACACCGACGCGCACCGCAATTGCGTGTCCAACATCAGCTCGCTCGGGCTCACCCCAGAAGCGGCCGCCGCCAAACTGCACTGGCTGCTCACCGAAGCCCGCCGCCGCGGCGTCAGCGGCGTGGAACTGAAGGACGAATTTTCCGGCGCCCTGCCTCCTGTAACCCTAACCCGGCAGGTCCAAGGCTGAATTCGGAGGATTTAATTTGGAAAACAGGAAAACAGGAAAAGACCGTTCCCATTCCTGTTTTCCTGCTTTCCCAATTGGATTCCCTCCCCCGTCCGCTTGCTAATCCGCCTGCCCGCCGCTACATCGCCGCCTCCATGAAACGGTTTCTGCACCCGGAGAATTTTCTGCGCGCCGCCATGCTCTGCCTAGCCGGAGCGCTGCTGTGGTCTGCCTGGCCCGTCAATGCCGCTGACGCGCCCGCCACGAACACCACCACCAACACCACCGTCGTGGGCACGGCCACCAATTCCCCCGTCGTGCTGACCGAACTCGACACTTTCGCCCGCGACCACGCCGACATGCTCTCGTTCGGGCTCAAGCATGTCGCGCAGTTGCAGATCATGGTCCTCGGGCATCCGCTGTGGCAGTACCTCGCCACGATTCTCTACATCATCCTCGCGTTTTACGTGGCCAAGTTTGTGGACTGGTTCACCCACGCCCGGCTGAAGAAGTGGGCGGCGACCACCGAAACCGAGTGGGACGACATCATCATCAACCTGCTGGATGGACCGGTGAAGGTGATCGTCTTCGTCATCCTCGTGCACATGGGCCTGGCCATCTTTGACTGGACCGGCCGGAGCGAGATCTGGGTCTCCAAGATCACCACGATCATCGTGGCCTTTGCCATCATCACCGTGGTGCTGCGCGCAGTGGATGCGCTGATTGAAATCTGGCTGAAGGGCAAAACCGGCACCGATGGGGAGATGAAGTTCAACCAGCACTTCCTCTTCCTCATGGGGCGGCTGTTCAAGGGCTTTGTCTTCATCGTCGCCACCCTCACCACGCTCGACCACCTCGGCTTTGACATCAAGACGGCCCTCGCCTCCGTTTCCGTGGTCGGCCTCGCGCTCGGTCTCGCCGCCCAGGACACCGTGTCCAACCTGTTCGGCGCGGTATCCGTGTTCGTGGACAAGCCGTTCCAGATCGGCGACCGCATCCGGGTGGGCGATGTGGATGGCAACGTGGAGGAGATGGGCCTGCGCTCGACCCGCGTGCGCAGCCTCGACGGGTTCCTCATCACTGTCCCCAACAAAACCATCGGCAACACGACCATCGTCAACATCAGCCGCCGGCCCACGATCAAGACCGAGCTGAACTTTGGCATCACCTATGACAACTCGGCCGACCGCGTGAAGCGGGCCGCCGACCTGCTGCTGGAAATTTTCAAGAACCACCCGAAGACCCAGGACGTGATTGTCACGTTCAACAAGTACCTCGACTCCGCGCTCAACCTGCAGGTGATCTACTGGGGCAAGGGCACCGACGCACGGGCCAACCTGGCCGACATCCAGGAGCTGAACCTGGAGGTGAAGCGCCGCTTCGATGCGGAGGGTCTGGAATTCGCCTTTCCGACGCAGACGGTCTATCATCGCCCCCTGCCCGACGGCAAATCGGTCACTACCGAACCCGCCCCTCCAACCGGTCTGCCGTAACAACGCGTTGACAAACGGTTTCGCGTCGATACCGTCCCGCCTCCACTTTGAAGTAAAGAAGATATGCCGAATACGAAGTCCGCAGAAAAGCGCGTCCGCAGCAATGCGCGCAAGGCCGCCCACAACAAGACGATCAAGTCGCGTCTCAAGACGCTCGAGAAGAAGTATCTCGTGCTGGTCGACGCCGGCAAGGTCGACGAGGCCAAGGCCGCGTACCGCGATGTCGCCTCCGCCTTTGACAAGGCCGCCAAGGTGGGCGTCGTCAAGAAGGAGAAGGCCAGCCGCAAGCGCAGCCGCCTCCAGCTCCGCCTGAACAAGACCAAGGCGACGCCAGCTCCGGCCGCCAAGTAAACGGCAGTCCCCTGCCCGACGCGAAAGCGCGGCGCTTCCTCCCCGAGGAACGCCGCGCTTTCGGTTTTGGTCTGGGGAGAGGAGACAGGAGGGACTGCGTCCGGAGTCAGGAGTCAGGAGACGGGGAAGCGCGGGGTGCAGTCAAAACATAGGTAACACACTTGGTTCAGAACATAGGTAACACTTTTGGTCTTTGGGGTTACAGGTTGGGGTTGGTTTTAGGGGGTTGAGGTGGGAGTGAGCGGAGGCGGCCACCGGGCCGGAGGCGCCGGGGA
>CAIXUG010000059.1 GCA_903922605.1 uncultured Verrucomicrobiota bacterium
CTCCTCCAAAACGTTCAGGAAATAGAAGCGCTGGCCGGTGCGGAAACCATAGTGGCCAAATGGTGGCGCGGTCTTGACAAGGTGCTGATCGGGATCGAGGGAAGCGACGTGCTCGTAGGAGTTCGCCCAATCGTAGGCCCAGAAACCATGGACCCACAGGTCGCTGGTGTCCTGCCAGCGGCGCGGCCGGTCGCCCGCGTAGAAAAAGCCGTTGGTCAGTCCGCCGATGACCCCGCCATGGTCGTCATCCTTGCCCTTGCCGGCGGGGAAACCGGCGATTTTGGCCCACTCGCCCTCATCGGGCCAGCGGGCCAGCGTCATGGGGCGTCCGCCAAAGAAGAGTTCACAATGCGCCGGTGCCGTGGGCCGGTTGAAACCGCGGGATTTCATCTCGCCGAAGTCCGTGATGCCCCGCGCGCGCAGGTTAAGCTGCAGCACGTGGTCGCGGGCGGCGGGATCGAGCCGGGCGAGTACGGCGGCGTCGGTCACCGGCTGAAAACCGGTGAGCACGCGCCCGCCGACCAACCGCACGCGCTCATCGCCATACGCCTGCCAGAGGATTGGTGCTTTATCCGTGCCGGAGTCCGCGTCGGTGAGTTCGAGGGCGTTCGTGCGGACGAAATCACCCTCGCGCAGCCACACGGTGAGACCGTCCTGAAGGAGCTGGCCGGTTTGCCTAAGTGACCGGACCGCCTCGCGTGCCCGTTCCAGGGTGGCGAAGGGGCTGCCCTTGGTGCCGGCATTGGCGTCGGAGCCGGTGGGAGCGACGTAAAAGTCAGCACGGGTGAGTCCGGCAGCGACGCCAGCCCACAGCAACAGGGGGAGCCATCGGCCCATACCGAGGAGGTTGCTTGGGCGAAATCGGCTCATGCGATGAGTTTGGCGATGGCAAAGGCGGCCCCGGCCGCGAGCCCGCCGATCACCAGCGTCTGCACGCCGCTGCGGAATGCGGGCGTGCCGGAGAAGTGTCCTTTCACCATGCCGAAAGAGAACAGCGCCACCAGCGTCACCCCGGCCGAGACAAACAGCGCGGTATGCGCCTCGTGGATGAGCAGGTAAGGGGTGAGCGGTATGAGCCCGCCGGCCACGTAGGCCAACGCGATGGTGAGCGCGCTCTTCAGGGCGCGGCTTGGATCGGGCTGCTCCAGCCCCAGTTCGAACCGCATCATGAAATCCACCCAGGCCTTCGGGTCGCGTTTGAACGCCTCAATGACCGGGCGTGTCTGCTCCTGCGTTAGCCCGTAGGCGGCGAACACCTCCTCAACCTCGCGCACCTCGGCGTCGGTCTTTTCGATGACCTCGCTTTCCTCGCGCGCCCGCTCGCTGGCGTAATGTTCGCACGCACTTTTGCCGGCGAGGTAGCCGCCGAGGCCCATCGCGATGGAACCGGCGGCGATTTCCGCAAAGCCAGCGGTCACGACGAGTTTACTTTGGGCAATCGCGCCCGTAAGTCCCGCCGCGAGTGCAAATGGCACGGTCAACCCGTCCGCCATGCCGATGACGATGTCGCGCACCGTCTCGCTGGCCGTGAAGTGCCGTTCTTGGTGGGAAGTCATGGGCGTGAGGACAACTGCTTCACCGAGTCGGCCAGCGCATCCGGCAGCATTGTCAGGAAAGGCACGGATTTGAGGTAGTCCAAGTCGTAGAAATTGGCGCCCATCTGGCGGAGGTTGGCGTAATAGGCGTCTCGATGGGCGCGGTAATGGGCTTCGACGGGAATCTGCCACGCCTTTACACCGAGCTTCTGCGCCAGGAACCACTTCTCCAGCAGCCGCGCCATGCGCCCATTGCCATCATGGAACGGGTGTATATGGACGAAGCGCAGATGGAGGAGACTGGCGTGGTAGAACACCCGGCCGACGGAAAGCCTTGCGTTCAGCAGCGCGTCCATTTCGGAAAAGAGCTCCGCCATGCGCTCGGGCACAAGCTGCCACTCGACGGCGGCGTATTCGATGCCGGCCCCACTGAGCACGAACATCACGGACTTGCGATAGGCTCCCAGCAGCGGTTTGGGCACGAAGCCACGGGAGAGCCGGCGATGCGCCTCCAGCGTGCTGGCTCCGGTCAGTGGCGTTTCCTGCGCCCAGCGATAGACTGCCACAAGGTCGTCGATCTCACGTCGCTCGCTTGACTGGGCCTTGTTGGCGGCCTGGATGCCCTTGGAGTTGATGTAGGCGTTCAGGTCGAGGCTGTTGCCCTCGATGCTGGATGAATAGACGGCGGAGACTTCATGAGCAAAGTCCAGTGGTGGGAGGTTGGGCAGGGTGCCGAAGCGCTTCCACAACCTGGCGACCAAAGAGCCGCCCTTGCGGTTGTAGGCACGGTAGAGGCTGGTCGTGGTGAGGTGCATGTGAATCAGTGCAACCCTCTGTCACGCATATCTCCCGGAATTGTGCTCCGGCTTGAAGAACTCGTGCAGCAGGCGGTCCACCTGGAGCAGCGCATCACGGGTGAGGCCGATGCGGTCACCGCCGTTTGTGAGGAAGCCCTGGTTTTTCAACGTCGCGAGCGGCGCGGCGAACTGCTCGCGCGGATCGCGTCCGAACTTCCGGGTGAAGGCGTCGGCGCTCACGCTCCCCATTTTGAGCTGCAGAATGAACTCGCGGAGGTAGCGCTCGTCCTCCGGCAGCGTGTAGGCGCGGTGCGTGGGTAGGCGGCCGGCATTCACCGCATCCACGTAGGGCTGGAAGTCGTGGTGGTTCTGGTAATGCACGCCGTTCAGATGGCCGAAGCTGGCGACGCCGATGGAAAGTATGTCCGCGCCAGAAAACAAACCCTGGCGATAGACGAACTTCACCTTCGCCGGGTCTTTCACCACTGTGGTCGTGCTGGTGACGGTGTAGCCGATCTTCTCGAACTCGCCGTACGCGTAATCCACCCAGCGGCGCTTGGTGGCCCAGTCGGCGACGGGGGCGACGAGCTTTCCATCGGCCTTCATCTGCTGGTAGATGCCCGTGTTGTAGGGCACCTCCATCTGATAGATCGTCACCGAGTCCGGACGCAGCTCGACGGCCTTGGCGACGGCTTCCTTCCACTTCTCCTCGGTCTCCTCGACCATTCCAGCGATGAGGTCGATGTTGATCTGTGGGAAACCAATTTCGCGGGCGTAATTGTAGGCGCGCAGGACTTCCTTGGAGCGGTGTGCGCGCCCATTGACCTCGAGGATGTGATCGTCGAAGTGCTCGATCCCCAGGCTCAGACGCGTGACGCCGAGGTCGCGGATGGCGCGGAGCTTATGGTCGGTCAGTGTGCCCGGCTCGCCCTCAAAGGTGACCTCCTCCGCCTCATCCCACGGCAGCAGCCGCTTCATGCCGTCCGTGAGGAATTTTAACTGGTCGGGCGAAAGGTAGCTCGGGGTGCCCCCACCGAAGTAGATGAACTTCGGTTTGCGACCGCCGATGACCGGCTTGGCAGCATAGACGGCCAACTCCTTCAGCAGCGTGTCGATGTAGTCCTTGATGTCGTCCGCGTTCTTGTCGGTGTAGACGCGGAAATAGCAGAAATGGCAGCGCTTCCGGCAAAACGGAATGTGCGTGTACAGGCCGAGCGGCACGCCGGGGCGGGGCGGGCGTTCGAGGGCCGCCTCGAACTCGGGAATGGCCTCCTGCTTCCAGAAGGCGAATGGTGGGTAGTTCGCGACGAAGTAATTGCCGGCGGTCGTCTCCTTCTGGATGGGCGGACCGGCGGTCTTCGGCGGCGGAGCGATGGTGATGGAGCTCATGGTTTTACAAATCCTTCCAGATCCTGCTGGAGTTTCTTCAAGTCGGGCAGGTTCACATACATCATGTGGCCCGAGTCGTATTCCGCGTAGGTGATGTTCTTGCGCAGCTCGGGGGCGAGCTGGAGGTGGTCGATGCTGTAGCGGATGCCGTCGATCGGGCAGGCCAGGTCGCGGCGGCTGCCGAGCACGAGCACACGCAGGTAGGCGTTCTGGCTCATGGCCGAGGACAGCCGGTCCGCCGCGCTGGGGAAGCTGTTGCGCGTGTCAAAATTCCAGGGGGAAACGCCCGTCAGGATCTCGTAGGGCTGGTCGTTCTCGAACTTCAGCTCCTCGCGCAGATAGGCGTTCATGGCGGCGGAGAAGGGGCCCAGGGTCGAGGCGTAAGAAGGGTCGAATTGCGGCGCGTTGGCCGACCGGTCGCCGTCGCGGCCGGTGATGCGCGCGTCGTAGCGGCCGATGATCAGATTCTCATCGCGCAACAGCATCTCGCGGAAGACGGACGAATCCACGCGCAGGTCGTTGTCCTCGATGACGGAAGGCTTGAGCCCGGTCAGTCGCGCCAGCTTGGCGATGATCTTCTGCCGCGTGTCCGCCGGGAGCGACGCGCCGGCGAGCAACGCGGCGGGGTATTCGTTCCGGATGAATTCGCGCGCCTCGGCGAGCGCCTTGGGCAGGTCGTCTTGCAGATCGGCGGGCAGCTTCTTGTGGAATTGCGCGGTGGCGGTGTAGGCCGGGAGAAACACGAGCGACGGCAGGTCATTGCCCGGTCCTTCCCGCAGCGTCGCGAAATCGAGCACGCCGGAGAGGAGGACCACGCCGTTCAGATAGAGGCCGTAGCGCGAGTGCAGGTGTTCCGCCAGCCCGGCGGCACGGAAGACACCATAGCTTTCGCCGCACAGATATTTGGGCGAGCGCCAGCGCAGGTTGCGCGTGGTCCACAGCCGGATGAACTCACCGACCGATTCCACGTCGGGGGACTGCCCGAAGAACTGGTCGGCCTTCTCGTCCTTCGTCGCGCGGCTGTAACCGGTCGCCACCGGGTCGATGAACACCAGATCGGTGGCCTTCAGGATCGAGTACTCGTTGTCCACCAGCCCGAAGGGTGGCGGGGGCATGGTGCCGTCCTCGTTCATCTTCACCCGGCGCGGCCCGAGTCCACCAAGATGCAGCCACACGGAGGAAGAACCCGGACCGCCGTTGAAGCAGAACATCAGCGGTCGCGTCGCGGCGTTGGTTTCGCCGAGCCGCGTGTAAGCGATGTAAAAGACCGACGCTTTGGACGAACCATCGGGCTTGAGCAGCGGCAACATGCCGGTCTCGACCCGATAGGTGACCGCCTGTCCGGCAATGGTGACGGTGTTGGTAACGAGCACCGGTTTCGCCGTCGCGTCAGGGATCACGCCGACGATTTTCTTCGGCTCCTCCTTTTTGGCGTCCTCTTTCTTCGCTTCAGCGGCGGGCTTGTCCTCGTCGCCCAGGGCGGTCGTCATGAAAGGTCCGCTAAGGACTGCGAGCAGCAATCGGCAGGCGAGGAAGACCGCGGAAGACCAAGCCGTCGCTTGGGGCCGGGCCGTTGGAAGGTCCGCAGACCGTTGGCCGTAAGGATCAGATGGGTTCATGGGGAAAATGCTGTTCGTGGTAGACGACTTCTTCGGGCGGCAGTGTCCTTGGGTGATTTAGGCGAAGCCAACGTCTTGGCCACTGGCATTGACCGCTCGGCCGCCAATCGCCTCGCCTGCTCTTCAACTCCACCCGGATATTTCGGGTTCAGTTTCCCGTCGGACTTTAGCAGCCGCCACCAGGGCGTGATACGCTTTTTCCCGTCGGCTTCATCCTCGGCGGCGGCATGGGCGGCGATCCAGGCGAAGATGCCGGTCGTGATGGGGCAGCAGATGTCCACCCCATGCTTCGCCGCCAACTTGGCTCGAAGATCCTTGATGGTCGCGGTGCGGCCTTTGGGGATCTTGCGGATGAGCGCGTCCACCTCCCGTGGGGCGGGAATGACCATCGTGCCCCGGCCCCAACGCAGGGTCATCTTGCCCTCGACCTTGCCGATCTTCGGCAGGCCTTTGTCGTCCGCGAGCTTCTCGCGCCAGGTTTTGCGTTGGTAAGCCATCAGATCCGGGTCATTTCTTTTCCCCAAAGCAATAGACCGATCCGTCCTCGCTACCGACGACGATGTATCCATCCACGACTGCCGGTGAACTCTGGACCGGTTGGCCGATTTCGTAGCTCCACACTTCCTTTCCGTCTGCGAGCGACACGATGTAAAGACGCCCGTCGTCCGAGCCGACCACGACCTTGTCGCCGGCGACGACCGGCGAACTGTCCACCTTGCCGCGCGTGGCAAACGTCCACACGCCTTCGCCAGTAGCGCGCCGGATGCAGTGCAGGCGCTTGTCGCGACTGCCCACGACTACGAAATCCTTGGTGACTGCCGGTGAGGAGAAGTAGGGAAAGGCGCGGTCCTTGTACGTCCAGTCGATCTTCCCCTCCTTGAGGTTCACGCACAGGAAGGCGTTCTCGTAGTGGCCGACGTACAGCTTGCCATCCACCAGCGCGCCGGACGCTGCGATATAGGCCCCGGCTTCGATCTCCTTGATCTTTTCCCCCTTGGCCAGGCCGAGCACATGAATGAGGGCGTCGCAGCCGCCGAACGCGGTCATGCCGTCACCGATGGCGGGGGAGCCGTTGATGTAGTTGCCGGTCTCGAAGATCCAGTTGGTTTTGCCGGTGGCCGCATCGAAGCTGTAAAGCCTGTAGTCGTAGCAGCCCACGAGCACAGAACGGGAATTGCCGGAGGCCGGCTGCACCCAGTTGGCGCTGGAGAGGATCTTGTCCTCGACCCCGTAACGCCAGGCCTCCTTGCCGGTGGCGGCATCCACGGCGAAGAAGTTGGTGTTGTCCGAACCAAAGAAGACCCGGCCATCCAGCACCAGCGGCGAACCCTCAATGCCGCCGTCGGAGTGAAACGCCCAGACCTTCTGGCCGTCGGCGAGGTTCACGCAGAAGAGGTTCGAATCGCCTGCGCCAAAGAAGACCTTGCCGCTCACAATGGCGGGCGAGGATTTCACCGGGCCACCCGTCTTGAAGGTCCACTTCAGGACTGGATTGTCCGGCAGCTTCGCATCACTCGTGCCGGCGAGGGACGGCTGGCCCCGAAACATCGGCCAGTCGGACGCGGCGTGCGCCAGCAGCGGGGCGATGAGCAGGCAAAGGAGCGCGGCAACGCGGCGAATGGGCGAGGACGGCTTCATCACGACGCCAAGATTCGCCGACCGGTGGAAGCTGGCAAATGAATTGGTACGGGTGCGTAGTATTTTTCTGGGCAGGGCCAAGGACCAAAGTCCGAGGTGCCGAGTCCGAAATCCGATCCATCGTCTGAGACGGAGGGAAGGTGGGGACGCTCGCCTCACCGAGGTCCGATGCACGGGAGGTCGCAGGTTGGTTCGACGGTCTGTCGCCTGCTCCTTGTCCCCAAAGGGCAAGGCTAATTCTGGCAGTTCCGGCCGCTTTTCTGCGCCGGCTCGAAGGGCCGGCGGAAGGCCTCGGTGAAGTCGTAGCCGCCCTTGAAGTCCTCGCGGCTGTCCTTCTCCGTTTTCGACAGGATGTGCTGGTCGATCAGGTTGAACACGATCTCGCCGAAATCCTCGCAGCGCTTCACGCCCCAGTCGTCGAGGACGCAGCACGCCATCGGGCCGAACTGCCGGAGCGCGAATTCACGGATGCCGGCGAGGAGCTCCTGGCCGGAAATGTGGCGGGTTTCGCCGGCGCTGGCGCGGTTGGCGGCCTGCTGGGCATGCTCCAGCGCCTCGCGCACAAAATGGTAGGCCTCCCGCGGATAACGCGGATCCTTCTGGAGCACGGCCTCCAATGCTTCGTCAAAATCCTTCGGCATGTCAGCGCATGGGTTCAGTGGTCGGACTGCCGGGCAGGGCCGGCAGCACGGCAGGCGGACGCCGCGCCAGCCAGACCTTCCCGGCGAGGCCGGTCACGACGAGCAACAGAAACGTCAGCAGCACCCACTGTTCTTGTTTCGTCATTTTGTTCACGGAGCTGAAGCGTAGCGCAAAGTTAACCGCTCGGGAATGGGGCAAATGGCGTCGTTCAGGCGACAATGAGGTTTACGAGCTTCTTGGGCACGACAATAACCTTTTTCACCGTCTTGCCGGCGAGGAAGAACTGGGCCTTCTCGGCGGCCTTGGCGGCTTCCTCCAGCTCGGCGTTCGTCGCGCCGGCAGGCACGCGGATGACGTCGCGAAGCTTGCCGTTGACCTGCACCGGGATTTCCAGCGTGTCCTCGACCAGCCGAGCCGGGTCGAACTGGGGCCAGGCGGCGTAGCTCAGGGAAGGAATCCCGGCGGGGTCGGCGCGCAGCGCGTGCAGCTTTTCCCAAAGCTCCTCGGCGAGATGGGGGGAGAACGGGGCGAGCAGCAGGAGGAAGTCACGCAGCACGGACCACGGCTTCATGGGCCAGGCCATCGCCTCGTTCACGAAGATCATCATCGTGGAGATGGCGGTGTTGAAGCGCAGCGCGTCCAGGTCTTCCGTGACCTTCTTGATGCAAGCGTGCAGCGCCTTGAGCTGCGCGGGCGTGGCCGGCTCATCTTTGATGGCGGCACCCAGCTTGATGATCTCCAGCAGCGCCTTCGTCGAACCGGTTCCGGAAGTGACCGTCTCGGCCTGCTCGTAATCAGTCTCGGCCTTCTCATCGACGAAGAGCCGCCACACGCGTCCGAGGAAGCGATAGACGCCCTCGACGCCCCGGGTGTTCCACGGCTTCACGTCCTGCAGCGGCCCCATGAACATCTCGTAAAGCCGGAAGGCGTCCGCGCCGAATTCCTTCAGCACGTCGTCGGGGTTCACGACGTTGCCGCGCGACTTGGACATCTTCTGGCCGTCCTCGCCGAGGATGAGGCCCTGGTTGACAAGCTTGAAGAACGGTTCGGCCGTCGAGACATGGCCGAGGTCAAAGAGCACCTTGTGCCAGAATCGCGCGTAGAGCAGGTGCAACACGGCGTGCTCGGTGCCGCCCACGTATAAATCCACGCCGGGCGTGGGTTTGGGGGATGGGGTCTGGGAGATGGGGGATGGGGAAGACGCGGTGCCCATCCAATAGCCTTCAGCCTGAGGGCTGACGAAGGCGGCGGCGTTCTTGTTATCGGCGTAGCGGAGGTAGTACCAGCAACTGCCCGCCCATTGCGGCATGGTGTTCGTCTCGCGAATCGCGCCATCGGGAAGTGTGAGCCAGTCCTTCGCGCGGGCGAGAGGAGGCTGGCCCTCGGCGGTGGGCTTGTAATCGTCGAGCGCGGGCGGGAGCAGGGGCAGGGCGCTCTCGGGCAGCGCCTCGTGGTAGAGATTTGCGGCCTCGTCGCGCTTCCAGACGATGGGGAACGGTTCGCCCCAGTACCGCTGCCGGCTGAAGAGCCAGTCGCGCAGCTTGAAATTTACCGTCTTCTTGCCGAGGCCCTTGGATTCGAGCCAAGTGGTGATTTTGGCTTTGGCTTCCTTTGTCGGCAGGCCGTTCAGTGCTATCTCCGCATTGCCGGAATTGACGGCTGTGCCTTCGTCGCAGAAACCCTGCCAATCCGTCTTGTCATCGGGCGGCTGGACCACCTGCACGATGGGCAGGTTGAACTTTTTGGCGAAGTCAAAATCCCGCTCGTCATGCGCGGGCACGGCCATGATTGCGCCGGTGCCGTAGCTCGCGAGCACGTAGTCGGCGATCCAAATAGGGATCTTTTCACCGTTGACCGGGTTGATGGCGTAAGCGCCGGTGAACACGCCAGTCTTTTCCTTGGCTAGCTCCGTGCGTTCCAAGTCGGATTTTGAAGCAATCTCTGCCCGATAATTGCATATATTCGCCCATTCAACGCTGTTATCGGGGGCGATCAATTCAACCAACGGATGTTCGGGAGCAAGAACAAGGTAGGTTGCTCCAAACAATGTATCAGGTCGGGTTGTGAAAACTGTGATCGTGTCCTTCGCTCCTTGGTGGATGGGCTTTCCTTCCCAAACCACGGGATCAACAGTGAAGTTCACGAACGCCCCTTCACTGCGGCCGATCCAGTTCCGTTGCATCTCCTTCAGGGAGTCCGACCACTCGATGGTGTCGAGGTCGGCCAGCAGGCGTTCGGCAAAGGCGGTGATGCGGAGCATCCATTGCTTCATCGGCTTGCGGATGACGGGAAATCCACCCACCTCGCTCTTGCCGTCGATGACTTCCTCGTTGGCCAGCACGGTGCCGAGTTCGGGGCACCAGTTCACCGGCGCTTCGCTGACGTAGGCAAGGCGCTTGGAGTCGCGGTAGGCTCGGCGACTTTGCTCGACTTCTTCATTCATCGCCTTTTGGGCGGCCTTGCGGAATTCGTCATCAGCTTCCGGGGTGGAATGATCGTCGTGGGCTCGTTGGAGCGTGATCGTCTTCCAATCCTCGACGATCAGTTTCAACTCCGCCGGATAGGTCAGCGTCTCAATCGGCTCGGCCTTGTTCGTTTCCGGGTTGAACCACGAATTGTAGAGCTGGAGGAAGATCCACTGTGTCCACTTGAAATAGTCAGGGTCGGTCGTCGCGAGTTCGCGGGTCCAGTCGTAGCTGAAGCCGAGTGACCGGATCTGCCGGGTGAAGTTCGCGATGTTCGCCTCGGTCGTCTTGCGCGGGTGCTGGCCGGTCTTCACCGCATATTGTTCGGCGGGCAGGCCGAAGGAATCCCAGCCCATCGGATGCAGCACGTTGAAGC
Organism: uncultured Verrucomicrobiota bacterium; assembly: GCA_903922605.1. GTDB lineage: Bacteria > Verrucomicrobiota > Verrucomicrobiia > Limisphaerales > UBA9464 > CAIVQB01. The sequence goes on from CAIXUG010000059.1 coordinate 10,462, forward strand.
CGCAGGCGCGGCGGTAGCGCGCGAGAATGTCCGTGGCGGTATAGCCCTCGGGATGCCCGACGTGCAGTCCCGCACCGGAGGGGTAGGGAAACATGTCGAGGATGTAGAACTTCGGGGGCAGCTCGGAGGCGGCCGGAGTCTTGCCGGCCAATTGGTGCCGCACGCCGAAGGGATGGCTCGCGGGCACGGAGTCGCCCGGATTCCAGGCGCGGAAGGTCTGCTGGGCCTCCCAGCGCTGCTGCCACTTCGGTTCAATCAGGTGAAACGGATACTGTCGCCGCGACATAAGGGCGCGGAACGTAGGGCAGGAGCGCGAAGGCGGGCAATGGTGGATGTGGGGCGGCGGCGGCGAGGAGACAGGAGACGGGAGGGATTGCATCCGGAGTCAGGAGGGGAAGGCAGGCGGAGCGCCGGTCTCCGACCCGGCGCGGCCCGAAACGAGGAAACCAGCACGCCGGGTCGGAGACCGGCGCTCCTTTCGTCCTACTCCCGCGCCAGTGCTTGCTGGAGCAGCGCACGTTCAGCGGTCTTCAGTTTCAAGGGGTCGAGCTTGGCGGCGAATTGGCGGGCCACCGCACGCTGCTGATTTGCGGCCAGTACGGCGATGTAGGCGACTCGGTCGCGCGGCAGCAGCGCCGCCCAATCCACCGGCGCTTCGTCCACGACGGCGAGTGCCTCGGCGGCATGGCCGAGGCGCAGCTTGGCCAGCGCCAGGCGGTACGAGACGTTTTCCGGGCGCAACCGATGCACTTCCACCAACCGCTCGTGGGCATTCGTGACTTCAGCATTCAGCATCACTGACACGCAGGCCCATTCACCCGCCACGCTTGGGTCATCCGGCAGCAGGTCGCGCAGTCGGCGCAGCACGTCGCGCAGGCGGGGTTCGTCATCCAGCCCGGCCAGCAGGCGCACGGCTTCCCGTCCTGATGAGATGGCCAGAGACGGATTTTCCATGCGCTGAATCCAGGCGGTGACAGCCACCGCAGGCATGGAGGCGATTTCGGCCTGAAGGGCGACAAAGCGCAGCGGGTCCGCAAGGGCCGTGGTGCTTGGGGCCGCACGAATTGCCTGGAGGAAGCTGCCTTCCCCTTCGCGCGGCTGTCCGGTCGCCGTCAACCGCCAGCCGGTGAAGACGTGGGCGATCAGCGGGGGCAGCGGGAGATTCGGGCGGCCCAAGGTCGCGGCCAGTTCGTCCCACGAGCGGTTTTTGGCCAGGGCTTCGAGCCGGAGGGCGAGCCAGACGGAATTCGTGAGCGCCCGATCCGCCGGCAGCACGATGAGCGCCTGCGCCGGAGCATCGCGTTGCAGCAGCCAGTCGGCCAGCTTCGGGCGCAAGGCATCCTCTTGGCCGAATTCGCGGATGATGGCGTCCAGAGCCACCGTGCGGGGCTTGGACTCGACGGGCAGGTCCAGTTGCGCGGCGAGCAACCGGATTTCTGGGCTGGTCGGGACCCGCTCACGAAGTGCGCGGGCGATCTGGGTACGCTCGGCCCTCTCCAACCGGGGGGCATCGGCGAGCAGGCGTGCGGCGTTGATTTGCTCGAGGCCGTGGCCCAGCGCCAGGGGCACGAGCAGGCGACGGCCTTCATCCTGTTTGGCGGCGGGCTGGGATTGCAGCAGCACTTCGCCGAGGATCAGCTGGTTGGTGGCTTCCTGCGGGGCGATCCGCCAGGCACGTCTGGCCCAGGTTTCCGCGTCTTCGAGGGATTGGGTGGTGAGGAAAAGCCGCACTCCTCGATGGAGCAGGGCGACTTCGTTGGGATGGGCCTGCAACAGGTTCGTCAGCTCCGGCCAGGCCAGTGCGACGCGGTCAAAGCGCAGCGCCAGTTCTAGGTAGGCGCGGTGATCGGCCTCGGGCCCGGCTTCGAGCGAAAAGAGGCGCTGCCAGTATTTCAGCCCCTCCGGCGAGCCGGCTGCGGTGAGGAGTCGCGCCGTGAGGCGAAGCACGGTGGGATCATTCGGGGCCAGCTTCAACGCGCTGTTCAGGGCGGTCCGTCCGCGCTCCAGATCATGCCGGCCAAAGGCGGCGACCGCCTGTTGGGCGAGGTGTCGCGCCCGTACGGGCTTGAGGAAATGAAAGGAGGCATAGCCGAGCACGCCCAGCAAAGCCGCGCCCAGCAGGCCCCAGCCCAGCCGGCGGTAAAACCGTCCCTTGGCGCCTTCACGGCGGACGTGTCGGACCACCCGCTGACGGCGGGCGGCGGATTCCAGTTCAGAGGCAGGTGGTGGATCGTCGGCCATTTCCCAAATCGGCCAAGAGGATGCGTTGGCCCTGGCGAATTGCCCAGCGGGTTCAGCCGGCTCGACGGGACGAGAGCAAAGGGCCACGCTGCGGCCATGTTCGAGCGCAAGCATGAGCCGTTGGTGAGTCCGAAACGCTTCCGTCGCCGGTTCGTGGGCTGTCTGGGCCTGGCAGCCGCCTTGGTCGCGGTGGCGCTGGGAATCGGCACCATCGGCTATCACTGGTTCGCCGACTTTGGCTGGATCGACGCGCTGCTCAATGCCGCGATGATCCTCACCGGCATGGGGCCCGTGGGGGCCCTGACCACCAGGGGAGCCAAACTGTTCGCCACGGCCTACGCGCTGTTCAGCGGACTGGTGGTGCTGACAATCATCGTGACGCTGGTATCACCGCTCGTTCACCGGATGCTGCATAAATTTCACCTCGAGGACGAAGATTCCAAGGATCAGTGATAGTTGGTCAAACCATGCGCTGAGTCTGACAATTCCTGGTCAGACACCGGAGTTCCTCCCCGCCAGTGTTCGTCCTGAGATCCATGCTGAAGAGTCGCCATGCCCATCGCTTGGGTTGTTTTGTCAGTCTGCTGGCGATGCTGCTGGCGGAGCCCTTGCAGGCGGAGGACGACCTGTTCGAACAGCCGCCGGTTTCGTATTCCGCGACCGCTCCGCATGACGCCGTCGCCCGGTTGGAGGAACGGCTGGCCAGCGGTGCGGTGAAGTTCACCGGCGATGACCGCGACATCCTGCGCCAGCTCCTGAAGGCGCTGGAAGTGCCGGAAGCCAGCCAGATGGTCGTGTTCTCCAAGACCAGTTTCCAGATTGCCCTGATCCATCCGGGAATCCCCGCGCCATCTATTTTTCCGACACCTGTTACGTGGGCTGGGTGCCGGGCGGCCTGATGGAAATCGCGAGCATCGACCCGCAGCTGGGCCCGGTGTTTTACCACTTCGATCCGCACGCCCAGGAAACCGTTAAGCCGCGCTTCACCCGGGAGCAGGATTGCCTGCGCTGTCACGGCGGGGCTTTTGTGCGGGATATTCCGGCCGTGTTCTCCCGTTCGATTGGGACCGCGCGCAGCGGCCAACCCATCTACAGTCTCGGTTCCACGGTCGTGGACGATGCCACGCCCTTTGCTGAGCGTTGGGGCGGTTGGTTCGTCACGGGGACGGGCCCCGTGAAGCATCGGGGCAACGTGCTGGGGCTGGAGCAGGACGGACGTCTGGTCACGGATCTCGATTTTGGCAACAGCCTCGCCGATCTTCCGGCCTCCGCCGGCCCGCAACGTTTTCCGTTGCCGACGAGTGATGTGGTGGCCCTGTTGGTGTTTGAGCATCAGTGCGCGATGCAGAACGCCCTGACCCGGGCGGCGCTGCAATGCCGGCGCATCCTGCAATACCAGCAGAACCTCCAGCATGATTTAAAGGAGACCATCACCGACGTCCCCACGTACGACAGCGCCCAGCGGGTATTCGATGCCGCCGCGCAGGACGTGATGGATCATCTGCTGTTCATGGAGGAGGCGCCGCTGCCGCCGGGCGCGATCACGACGCGCGGCGCCTTCGCGCGGCAGTACGAGGCCAGCGGTCCACGGACAAAGGACGGCCATTCCCTGCGGGAACTCGATCTGAAACAGCGGGTGTTCCGCCTGCGCTGCAGCCCTTTGATCGGTTCGGATTACTTTCAGAAACTGCCAGTACCGCTGAAGCAGCGTGTGACCACGCGACTGCGGCGAGTGTTGGAAGCCCCCGACAGCGAACCTCGCTACGCCTATCTGGGCGCGGACGAGCGGGCGCAGATCCGGGACATCCTGGCCGGAACGGGGATTGGCCTTTCGCAGCCCTGAGCGGCGGGTTTCTGAATTGCCGCCGCATCGAAGGGGTGATTGAGTCGCCGTCGAAACGGTCCATCCCGTGATTATGAACTCCAAACATATCCTCGCAGCGGCCGCCTTGGCGGTTTCCCTTTCCCCGGCGAAGGCCATCACCGTCACCTTTGATGATCTGCCCAACCCGCCGGCGCTGAACGGAGCGGTCGATATCCAAGAAGCCATCGGCACCGGCTCCCTGTTTGATGGTGTGGAGTGGGGCGCGAATGTCGAGGTGGTCGGCAGCCAGTCTCGCGTGGACCCCGGCACACCGGGACCGGTCTTCGGCCTGCCGCACTCGGGTAATTACTTTATCACCAACGGCGGTAACGGGGCGCAGGGGGTTTCGCTCACGACCACGCAGGTGCTGACGGGTGCCTGGTTTGGCGAAGTCCAATATTATGGTTTCGTGGGCAGCGTCGGGGCGGACCAGATCACGATCAACGCCCTGCACAACGGCACCACGCTGGCCTCGATCACCTATGATCTGCCGAGGACGGTCGCCGGCTACGATGTCGCCCAGCCCGAGCCCATGACCTTTGTGGACACCAGCAGTTTCGAGAGCCTGAGCGGCATCACCGGCTACACGATTGACCATCACGCGCCGGCGCAGTTTGCCGACAACTGGGCGGCGGATGATTTTGAATTTGTGTCGACGGCCGTTCCTGAGCCCGCGGCAATGGGGTGGGTGACCGGTGTGCTCACGCTCGGATTTGTAATTGGGCGGCGTTGCCGTCGCTGACCGGATTGGTTTAGCGTTCGCCCGTCGGCAAAATGCCGGCGGGCATTTTTCATTTTGAACCCCTGGTATCATCAATGAGCGTTCCTCTCGTCGGCATCATCATGGGCAGCCAATCGGACTGGGAGACCATGCAGCACGCTTCGTCGCAGCTTGAGGCGCTGGGCGTGCCGCATGAGGTGCGGGTGGTGTCGGCGCATCGTACGCCAGACCTGCTGTTCGAGTATGCCGCCAGGGCGGAGGGGCGGGGGATCGAGGTAATCATCGCCGGAGCAGGCGGCGCGGCCCATCTGCCGGGCATGTGCGCCAGCAAGACGGCGCTGCCGGTCCTTGGCGTGCCGGTGCAGTCCAAGACGCTGAACGGCCTCGATTCGCTTCTGAGCATCGTGCAGATGCCGGGCGGCGTGCCGGTCGGCACGCTGGCGATTGGCAAAGCCGGCGCGACCAACGCCGCCCTGCTGGCCACGACCATTCTTGGGGGCAAGCATCCGCAGTACCGCGCCGCCTACGAGCGGTTCCGCGCCGGACAGACTGAAGCCGTGCTGGCCGCCTCCGATCCGAGCGCCCCGCCGTCGGTCGCCTAGTGGCGAGTTCACGGGACGGACGCCGTCGTGATTTGGCCGGCCAATCTTCAGCCCACTTCCATGGGAAAATCCTTTCTGCGGAGGGTTGTTTTTGGGTGTCGATGATCCCGTCCCGGGGCCAATCGGTGTGTGGCAACGCTCAAAAAACGAGCCGGAGGCCCGCTGACACCACCATTTTGTCCGGCTTCAAAAGAAACAATTCCTGTTGACCGTCCCCCGCCTCCTTAGAGAGATAATGACGAACTGCTTCTATTTGCCAGTTTGCCATGCCGAGAATTGCTAAAAAGACCACGCCGGTAACGCGTCCATCCGCTGCCGCCTCAAAATACGATGCGCACCACAAGGTGCTCAACACGACGTACGGGTCCTTCGCGGACCTGCGTCGCGAGCTCGCCGACTCCAAGGAAAAGGTCGCCGAGCGTGAGGCCGTGCTGAAACTCCTGGCCGCCTGCGCGGACCCGCAGCGGGCCTACCTGCTCTTCGACGACTACCTCGAAAAGCTCAACCTGCGGCGGAACGATTTCGGCGCGGCCGAATGGTGGCCGCGCATCCAGGGAGCCGCGGGCAAGACGCGCATGGAGGAGGTCGCGATGCTGTTCCTGCGCGCCAACCGCTCGCTGCCGACCGAGCTGCTGCCCTACGCGAACTTCGACCGCTTCCAGGAAGTGGAGCAGTCGGAGAAGGAGACGCAGTTCGTGCAGGAGCTGGAGAACTGGCTGCTGCCCGCCACCCATACGCATCTGGACGCGCCGAAGGCCGCCCTGCGGATCATCTGCGAGCCGCTGCGGGCGAGCGACGCGGTGAACCAGTGGCGCGTGGCCGTGAAGTTCCTGCTGTTCCGTTCGCGCTCGGGCGAGAAGGAAAAGTACCTCTCCGATCTCTGCGATCTGCGCACCCGCGCCGCGCATGAGGCCGAACTGTTCCCGGCCGATGACTGGGCCGTGATCGACTGGATGCACGCCAACTGGTCGGGCAAGGTGAAGGACAACGAGGTGCTCGTGCTGGAAGGCGCGGACCTGCTCACCTGGCTGGCCATGTGGGCCCACGGCACACGGCTTGAGCTCGCCGGCCAGGCGACCAATCTCCAGTTCCACGGGATGCTGGCGGAGCTCCGTCCCCATCTGGAAACGGTCGATGGAGACCTTAGCTTCACGCATCTGCTCGCGCTGCCTGACGGCCAGGCGCGTCCGCTGGCGGAGTGCAAGTTCATGGTCGGCTCGCCCCAGTTGGTGCTGGTGGACAACGAATTTTACATCCTGCGGAACGCGCCGCCCGCCTCGCTGCTCGGCCCCTGGGCGCAGCGTCCGGTGCTGCCGGTCAAAAAGCTCTCCCACCGCCTGCTGAACGAGCTGCGGAAGTCGCAGACCACGAAGCCGCGTTCCAGCAATGGCACGAACGGGACGAATGGTACCAACGGCACGAATGGCGATCATGGCAATGGCCACGAGAGCAAGACGATCAGCGAGGCCGACTGGAGCCAGCTCTGCATCACCCACACCGCCAAGCCGCAGTTTGTGTTCGAGCTGGCGGACGAGGTGGTTCGTCTGCGCCTGCTCGCCACGAGTGATCGCGACGGTTCCGAATGGCAGTGGAACGGCCATGAGTGGTCCCGGACCAAGGCGCTCAAGCAGCATGCGGAGCGTCCGGAGCTCCTCGATGACCCCCGGGTTCACGCCGCGATCCTCTGGCTGCAGCAGCTCGACTGGTTCACGCCCGATCCCGGCCTGTGGGTTGGCGATGCGAACGAGGCCTTCCTCAGCCAGCTCGCCAACGCCTGGGCGGACCGTCCGAAGGAGGCCGACTTCCTCGGCAACCCGTCGTTCCAGCGCCTGTTCCTGAACCGCAAGCTGGTGAAGCCGAAGCTGGTCCTCAAGGGCTCCGGCATCGACTGGCTCAGCGTCAGCGCGGAATGGGAGGTCGAGGGCATGAAGCTCACTGCCGCCGACGTGCAGCGCCTCGCCGCGGCCAACACCCGCTTCGTCAAGCTGCCCGATGGCGGCTGGGTCGAGCTGGACACCGATGCGAACCGCAAGGCCCACGAGACGGCCGCCTCGCTCGGCCTGGAAGGCCTCAGCGGCGACGCCCAGAAGGCCTCGCTCATCCACGCCACCCATCTGGACGAAAAGACGCTGGAGGATCTGGGGACCCAAAAAGCGGTGGCCGCGCTCAAGGAGAAGCTCCGCGACTTCAAGGGCGTGCCTGACACGAAGCTGCCCGACAACATCCGGGCCGATCTCCGTCCCTACCAAAAGGAGGGCTTTGACTTCCTCTGCAACCTTTCACGGCTGCATCTCGGTGGCATCCTGGCCGACGACATGGGCCTCGGAAAAACCCTCCAGACGCTCACCTGGCTCACCTGGCTCCATGAGCAGCACAAGAAGGACCGCAAGCCCTCGCTCGTGCTCTGTCCCGCATCCGTGCTGCACAACTGGCGGCGTGAGGCCGAGAAGTTCACGCCCCACTTCAAGGTGCTCGTGCTCCAGTCCGGCCAGGCCCGGCACAATCTGCGGAAGCAGATCCCCGAGAACGATATTGTGGTGACGAACTACGCGATCCTGCGGCGCGACCTGGAAGAACTGAGCAAGTTCGACTTCCGCGCGCTGATCCTCGACGAGGCGCAGTTCATCAAGAACCCGAACGCGCAGGTCACCCAGGCGGTGAAGGAAGTCCAGTCCGACCAGCGCCTTGCCCTCACCGGCACGCCGCTGGAAAATCGACTCCTGGACCTGTGGAGCATCGTGGACTTCATCCAGCCCGCGTATCTCGGCAGCCAGGCCGCCTTCCATGAGACCTACGAGCCCAAGGGCGAAGGTCCCGAGTGGGAAGGTAACGCCGCCCGCCGCCGCCTCAGCGCGCGCCTGCGCCCGCTCATGCTGCGCCGCCTCAAGAAGCAGGTGGCGAAAGATCTCCCTGACCGCATCGAGGAACGCCGCGACTGCGACCTCGACGAGGACCAGCGCAAGCTCTACCTCGCCGAACTGCGCCGCAGCCGCGAGCAGGTGATGAAGACGCTTCAGGAAAAGGGCGTCGCGAAGTCCAAGATGCACGTCCTGGCCGCGCTCACGCGCCTGCGCCAGATCTGCTGCCATCCGAAGCTCGTCGGCAACGACAGCGCCAGCGGCAAGACCGAGACGCTGTTCGAACTGCTCGAGCCCGTGCTCCAGTCCGGCAACAAGGTGCTGCTCTTCTCGCAGTTTGTGGAGATGCTCCGCCTGCTCGAGTCCGCGTGCAAGGAGCGCGGCATCAAGACGCACATCCTCACGGGCGAGACCAAGGGCCGTCAGGAGGTCGTCAACGCCTTCCAGGCCGACCCCGATCCGTGCGTGTTCCTGCTCTCGCTGCGCGCCGCCGGCACGGGTCTGAACCTCACCAATGCCAGCTACGTGGTGCTCTACGATCCGTGGTGGAACCCCGCCGTCGAGGCCCAGGCCATCGACCGGTCGCACCGCATCGGCCAGACCCGTACCGTCAACGCCTACCGCCTGATCGCGCCCGGCACGGTCGAGGAAAAGATCTGGGAGCTGCAGCAGCGGAAGTCCCAGACCATCTCCGACGTGCTCGGTGAGGAGGGCTTCGCCAGCAACCTCTCGCAGTCCGACCTCGAATACCTCTTCAGCGAGGACTGAACGGTAGGGAAGCCCGGTTTTCAAAGGCGCGTCGCCGCAGGGCGACGCGCCTTTTTTGGCATTTATTGGAACAACAAAGAAACAAAGGAACCAAGAAGACCCAGAGAAGGACGCTTTTCAGTGGTTCCTTTGTTTCTTCGTTCCTTTGTTGTTCAAAAATCTCAGCCCGTAAATCTTTGACAACGGTCTTGTCTGATGTTTCTGTTCTGACAGAAATAACAGATATGACGAACCTCACGCCAGTCGAACAGAAGTTCATCCTCCACTGGGGCGAGATGGGGGCGAAATGGGGCATCAACCGCACGGTGGCCCAGGTTCACGCGCTGCTCTTCCTCAGCCCGAAGCCCCTCCACGCCGAGCAGATCCAAGAGACGCTCGGGGTGGCGCGCTCGAACGTGAGCAACAGCCTCAAGGAGCTGCAGGGCTGGGGCATTGTGAAAATGGTCCACCTGGCCGGGGACCGCCGCGACCATTTCGAGACCATGACGGACGTGTTCGAGATGTTCCGCGTGGTCGCCGAGGAGCGGAAGCGGCGCGAGTTGGACCCGACGCTGGTCATGCTCCGGGAATGCCTCGAGGAGGCGCGCAAGGACAAGGCGACTGGCGAACACAGCGCCCGGCGGTTGGGCGAGCTCGCCGGTTTCTTCGAGCTGGTCAACGAATGCCACGGACACGTCCGCGACTGGCCGACCGCCACCGTGATCAAGGCGGCCAGGATGGCCGGCAAACTCCGAAAGGTACTCGGTCTCGGCAACTGAGCCCGGAAGGGAGATCCCATGGACCCCGACACGACAACTCCGAAAAAACTGCCTCCGATGCCCGTGCGTGGCTGGGTGCTCTACGACGGCATCTGCCCGATCTGTTGCTCGAGCGCGGAGCGCTGGGGGCCGATGCTCCGCCGCCGGGGGTTTGATTTTGCGATGCTCCAGACTGACTGGGTGCGGCAATACTTCAGGCTGGGTGTGGGCGAGCTTCCCGCCGAGATGAAGTTGCTGCTCCCGGATGGCACGCAGCTTGGCGGGGTGGATGCCCTGATCGCGATAGGCCGCACGGTGTGGTGGCTCTGGCCCTTTGCAGTCCTTGCCGGGTGGCCTGGCTTCAACGGGTTGGCCAAGGCTGTTTATCGCTGGATCGCGGTAAACCGCTATTGCCTGAGCGATGTCTGCCCGCTGCCGTACCACGCACCGCCCCGACGTCACCGTGCCGTCACCACTTTTTTGGAGCTGCCATGAATGCCCTTCTACCATGGGTGGAGATGTGGGTGCTGTGCTTCGGCCTTTACGGGGCGGCGAAGCTGCTCACCTTGGCCGATCTGGCGACGGATCGGCGGCCACGCTCGGATGGCCGGTTGACCGCTTATCTTCTGCTGTGGGTTGGCATGGACGCTCGCGGGTTCCTCGACCGCGGACGACCCGTGTCCAGGCCGCAACGGGCCGAATGGATCTACGCGCTGGGGTACACGCTGTTGGGGCTGGTGCTGACGTGGGGTGTTGCCCGCGAATGCGTCACGGTGTCGCCGCTGCTGGCCGGCTGGGTCGGCATGACAGGAGGAATCTTATGTATGCACTTTGGAACATTCCACCTGCTGTCGCTGGTGTGGCGGAAGGCTGGGGTGGATGCTGCGCCCCTCATGCGCTCGCCGCAGCGCGCGACGTCGCTTTCGACGTTTTGGGGCGAACGCTGGAATCATGCCTTCCACCAACTGGTGGTGCGACATGTCTTCCGTCCGTTGGGCCGACGGTTCGGAGCGCTCGCGGCGTTGTGGGCCGGATTCCTCGTGTCGGGCCTGATCCATGACCTCGTCATCTCGGTGCCCGCCCGGGCTGGCTACGGTCTGCCGACGCTCTATTTCCTCCTGCAGGCGCTGGGAGTAACCGCCGAGCGTACCTCAATCACCCACAAGCTTGGTCTGGGGCGGGGCGGGCGTGGTTGGATGTTCACGATGCTCTGCGTGGTGGCACCCGCCGGCCTGCTGTTCCACGAACCGTTCGTTGGCCGCGTCATGCTGCCGTTTCTCCACTTCCTGCGCGCGCTCTGAAAAAGGTCTGACCATGAAACTGGAACTGTTCCTCCGCCTTGCCGGCCTACTCCAACTCAGCCTTCTTACCGCCGGCGCCTCGATGTCCAAGGTCACCGGCATGAGGGAACAACTCGCCAAGCTCTCGCCCTTCCTGCAACAGCTCTTCTGGGTCTATCTCGGCTACATCGGTTACGTGTTGACCGCGTTCGGCGTGCTCACGCTAGTGAACGCCGAGGCCTTGGCGGCGGGTAGCACCCTGGCGCGGAGCGTCTGCGTCTTCATCGGGCTCTTCTGGCTGGGACGGCTGGCCGTTCAGTTTTTCGTGTTCGATGTACGGCCCTACCTGACAAGCCGCTGGCTCCGCCTCGGCTACCACGCGACGACGATGGTGTTTGTCTACCTCACTGTGGTGTACGGATGGGCGGCTTGGAAGGGAGGCCGGCCATGACCTTTCCCGTGCCGGTGGTGCAGGGCGTGATCGCGCGAAGGCTGCTGGTAAATTTTCGGGTGCGTCCGGAGGTGCTGGCGGCGCTGCTGCCGGGGCCGTTCCGGCCCAAACTCGTGCATGGTTTTGGCATGGCCGGCATCTGCCTCATCCGTTTGGAACAGGTCCGGCCCCGGGGCCTGCCGGCGTTCGTAGGATTGAGTTCGGAGAATGCGGCCCATCGCATCGCGGTCGAATGGACCTGACCTGACCTCGCCAAACTGAGCCAGAGGGAGTGAGAGTCTGGGCAACGAAGAAAGAGCCAGACCATGAAAGGGAAACGACACACGACTGAGGAGAAGATCCGGATGCTGCGGGAGGTGGACGGCGGGAAGCCAATCC
>CAIXUG010000060.1 GCA_903922605.1 uncultured Verrucomicrobiota bacterium
GCCACGATCTCGGCCTCCTGCTGGTGGAACTTCGCGTTCAGCACCGCGTGGGGGATCTTCTCACGGCTGAGCATCCGGGCCAGCATTTCGCTGGTTTCGACCGAGATGGTGCCGACCAGGATGGGCCGGCCCTCGCCGTGGAGACGTTTGATCTCGGCGACGACCGCCGTGAACTTCTCGCGGCGTGTCTTGTACACCGTGTCGTGGCTGTCCTTGCGGATGTTGGGCCGGTTCGTCGGGATGGTCATCACCCCGAGCTTGTAGATGTCGAAGAACTCGGCGGCCTCGGTCTCGGCGGTGCCGGTCATGCCCGCCAGCTTGTGGTAGAGGCGGAAGTAGTTCTGGATCGTGATGGTGGCCAGCGTCTGCGTCTCGCGCTCGATGTCCACGCCTTCCTTGGCCTCGACGGCCTGGTGCAGGCCCTCGCTCCAGCGACGACCGGTCATTAGACGGCCGGTGTTCTCATCGACGATGATGACCTTGTTGTCCTGCACGACGTACTGCACGTCCTTCTCGTAGATGCAGTAGGCCTTGAGCAGCTGGGAAATGGTGTGGATGACCGAGGCACGCTCCTCGAACTCGGCCTGCAGCTTGGCCTTCTGCTCCAGCCGCTTGCGGGCGTCGGTCTCGGCCCCGGAATCGATCTGGCTGAAGGCGGTCGGCAGGTCCGGCAGCACGAAGGCCTCGGGATCCTTGGGCGAGATGAACTCGCGGCCCTTCTCGGTGAGGTCCGCCTCGTGGGATTTCTCCTCGATGGCAAAGAAGAGCTCTTCCTTCTCGGCGTAGAGCTGCTTCTTGGACTGGTCGGCGTGCAGCTCGACCTCGTAGCTCTGCACCCGCTTGAGATTCTCGGGATCCTCGAAAAAGCGGAGCAGGCCCGGCGATTTGGGCTGGCCGAGCTTCACGCGGTAGAGCAGCGCCGAGAGCTCGCGCTCCAGGTCCTGGGGGTTCTTCGGGTTCGAGCCGTCAGCGGGCTTGAGCTTCTTGAGCACCTCGTCGGCCTCGCGCAGGAGGCGGTTCGACAGGTCGCGCTGGGCGGCCACGATCCGCTCCACCACCGGCTTGAAATCGTTGTACTTGTGCTCCACCGAGATCACGGCGGGGCCGGAAATGATGAGCGGCGTGCGCGCCTCGTCGATGAGGATGGAGTCCACCTCGTCCACGATGGCGAAGTAATGCCCGCGCTGGACCTGCTCCTCAGCACGCGTGGCCATGCCGTTGTCGCGCAGGTAATCGAAGCCGAACTCGGCGTTCGTGCCGTAGGTGATGTCGCAGGCGTACTGCTCGCGGCGCACCTGCGGGGACTGGTCATGCAGAATGCAGCCAACCGTGAGGCCAAGATACCGGTACACGGCGCCCATCCACTCCGAGTCACGGGCGGCCAAGTAGTCGTTCACCGTCACGACGTGGACGCCGCGGCCGGAAAGCGCGTTGAGGTACACCGGCAGCGTGCCGACGAGCGTCTTGCCCTCGCCGGTGGCCATTTCCGCGATGTAGCCACGGTGCAGCGCCAAGCCGCCGATAAGCTGCACGTCGAAGGGCACCATGCCCCAGACCTGCGGCTTCCCGCGCACCTCGAATTCGGCGCGCCGGTCGTTGAGGCGGCGGCAGGCGTTTTTCACCACCGCAAAGGCCTCAGGCAGGATCGCTTCCAGCTCGCGCTTCAGCTCCGCATTGTCCGTGATGGTGGAAAGCCTCTGCTTCCACTCGGCGGTCTTTTGACGGAGCACCTCCTCGGGCTGCGACTGGAGCTGCAGCTCGAATTCGTTCACCTTCCCGACGATGGGACGGAGTTTCCTGACCTCGCGCTCGTTGCGGGAGCCGAGTATTTTTTTGAAGATGTAGCCGATCATTGACGGACGCGGTTCTTTACGGAGGCGAGAAGCTAGGGGCCGCGTTGTAACCCGTCAAAGGCTTTGGCCGGGGCTGTTTTGAAGGCGTATTTGAACCACAAAGAAACGAAGGAACCAAGAAAGGCAGGCGCGCCATCTCTAGCCCCGCCGCGAAGTCCGCGAGGTCTTGGACTGTAGCAGCCCTCTGCCGCTTTGATCGGGACACCCCGCAAGAAGGAGTCATGCTTCAGTCCTTCGGCCATCCATCCGGCGGCCGAAAGCGCCAGAGGACTGGCGCAGTCCAGGACGCTACCGCGACCTTGAAACCGTTGGTTTCTTTCCGGACAGTCAGCCTACCCGGTCAACGCACCGGCTCGTGAGCCAGCGGTGCCGACCAGTCGTAAGTGGGACGACTGGTGCCGCCGCTGAATGTCACTCCTTCCGGATGGAACGGCATGCCGGACACATCACGTTGCGGATGGCATTGCAGGCGGACGATTCCCCATTCGGCCACGGAGCGAACCTCCCCGGGGTCGCTGATACCGTTGCCATTCAGGTCGTGCCACAGGGCCAGGCCGTCCAGTTCGTGGCCCTCCAGCACACCGTTGTCGTCATCATCCAGCGCGGCCAGTGGCTCGTAGCCATCCCGCCAGAAGATCCAGAAGGTCACCGCGCCGAACAGTTGCAGTCCCGAGGTGATCTTGCCGGTGTGCTTGGGATCCCAGACCAGCCAGGCGGCACGATCGTTGATCCAGCCCCAGCGTCGGGGCAGGCCGGAACCATCCAGGTCGAAGGAAACGGAGGCATCGTGGGTGATGAGGCTGGTCAGGTCGGTTTCGGCCGCGATTGGCACGGCAACGGGGGTGATCTTCCGCGACATACGGGAAAGAGCGGTTTGCCTCCGCGTCAAGTCCGCGATTTCTTTCGCGTCGCTGACGGGATCCAGGATTTTTAACAGATAACCAATCGTTTCTTCGCTGAAGCAAACTCCCATACCAAGATAATGCTCTTGCCAGCCGCTCCATTCCTTTTCCCGAATGGTGGCACGGACAGTGTCCATCAGCTCGTCCATCTTCGTGCCGACTTCCTTGTTCCAAGCCAGTTCAAGGGTCTTACGATACTGTCGGATCGCGTCGTTAGTTCGGCCTGCCTGATTCAGGGTCCATCCATAGCCGAGATTGGTCGGAAGGATCAGCCAGCGATCATCCTGGTTCGTCGAATTTGGAAGCAAGGCCAGCACCCGTTCGAAATGCCTGATGGAATTGGTCGAGTGTCTGGCAGCCGTCAGCTTGAGGACCAGATTGGTGGGAAGCTCGTAAGCCCCCGAGGCTCCCGAATCTTCAATGAACCGCGGCATTCCATCCTTTGTAAACACAGCTACGTTCGTCACCTGGGTGGAAGCTGCCATAGCCTCCAAACGTGCTAGATAGTAGAGGATGTGCGCGTCATTGGTGTTCTGAGTCAACCGACGCTCCAAATTCCCGATCAACCGGTCGATGGGAACATCTTGAGTCTCCGGATAAATGAACTCCCCCCGTGCCGGATATCTGCAGACTAGCAACATAACCAGCGTGAGCAGGGTGATTACGACCTTCTTCATGGACAACAGTGCAGCGCCATGAGTTCACACCCGTGAGCCGCCGCGTTCAAACGCAATCGGCAGGCTTCGAACGAGATTTAAGGGGGTCTGAACAGCAAAGAAACCAAGGAACGAAGCATGCCGACCGTTCTCTGGTCATTGCCATTCTTCCACGATGTGTTCCCGCCGTGTACCTCGGGGCCGGGCTCATTCGGTCGCCCGCTCCGCCGCCGCGAGTTCGGCCCGCAGGAGGTCGTGCAGGGTGACAATGCCCAATAGGCGGCCGCCGGGGCCGTCGGTAAGCAGGACGGTGCCACTGGGCGATTCGATGAGGCGCGTTTGCACCTCCCGGATGCTTTGGCTGGGGATCACCGATGCTGCCGCCTCAAGCTTGGGCGCCCGGCCTTCGGCGACCGCCTTCAACAGCTCGTCACGGAAGAGCATCCGGCTGGCTTTCCCTTCGTGTAACACCGGGAAACAGCGGTAGGGATGCGCCTTCGCCACGGCGGTCAGGGACTCCGGATCAAGCTGCTCCACGACGACCGGCCGGAAATTGGCGATGGTGGACACCGGCAGGTGCTGCCACGAACGCAGGTCGCGGGGCGGCATGAGCCGTTCAAGCTCGTGCCCGTCGTTTTGCAGGATGGTGTCGTAGAAGTTCAGGCGGCAGAGCCGGCGGCTGATCGTCTGGCTGACCAGCGCCCCGAGCATCAGCGCGGGCACCAGTGAAAACTCATGGGTCAGCTCGAAGACGATCAGGATGCCGGTCACGGGCGCGCGGACCACCGCCCCGAGGCAGCAGCTCATGCCCACGACCGCGAGCGTGGTGTGCTCGACGCCGGTCAGCGGGAGCGCCTGGTCGGCGAGACCGCCCAGGAACAGCCCCGCCATGCCCCCGAAGAACAGCGTGGGCGAGAAGATGCCGCCGCAACCCCCGCAGCCGTAGCAGGCGATGGTGGCGGCAAACTTCGCCAGCAGCAGAATGCCCGCGAGCTTCCAGGACAGCCCGTTGGCCAGCGCGTCGGAGAGGTCGCCGTAGCCGAGGCTGAACACGCCGAGCCGGCCCGTGGAGCGGAACACCAGAATCCCCAGCGCCCACGCGACCGCTCCGCCGAGGGCGGGCCGGCACCAGCCGGGAATGCGCTGCCATTGCCGCTGCCGGGAGCGCAGCCCCAGCGCCCACTTCTGGAACCAGGCCCCGATGATGCTGGCCACCGCCGCGACCACGGGTATGAGCAGATAAACGCGCCAGGAGGTGGCCGACAGGGCCGACAGCTGGAAGGCCGGCTGCGGCCCGACCAGCCCGTGCACGACAAACGCCCCGATCACCGAGGCGAGCAGGATGCTGCCGAGGAAACGGCTGTTCAGGTCGCCAATGACCTCCTCAAGGACAAAGGTGACCGCAGCCAAGGGAGTGTTGAACGCCGCCGCCAGTCCTGCCGCCGCGCCGGCCGCTGCGGCGGGCCGCCGGTTGTGCTTCGGTTCCCCCAACCAGCCGGCCATGCACGAGGCTGTCGCGCTGGCAATCTGCACGCTGGGCCCTTCGCGGCCCAGGCTGGCGCCGCCGCCGAGGCTCAGCACGCCGGCGACAAACTTGACCCAGACCACCCGCCACGGTACGACGCCAAAATCCTTCCAAAAGGCCAGTTTGAGCTGGGGGATGCCGCTGCCGGCCGCGTCCGGGCAGAAGGCGTTGAGCAGGAAGCCCACCAGCAGCATTGTCGCCATCATCAGGAGGAACGTTCCGCCGGCGAACACGGGAAACGAGGCATGCGAGAGCCGGACCAGGGCAAGGTTGTAGAAACCGCCCGAGCAGAACTGGAAGGCAACCGAAATACCCCCGGCTGCAAGGCCGTAGAGGCAGGTAAGCAACAGGTCCCGCGAGCGGGGAGGTAACGAGCGCACGCGCGACAACCAACGAGGAACAGCCATCTGTGGTCACATTCCGGCCCGCGAGGATTTCGTGCAACCTCTGATTCCGGTCCCATGGCCCGCGCTCGACTTCCGGCCATTTCTTCCCCGACTCTCGCGGCATGTCTCAACCGCGCGTGCTGGTCACCGGTGTGGCCGGCTTCATCGGCTCGCACGTGGCCTGGCCGTGACGGGGGCCGCGCGAAAAACCGGCGACCGCCTATCTCCGAAATCACAACGGCATGGCCGAATGGAGGCTGTTCCTGGGCGAGTAAAGGCGGGGGAGAACGGGGCGTAAGGCCTATTCTCCCTATCCATTTGTTGCGATCGCCGACTGGCACATGATTGCTTTGGGTAAAAGCGCGGCCGGTTTACCAAAGGTCACAGAATTGCGAAAGCCGCTCTATTAACTCGGTGGCGTAAATCCATAATACGAATCAGTCTTCGATTCCTGATTCCAAAGCTCTCGAATCTGAGGCGAGTTAAAGATTATCTTCATCCCATTGCTCCAAGCGATCCAAACCTCGGGATATATGTAGCCTTTGCGGTAGAAAAGATATTCTTCAGCGCAAAGATTGAAATAGTCATATGCGGTGATTTTTTGCTCAAGCGTCAGTGATTGATTGACCGGAATAGAAATCAAAACATGCAAAGGACCGTTCAGGCTATCGTAGCGCTTGTTGAAATCGGAAAACAGCTCTTTGAACAGGCGGGTTTCCTCCAAATGCTGCTTCAGGATGGAATAGGAAAGGCCAAGCACACCCCCAGTGAAAGAAAACAGGAATGCCGAGGTTCGCAATGAATCGACACACACCCAAACGGAGAAAATGAGCAGCATTAGGACAAAGGCGCCGACTAAATTGTAGTCGTATACTTTGCTTTTAAATTGTGATGTCATTGTTTAATGAGAATTTAGGTTAACGGAGGACTGATTGTATTGTTAGTCCGCCGATTCGCTCCCACTGAATTCTCAGATGTTGTGTACTGGGTCTTTTGAAAGCGAACAAGCTTAACCCGATCCGTTTACGCCGGGTTCATTAACTTCCCGCACTGGACTTCCTGCTCCTCTTTCCGCAAACCTGCTGTCCATGTCTCAACCGCGCGTGCTGGTCACCGGTGTGGCCGGCTTCATCGGCTCGCACGTGGCCGGGCATTGCCAGGCCCTGGGCATGGCCGTGACGGGCGCCGACGATCTTTCGGGCGGCTTCCGGCGCAGTGTTCCCGAGGGGATCGGCTTCGTGCGCGGCGATCTGCGCGACGCGGCGTTTGTGCGCTCGCTCTGGGCGGAGCACGGGCCGTTTGACTACGTGTACCACCTCGCGGCCTACGCGGCCGAAGGGCTCAGCCATCACACGCGCCGCTTCAACTACGACACGAATCTCGGCGCGACGGTGAACCTCATCAACGCCGCCATCGCCAGCCACGCGCAGCACTTCGTCTTCGCCTCCAGCATCGCCGTGTACGGCACCGGCCAGCTGCCGCTGCGGGAGGACGCCGCGCCGCGCCCGGAAGATCCCTATGGCATCGCCAAGTATGCCGGCGAACTCGACCTTTACGCCGCCGAGCGCGTCTTCGGGCTGCCCTTCACGATCTTCCGCCCGCACAACGTGTACGGCGAACGCCAGAACCTGGCGGATCCGCACCGCAACGTGATCGGCATCTTCATCCGTCAATGCCTGCGCGGGGATCCGCTCTCCGTCTTTGGCGACGGCGGGCAGACGCGGGCCTTTTCGTACGTGGACGACGTGGCGCCGCTGTTCGCGCGCGCGCCGCTGGTGCCGGCCGCCCGCAACGAGGTCTTCAATGTCGGCGCGGATGAACCGGTAAAGATCATCGATCTGGCCCGCGAAGTCGCAGCTGCGCTCGACGTGGAACTGAAGCTGCGGCATCTGCCGGCTCGGCCCGAGGTGGTCCACGCCTTCTCCGACCACACCAAGGCCAACGCGGTGTTCACGCCGCCGCCCCACGTGCCGCTGCACGAGGGACTGCGACGCATGGCCGCCTGGGCCAAATCCATCGAGCTCGCGCCCCCGAAGCGCTTCGAGGCGCTGGAAGTGTTCGAGAAACTGCCGTCGGGATGGAAGAAAGAGGCGTGAGCGAGTAAGCCAGTGAGCCAGCAGGTCAGTAATCAGTAAGGATGCCGCCGCCAAGTTCGTTGGGCCTTTCTGACTCACTGACCTACTGGCTTACTCCCTGACTGGGCTTACTGTTTCACTGATCACTGATTACTGTTTCACTCGCGCCGCGTGATCTCGGTCATCCTCTCCAACTTCAACGGCCTGCGCTTCCTGCCGAAGCTGCTGGAGTCGCTGCGCGCGCAGCGGGGTGTCGAATTGGAGATCATCATCGTGGACCGCGAGAGCCGCGACGGCTCGCCAGCGTTTCTCGCCGCGCAGTCGGATGTGCGGGTCATCACCGAGCCGCCGCAGTCGGGCCTGGTGAGCGGCTACCATGCCGGCACGAAAATCGCGCGGGGCGACCTGTTTTTCTTCGCCAACGAGGACCTGTGGCTCGACCCGGACTGTCTCCGCCGGCTGGCGGAACGGATTGATCCGGCCACCAAGACGGGCATCGCTGACCCGTGGGAATGGACTTACGACGGCGACCGACTGCATCACGCGGGCGTTCGGTTCCAGAGCGCCGCGTGGGATTTCAACAGCCCCTGGCCGCGCGCCCGGTTTGATTTTCTCGCGCCACTAACCGCCGGCGAGCGCATCCCGTTTCCCTGCGCCGGCGCGGTGCTCATCCACCGCGCCTGCTATGCCGATCTGGGCGGCTGGGACACCACGTTCTTCCTCGATTTCGAGGACATGGACCTGGGCATCCGGGCGTGGCAACGCGGCTGGCACAGCGTAACCGTGCCGGAGGCCAAAGTCTTCCACGCGGTCGGTGCTTCGGACACGCAGACGTTCGCCACGAAACGCGACACCGTGAGCCGGCGACGCTACCTGTCGAACCGCTCCAGCCTCGCCATCATGGCGCTGAAGACCTTCTCGCTGGCCGCCCTGCCCGTGACCGCCCTCGCGTGGTGGAGCGGCGCGCTGAACAACGCCCGGGGCGGTCGCTGGCGGCGTTTCGGCATGGATTTCCTCGCCGCGCGCGAGGTGCTGCGACGGGCTCCGGCGGCGTGGCGGTTTCGACAGGCGAACAGCGCCTACAACCACTACTATCCTGGCGAGCGCTTTTTCACGGCCCCGGAGTTCACCAAATAGACGGAGACGGCCGAGCGGGGCTGGGGCGCATACGGCTGGCCGGAACACCGCTGCGCTCGTCCCGGCGCAGTTGAGGCCGCCCCGCAGCGCGGCCCTACCAATCTGGTAGGGATGCGCTGCCGCGCATCCCATTATTCCCGTCCCACGCGCCTGCGCGTGGGCCGAAAGGGCTTCTGCACCTGAGGCGATTTGATTACGAAGTCTGCGATGTCCGCCGCCCCGTTCCAAGAGCCCGGCCGCCGTTCTCCCGCCAAGGGTGTCCATCGGACCACCGGCGGCGCGAACTGGGTCTTTCTGACCGTCTGCACCCGGGGACGGGAGCGCTGGCTGGCGCAGGCATCCGTCCAACGCGCACTGCACAATATCTGGGAAAACTCCGCGAAGGCGTGGCTGGTGAGCGACTACCTGCTCATGCCCGACCACCTGCATCTCTTCTGTGCGCCGCATGACCTTCAATTTTCCGTCGAGCGCTGGATCGCGTTCTGGAAAGACCGTTTTGCCAAAACGCATCCGGATACCGGCACATTCCAACAAAGCGGCTTTCATCATCGCCTACGTGACGACGAGAGTTACGCGCAGAAATGGATTTACGTGCGGGAAAATCCAGTGCGGGCGGGTTTCGTAAAGCAGCCGGACGAATGGCCTTATTTCGGTCGGGTACATGCGATCCATTATGGGTGATGGGAAAGGAACGCTCTGGGCATTCGGCCGGAACATCGCCGCGCTTGTCCCGGCGAAATTGGGGCCGCGCGGCAGCACAGCCCTACCCATCTGGTGGAGATGCCCTGCCACGCATCCCCTCGAATCTCCGTCCCGCACGGTACGTCCAAGCCCACGCACCTTGAAAAACCGTTCGACCGCATCCAACCGTTGGCTCAACGTACCCGTTAATGAAAGCCTTTGACCTGCGCCCCTTGCTGGCGGCCCTGGCCTGTGGTCTGTCCGCCGCCGCCGCGACGGATCCCGCCAAGCTGCCGCCGGCCGCGACCGCGAAGGTGAGCTTCGAGCGTGACATCGTGCCCCTCTTTGAAAACTCCTGCGTGAACTGTCACGGGCCGAAGCGCACCGAAAGCGGCCTGCGGCTCGATTCTGCGGCCGACGCGCTCAAGGGTGGCGAACACGGCCCGGCCTTCGTTGCCGGCAAGAGCGCGGAATCGCTGCTCGTGCAGGTGACAGCGGGCGTTCACTCGGAACTCGCGCAGATGCCGAAGAAGGGCGACAAGCTCACGCCCGAACAGATTGGCCTGCTGCGCGCCTGGATCGACCAGGGTGCCAACTGGCCCGCGACCGCCAAGGTGGACAAGGCCGCCCATCACTGGGCCTTCAAGGCGCCGGTGAAACCCGCCGAGCCGAAGGTGAAGAACTCCGCGTGGGCCAGGACGCCCCTCGACAAGTTCATCCTCGCCAGGCTGGAACAGGAAGGCCTGAAACCTTCGCCCGAGACGGACAAGACCACCCTGCTGCGGCGGGTGCATTTCGACCTCATCGGCCTGCCGCCGACTCCGGAGGAGACCGACGCCTTTCTCGCGGACAAATCGCCCAACGCCTACGAGAAGGTCGTCGAAACACTGCTCAAATCGCCGCATTACGGCGAAAAGTGGGCCCGTCACTGGCTCGACGCGGCACGCTACGCGGATTCCGACGGTTTCGAAAAGGACAAGGCCCGTTTCATCTGGAGCTACCGCGACTGGGTCGTGAGCGCCTTCAACCAGAACCTGCCGTATGACCGCTTTGTCATCGACCAGCTTGCCGGCGACCAGCTCCCGAACCCGACGCAGGACGATCGCGTGGCCACCGGCTTCCTCCGCAACGCGATGCTCAACGAGGAGGGCGGTGCTGACCCCGAGCAGTTCCGCATGGACGCAATGTTCGACCGCATGGACTGCATCGGGAAGAGCGTCCTCGGGCTGACCATCCAGTGCGCGCAGTGCCACAACCACAAATTCGACCCCATCCAGCAAGAGGAATACTACCGGCTCTTCGCCTTCCTGAACAACGATCACGAGTCGTCCCTGGTCGCCTACACACCCGTCGAGCAGATGAAGCGCGCCGACCTGATGCGCCAGATGCGCGACCTGGAGGAGGGGCTACGCCATACCACGCCCGGCTGGGAGGAACGGCTCGCGCAGTGGGAGGACTCGGTGAAGAACAACCAGCCCGACTGGCAGGTCGTCAACGCGGTCCATGAGGGCGAGAATGGCGAGCGCTACTACTATTACCCGGACGGCTCCATCCGGGCGTCGAGCTACGCCCCCACGCAATGGACTGCCCACTTCGTCGCCACCAATGCGCCCGCCGCCATCGGCGCCTTCCGTTTCGAGCAGCTCCCCGATCCGAACCTGCCCAGCGGCGGACCGGGGCGCTCCATCCATGGCATGGCTGCGCTGAGCGAGTTCAAGGTCGAGGTGGTGGAGGTGAAGAACCGGACCAACAAGTTCGATGTGAAGTTCGTGAAGGCCACCGCCGACTTCGAAAACGCGGAGAAGCCGCTGGAGCCGGAGTTCCAGTCCGAGAGCCGCAAGAAGAACGGCGGCGACAAGCGCACCTACGGGCCGGTTGCTTCCGCGATCGACGGCAAGGAGGACACCGCGTGGGGTATCGACGCCGGGCCGGGCCGCCGCAACGTGGCGCGCAAGGCGGTCTTCGTCCCTGAGAAGCCGCTGACCTTCACCAACGCCGTCGAGCTGAACTTCCGCCTGGTGCAGAATCACGGCGGTGACAATTCGGACGACAACCAGACGCACAACCTCGGCCGCTTCCGCTTCAGCGCCTGCGCCGACACCAATGCCGTCGCCGACCCGCTGCCCGCGAACGTGCGCGAGGTGTTCAAGACCCCACGTGAGCAGCGTTCGCCCGCGCAGGTCGCCGCCGTGTTCAGCTACTGGCGCACGACCGTGCCGGAGTTCAAGGAGGTCAACGACAAGATCGAGGCGCTCTGGCAGCAGTGGCCCGAGGGCGCGCCCACCTCGGTGCTCGTGGCCCGGAACAACGCCGGCCCCGGCGATGAAACGCGCGCCACCCGCATGCTCAAGCGCGGCGACTGGCTGAAGCCGGGCAAGGAAGTCAGCCCCGGCGTGCCGGCCTTCCTGCATCAGCTCCCGGAGGGCGCGGATGGTTCCCGGATGACCTTCGCGAAGTGGCTCGTGGACAAAAAGTCGCCGACCACCGCTCGCGTCTTCGTGAACCGCCTCTGGCAAGCCTACTTCGGCACCGGCATCGTGGAGACACCGGAGGATTTCGGACTGCAAAGTCCTGCGCCGAGCCATCCGGAGCTGCTCGACTGGCTGGCGTGCGAGTTCATGGACCGCGGCTGGGACATCAAGGCGATGCACCGGCTCATCGTGAATTCGGCGACCTACAAGCAGTCCTCGCACGTCACGCCGGAGCTGTATGCCAAGGACCGCTACAACCGTCTGCTGGCACGCGGCCCGCGTTTCCGGGTGGAAGGCGAGCTGGTGCGCGACGCGGCCCTGGCGAGCAGCGGCCTCCTGAATCCGACCCTCGGCGGCCCCAGCGTGCAACCGCCCGCGCCCGCCTTCCTCTTCATGCCGCCGGCATCCTACGGACCCAAGACCTGGGAGGAGGCGAAGGGCGCCGACCGCTATCGCCGGGGCCTGTACACCTTCCGTTACCGCTCGGTGCCGTATCCCTTCCTCACGGCTTTCGACGCGCCGAACGGTGACTTCTCCTGCGTGCGGCGCACGAAGTCCAACACGCCCCTCCAGGCGCTCATGACCCTGAACGAAACCCTCGCCCTGGAATGCGCCCAGGGCCTCGCCGCCAAGACTCTCGCCGAGGGTGGCAAAACCGATGACGCACGCCTGACCTACGCCTTCCGCCGTGTGCTGTCGCGCCCGCCCACCTCGGATGAGCGCGCCGAGCTGAAGGGCCTGCTCACCCGCCAGATGCAGCGCATCGCCGACGGCTGGGTGAACCCCTACGAGCTGGCCACGGGCAAGAACGTCATGCCCAAGGTGCCCACCGGCTCAACTCCGACCCAGCTCGCGGCCTACACGGCGGTGAGCCGGGTGCTTCTGAATTTGGATGAGGCGATCACGAAGGAATGACGCTTCCGAAAACATGAAACGCATTCGCACCACCAGCCATTTGGCGGGCATCGAAAGCCGGATCTTCGCATTGCGCGAGACCCGCGTGATGCTGAGCCCACATCTGGCGGAGCTTTACGGTGTGGAGACGCGTGCGCTGGTGCAGGCCGTGAAACGCAACGCGGGACGGTTTCCCGAAGATTTCATGTTCCAGCTCACCGCCGCCGAGTTCGCCGGTTTGAAATCACAAATTGTGACTTCAAAGGGCCGTGGCGGCGCGCGGCGTGCGTTGCCGTACGCCTTCACCGAACAGGGTGTGGCGATGCTTTCGGCCGTTCTGAAAAGCCCGCGTGCCGTCCAGACCAGCGTCGAGATCGTGCGTGTGTTTGTCCGCCTCCGGCGTGTCATTTCGTCGGTTGATGAACTCAGCTGCAAGATTGCCGGCATTGAGCGCCGGCTCGGCAGTCACGATGCGGATATCCAAGCCATACTTTCCGCGCTGAAGCAGTTGATGTCGCCGCCGACCCGGCCGCGCAAGGAACTCGGATTCCATACGGTTAAACATTCACCCGTCAAACCATGAACCGCCTCACCCATTTCCAGCAAGCCGTCGAGCAGCAGCGCCGCGCCATCTCCCGCCGTTGGTTCTTCCGTGATTGCGGCGTCGGCCTCGGCGCGATCGCCCTGCATTCGTTGCTGGGCGGCCAATCTGCATCCGCTGCTCCCGCTCCCGCCCTGATCAATCCGCTCGCGCCGAAGAAGGGCCACTTCCCCGGCAAGGCCAAGCGCGTGATCTACCTGTTCATGGCCGGCGCGCCGAGCCATCTGGAGCTGTTCGACAACAAGCCCCAGCTCACCAAGTTCAACGGCACCCTCCCGCCGGCGGAGATGCTCAAGGGCTACCGCGCCGCCTTCATCAACCCGAACGCGACGCTCCTCGGGCCGAAGTACAAGTTCAACAAGGCCGGCAAATGCGGCATGGAGTTGGGCGAGACCCTCCCGCACCTCGCGGAGGTCGCGGACGAGATCACGCTCATCCGGTCGATGCAGACCGACGCGTTCAACCACGCGCCGGGGCAGATCATGATGAACACCGGCTCACAGCTCTTTGGCCGGCCCAGTTTCGGCGCGTGGACGACCTACGGCCTCGGCTGCGAATCGCAGGATCTGCCGGCCTATGTGGTCTTCAGTACCGGTGGCAAGGGCACCAGCGGCGGCGCGAGCAACTGGGGCCCCGGCTTCCTGCCCACCCAGCACGGCGGCACGCTCTTCCGCAATGGCGGCGAACCGGTCCTCTATCTTTCGAACCCGAAAGGCGTGGACGACAGCCTCCAGAAGGATTCGCTGGAGACGCTGAACCGGCTCAACGCGAAGCGCCTCGGCGTCGTCGGCGATCCGGAGATTGCCGCGCGTATCAGCGCCTTCGAGATGGCCTTCCGGATGCAGCACGTCGCGCCCGAGGTCATGGACCTGACTAAAGAATCCAAGGAAACGCTGGAGATGTACGGCGCGGAACCCGGCAAACCGGGCTTTGCCAACGCCTGCCTCCTGTCCCGCCGGCTCATCGAGAAGGGCGTGCGTTTCGTGCAGATCTTCCACGAGTCGTGGGATCAGCACGGCAATCTGAAGGCCGACATCAAGCGCAACTGCGACGTGACCGACCGCGCCAGCGCTGCCCTCGTGAAGGACCTGAAGCAGCGCGGCCTGCTGGAGGACACCATCATCATCTGGGGCGGCGAATTCGGCCGCACGCCGATGGTGCAGGGCGGCGACGACGGCCGGGACCATCACCCGAACGGCTTCAGCTACTGGGTCGCCGGCGGCGGCTTCAAGCCGGGCCTGACCTATGGCGAGACCGACGAACTCGGCTTCAACGCCGTGAAGGACAAGGTCCACGTCCACGACTTCCACGCGACGCTGCTGCACCAGCTCGGCTTCGACCACGAGAAGCTGACGTACCGCTTCCAGGGCCGCGACTTCCGCCTGACGGATGTCAGCGGCGAAGTGGTGAAGGGGTTGCTTGTGTAGAGGCCAGTCAACGTATGGCTGAAAGCGGATATGCTCATTTTTGCTCTTCATTCCGTGTCACGGATGCTCCTCACCTTCATTCGGAGCTGACCGCCCGGTTCTTAGAATTTCAAGACTGCATTGGGGTAACGCGGTCAGGGGATCCGATTCCCCATCTCAGAAACCGCCACACTTCGCACGACGTCTGGCTTTTGAACTCGCCTTTGGACGAGACAGAATCCGCTACTTCCCATCTGGCCTGGCTGGAGGAGCGTTTGCGTCCGAATGCCGCCTACTTGAAAGGCTTGATCGCTCGCGGCGTCGACCTGGACATTTTTCTGGGCTATCGAAGCGACTGCAATCCTTCCCATTTCATGATTCAACCTGGATGCACGAATGCCGCCTCGACAATCGGGATACCGATTCACGTTTCCGTCATAATTGCTTGACCGCCTGATCACCAAGTTGAGAAGCAACAAGCTGACAGCACCACATCCTGAGCCACGTATGAAACCCAACATCGTCTGGTATGACATTCCCGCGCTCGATCTTGACCGGGCGATCCGGTTTTATTCGGCGGTGCTGGCCGCTCCGGTGAGGAAGGAACTGGTCGGCGACGTCCCGACGGGTTGGCTACCGACAGAGGATGGCGGGGTCATGGGCTGCCTCTGCGTCGTTCCGGGCTTCAAGCCCTCGGCAGATGGCGTGATGATCTATCTGGGCGTCAATGGACGCTTGCGCACCGCCGTCGCGGCCGTCCGGGCCCAGGGCGGCACGGTGCAGTCCGACGTGCATTCGATCGGCGAGCACGGCTTCCGCGCCGAGGTGCTGGACTCCGAAGGCAACTGCATCGCCCTCCACTCCGAAACGGACGCCTGATCGGAAGATCAGACTCCCGCCGCCTGCGCCAAAACGAGATGTGGGCGGAACAATTGATGTGGCCCTTGCCACTGCGTAAGAACTTTCACGGTATCTGTACCCTGATCTTCCATGAACTGCAGGCGCGCGCCGGCAAAGCAGGCGGACAATTGGAGTGGTCGCCCGCCCTCACCCCGGCCCTCTCCCCGAGAAGAGGGAGAAACTTCGGCTGCTTCCGGGCGGGAGCCCGCCGCGGGATTGGCCGGATGCGTATCCAAAAAAGAGACGCCGGCGTCGCCGATCCCCCTCTCCTGGGGGAGAGGGCCGGGGTGAGGGCGGGCCCCTTCCTTATTGCCTTTCCGAATCGATGAAAGGAACCCGATACCCCAATCAAATGACTCGAACATTTTCACAAGATGCTCGCGCCTCAAAATTACTGCCTATGCGCACGACGGCTTGTTGGCCGAGGCGGTGCGGCCGGCGTTGGTAGCGTGGCAAAGCCGGATCAATAACTGGCTTCTCAAGACCGGTTCCTTCCTTAGATTTCCGCCATGGCCGACACGGAACGCGCCCGCCGGCTGCGCGAAAATGAGACCTGGGCGGAACGGTTGATGTGGCGTTGGCTGCGTGGCCGGCGCTTCACCGGCTACAAGTTCCGTCGCCAGCATCCGCTCGGTGATTACACCTTGGATTTCTTCTGCAAGGAGGCGGACCTGGCCATTGAACTGGACGGCCGCCAGCATGGCTTTCCGGAGCAACAGCAGCACGACGCGGAAAGGGAGCGGTTCCTGCAATCACGCGGCATCAGGACGCTGCGGTTTTGGAACTCCCACCTGCGCCAGAACTCGGAGGGCATCCGTGATCTGATCTTCCACGAACTGCAGGCGCGCGCACCGCATCCATTGCCGGACTGCGCGCCGGAGAGGAAAACTGACAGTTAGAGTGGAGGCCCGCCCTCACCCCGGCCCTCTCCCCCGAGGAGAGGGAGCAACTTCGGCCGCGTCCCGGCTAGAGATCGCATCGGGATTGGCCGGATGCACGTTCAGAAAAGAGACGCCGGCGCCGCCGATCCCCCTCTCCTGGGAGAGAGGGCCGGGGTGAGGGCGGGCCAATAATCGGAAAGGCGAAAGTTCCCACCTCACTTCACCTTCTGCTTCGCCAGCACGGCGCCGCCGGTGATGCCGGCGAGGTCGCCGAGCTTGCTGGCGATGATCTCGATGCCCTTGGTCGTGCCCGGCATCGCGTAGTCCAGCGCGGTCTCGACGATGATGGACATCATCTCGTCCTCCAGCGCGTCAATCACGCCGCCGCCCACCACGACCACCTCGGGATTGAAGATGTTGATGAGGTTGGCGATGGCGATGCCGGTGTATTCGGCGGCGTCCTCGATGACCTTCTCGACGAGCTTGTCGCCCTTGCGCAGCGCCTTGCGGAGGTCGCCGCTCTTCAGCTCGGCCAGGTCGGAGCCGAGCATCTCGGTGAGGACGGTCTTGCCGCCGTCTTTCACCGCCTTCTGGATTTCCCGGAAAATCGCGGTGCGGCTCGCCAGCGCCTCGAAGCAGCCGTTGTTGCCGCAGCCGCATTTGGGCCCGCCGACCTGGATGACCATGTGGCCGATTTCGCCGGCGGTCTTGTTGAAGCCGCCATACAGCTTGCCGTCGAGGATCAGCCCGCCGCCGATGCCAGTGCCGAGGAAGATGCCGATGAGATCACGCGGCTTGCCCTTCAGCTCGACCTCGTGGACGCCGAGGGTGCAGATGTTGCAGTCGTTCTCGACGAAGACGGGCACGTCGAGCGCACGCTCCAGCTCCTTTTTCAGGGGCGCATCCTTCCAGCGGAGGTTCGGCGCAAAAATCACCTCGCCCGAGTCGGGATCAATCGCGCCCGGCGCACCGATGCCGATGGCGCGGATGTTCTTCAGCGAAAGGTCCGCCTCGTCCACCACATCGCGCACGCAGCGGGCGATGCGGGCGACAACGGAATCAAAGCCGCGCTCGGACTTGGTGCTGAGTTTGGCGGTCTGCTGCAGCTTCAGCTGGGGGGTGAAGACGCCGGCGAGGATCTTGGTACCGCCCAGATCCACACCGATGAGGAGTTCCTGTTTTGTGGGTTCGGGCATGCGCGCAGGTGATGCCGGCTAATTGCCGGAAGTTTTGAGGTTGGGCAACAGGGTTTTCGGGGCGACCGCGCCGATCCCGTCGTAACCGGTGTACAGGGGCAGGGCGATGCCGCCGAGATGGTCGGGCAGGGGCTGGTCCTGGGACGGGCCGCGGCTGGTCATCTGGCGCGTCACGCCGCGCCGGGTTTCGGTCACGATCGTCTGGTAGGCGTAGCCGCCCACCGGCACCTCGCTGATGCTGAAGGTGGCCGAGGCGTCCACGATGCGGAACATCGGGTCCTGCTTCCAGGTGCCGTTGGAGAAGCACAGGCCGCCGAGCAGCTCCGTCTTGCCGCCGGAGCGGGTGTCGATGAGCGTGCCGGGCAGCTCCACCTTCAGGCCCAGCACCCAGAACTGGCCGCCGTCGTTGAGGATCTTGGTGCCGTTGCAATCGAGGCAGAGCTGCCGCGCCCAGAGCCGGCGTCCGGCGGGGATCGTCCACGGCAGCCGGCTGGAAACGTCCTCCAAAAACACGTCGCCCTTGCCGGTCCAGTTGAGGCTCACGCCCTCGCAGCTGCTCAGCACCAGCTTGCGACTGGAAGCCTGCTCGATGAACAGGCGCTGGGCGGGCTGGAACTCGATGCGCTCCACCGTCACCACCGGGGCGGTGCCGTCCACCAGCCGGAACGCGGCCTGCCCGACGGGCACCTCCACCACGACCCGCGCCTCGCAGCCAATGATGCGCCGGACATTCTTCCGGAGCTCCACCGGGTGCTGGATCTTCCAGACGCCATTGGGCAGATAGACCGTCGCAGCCCCGGAATCGATGGCCGCCTGGATGGCCGCCGAATCGTCGTGCGCGCCATCGCCCTTGCCGCCGAAGGCCAGCGGGCCGGCCCAGGCGCCGGGCGCATCCCAGGGCACCTCCGGCGTCTCCTCCGCCGGCAGGAACAGGGCGTACTGCGGGGCCGGGAAGATGTTGAAGATGGGATGCGACACAAACTCGCGCACCTCGGGCCCGGAGGCGCCCTCGACGAAGCCGGTGCGGTTCTCGATCGCGTTGGTGTAGCCCGGGGTCGCAATCTGCCGCGCGAAAAGGAACCCCTTGTTGTGGATGGCCGGGGACGGGCGCTTGGCCGGCAGCCCCTGCAACACGGCCTCCACGAGGGTCACAAAGCCGGTGGCATCCGTGTTTTGCAGGGCGACGACGCTGTTGGTGCTGCGCAGCTGGCGGATGCTCACGGCCTGGCCGCGGTTGCGGATGCCGGCCACCAGCTGGCCCACCAGCTCGATGTTTTCCATGGTCATGGAATACACCGAGTTGGCGGCGGCGATGCCGACATCGAAGCCTTCCACCCGCACCCGCTGGATCAGGCAGGGGCCGATGTGGTCCTCGTACGCCATGTCCAGCCCCACCAGGCCGCTCTTGCCGCCGGCCATGATGGTGACGTCGCGCACGCAGCCCTGCCCGTTGGCCATGAACTGGAGGCCGATGGCGCCGGCGTTGCCCTGGCCGCTGTTGAGCGTGAGGTTCCGCACCGCGTTGCGCTGGTGGAACGCCTGGCCGTCGCCGGTCCACACCATCGGGCGCGGGCGGCCGGAATTGCCAAAACCGGGCGCGTAATCCAGCAGGCGGATCACCGTGCCGGCCCGGCTCTGCCCCTGCAGGATCGTGGCCCGCTCGGCCTTCTCTTCATCCTCGCCGCCGGGCCAGCGCAGCGTGGCGGAGATCAGGTAGGTGCCATTGGGCAGGTAGATGATCTTGTTGCCGTTCGGATGCTCCAGGAAGGCCTGCTGGATGGCCTCGGTGTCATCGGTCTTCCCGTCGCCCTTCGCAAAATAGGGGGACTTGGTCACATCCACCACGCCCGCATCCGGCGGGAACACGATGTCCTCCGCGCGGGCGGCGAGCGCCAACGGGAGCAGGCAGAAAAAACGGATCAGGCGGCGCATCACGGGGCAGTTCGTCGAAGTCGCGACCACGATACGCAGCGGTCCGGTCGAAGCCAGCGTTTTGCCGACCGGAGGATGGCCTGTCTGAAAGATCAGCACCCGGCAGGGCCAGACGGCCACTTTGCAAAACCGGGTGAGTGACGAGATCGCAGGTCGCCATATTCCTCAGGAGAATCGAGCTTCTTTCGGGCCCAAGCCCCACTTGCAGGAGACCTTCAAGCTCGCCACCCTGATTCGCACTCACCCTTGGCCGAAACAGCCCCATGAAATCCCTGATTCTCATCGCCGCCCTCTTCGTCCTGACCGCCTGGAGCTCCACCGCGCAGGTCGGCGAGTTCACGCAGGCCGCCGATATTGGGAGTCCCAAACGCGCCGGCTCCTCCGCCTACGACGAGGCCAGCCAGACCTACACGCTCAAGGGCGGCGGCTACAACATCTGGTTCAACCACGACGAGTTCCATTTCCTCTATAAGAAGATCAAGGGCGACTTCCTCCTCACGGCCAATTTTCAGCTCATCGGCAACGAGCAGGGCAACGGCCATCGCAAGACCGGCTGGATGATCCGCGAGAGCACCAACCACGACGCCGTCAGCATCAACTCCTGCCTCCATGGCGACGGATTGGTCGTGCT
The DNA here is from genome assembly GCA_903922605.1 of uncultured Verrucomicrobiota bacterium. GTDB lineage: Bacteria > Verrucomicrobiota > Verrucomicrobiia > Limisphaerales > UBA9464 > CAIVQB01. The sequence continues at coordinate 20,128 of CAIXUG010000060.1, forward strand.
GCAATGGCGGCTCATGCGCGGCGCCTACATGCGCGATCCGGAGGAGGAGGTCTTTTTTCCGAAGCAGTATTTTGGAGAAAACATCATCCAGCTCGAGCGCATGGGGAAGAAGATCACGATGCGGATGGCGCATCCCGGCGAGCCGTTGGCGGACATGGGCTCCATCACGCTTCCGGAGCTGAAGGACGAGGTTCTCATCGGACCCTACGTGCTGGCGCACGACCCGGACGGGATGCAGGAAGCCCGCGTGTGGAACGTCCGCATTTCAACGCCCGTCCCTCCCGACTGGCATCCGAACAGGCAGGTGAAGCTGGCCAGCCACGCCTCGCTGGCCTTCACCAGTCGGATTGAAACGGTCGAGGTTGCCACCGGAAAACGAAAGGTGCTCCTGGAGAACGCCGACCCGATTGGCGCGATTGCTTTCAGTCCGGACGGGAAGGAAGTCGCGTTCGAGAGCGGCGGAAAAATCCTATCCGTCCCCTCGGACGGTGGACCAGCCAAGCCCTCGGCCATGCCGCCGGCCACCCAGCGGACTGAGACCGACGGCCAATACCTCTACTTTGCCGACGGCGGGACCGGCACCCGCCAGATCTGGCGGAAGAAGGCGGATGGGACCGATCCGGTGCAACTGACCTTCGACCTCGACCATGCCTGGTTTCCGCAGGTCTCGCCGGACGGGAAATGGATCGTCTATCTGGCCTATCCCCCCGATGCCAATCCCCAGAAGGCCGTGGCTTATCACCGGGTCTCGCTCAAGCTGATGCCCACTTCCGGCGGTGCCCCGAAGACGCTCGCCCACCTGTTCGGAGGCCAGGGCACATTGCAGCACCCCTGCTGGTCACCGGATGGTTCGCGGATTCTCTTCGTATCCAACGGGGAGAAACGCTGAGGCGTCATCGGACAGGCGAACCTATGCCCGAGATATGAAATGGGCCGCTATCCACCTGCTCAGTTGAGCGGATGCACGCGTACGTTGCGAAACCAGATCTCGTCGCCGTGATCCTGCAGGAGGATCGGCGTCGCGAACTTCGTGCCCCACTTCGCCTCGTTCTTGAACTTGCTCTGCGCCTTCGCGGCGACGAGCTCCGGCGAGCCGATCTCGTAGCTGAGCACCATGACGCCGTTCAGCCAGTGCTCGACGTGGTTGCCCCGCACCAGGATGCGCGACGCGTTGATTTCACCCGCCGGTTTCAGCGGGTGGCTGGTGGGCGGGAGCGCGTCATAGAGCGAGGCGGTCTGGCGCTTCGGGCCGATCAGCGCGTCGGAATTCAGTTTGTCGTCGATGAGCTGGTATTCGTGCCCGATGGCCGCCCCGCGGCCCTCGTCGATGAAGTATTTTACGCCGCTGTTGGCCCCCGGCGCGACGCGCCATTCCCACGACAGCTCGAAATCCACGAACATCTCCGTGGTGATGATGTCGCCACCGCCGCCCTTGGCCTGGTGCTTCAGCCAGCCGTCCTCCACCACCCAGCCCTTGGCCGGGAACTCGGTCTTGCCAAAGGCGCGCCAGCCGGCGGTCGAATGGCCGTCAAAAAGGGGCCGCCAGCCGTTCGTTGTGGTGGTGGATTCCGTGCTCTGGCACGCCGGCAGCATGGCCAGCAGTGAGAAACACGCGAGGGTCAGGAATGGGCGACGCATAAGAGGGATCACTTCACGGTGAGTTGTTTCAGACGGATATTGCGGTACCAGACGGTGTTGCCGTGGTCCTGCAGGCAGATGTGCCCGCTGGTTTCCTGGGCGAACTTCGGCATGTCCTTGAACTTCGACTGGGCGATCAGCCCCTTCAGTTCCGGGCTGCCGAGGTCGTACTGCACGATGAGCTTGCCGTTGAGCCAGTGCTGCACGTGCGGACCGTAAACCACCAGGCGCGACTTGTTCCACTCGCCGACCGGCCGGAGCTGCTTGTCCGCGTTCGGCGCGATCAGCCCGTATAATACCAATTCTCACAGTTTATCGGAACAATGGTTCAGGGCGTAGCGTTTGCTTGGTCGCGGAGCCAGTGATGGATGAGGGACAGGACGCGTGCGGGCGTCTCCCAGAAGGGGCGCAGGGCCGTGGTCAGGGTTTCCTCC
>CAIXUG010000061.1 GCA_903922605.1 uncultured Verrucomicrobiota bacterium
CAGTTCCCGAAAAGAAACGGTACATTGGTAGGGATGGCGCGCTGCGCCGTCCCCGTCGCCGAGCGCAGCGTCAGGCGACGGAACGAACGCCCACGGCGTCCGCACGTTTCCTCCGCCCCTTCAGGGCGGGGACGGCGCAGCAGCGCACCGTCCCTACCGATTCGCCCGATTATCATCGGGAAATGGTATGAGGTAGCCCGGCTCGCGGGGACGCTCGCCTCATCAGGTTTTCCTTCGTCCGCCTACGGTAGCTTCGCCGGGTCCGCACAGGTTTGCTGGAAGCGCTAACCACGGTGAAAAGATGCGGCCCCGGCTGACCGCCCGGACAAACGCGGCTTGTAATTTCGGCCGTCCGCCCTTGAGCTTTCGGACCATGCACATGCGCTCACTCCGCCACGGGATTGCCCCGATCATGCTGATGGCCGGCCTGCTGCTTGGTCCGGCCTCCGGCCTGGGAGCCGGGGCCCCATCGGCCGAGGAGAACAAGAAGAGCGGGGACACTTCGGCAGCGCCGGCCGATACCGGCAAATCCGCCGAGGCGTCGGTGGTGAAAATCTTCTCGACCGCTCGGTATCCGGACTTTTCCAAGCCCTGGACCAAGCAGTCACCCAGCGAGTCGACGGGCAGCGGCGTGGTCATCGAGGGACACCGCATCCTCTCCAACGCCCACGTGGTGGGCTATGCCAGCCAGGTGCAGGTGCAGGCCAGCCAGTCGGGTGAGAAAATTTCCGCGACCGTGGAGGCGATCGCTTACGGCATTGACCTTGCGGTCCTCAAGCTCGACGACGAGTCCTTCTTTGACTCGCATCCGCCGCTGTCGCGGGCGACGGCGCTGCCGGCGATCAAGGATGCGGTGATGGCCTACGGCTTCCCCAAGGGGGGCAATACCCTGTCCATCACCCGCGGGATCGTCTCGCGCATCGAGTTCACCGCCTATAATTTCCCGGTCAGCGGGTTGAGGATTCAGATCGACGCTGCCATCAACCCCGGCAACAGCGGCGGCCCCGCAATCGCCGGTGACAAGATGATCGGCCTGGTCTTCAGCCGCCTCGGCGGATCGGAAAACATCGGCTATATCATCCCCTGCGAGGAAATTGAGCTGTTCCTCCAAGACATCCGCGATGGGCACTACGACGGCAAACCCGCCGTCTTTGACGAGCTCCAGACGCTGGAAAACCCGGCCCTGCGCCCGTTCCTCAAGCTCGACAAGAAGGTGGAGGGGATGATCGTCAACCGGCCCCAGTACGACCGCGCCGCCTATCCCCTCAAAAAGTGGGATGTCATCACCAAGATCGGCGACATGCCCATCGATGTGCAGGGCATGGTCAATGTGGGTTCCGATCTGCGTGTCCGGTTTCAGTACCTGGTCCAAAAACTGGCAAAAGACGGGAACCTGCCGCTCACGATCGTGCGCGCGGGCCAGACACTCCAAATCGAACTGCCCGTCGCGCCCCGGCGGCCCACGCCGTTTTTGGAACTCGACGGGGCCTATCCGCCGTTCTTCGTCTTCGGGCCGCTGGTGTTCTCCCCCGCCTCGGTCGAACTGCTTCATACGATCGGTGAAAACTCGCGCCTCGAAAGCATGCTCGGCGCATTGAAAAGCCCGCTGCTCACGCGCAGCCAGGACGAGCCGGCCTTCCCGGATGAGATGCTGGTCGTGGTATCGTCCCCGTTCTTCCCCCACCGGCTTTCCAAGGGCTATTCCAATCCGATCCTGCGCACCCTGAAATCCGTCAATGGCACCGCCATCAGGAATCTCGCGCACCTCGTCCAGGTGCTGCGGGATTCCCGCGACGAATTCGTCACCTTCGAGTTTCAGGGCCGGGGCGAAACCATCGTCTTCCCGCGGCAGGAAATGATCAATGCGACGGACGACATCCTCACCGACAACGGGGTCCGCACCCAGGGTTCGCCGGAACTGATGGCCATTTGGAAAGCAAAAGGCGGAGGCCAGTGATCCGCTCCTGCCCGGCGGAGTGCCGGCTTCGCATCCTTTCCTGACGCGCCGGCCCGCACTCCCAAACGCGTAAGGGCCACCGTACCGGTCAGCCTGCCGCTCAAGTTCTACCGCCTGAACAAACCCTGATTCCCGATCGCGCCCTTGGGGCTGCCGGCAGATGGACGGTTACACGGTGGCGTAACCGAAGATGCGGCAGTAATTCTCCAGCGCCGGCAGGATCGGCGCCAGATGGCGCTCGTACGCGCGCCAGCGTGCGACGGATCGGGAATAGACCGGCCGGGTGACATCCTGATAGGTCGGGGAATAGAGCTGTTTCTTGCTGCTCTTCTCGTAAAAGCGGGCCTGCTCCTCGTGCCAGGTCAGTCCGAGAAACTCCGTGACCCGGCGCCCCTCCCGCTCCATGTCGGCGACGGTGTCCTCGTAGCGCGTCTCCAGCCAGGCGAAGCCCGACCACTCACGGACTGCGAGCCAGATGTCCATCAGGTCGGCATAGTGCTTGGCGAGCCGTTCGAGGCTGAGGAAGTTCACATTGGTCGCGTTCAGCGGGATGTTCTGGAAATAACAGCTCAGCACCACATCCCGCGGGTCACGCAGCGCGATGATGACCTTCAGCTCGGGAAACACGCGCAGCCAGACCGGCAACCGGGCCGTGGGCGAGGGATTTTTATCCACCAGCAGCTTGCCCTCCGCAGTCGGCCCGAGCTCGTGGCGGAGCGTCTGCACGTACATCTGCCGTAGCGAGTTCAGCCGAGGGCTGCTCAGCTCCCCCGATTTGAAAAAGGCGGGTTGGAGGACATCCTGGAAGGCGGTCGGCTCGTCCAATGCGGCGATGCCCGTATGGGCGTCGAGGATCTGCTCCACCAGCGTCGTGCCGCTGCGGGGATGCCCGCCCAGGAAGGCCAACCGGGGAATCGCCTCGCGTTTCACCTCCGGGAAAAAGCCAGCCCATTTGGAAAGAATGTCGGCGGGCTGGCTCCGGGTGAAGCGGCGCGCGCCGTCCGCATCCTTGTCGTAGGCGCGGCAGAGCAGGTCGGTGTCAGTCAGCGTGCGCACGATGTCCTTGGCCTCGCCGAGCAGCCGCATGGCTTCATCGAAGCGGTCCGTGCGGTCCAACACCTGCGCCAGCTCGTAACGGGCGGCGTAGCGCACGAAAGGATGCCGCGGCTGGGAGGCGACCAGGTCGCGCAGCCGCTGTTCGGCCAGCTCCAGCTGGTTCTCCCGCCGGTCGAGCACGGCCTGGAAATAGCGGGCCTGGTCGTCACGCGGATCGATCGCGAGGCATTGTCCGACCGTCGCGCGCGCCTCCGCCAGCAGGTGATTCTTCTCCTGCAGCACGGCCAGGCTGATGCGCGGGTTGATGCCGCGCGGATCGGCGACGGCGGCCTGGGCAAAGCACGCGCGCGCCTTTTCGGGCAGACGCAGGCCCTGGTACTGGTGGCCGATCAGGCCGATCAGCTCGGCATTGCCGGGGGCATGGGCCACCGCCTTGGACCAGGCCTGGTCGGCCAGATCGAAAGCGCGCGCGCCCGCTGCGGCATTGCCATATTCGAACCACAGCACCGCCACCGTGGGGTTCTGCCGCGTCAGCCGCTCGTAAGCTTGCAGGGCCTGGGCGAAGCGGTGCGAATGCAGCAGCTCACGGGCTTCCTTGAGTCCTTTTTGGAAATCGGCGGGCAACATGCGCGGCCGATATCCTTAACGACGCTCGCGGACGATGCCCATGGCGAAATGAAAAAGCTGAGTTGACTTCTGGGAGCCCTCGGCAGACAGGCTAGCGCCCCTAAGTAAGGCGTCTCGACCTGACTATATCGCCCAATAGACAATCCCCCCAACGCCCCTGAAAGAGACGCCTTTTGCCGGTACCGTCCTGCTCCCCAGTTGGTTGCAATTGAAATTATGAAAACTCCACGTCCCAACTCCCGGTCGCCCCATGGCCGGGTGGCCTGCACTGTTTCGGCGGCCGCCCTCATGCTCGGCGTCAGCCAGGCTGCCACGATCGGCATCAACTTTCAGTGTGCCTACTCCGGTGGCGCCATCAATTCGTATAGCGGTTCGCCCATCACGGCCACGGCCTTCGGCGTTTCGCCCAGTGGTTGGGAAAGCCTGACCCCGATGCCGACCGGTTATGGTGACCCGGCTGGTCCCTACTCCTTTACCGAGGTGATCGACACCACCACTTCCACCAACGGGTTGCACGCGCTCCCGAAAGGCGCGCTCACCATCAACTGGTCGGCTCTCTGCGCCAATGTCAGCGGCTATCACGGCAATGACACCGCCTACGGCGGGAACAGCTACCACAGCGGCGAACAGCAGGTGTTCTGGGGCTTTATGCGTGACGGTGTCACCTTCGGTCCCGGCGCCACCGCCGGCGACAACAACCAGGCGGGCTACAGCGTGGACATTGCCGGCTTGAAGAGCCTCTTCACCGGCTCCGGCTATGTCGTCCAGACCATCGCCGCGACCGATTCCGGCTTTGGCATCACCAACGTCTTCCTGATCGACCCCAGCACGCACAGCACCAACTCGATCGCCTACCCCAATATCGCCCCGCCCGACCACCTGGTGGGTGACGTCGCCTTCCCACGCGGGATCATGGGTGGCATCAGCGAGGCCAGCGTGGCGCTGTCCGCCGACCATCTCCAGGTCATCGGCAACCGGGCCGCGCACGGCGACGGCTTCAACAATTCCAGCACACTTTCCGGGATCATCATCACCGACCAGCCGCTGATCGAGTACGGGCCGCAGACGCCGGCCGCACCGTTCAACACCGGTGACAGCACCACGCTAAGCGTCCAGGCAATCGGTGTGCCGCCGCTGGCCTACCAGTGGCGCAAGAATGGCGTCGCCATCCCCGGTGCAACCGGTGCGACCTACGATGTCAGCAGCGTCAGTGCGGCCAATTCCGGCAACTACGACGTCGTGGTCTCCAACAGCTTCGGCTCCGCCACCAGCAAGCCGGCCATTGTGAGCGACCAGGTGCTGATCTCCGCACGCACCGGCATCATCGTCGATTCCAAGGGGATTCTCACTCCTTACAATGGCAATGACTTCGGAACTGGATGGCTCGCCACCAGCGTCGGTCACACCGGTGTCGCCGACTTCACGGCGGCGGCTCCCAGCCACATCACCCTGCCCGCTGGAACGACGAACCTGGATTCCCCTGTGGGAACGATCTCATTCTGGATCCGTTCTCCCGGGTTGGACAACAGCGACGGATTCGGCAAGAGCGCCTCGCTTTTCAATCGGCGTGAGGGCGCTGGTCTCGACATCCTCCAGAACGACGACGGTACACTGTCGGTCCAGGTGGACGGTGCCAACAACTCCTTCACCTCGACCGGAACCGTGTCGGACAATAACTGGCATCTGATCACGGTCACCTATGACCAGTCGGATACCGGCTTCGTCTCGTTGTACATCGATGGCATCGCCGACAGCGGCAATGTTACCAACGGCAACCCGTGGACCTGGCCGGCCGGGCAACCGGTCTGGCTCGGCGCCTCGCGTCGCGGCCTCTGGCGGGCCTTCGTGGGTCAGCTGGACGACTTTAGGCTTTACAGCCGCATCCTGTCGGATGCCGACATCCTGCTGCTCTCCACACCGGCCGGTCTTACGAGCAACGCCAGGTTGGAGGTGCAGTTCAACTTCGACACCGCCCCCGCTTCCGGCCTCTCCGTGGGCTGGCTGAATGGCAGCCTGCAATCGCCGGTCGGTCTCACCGGGCCTTTCGTCGATGTGCCCGTTTTGTCGCCTTACGCCGTGTTGCCCACGGAAGACTCGAAGTTCTACGGCGTCAGGCCCTGAACCGGGGTCCGGCGGCGCGTCTCCGGCAGACTGACCGCCGCTGAGCTTTACGAATGCGGCCAAGTGTTCATCACTTGGCCGCATTTTTGTCGGCAACCGGTAATTTGCGACAGGTACGGAAACTTATGATCTACTGGTTCATCGGGCAGCCAGGCGCGGGAAAAACCACGCTTGCCCTCGCCTTGAAATCAGCCCTTCAAGGGCACGGACAGCCGGTCATCCATCTCGACGGCGAGTTCGTGCGGGAGGTGACGGACAACCAGGATTTCTCGGAAGCCGGCCGCATCCGGAACATCCGCACCGGCCAGCGGCTCGCCGCGAAGCTTCATGCCGACGGCATCACCGTGGTGGCCTCGTTTGTGTCCCCCTATCGTTCGCTGCGCGAGGAGTTCAAGCGCAACGGAAACGTCACGGAGATCTACGTCCACACCACGGAAATCCGGGGCAAGGAAGCGCGCTTCGCCCCGAACTTCGAGCCGCCCCAGGACGGCTTCGTGGACATGGACACCACCGGTATCCCCGTCGCGAACTGCGTGGCCAAGATTTTGCGGCTGAGCCAAAAGCCAGCCTGAAGGATTTTCACTCCGGACTGGGTCGCGGTATGAAAGCCCCGCTTTCCGACTGGATTCCGGCACGCTGACACCGCCAATTTACCACCTTGGTTTCAACCCCGCATAGGAGTCACCCCAGATGATTCGAGTTTGCCTTCTATTGACGGCGTCTGTCTGGGCATGGTGGGGGAGTATTGCCCGTCAGGTTGGTATCGCCCTCAGCCTGATTGGCCTGCTGGTGCTGCCCGCTTTCACCGGTCATGGGCAGGGAGTCCAATCGCAGATTCCGGCCTCAGAATACCAGGCATTGCTGGATTTCTACCAAGCCACAGGGGGAACCAACTGGAACACCCAGGATGGATGGCTCGATCCGCAGGCTTCATCCTGGTACGGCGTTCACATTGATGAGAACGGCTCGGTCGATGAGCTGGGGCTGTGGCAGAACAATCTGACCGGGTCGATTCCGGGCAGCCTGAGCGCTCTCCTCCACCTGAAGGGGCTCACACTCTATGGGAATCTGCTGACCGGTGATATTCCGGCAGAACTTGGGGGTTTCAGCCAACTGGAGACGCTCTTCTTGTCCGACAACCGGCTGACGGGAAACATACCGGCCAGTCTCGGCAATCTCAGCCGGCTGCAATCTCTCGGCCTCAACGGGAATCAGCTCAACGGAACCATTCCCGCCAGCCTTGGCCAGCTCACCACGCTGACCTTTCTCAGCCTCAGTGGAAATCAACTGAGCGGCGACGTGCCGAATTTTACCGCCTTCCATGGCGTTGTCATGGACGTGTCCCGAAACCGGCTGGATCTGACAGCCGGCTCGCAATCCATGTCGAACATCGCGGCAATGATCGCTGCTGGAAACGACGTGCGCATCGACATGGTCGCCCAAATTCCGCCTTCCGAATATGAGGCGCTGGCCGACTTTTACCAAGCCAACCAGGGCCAGGATTGGCTGAAGGAAATGGGCTGGCTTGATCCCCAGGCACCGAGTTGGTCGGGTGTATGGGTCACTTCCGGCCATGTAGCGTCGCTCTACCTTCCGTATTACTCGGCGTGGCACAGCCTTCCCCCCGGCCGCAGCATCACCCCGGGACTCACCAACCTGACCCAGCTGCAAGCCCTCCAGATGTCAGGCTGCCGTTTGCAGGGAGGCATCCCCGACAGCCTGGGAAACCTGCCGCAGTTGGAAATCTTGGGCTTGGGCGGCAATGAGCTCACTGGCGGCATTCCGGACAGCCTGGGCAGCCTTCCGAAATTGAAATTCCTGAGCCTGAGCGGTAACCGGCTGACCGGCAGCATCCCGCAGAGCCTGACCGGCCTCGTCCATCTGGAGCGGCTTTATCTGGGAGGGAACGAATTCACGGGCAGCATCCCGGCCAGTCTGGGCAGCCTGGCGCAGTTGCAAACCTTGGACCTCAGCAGCAACGGCCTTAGCGGCAGCATACCCGGCAACCTGGGCAGTCTGACGCAATTGCAGACCCTGAATCTTAGCAGCAACCGCCTGACCGGCAGCATACCCGGCGGCCTGGGCCGGCTGGTTCATGCGACCACATTCGATCTCTCCTACAACCAGCTGAGCGGGGTGGTGCCTAGCTTGCAGGATTTCCGTTTCGCCTCGCTCCACCTGCAGGAGAACCAACTGGATCTGGCCAGCTCAACAACCGCCACCCGCCTCAGGGACCTGGAGGCCGTGGGAAATTCCGTTGAGGTGGGCCTGCAGGGGCAGATCCCAGCGCTGGAATACAAGGCGCTGACCAACTTCTATAACGCCACGGGAGGCACCAACTGGACTGTCAGCCAAGGCTGGTTCACCCAGGCGTCCTCCTGGTACGGCGTTTACGTCTCTCCCTCGCCCGACGGCAGGCATGTAACCCGGCTTGATTTGTCCGGCAATCATCTTCAGGGGAACCTGCCGGTCACGATGTCTTTGTTCTCCCAGTTGCAGACGCTGAACCTGTCGAGCAACCGGCTCGGCGGAGACATCCCCTCTTCACTCGACCGGCTGCCCCTGCTGAAATCGTTGAACCTTTCCAGCAACGAACTCACCGGCGTGCCTAACCTGGGCGATTTAAACGGCACCGTCATCGACCTGTCGTTGAATCCATTGGACCTCACACCGGGATCCGTGACCCGCTCGAACATCACCGCCACCACCGCCGCCGGAAACCAGGTCCGGGCGGGCCTTTATTTGGACATCGTTCCCGAAGAATATCAGGTGTTGTTGGATTTCTATGACGCAACCGGCGGCACAAACTGGCTGTCCCAGAAAGGCTGGCTAAACCCCAACGCCTCCAGTTGGGAAGGGATCCAACTGACGGAGGGTCACGTCACTAGCCTGAATCGTGTCGGTCAGGGCATAACCGGCAGCCTGCCCGCCAGTCTCACCCAGCTGAGCCACTTGGAGTTTCTGTATCTCTCGAGAAACCGGTTGACCGGTGAAATTCCGGACGCTTTCACCAATCTGGTCCGGCTGAGGTACCTGGGGCTGGCCGAAAACCGACTGGAGGGCAGCCTGCCCGACGGCATCGGAAACCTGACCAATCTGACGCGGCTCGAAGCCAGCAACAACCGGCTGAAAGGTCCGCTTCCCGAAAGTCTTGGCCGGCTGGGCTCACTTAATTTTCTGGAGCTGGCGGGCAACCAGTTCAGCGGCAGCATTCCCCCAGGCCTGTCCAATCTGACCAACCTCTACACGCTCGACCTTTCCTACAACCAGCTCGGCGGAACCATTCCCGAGAGCCTGGGACAACTGCCCCTGCTCGAAGACTTGGTCCTCTCCCATAATCAGCTGATCGGAGGCATCCCGGATGCATTGGGCCGCCTACCTCGGCTGTGGGACCTTTCACTTTCCTATAACCAGCTGGCGGGGGGAATCCCGGAAGGTTTCGGCCCGCATTCCCCGGTGTACAGTCTCGCCTTGGATCACAATCATCTGGGTGGGGATCTGCCGGACTTGCATGTCGATTATCCCCGTTCGCGCCTGATCGACATCAGCTTCAACGATTTCAACCTGGCACCGGGCTCGCCTTCGCTGACGAATGTCGTCACCGCCATCGCGACGACCAACTACATCGTTTTTTCCCCTCAAAATGGCGACAGTCCGCCCATCCTGATGCTCAGCTCAATGGCGGATCAGGTCACTTTTTCGTGGCCCATGGCCGCCGCCGATTTCGCGCTCGAAACCAGTGCGACACTTGATGACAACGCGGAATGGACGCAGCTCACCTATCCCAATGACATGAGTTTGCTCAACCGGCTGATTTTGCGGTTTGAATACGTTCTCATAGGACCGGAGGCAGGCACATTTTTCCGGTTGCGCGAGCGTTGAAACGCCGACCGAAACGGGCATTCTCCGGGCGTGCCCCCTTCCCCGTCCCGCGCCGCCTGGGTGGACAACCTGCGGACCGCCATTGTGATGCTGGTGGTGAACATGCACGCCTGCGTGACCTACAGCCACGTGGGCAGCTGGTATGTGAACGAGCCGCCCGAACCCGGCCTGTCCGTGAAGCTCCCTTTCCTCTACTGGCAGGGGCACCTGCAGGCGTTCTTCATGGGGCTGATGTTCTTCCTCGCGGGCGCGTTTGCCCACGGGGCGTGCGCGCGGCGTGGGCCGGGTGGCTTCGTGCGTGAACGACTGCTGCGGCTGGGCGTGCCGGCGCTGCTCTACATGGGGTTTCTGCATCCGTTCATGGTGTACGTGCTGCTGCGCCAGCCGGATTGGCCGCCCTCCTCGGAGCTTTACGTGCGCTACCTCACCAGCACGCGGGTGCTGAGCGGCAGCGGACCGCTGTGGTTCGCGATCGCGCTGCTGCTGTTCAGCGCGGTGTTCGCCGCGTGGCGGAAATTGCGACCGCAAGCGCCAGGCACCGATACCAAGGCGGCTCCAAAAGCAGGAGCGGTGATCGCATTCGGCCTGATCCTCGTCGGGACGACGTTTGCCATCCGGCTCTGGTGGCCAATCGACACCAACTTCGTGAACATGCAGCTCTGCTTCTTCCCGCAGTACATCGCGGCCTTTGCCGTGGGTGTTTATGCGGGGCGCCATCGCTGGCTCGACGCCCTGGCCTCGTCACGGCTCGCAGCTACAGCCGGCGGACTGGCGCTGGTGGGCGGTCCGCTGCTGCTGACCGCCGTCATTGCGCTCGGCGGCGTGAAGGAAACCGGGGATTTCAACCCCTACAAAGGTGGCTGGGACTGGCCGGCCCTCGGCCTGGCTGCGTGGGAACAGCTTTCCGGCCTGGGGCTGGGACTGGGTGCGATGGCGCTGTTCCGACGTCGCTTCAATGACGATGGCGCCGTCGCGCGCTGGCTGGCGCAGCATTCCTTCGCGGTCTATGCGCTGCACGCACCGGTGCTCGTGGCGCTGACACCCCTGCTGCGACCGCTGCCTGGAGGCCCCTTCGTTAAGGTGCCGCTGCTCACGGTGCTGGGATTGGTGGCCAGCTACGGCGTGGCGTGGCTGGCGCGGCGGCTTCCCGGCCTGCGAAACATCCTGTGAGGCGTGTCCGGTTATGCCGGCTTCGCTGCCTTTAAGGCGTGATGAAGCTCGTCCTTCAGGTGCGCGCGACGGTGCTTTAGCTCGGATATCCGGGCGTCACCGGCGGGATCAATCTCCTCCTCGATTCTCACGATGGAGCGGTCCACCTCGTGATATTCGTCGAACAGCCGACGGAAATGGGCGTCGTGCGTTTTGAGCTGATGGATGGCGTCGCGCAGTTCGGGAAACTCCAGGACGAGCGGGTGATGAAGGTCGAGTGCTTGTGGCATAATGAACTTAATTTGAAGTGACGCCAGCAACCTAGAAGACACCAGCCGACGCGCCAACCGACCTTTGCCGTAAGCGGTGCGAAAATTGCGACTGCCAGGTGATTTTCCGGCTCGGCCATTCACCCGCCTTGAAGCCCGCCCGCTTTCGCTGCGTCTGCCAGACGTGTTCCGCATCATTTGTTCCCTGCTCTTCGCCGCCCTGCTGCTGTCTGGCCGCGTCGGCGCCGCCGAACCGGCCTCCCGCTACTCGTGGCCGTTCCCGCAGATCACCGCCAAGAAGGGCCTGCAAATCCAGATGGTGGATGACGCCATCGCGCTCGGGATGAAGCACGCGGGCGTCAACATCAACCTCACCGGCCTAGTGGACCTCGCGGGCGACACCAACAACCCCGCCTGGGAATCCGGCGGGCGCACGTTCCGTTTCCAGCGCGGCTATCTCGCCGGCCTGGATGACCAGGTAAAGCGCCTCACCGACGCGGGCGCGGTCGTCACCGCCATCATCCTCACCTACGCCAGCGGCCGGCCCGAACTCGACGCGGTGATGCTGCATCCCAACTACAGCACGAACTGCCCGAACCACCTCGGGCAGTTCAACAATCGCACGCCCGAGGGCCGGGCTTGGTTCACGGCCAGCATGGAGTTCCTGGCCGAACGATGGTCGCGCCCCAACCAGGAGCACGGGCGCGTCGCCAACTGGGTCATCGGCAACGAGGTGAACTCCCACTGGTTCTGGGCCAACTGCGGCCGGGTGACCATGGAGCAGTTCGCCGACGACTACGTCCAGGTGATGCGCCTCGCGCACGACGCGGTGCGGCGCGAATCGGCCAGCTCACGGGTCTATGTCTCGCTGGAGCATCATTGGAACATCCACTACCCCGGCGGTGACGATCGGCAGACCTTCGCCGGCCGGCCCTTCCTCGATTACTTCGCCCAGAAAGCCCGCGAAGGCGGGGACTTCGGCTGGAACGTGGCGTTCCATCCGTATCCCGAGAACCTGTTCGAGCCGCGCACGTGGCTCGACAAATCCGCGACCACGAACGTCGAGACCACGCCGCGCATCACCTTCAAGAACCTGGAGCTGCTGCCGGCCTACCTCCACCGCCCCGAGCTGCTGTATCAGGGCAAGCCGCGCCACATTATCCTCAGCGAGCAGGGCTTTCACACGCCCGACGGCCCGGACGGCGAGACGCTCCAGGCCGCAGCCTACTGCTACGCCATGCGCAAGATCGCCACCCTGCCCGAGGTGGACTCGATGATCATGAACCGCCACGTGGACCACCGCGACGAGGGCGGCCTGCGCCTCGGCGTCTGGCGGCGCAACGAAGCCAGCACCAGCCCCTGCGAACCCAGTGCGAAGAAAAAGCTCTACGAGATCTTCCGCGTCACTGACACGCCGGAATGGGAGAAGGCCTACGCGTTCGCCCTGCCGATCATCGGGATCAAGAGCTGGGATGAGCTGCAGCGTTAGCCCGACTTGAGCAGATCCTCGATATAGCCGGCGATTATCCGATGCTGACGATTTCGATAACCGTCGTCCTTGGCGCGTATGTCGGCATCAATGATGAAATGCCGCACCTCATGCGGGAATTCCAACTCGGGAAACTTCTGCGCCATCACAGTTTCCAGCTTTGCTGACTCTTCATACCATGCCTCCAACTCGGCATCGTTGGTCAGCGGCAATGCCATCAGCCGCTGCAATGCCGGCGCAAAAAAGGCTTCGGCTTCGCTCATGCGAACGATTCACACCACCGCCACGGTGTTCACCAGTTCGCCGATACCCGAAATCGCGATGCGCACCACGTCGCCGGCGGCGAGGGTGAACTCGTTCGCCGGGACCACACCCGTTCCGGTAAGTAGCACCGCGCCGTGCGGGAATTCCTGGCTCCGGAAGAGATAGCCCGCGAGTTCTGGAAAGCTGCGCTTGATTTGGTCCACTCCAGTCTGGCCGGCAAACACCTCTTCACCACCGCGCTCGATCTTCACGGAGATCGTCCACTGGCGCGCCTCTGCCTCGGAGGCGGCGATGGTGATGAACGGCCCCAGCGCGCAGGACGCGCGATAGACCTTGGCCTGCGGCAGGTAGAGCAGGTTCTCACCCTCGATATCGCGCGAGCTCATGTCGTTGCCAATCGTATAGCCCACGACCTCGCCACGTGAACTGAGCACCAGCGCCAGCTCCGGCTCCGGCACGTTCCACTTCGCGTCCGCCCGGATGCCGACCTCCGCGTTTGTGGCGACGACTTTCTCGGGCACCGATTTGAAGAAGATTTCCGGGCGCGCCGCTTCATACACGCGGTCATAGGCGGAGGCGCTGAAATCGGATTCCTCCATGCGCGCCTTCTTGCTGCGCAGGTAGGTGACACCGGCGGCCCAGACTTCCTGCCGCTCCACCGGCGCGAGCAAGGTGGCCTCGGCAAGGGGCACGCGACGCAGGCTGCGCTGGGAGAGTTCGGTCACGCGGGCGACAAGATCGGAGGCCTCAAGCAGGGTCGAGAGGCAGGTGACGCCCGCACCGGTGAGATCGAGCAGAGTCGCGTCATCGACAAGCAGACCGACGGCAGCCCAGGGCGTGGACGGGGAGCGGAAGCGGCAGAGTTTCATGTGCCGACAGCGTGCCGGAGGCGTCGGGCAAGCTCAAGCCGGGAGCGGATAGGTCAGCATCTCGATCTTCATCATCATCTTCCTCGTAATCGTGATCGCACAAAGCGCGGTGATTACGATTAGGATTAAGATTACGATTAGGACCAAGACACCGACGGAAAGGCAGTCTCAGCCGGCGCAGCTGCCGACTTTGGCCGCTGGATCGGGCTGCATCATTCCAAAAATATTGCCCTCGGGATCCTTCGCGTAGGCCAGCCAGCCGACGCCGGGGATGGGCATCTTCGGCACTGCAATCACCGCACCCAGTGACGTCGCCTTGGCCAGCGAGGCGTCGAGGTCCGCGGTGTCCACCGTGCAGACGAAGGCATTCACCGCCGCCATCTCGGCCGGCGCATCGCATTGCCGGGGCAGCAGGCCGCCGTTGATGCCGCGCTCGGAGTCCGGCCCGGTGAAGATCAGCCAGTAGGGCATCGGCCCCTCCCATTTGTTGAACTGCCAGCCGAACAGGCCGGTGTAAAATGCGATGGCGCGCTCAGGTTGCGCGGCATGAATCTCGAAATGGATGGGGCGTGACATAAGCGGTATGAATTGGGGATTTCGGCGCACCAAGCATGTCCCGAAAGCGGACGCCCAAGCAAGTCCCTCACCGCACCGATGGCCAATCTTCACCGAACAGTCACCGTTTTTCGGCGGCTTCCATCTTGTCGGCGGCGGTCTGCAGTTCTGCGCGGTAGGTGGGAATGAGCTCCACTTCCAGCCATGGAAACTTGTCCTGCGTGACCGGTGCCCACACCAGATGCCCGCCGCGACGCCAGGCGTCCAGGACAAGGCCGTTGGTGAAGGACTGGCCAACCCCGGTCAGCACCACGCAGCTATGCTCATGCCGGGTGTCCATGTGGGCGACCCCCCGGTGCAGCACCAGGCTGCGCAGATGCAATGTCATCAGCTTCACCGTCAGATCGTCGGCCCACTGGAAACACAGGCCGCGACTGTGGATGCCGAGGTTGATGAGCACATTGTTGAAAGAGGCGGCCGGCGGGATGGCGTGGAAGTCCCGGCCCAGCTTCCGGGAATAGTCGATCGCGGTGTGGGCCGTCAGCGCCGCCTCGCCGGAGTTCACGGCGGGCGAGAGCGCACGCAGCCGGTCCGCCAGCATCTCCGGGCTCCCGGTGGTGCAGCCGGAGCCCAGGATCAGGACCGCCATCGCCGCCAGCAGGCGGAGCCAGTGCGACCTGATACCAGTTCCCTGAAAGAAACGGTACGTTGGCAGAGGCTCGCGCGCGGGGCGGCGGCTCTGCCAGTAGGCCGGGCCGCCGGCCCGACACGGTACGAGGGGCTGCCAGCCCGTCGGGTGCTGGCCTGACTTTTCGGCGGGCTGGCAGCCCGTCGTACGTGCCGGGCTGGCAGCCCGGCCTACTATGGAACCCCAAGCCATTCCAACCCACCAGTTGTCATCGGGAAATGATATGATTCTGGGCAAGGGCGCATTCATGTCATCCCCTGCGGAATGATAAAGGGAGCGTCATCGGGCCGCCTCAGTAGACGTTGGTGCTTTCCTCGGCACTGATCGATGACTTCAGCGCGTCCGAGGCCAGCCGGAACACGGTGTGCCCATCGCCGGACTTCACGCCCTTGGCCACCACGGTGTACGAATGAAATTCCTTCGGCCCGAGCCGGGGCAGGAGCGGCAGCGTCACGGTCTGCCCGTCAATGGCCCCTTCGGAGCTGTTCAGGGGCACCAACTGCGGCGCCACGATGACGGTCACCTGGACGTTCCCGACATCGGTTGTGCCCTGGTTGGTGACCTTGACCGTGAACGTCGTGGTGTCACCGACGGCCACAGGATCGGGATCGTCGGCCTTCTCCAGCAGCAGACCGGGAATGCCATAGATGCGCGTCGAGCAACTGCTCCGGACCGCTCCAGAAACGGCGCCGACCGCCGTCGACTCCAGCGGCAATTGTCCGAGTTGTGCGCCAGTAAAGGCCAGACAGACCTCACGGCTGGCTCCCGCGGCCAGGCTGTCGATGCTCCAATGAACACCATCCGCACTGATGACCCCGCCGCCGGTGGCGCTGACGGGAACGACGACTGCCGTGAGGGGCAGTGTGACGGAGAGGTTGGATTCGGCGGCGTTGCCAGTGTTGACCAGGGTGAGGCAAACCTTCCCGCGGCGTCCGAGCGGAACCTCCTCGTTGGCCGTGCAGCTCAGGGCCAGCGCCGGCTTCGGTTCCGCGCCCTGATCCACGAGGTAGAAGTTGCTGCACGCCTTGGGCACCACGCAGCGGTAATGGTGTCCCTTGGAATTGAACTCGAACGCGAACGCGGAAATGGGCTCGGTCCCGGCCCAGGTCACGTTGCGCAGGCAGAGGGGGCGGCCATTCACCCGGGATGACATGAACGGCAGCACGGCCCCCACCGGAATCGAGACCTCGGTGATTTCGGCAGTCAGCGCGGCGCTGAACAGATCGTCCGGCACCCCTGCCCAGCCCAATTTTCCGAGCACCGTGACCATGTCCTTCCGCAAGGCCGGATCACGGAAACGCCAGCGCATGTCCTTGTCGGAGACCACGGGATCGGCGAACCGGTGCGCCGGATCGCCCAGGCGCGTGGCACGGTGCTCCTCGGCCAGGCAGGGGAGGCGGAGCCCGAGCAGTCCCAGCAGGACGAGCAGAGGCAGGCAACTGTTCCGGGCTTTCATGGGTGTCATCGTTCGCGGTGGCGGGCTGCGTGCACTGGGAGAGAGGTGCCGAAAGAAAAAGGGCCGCCGGATTTCTCCGGCGGCCTCGTGATCCGATCGGATCAGTAAACGTGCGTGCTTTCCTCGGCGCTGATCGGCGAGCTGAGCACCTCGGAGGACAGTTTGAACAGCGTGTGACCGTCGCCGACCTTCACGCCCTTGGCCACGATCTTGTAAGATACGAAGGCCTTCGAGGCGAGATCAGGCACGACCGGGAAGGTCACCGTCTGACCGTCGATGGTGCCGCCCTCGGCCGTAACCGGCACGAGTTCCGGAGCGATGACCACGATGACCTGGACATTGTGGTCGGTGGCGTTGCCCTGGTTGGTGACCTTCACCGTGTAGGTGGTCGAGTCGCCAATCGCAACGGGGTCTGGATCATCCGCCTTCTCCAGCAGGATCGCCGACTGGCCGACGACCTTCGTGCTGCAGGTGGTGGAGACCGCCGTCGCGCAGCTGCCCTTGGCAGTGCCGGTGAAGTCGAAGGAACCCGCAGCGGCGGCGATGAAGCTCACACAGGCATCCTGCGAGGCGCCGGCAGCGATGCTGCCGAGGTCGAAGGTGACCGCGCCATCCTTGACCGTGCCGGTGGTCGAGCTGACGGTCACGCCAGCGGGGATCGGGACGGTGAGCGTGGAGCCGGCGGCGGGGGCGTCGCCGGTGTTGTTGACGACGTAGCAGACGTCAAACTTGCGGCCCCAGAACTGGCGTTCGGTGGCCTTGCAGGTGATCGCCAGCACGGGCTGGTGGACCATGGTGGCGGCCGTGGTGGTAGCCGTCACGCCCTGGGTGGAGGTGACCTTGGCGGTGTTCTCATACTTGCCCGGTCCGGTGACCGTGGCGTTGTACTTCAGATCCTTGCTTTCACCCGGGGCGAGGTTGCCGACGTCAAACGTCAGGCTGCTCTTGCCATCGCTGACCATGCCGCTCGGCAGGGTGTCGGTGACCTGCACGCCCGTCAGCGCGCTGCTGCCGCTGTTCTTGACGGTCAGAGTCACCGGGATGGTATCGCACACCAGCGCATCGGACTGCTCGGTCTTGACTATGGCGATGTTCGCCTTCACCACGCGGATATCCTGGCAGGCCACCGGATTATAGGTGGCCCAGCCGCAGGTGTTCACCACGCCCTCTTCGGCGGTGCTGCCGTTGACGGTGATGGTCTTGCTCTCCTTGGGTCCGAGGGTGCCGAGATTCCAGACCGCGATGCCGCCGGTGGTGCTGGCGGCTTTCGGGTCAGAATCGGTCGCGGCGAAATTGCTGCTCACGCGGTCCGTGACCATGACGTTCTCCAAGCTCCCATCGGTCAGGTTGCTGACCTTGTAGGAATACTGGTAGGGCATACCCGCCAGCACCTCGGCCGGCGCGGTCTTCTCCAGGAGCAGTCCACTGCCTTCGGCCCTTCCGCTCGGGAAGTAGGCCATGACGCTGCCGTTTTTCGGCGCCGCGGGGCCCGGCTTGTATTTGTGCTGCTGCTGCTGCTGCGCGCAGCCTGCCAGCAACAAGGCGCAGGCGACTACGGACACGGTTTTCTGGAACGTTAATTTCATTGTGAGGCTTTTTTGGGGGTTGCCTATGGTGCGGGGATCGGGTTTCGGCACACCGCAATTCAAAACAACAGGCAAGGCTTTAGCCATACCGGGGGCAGGAAGCAAGCCCCTTCCGGAGACGATCCGGACACGGCCGCCCCGGAGACCGGCATCTTGCCCGCAAGCAAAGCCATCTGACCGCGTCCACCAAGAAGGGCGGAGCATCGCCTTAGATCTGATGCCCCGCCTGTCGAACCCGTTGAAATAGAAGGAGCTGACGCGCTTGAACCGCGCGGCATGCGCCACAAAAGGGATGCAAGTGGCCGGGCTTGATTCGCGTCAAGGCGGTCACGGTTCGGAGGAACATCGACAACCTGCCCAACCGGCTGGCCAAGGCAAGCCGGTTCTACGTTACAGTCTCGCGGCGGGCTCTCCCGCTGAGGCAGGCGATTCACCAGTTGTTTCCATTCGGTCCCGGCGCTATTCCTCGGCACATGCCATACGAAACAGAGCCGAGCCATTCCCTGTCCCGTCGCCACTTCCTCGCCTACGCCAGCGCGGTGCCGGCGGTGTTCGTGGCGCATTCGGTCCTGAATCCCGGGCTCGGCAGCTCGGCCCTGGCCGCCGACGCCATTGCCTCTGCGCCTGTCCCCGCTCCAAAGAAGCGCCCCATTGGGCTCGAGCTCTACTCGGTCCGGGGCGAGCTGATGCGGAACCCGTTTGCCACCCTCCGCGAAGTCGCCAAGATCGGCTACGAGGCGGTCGAGTTTTACGCTCCCTACTTCAGCTGGTCGCTGCCGCAGGCGAAGGACATCAAGTCGCTCATGGACGACGTCGGCCTCCGCTGCTACTCGACGCACAACCCTTTTAACGCATTCGGGCCGGGCGAGGACAAGATGGGCAAGGCCATCGAGCTGAACCAGATTCTCGGGGCGCGGCACATCATACTTTCCTCGGCTCCCGGCGGCACAAAAACCCTGGAGGACTGGAAGGCGCTCGGCGGCAAGCTCAGCACCGCAGTGGAGCAGCTCAGGCCGCACGGACTGGCGGCCGGCTACCACAATCACGGATCCGAATGGGCCCCCCTCGATGGCGGACAGCGCATCATGGATGTGCTTGCGGCCGGCACACCACCCGAATTTGTGCTGCAGTTCGACGTCGGCACCTGCATGGAAGCGGGCGCGGACCCCATCGCGTGGATCAAGGCAAATCCCGGCCGCATCCGCAGCCTGCACCTCAAGGACTGGGCTCCCGGCGCGGCCAGCGCGGAAAAGGGCTATCGCGTGCTGTTCGGTGAAGGCGTGACCCCTTGGAAGGCGATCCTCGCGGCGGCGGAATCCGTCGGCGGGGCAGAATTTTACCTGATGGAACAGGAAGGCAGCCGCTTCTCGGAATACGAAACCGCGCAGCGCTGCCTCGACTCGTGGAAGAAGCTGCGGAGTGGTGCCTAGGCGCGAACCAGGCGCCGGAGCCAACCGCCGGGAGGCGCTGCAGTTCCGCATTCGCGGGTTGCGCCTGGAGTCGGCGGTGGCCCATCTTTGGACGTTAGGCGCATCCACCATGCGAACATTTCAACGCCGGTTTCTAGGATTATGTCTGCTGCCCATTTTGATGATGTGCTTGGATGATGGGTTTACCCTGCTCCAACAGCCAGCAGTGTATTGGTCAGGCGACTACTCGAAGGCTCAGGAAGGCGATGCGTGGTTCTATCACTTGATGGCCATCCATCCTGCGGCATTTATTTCGTGGAGGGCAGCAACAGCTCTTGTCAGTGTTGCCATGATTTTATTCATGCCACAGACGCTCGCGTTGATCATCAGCTTTGCATACACCTTGGGCCATTTTGTTGGCGCGTCCACATGGCTGCTGTATGGCGGCTATTTTCGTTATGGTCACAAGATGTTTGCCGGCCTATGTCTGCTGACGGCTGTGTTAATGGCCGTTGCAATTCGTTGGGGCTGGCGAGCAGAGCCACAGTCAGATTCACCGGTCGGAGTTCGTTGGCATATCGGATTGCGCTGGGCGTTGATTTTGCTGCTCTCGGTCACTGCTGCTTGGATGAATCTATGGAAGGAATGAGGCATCCGCCTCCTGAGAAGCCAGCCCTATAAGTTCATATAGTTGAACGAGTCTGTAGTTGAGTGAGGAGGCGAGGGATTGGAAGCGGTTTAGTTTGCGGTGCTGGAATTTTTGTTCCTCGAGTTTGAAGATTTCGGGATTGAAGAGTTCTTTGAACTTCAGCATGTGCCAGAAAACCCGGGCGAGTTTGTGGGCCATGGCGATAATCGCCTTGGGGCTGCCGAGTCTCGCCTTCCAGCGGCGGCAGAGTTCGCCGAAGTAGTTCTTGGCCCGCCAGAGACTCTGGGCGGCGAGGCGGAGAGCTTCGGCAATGCGACTCTTCACGTGTCGCGTGCGAACGCTGTTGATCTTGCCCCCGGTGATTCGGTTGTCGGGACAGAGTCCGAGCCAACTTCCGAAGTGTTTGGCGGTTTTGAAACTTTCGGCAAAGTCGGGGCCGGGTTCGGCGAGGAGCACGAGCACGGTGTTGGAGGCAAAGCCTGGTACCGCCGTGAGATCGACCCCGAAGATTCGGTAGCATTCCTCCCGGGCGGCAACTGTGGGTCGTTGCGCTGGGGTTTCTTGTAGGTGGTGGAGGGCTTTCCGAATCCTGAGGAGTCCGGTGCCTTGGAATCAAAGTCGCGGAGCATGCGGGCGAACTGTAGCCATCCGCGGCGGCGAACGGCGCTGTGCCGTCACCGTTGGAATCAACCGCCTCGTCGTCGCTGTCGCTGAGCCGGAGGCATCAGGCCGGTTTCGTTCGGCCAGTTCAGCCGGCGGGGAGTTCGGCACGCGCCTGTTGCAGCCATTGCACCTGTGGCGGAAAGAGGTGGCGCACGTCGATCAGTTCGGCGGCCGCCTTGGCCGCGGCAACCCGGCCACCCTGACGGTAGTACTGGAACCACACAAACTGCAGCACGCTCCGCGTTGGGCCGGTCAGCTCGTCCAGAGGGACCGTTTCCAGCAGCTGCTCACCTTCCTCCAGCCGTCCGTTCTGCACGAGCGCGAGCGCGTGGTTGACCCGGGCGACCAGGGACTGCGGGGCATGGCTGTAGAGCTGCAGGGTCAGCTGCACCGCCTCGGACGGGCGTTCCCGCATCATCAGCAGCGCCGCCGCGAAGTTGGTGGCGCTCGCGTCGTCCGGCTGGAGCTGGTAAACTTTCTCACTGGCCGCCAGCAGCTGTTCTGCCTGCCGCCCCTCGAACGCGGTCAGCTGCAGCTGGCGCCAGAACGTGAGGTCGTTGCCGGCCACCTTTTCCAGTTCATGCAGCACGATCCCCGCCGGTCCGGGATAGCCGAGCCGCGTGAGCAGGACCGCCGACTGAAAGGTGATGGCAGGGTCTTTGGGCACTTCCTTGGCGAACTCGTTGAACGCTTCCTCCGCCTCCTGCGGCCGGCCGAGCCCGTGGTTGGCCACGCCCTCCAAGAACAGCGTGTAATTGCCCAGCGCCTCCTTCAGCCGGAAATTCGCCCGCAAGGCCACGGCCAGGGCGCGCAAATCATCCCAGCGCTTCCCGGCGGTGAGCAGCTCGCCCGCCCGCACCCAGATGACCGGCCCGTACGAAAAGGCGGCCATCTGCTTGCTGATGAAATCGGCCCCCTCATCGTACAGGCCCAGCCGCATCCAGGCGGCCAGCAGCTGCTCGGCTTCGCCCGCCGACTGGGGCAGAGTGGTCCCGGCCCGGGCCAGGCGGATGGCGCGGTCCCGCTGCCCCGAGAGTTCCAGCAGCAACCAGTGGGCAATGCTGTCCTTCAGGGTGTCGGCATGCAGGTCGGTCAGCTCGGCCAGCCGCCGTTCATAGGAGGCGAGATCCAGCTTTTTGTAATGCACCCGCAGCAGCAGCGAGAGCGCGAGCGGTCGCAGGGCCGGCTCGGCCACGGCTGCCTCCAGCCGGACCTGGCCGGCGGTGGCCTCGCCCGATGGGCCCCATCCGGCCTGCCAGGCCGCGTGATACAGCGCGGATTCCGGCTGGCTGGCCACGGTGGTGCCACGCTGCTGCCAGACGGCCTCAAATATTTGCATCTGCCCGGATTGGAACAGTGCCCGCAGCAGGGCAGCCGTGAAGGCCGGGCTGGTTGGTGGGCCAGAGTCAAGCAGCCGGCTGGAGACCCAATCATACTGTTCGTAACGCTGGTGGAAACTTACCGCGAGTTCCAGGTCGGCCAGATTCGTGTGCGTGAGCCGCAGGAGACTGGCGGCCGCATACTGGCCGATTCCCGCCAAGGCACGGTCCGGCCGGGGCTGGCTCGCGAGCGAGCTCAGCAGGCCGCGCAGGTTTTGCGGGTCCGCCGCGTTGTTGGCCATCGCCGAAGTCCACGCCTGGATTGCGGACGGAATCCGTCCGGCCGCCACGTCCCGTTCCGCGCTGCGGCGCAGCGACCAGGCCTGCAGCAGGTCCAATCCCCGGACCTTGATCTGGGGAGAGTAGTCCTCCGGCGAGGTGACCCAGATTCGCGGCAGGAGCAGTCCCAGGGCGAGAACCACCAGCATCGTGGCAATCAACGCCCAGCGAAACCAGCCGTCATAGAAAAGGAGGCGCAGGAGGGGATTCCTCCGGACCACCTGCCGGATGCGCCGCCGGATGGGGATTGACGAGACGTCCCGAGAGTCGGGCGAATTCGTCCGGCTGGGCGAGGGCGGCTGATCAGTGGTGGAATCCATGCGGGGCAGCAAGGAGGTTAAGCGTCCGGCCCACACCGCAAAGTGACGACTCTGCGGCGAACTGTGACGAATTCGCGCCTCAAAGTGACGGATTCCCGCCTTGCCCTGTGCCCACACGGCAAACCGGATCAGTTGGCCGACCGTCCAGAGCCGGCTCATGGGGCGCTTGCGTGGGCGGAAGCCCACGAAAGCTGGCGATGCCTTTTTCCTTTTTCCTTTTGCCTTTTACCATTTGCCTTCGCGCCCCGGGCACTGCCCGACCGTTCCGTTTCGTACCCTTCATGCAAATCAGTTTCCATCCCGGCCAGCGCTGGATCAGTGACAGTGAGCCCGAACTCGGGCTGGGCTCGGTGCTGCGGCTGAGCGCCCAGACTGTCACGATCGTCTTCCCCGCGAGCGGGGAGACCCGGCAGTACGCCAGCGACAATGCTCCCCTGCGCCGCGTGCGCTTCCGCGTCGGCGACGCGATCCAGAGCCATGATGGCACTTCGCTGATGGTCCTGGCCGTCACCGAGCGGGCGGGGCTCCTGCACTACCGCCACGACCAGGGTGAGCTGTGCGAGACGCTCCTGAGCGACGCGATCAGCTTCAACAAGCCGGAGGACCGGCTGCTCGCGGGGCAGCATGATCCCACGGAAGTTTTCGACCTGCGGCTGGCGGCCCTGCAACATCAGCACCAGCGGCGGCGCTCGGCGGTGCGGGGATTTGTGGGCGGGCGCATCGAGCTCATTCCGCACCAGCTCCACATCGCCGCCGAAGTCTCCGGCCGCCTCGAGCCGCGCGTGCTGCTGGCCGACGAGGTCGGTCTCGGCAAGACCATCGAGGCGTGTCTCGTGCTGCACCGGCTGATCCTCACCGGGCGCGTGCAACGGGTGCTGATCCTGGTGCCGGATTCGCTCGTCCATCAGTGGTTTGTCGAGCTGCTGCGCCGCTTCAATCTGTGGTTCAACATCTTTGACGAGGAACGCTGCGCCGCGATCCAGGCCTCAAATCCGGAAGCCAATCCGTTCCTTGATGACCAGCTCGTGCTGGCCAGCCGCCGCCTCTTCACGGCGAGCGAGACCCGCCTGCAACAGGCGCTCGCCGCCGGCTGGGACATGCTCGTCGTCGATGAGGCGCACCACCTCGGCTGGTCGCCGGACAGCGTCAGCCGCGACTACGCCGTGGTGGAGGCGTTGGGCGGCAAATCTGCCGGCCTGCTGCTGCTGACAGCCACCCCGGAACAGCTCGGTGTGGCCAGCCACTTCGCGCGCCTGCGCCTGCTCGACCCGGCGCGGTTCCACGATCTCGGGGAATTCATCCGCGAGACCGAGAGCTATCGCGAAGTGGCACGGCTCGCCGACAAGCTCATCGGTTCGCAAGCCCTCTCGGGCGAAGAGCTGGCCGCGCTCCGGCGCATCCTGGGCCAGGCCGCGACCGAACCGACGGCCCCCACCACCCTCACAGCGGCGGAGCGCACCACCCTGCTGGCCGACCTGCTGGATCGCCACGGCACCGGTCGCGTGATGTTCCGCAACACCCGGAGCACGATCACCGGATTTCCCCGCCGCATCGCCCAGCTCCATCCCCTGCCCGTCCCGGCCAATCCGCCCGACCTGCTCGATCTGCTGGCTGAGGAATTCACCGCCGACACCGACGCGGGTGCGGTGGATTTTTTCGATCCCGATTTCGACAAGGATCCCCGGACGGACTGGCTGGCCGACCTGCTCCGCAGCCTGGGCGAGGACAAGGTGCTCCTGATCTGCCGCACGCAGGCCAAGGTCGAGGAGCTCGAAGGCTCCCTGCGCCGTCGGATCAATGTGAAGCTGGCCGCCTTTCACGAGGGGCTCACGCTCGTGCAGCGCGACCGGCAGGCCGCGTGGTTCGCGGAGGCCGATGGCGCGCGGCTGCTCATCTGCTCGGAGATCGGCAGCGAGGGCCGCAACTTCCAGTTCGCGCACCACCTCGTGCTCTTCGATCTGCCACTCGATCCCGAACTGCTGGAGCAGCGCATCGGCCGGCTCGACCGCATCGGCCAGACCTCGGAGATCCAGGTGCATGTGCCCTTTGTCAGCGGCAGTGCGCAGGAGGTGCTGGCACGGTGGTTCCATGAGGGACTGAACTCCTTCCAAAAAAACCTTCACGGCGGCCGTGAGCTGCTGGAGCAGTTCGGCGCGCAGGTTCACGACCTGGCCCTTGAATTCCATGAGCCGGCTGCCTCCGGTAACGGGGAGGAAAAGCGAAAGCTCCTCCGCGCGCTCATCGCCACCACGGTCACCGCCAGACAGGCCCTGACTGAGCGCCTCGAACAGGGCCGCGACCGGCTGCTCGAGCTGAACTCCTTCCGCCCCGAATCTGCCGCCCAGCTCGTCGCCCAGATCGCGGAGCGCGACGACGATCCCGAACTGGAGGACTTCATGATCGAGGTCTTCGACCACTACTCGATCCACGTCGAGGAGCTGTCGAATCGCGCCTACCAGCTCGGTTCGGCCGGCGTCTTTGCCGAGTCGTTTCCCGGCCTGCCGGCCGAGGGCATGACCATCACCTGCGACCGCCAGCGGGCGCTGTCGCGCGAGGACGTGCAGTTCCTCACTTGGGATCATCCGCTCGTCACCGGCGCGCTCGATCTCCTGCTCGGCTCCGAGAAGGGCAACAGCTGCTTCGCCAAATGGCCGGACCCGAAGACGCCCGGCCTCTACGTCGAGGCCGTGTACGTGCTCGAATGCATCGCGCCGCCGCCGCTGCATGTGGACCGCTTTCTGCCGCCCACGCCCCTGCGCGTGCTGGTAGATCATCGCGGCAACGACGTGGGCGCCGCACATCCCGCCGGCTCGCTGGTCCGGCAGCTGAAGAATGGCCAGCACCCCGCCCTGCTCGATCAAGCGGAGTTCCGCGAAGACCTCCTACCCGAGCTGCTCGCGAAAACCAGCCAGCTCGCCACCCAGAAAGTTCCCGCCCTCGTCGCCCAGGCCCGCAAAGAGGCCGCCGCGCAGCTCGGCCACGAGATCAGCCGCTTGCAGGAGCTGGCCAAGGTGAACCGCAGCGTCCGCCCCGAGGAAATCGCCCTGCTCACCCGGCAGAAGGCCGCCCTCGACCAGCACCTGGCCGCCGCCCGGTTGCGCCTGGATACCATTCGCGTGATCCAACGGGGGCCGGGATGACAGAGGCAGAATCCCTTAGCTTATTGGAGAAGAGGGTTATCTGCGCCTTAACGGACAACACCTCGCAATTCGCGCAGAACGTTGAAAACCGGGCACTTGGTGGGGCGAGCGTCCCCGCGAGCCGGGGCAACTTGCGTCTGAGGCAGCCTGGCTCGTGCGGACGCTCGCCCCACCGTGTTTTTTTTCGCTGTTCGCTGGGTTTCAGAAGCCAGGTCGTGGGGCCCGACCATTTCTCCCGCGAACAAGTTGCTGACAACCGCAACCCCTTCCCTTTGACTCCCGACACTTTTTTCGACCATGCCGAAACGCACTGACATTCACAGCGTCCTCATCATCGGCGCCGGCCCGATCATCATCGGCCAGGCGTGCGAGTTCGACTACTCCGGCACGCAGGCTTGCAAGGCCCTCAAGGAAGAGGGTTATCGCGTCATCCTGATCAACTCCAACCCGGCCACCATCATGACCGACCCGGAGTTCGCCGACCGCACGTACATCGAGCCGATCACCCCCGAGTGCGTGGAAAAGATTATCGTCCGTGAACAGGCGGAACTGAAGCGGCTGGGGGTGACGGGCAAGCTCGTGCTGCTCCCCACCCTCGGCGGCCAGACCGCGCTGAACACCGCCATGGCGCTGCACAAGAACCGCGCGCTCGAACGCCACGGGGTCGAGATGATCGGCGCGAAGCCGGAGGCGATCCACAAGGGCGAGGACCGTTTCGCGTTCAAGGAACTGATGCTGCAGATCGGCCTCGACGTGCCGATCTCGGGTGTCGCACACAGCCTGGACGAGGCCCGCGAGGTCGCGAAGAAGATCGGGCGTTTCCCGCTCATCATCCGGCCCGCCTTCACGCTGGGCGGTACCGGCGGCGGCATCGGCTACAACCAGGAGGAGTTTGAGGCCATTGCCAAGGGCGGCATCGACCTTTCGCCCGTGAACGAAATCCTCATCGAGGAATCCCTGCTCGGCTGGAAGGAGTACGAGATGGAAGTGATGCGCGACCGGGCCGACAACTGCGTCATCATCTGCTCCATCGAGAACTTTGACCCGATGGGCGTCCATACCGGGGACAGCATTACGGTGGCCCCGATCCAGACCCTCACCGACAAGGAATACCAGATCATGCGCGACCAGAGCTTCGCGGTGATCCGGGCCGTGGGCGTGGAAACGGGCGGGTCGAACATCCAGTTCGGCTGCGACCCGGTCAGTGGCCGCATGGTCATCATCGAGATGAACCCGCGCGTGTCGCGCAGCTCCGCGCTCGCGTCGAAGGCCACCGGCTTCCCCATCGCGAAGATCGCCGCCAAGCTCGCCGTCGGCTACCTGCTGGACGAACTGAAGAACGACATCACGCGCGAGACGCCCGCGAGCTTCGAGCCGAGCATCGACTACGTCGTCACCAAGATTCCGCGCTTCGCCTTCGAGAAGTTCCCGCAGGCCGACCCCACGCTCACCACGCAGATGAAGAGCGTCGGCGAGGCGATGGCCATCGGGCGCACGTTCAAGGAGAGCCTGCAAAAATGCCTGCGCTCGCTGGAGATCGGCCGCAGCGGCCTCGGCGGCGACGGCAAGGCCTGGCGCATCGGCACGGAGGTCTATGGCGACCGCGACATCCTGCCGCGCGACATCATCAGCCGCAAACTGAGCGTGCCCAACGCCGAACGCATCTTCTTCATCCGCCACGCCTACCGGGCCGGCTTCACCCTGGAGGAGATTTTCAACCTCACGAAGATCGACCCCTGGTTCCTCACCCAGATCAAGGAACTCGTCGATTTCGAGGAGGAGCTGGCGGCGGCGAAGAATTGAAGAAACAGATCTCCTTTATTTTTTCTTCTGCTGAACTAGATTATCCCACGATGTTCGTCGTCCGAAACCAGAGCCTGTCTGCGACGATGGAGTTGAGTTTTCAGACTCCCGCTCCTTTTGAGAAAGACGTCCTCAAAGGCATTGCAAACACCTCACTAGGCGCCTTCGAAAAATTCGGGTTGCGCGGCAGCCTGATCCTCCAACGGGTTGGTGACGCCCTCTTTGACTACGACCTGTCGTTCAGCCTGTTCAATGGGCAGGCAACCTTTCGCATCGGCGCCGAAAAAGCCTTTGTCAACGTGCAGAATGCGCGGGGCCGCAAAGATTTGGAAATTGTAGCTCAGTGCATGGCGTCTGCCTTGGACTGTTTTCAAGTCCGACCTGCTTCACGAATCGCGATACATGGGAACTGTCATGCGCTCTTCGAGCAGGCGGAAGACTGCGAAGCGTTTTTTAAAACGTTCGCAGACCCGGCGGCCAATATTGTCGATGGTGGCCGAATCAGCTTCGTCCAAGAAACGGGGTGGCCAAGCCCGGTTCGGGTTTTGGTGGAACGCTCGCTCTCGTCTAAGAACGCCGCATTTGTTACCTGGTCAACCGAATGGCCTGAGGCCAATCTTGAAAACCTGCGTAAGATCGCCGATTGTTGTGGCAAGGCGACCGATAAAATCGGGCTCCATCTTGAGTTTGAATGAACAATCTTGAACAAATCAACAGGCTCTCGGCTTCGTATCCGAGCTCTATTGCTTTGTTTCAGCCAAGCCGCTTCCAAGGGCGACTGCAATCGGATGAGAGACAAACCGTTCCCGGGCAAATCGGAAGCCCATTTGTTTCTGGGCAAGGTTTTTTTGCGCTCTCGGAGAAACGATTTCAGGCGGTTTCAATCCCATTTTATTTCCATCTGCCAGATGGAGGCCTGAACAGGAGGCACTTCGGCTCCCGTGAGTTCGATGAAGAGCATTTTCCGGATCGGTCAGGTTCGCCCTACTTCAAAAACGGCATTCTCGTTCATCGCGCGGGAAAGACGATCACGTCCAAAGATGTCGAAGACGCGCTTAACGACGAATGACCAGTGCATCTTTTGGACGTCAATACACTGATCGCCCTTGCTTGGGAAGGGCATGAGCATCACGCGGCTGCTCACGTTTGGTTCAGAACCAACGCCAGCGCGGGCTTCGCCACCTGTCATGTCACTCAGAGTGGATTTGTCCGACTAAGTCTTAATCGTAAGGTCGTTGGCCGTGCCATTTCCTGTTCGGAGATTTTGCAGAAATTGAACAGTTTCACGAACAATCCCAGCCATGTTTTTTGGGAGGACCGTCCACTAGAGGTCTCGGACACAATATGGGCCTCGGTGACTGGCCACAACCAAGTTACCGACACAAATTTGTTTCTGATCGCCAAGCGAAATCAAGGAAAGCTCATCACATTTGACGGAGCGATCCGTAACCGAGTTGCTCAAGACGAGCAGAACTGGGTTGAAGTGCTTGGCGGCTAAATTGCTGGGCTCTATAGCGCACCAAGCGCCTCACAGCAGCGCCAAGATGATCAGGCCGGAGCCGAGGGCCAGGGCGAGTCGTAGGAACAGGATTTTGTGAGGGAGCATGTTAGTAAAATGAGGTGCCCGTGACGGGCGGTTAAAGTTAAAGTTTCTCGCGGAGGTTTTCCTCCTCGTGGCGCCGCGATAGGGCGGAAAGGATCGCTGCCCGGCCCAGGTATCCAATCGCCCGCGTCGGGTCTTCGCGGTTGACGACCGGGAGCCGGCCAAGGTTTCGCCGCAGCATCCGCGCCAGGGCGGCCTGCAGCGGTTCGTCCGGATGGGTGACCTCCAGCCGGGATGAGCCCAGCTCGGCCACGGTCCGGGATTCCAAGCCGCCCTTCGCCAAAGCGCGGACGATGTCGCCCCGGGTGATGATGCCGGTCAGGCGTTGCTGGCTGTCCACCAGCAGGATGCCCTGCCGGCGATTGAGCGCGGCATCGCCGCCTGCGAGGCGTTCGGACAGCTCGGCGAGGGTCGTCGTGGCGGGAACGGTCGGAACTTCCCGGTCCATCACCTCGCCCACCCGCGTGAACTCGAAAGGATCCGTGCTGTATTCGCGGGTGATGTGGTGACCACGGCGAGCCAGCCGTTCGGTAAGGATCGACCGGCGCATCAGGAGCACGGTCACCGCCAGGGCGGCCACCGAGCCGACCATCAGCGCCGGAAACAGGTTGAAATCCCGGGTCAGCTCGACAGCGAAGACCATGGCGGTCAGCGGTGAGCGCATCGTACCGCCTATCATCGCGGCCATGCCGATCGTGGCCCAGAGTCCGGCATCACCGCCGGGAATCCAGTGCGCTGCAAACGCCCCCAAGGCCCCGCCCATGATCAGCAGGGGCGCCAGCACGCCGCCGGAGGTTCCGGAGCCCAATGCCACCGCCCAGACCACGGCTTTGGCGACCAGCAGCCCCAGAACCATCGTCCCGATCATCTCCCCGCGCAGCAGGCTGTGGATGGTGTCGTAACCGACCCCGAGCACGCGCGGTTCGATAATCCCGCCCACCCCGACAACGAGCGCCCCGATGGCCGGCCACCACATCCAGTGCAGCGGCAGTTTCTGAAACAGATCCTCAAAGGCGTAGACCAGCAGCGTGAGCAGCCCCGAGCCGCAACCGGCCAGCACCCCGACACCCGCCGCGAACAGCAGCATTTCGCCCGACTGCACCGCATGCACTGCCACGGGGAAGATTGGTCCCGGGCCCAGCAAAGGCACGCGCAGCACAGACGCCACCAAAGCTGCGACCGCCACGGGGATAAAACTGCGCGGCTTCCACTCGAACAGCAGGAGTTCCACCGCCAGCAGCACCGCCGCGACCGGTGTGGCGAACACCGCCGACATGCCAGCCGCCGCTCCCGCCACCAGCAGCGTCTTCCGCTCGGCGGCACTGAGGTGAAACCGCTGCGCGAAGAGCGACCCGAACGCACCGCCAGTCATGATGATCGGGCCTTCCGCCCCGAACGGCCCGCCGGTGCCGATCGAGATGGCGGCCGAGATGGGCTTGAGGAGGGCGACCTTGAGTTGGATGCGGCTCTTCCCGAGCAGAATGGCCTCCAGCGCCTCGGGAATCCCATGGCCCCGGATCTTCTCCGAGCCAAACCGTGCCATCAGGCCGATTATCAGCGCGCCCGTGACCGGCACGGCGACCACCCACCAGCCCAGCGCATGGCCCTGCGGGACCGCCGGCTGCGCCGAGAACCGGTGGTAGAAGGCCAGGTTGGTGACCGCCGCGATCAGCCAGAGGAGCGCGTATGCCAGCAGCGAACTGACCGCGCCCAGCACGACCGCCATGGCGGACAGCAGAAGCACCCGCCGGTCCGTGCTAAAGTCGGAGAGCCCGGAGCCATGGCCGGCCTCAGGCACCGCCTTTCCGGCACCTGCCGGCGATACCCGCGCAAGGATGTGTTCCATTCTTGGCAGGAGAATGTATCGTTTCACGATATATGTCAAATCGGAGTGGCACCCGTGGGCGGAGCGGTGCGAGAATTCGCCCTGTGGCAGCGCGCAACAGGCTTAAAAGGCTTTCCAAGGCCCAGTACGAGAACCTCGCCGCGTTTCGCTACGCGCTGCGGCAGTTCCTGCGCTTCAGCGAGGAGGCGGCGCAGGGCGCTGGCGTCATGCCGCAGCAGCATCAGGCGCTGCTGGCGATCAAGGGATTTCCCGGCCGGGACGCCGTGACCGTCGGCGAACTGGCCGAGCGGTTGCAGCTCCGCCACCACAGCACCGTGGAACTCGTGGACCGGCTGGTGGATCTGCAGCTCGCCCAGCGGGAGCCGTCGCTCACCGACCGCCGGCAGGTGCATGTGCGGCTTACGGACCGGGGCGAGGACATTCTCGCCGGCCTGGCCTCGGCACACGAGGAAGAGTTGCGCCGCATCGGGCCGTCCCTCAGCAACCTGCTGGAGCGGCTGGGACGAGTGACGAGTGACGAGTGACGAGTTGCGAACTGTGAACCGCGAATACCCCGCTCGCCCATCGAACCGGTTCTCGCCACACTGGGCGCGATGAAGCAGGGGCTGGTTCTCGACAAGGTGGTGCTCCTCGGGCGCACGCTCGACGAGTACCGCCGCTATTTCGACCTCGCCCTCGAAGGGCTGCGGGACAAGGCCATCCTGGATGTGGCTTCTGGTGTCAGTTCCTTCTGTGCCGAGGCCAACCGGGCCGGATTGCGGGTCACGGCCTGCGACCCCATCTATAAACTTCCCGGCGAGGATATCCGACAACGTTGCGGTCCGGACCTCGATCTGGTGCTGGGGGCTGTCCGGAACCTGAAGACCTATCGCTGGGATTTCTACCGCACGCCGGAGCATCTGCGCGGCTTCCGGGAGCGGGCCTACCGCACGTTTCTTGACGACTATCAGGAGCACGGCGCCGACCGATACCGGACCGGGCGACTGCCCACCCTGCCCTTTGCGGATGGCCAGTTCGACGTCACGCTCGTGTCGTATCTGCTGTTCGCCTACGAGGATCAGCTGGACTACGAGCTCCACAAGCGCTCGGTGTTGGAGCTGATGCGGGTGACCCGGAAGGAGGTTCGCATTTATCCCACCGTCACTTTCGAAGCCGTGCGCTCGGGACATCTGGACCGTCTGCAACAGGACCCGGAACTGCGGCACCTCGGCCTTGAACTGGTGCCCACCGACTTTGAGTTCCTCGTCGGCTCCAACAACTACCTGCGGGTGTTCCGGTGCCAATGATTGCGCCCGGGGCTTGATCGCCGGGCCGCCCCTTTTCCGCAGCTGTCCGCAGCAGTGGCGCCACCGGCAACCCAGACGCCGCCGCCCCCCGACACACGCGGCGACGATTGACCATCGGTTCGCACCTGCGCCAACCTCTGGCCGATGTCTGCAATCCACTCCGGCCGCAAAGTCGGGACCACCCGCGTTGCCCACCCGTGACCGCTGGCACTTCCCTCACGCCCGTGACGGACCACCCGGCCAAAACCCGGTTTCCCCAACTGGATGGCATCCGGGGCCTGGCCATTCTGATGGTCCTTTGCTGGCACTATTTCAACTCGCAGATCAACTTCGATGGGCCGGTGCCGCAGTGGGTGAAAATCGCGGCGCATGGGTCTTCGCTCTTCTGGTCGGGGGTGGACCTGTTCTTCGTCCTGAGCGGTTTTCTGATCACGGG
This sequence comes from uncultured Verrucomicrobiota bacterium, assembly GCA_903922605.1. GTDB lineage: Bacteria > Verrucomicrobiota > Verrucomicrobiia > Limisphaerales > UBA9464 > CAIVQB01. Next base: position 32,782 of record CAIXUG010000061.1, read on the forward strand.
AATCCTGTTGGACGAGCTGAAGGCAAAAAACTTTCTGACCGTTTTTTACATCCGGAGGGCGGCCCGGATTTTGCCGCTGTACTTCCTCGTCCTCGGAGCCGCCGCAATCTGTGTGGCGCTCGTCGGCAACAACCCCCGATTTGCCGCCCACTTCGCCCGGTTTCCACCCGCGTGGAGTTTTCTGACCTTCACGCAAAACATCATGATGGCGAGGCAGGGCCAGTTTGCCGGACGGTTTCTCGGCATGACCTGGTCGCTGGCGGTGGAGGAGCAGTTCTACCTGTTCTGGCCCTGGGTCGTGCTCCTCTTCGCCCGAAGCCGGCGGGCGCTGTTCGCCCTCACCCTCTTGCTCTGCCTGCTCGCCCCCTGCCTGCGCTCTCAGGTCTCCAGCTTTACCGCATTCGTGAACACCCCGTTCCGCATGGACTCGCTGCTGTTCGGGGCCATCGCCGCCATCGTTTTCCGCAATCCCGTGATGCTGGGCTTTCTCCAGGCGCGCCGGACACTCTTCTACCTGGCCTTCGCCGGTTTGACCCCGCTGGTGGCCCTGCTGCTGTATCGCAGCGGCTCGCTGGGCGTATGGAACCACTTCGTCCTGGGCGCCCTCTTCGGCTGCATGCTGCTCTACAGCCTCCTGTTTTCGGAAAGCGCCCTCGCCAAAGGGTTTTCGATGGGATGGCTGCGGTGGGTCGGCTCCGTATCCTACGCCATTTACATGTTCCATGAACCCATCAGCGGCTCCTTGAACACGATCCTGCTGGGGCCCCGATTCTCGATCGTCACCCTTCCCGGCCTGGCGGTCACCCTGCTGAGCCTGGTCCTTACTTTCGTCGCGGCGACGCTGTCCGGGCGCTATTTCGAAGCCTATTTTTTACGGCTTGGGAAGCGGTTCAAGTACGTCTTCTGAACTTCCGCCGGGCAGGTGTTCCGGGCCGAAGGCATTCCCGCAGGCCGCACCGAATCCAACGCCATTGGAGACGGCCAACCCCACTGCCTCGCCGGCTCCTTGTCGTTCCCTGTAAGTTTTACCCGCATCGTCCGACTTGTCGGATACACGGCGTCACGTATTGTACCGGAGCGCCGAAACAGAAAGCCTATGCAACAGTCCAAAATTGCCGGTTTCGCCGCCGCCCTGCTACTGGCGGCCGGCCTCATTGCGGTAACCTACGGCACCGGCCGTGCGCCCGCCGGCGAACCGGCCACAATTCCCCCAGCAAGCACCATGAGCGATTTCAAGAAACCCGACCCGACGGAGCTGAAGAAGAAGCTCACCGCGCAACAGTTTGCCGTCACCCAGCAGTGCGGCACCGAGCCCCCGTTCCGCAATGCCTATTGGGATAACCACGAACCGGGCCTTTACGTGGACGTGGTCTCGGGCGAACCGCTGTTCAGCTCGCTCGACAAGTTCGACTCGGGCACGGGCTGGCCCAGTTTCACGCGCACCGCAACCACCAACGGCGTGGTCGAAAAGGCGGACCGCGAGTTCGGCATGGTGCGGACGGAGGTGCGGTCGAAGCTGGGGGATTCGCACCTCGGCCACCTGTTTGACGACGGCCCGGCGCCGACCGGGCAGCGCTATTGCATCAACTCCGCGTCACTGCGCTTCGTCCCCCTCGCGAAGATGCAGGCGGAAGGGTTTGGCGCGTATCTCGGCCCGTTCGTGAAGGCGGGCCTGATCAAGGCCGACGCCGCCACCGCCGCCACCGCTGCACCGGCGACTACGGCGACGGCGAAACGTGAGACCGCGATTCTGGCCGGTGGGTGCTTCTGGGGCGTGGAGGAGATTCTGCGGAAGATTCCGGGCGTGCTCGAGACGTCGGTGGGCTACACCGGCGGCACCACGAAGAACCCGAGCTACGAGGAAGTCTGCACCGGACGCACCGGCCACGCCGAGGGCCTGCAAATCGTCTTTGATCCGTCGAAACTCAGTTACGAGGAGCTGCTGAAGGTTTTCTTCCGCATGCATGACCCGACGACACGGAACCGCCAGCATAACGATGTGGGCACGCAGTACCGGTCGGCCATCTTCTACACCAGCGACGAGCAGCGGCAGACCGCCGAGCGCGTGGTCGCGCAGACCGACAAGTCCGGCCGGTTCAAGCGCCCCATCGTGACCGAGATCACCAAGGCGTCAGAATTTTATCCCGCGGAGGATTACCACCAGAAGTACCTCATCAAAAATCCGGGCGGCTACAATTGCCACGTGCTGCTGGACTGAGCCAGGCGCGGAAATTGGACTGAGGGCGGGCGTGGTCGTGCAAAAAATGTGACGGCCCGCCCGCCCTCAACTATTTCATCCACGACGATCGCGTAGCGCGAATCCGTACGCGCATTCGTCACTCTGTAGACCGTGCATTCCCAACGCCCATGAGCCAGCCCGCACACCTCTTTTCACCCCTGACCGTCCGGTCCGTCACGCTTCGCAACCGCATCGGCGTTTCACCGATGTGCCAGTATTCGTCCGAGGACGGCCTCGCCAACGATTGGCATTTCGTCCACCTCGGCTCCCGGGCCGTGGGCGGAGCCGGGCTGGTCATTGCCGAAGCCACCGCCGTTTCACCCGAGGGCCGCATCACGCCCGGTTGCGCCGGGCTGTGGGCGGAAAAGCACATCGAGCCGCTCGCCCGCATCAACCGCTTCATCAAGGAGCATGGGGCGGTGCCGGGCATTCAGATCGCCCACGCCGGCCGCAAGTCCTCTGCCGCACTGCCGTGGAATGGTGGCGCCAGCCTCAGCGATGAAGCGGGCGGTTGGACAACCTTCGCTCCCAGCGCGGTGGCCTTCGGCGGCGAGCTGCCCAAGGTGCCGCACGCGCTGACCGAAGACGGCATCGCGCGCGTGCAACAGGACTTTGTCAGCACCACCCGGCGGGCGCTGGCCGCCGGCTATGAATGGCTCGAACTGCACTTTGCCCACGGCTATCTCGCCCACGAATTCCTTTCCCCGCTCGCCAACCAACGCACGGACCGTTACGGCGGCAGCTTCGAAAACCGGACCCGCTTCGCCGTGGAAACGGCCCGCGCCGTCCGCGCAGCCTGGCCCGATCACCTGCCCCTGGCAGCCCGGCTCTCCTGCACTGACTGGGTGCCGGGCGGTTGGGATATCGAGCAGAGTGTCGAGTTGTCGCGCCTGCTCAAGACCGCGGGCGTGGACCTGATCGATTGCAGCTCCGGCGCGCTCGTGCCGGACGCCAAGATTCCGGTCGCACCCGGCTTTCAGGTGCCCTTCGCCGAACGCATCCGGCGCGAAGCTGGCGTGGCCACTGCGGCCGTGGGCCTCATCACCGAGCCCGCCCAGGCCGACGCCATCGTGCGGCAGGGACAGGCCGACCTGGTGCTGCTCGCGCGGCAATTCCTGCGTGATCCCTACTGGCCGCGTCATGCCGCGCGCGCCTTGGGTAACGCCGCCGCGGTGACGCCTCCGGCACAGTATGGACGGGGTTGGTAAATTCGCCCTCCTCTTCTGGCCACGCGATGGATGGGACACCGTAAGAGTGATGCGCTCAGTGTGGTGCGGCGGAATCTGGATTGGATGGCAGTTGGGAAATCCATTCGGCAAGAGCCGTGACCGCAGAGCTGTCCACCACGTTGCGGGGATGCTGGAACTGGCCAGCGGCGTGCCAATTCGACCATCCCACGAGGGCCCGCCACCACCCTGCCGGTGGCAGTGGGAACAGTTCGCATCAAGATAGGAGCGCACCCGCGTCTCCAGGCTGGCGGTACGATTGGTCACCGAAACCAGGTGGGCGTAACCGGCAATGTCAGCCTCGTTGAGTGGGGGGGAAAGAGCCCGATGTGATTCCAGGCCCGGAGCTGGTTATCAGTGACTCCGTTCGTATAGACATTGTCACAGTTGCTCTGGGTTGTTTTCACCTCGAGCACACCGTGAGCGACCATGGAATGGCAGAGGAGACATTCGCCGCGGCTCGGATAATGCCAGGTCTGCACATGGAAACCACTGGCCGTCCGGATGACGATTTCCTCGTCCAGCTTGTTGGTAAGCAGTTCGGCATCGGTGTTATCCGGCTTCCACTTGTAGGTCGCCCCAAAGACCGTGCCATTCGTGCCACATACCAGCAGTCGTGTCTCCAGACGACGAGGCGGTGTCGCCGGATTGGTCTCGTCCACCGCCAGTTCGAAGTGCTTCACCCAAACACTGCCAACCGGAAAGCTCCACTCGCCGGTCGGACTGAAATGGATAGCCGTGTGGGTGGGAATGGACATCCACCGGCTCTTCATCGCGTTGTCCGACCAGAGTGGCGAATTGACCATGTAAGGGATAAGCGCCGGGGATGGGGTGAGAGTGGCAGTGTCGGTGAAGGCACCCGTCTGCGAGCGCAGGGGCGGAAAATCACGTGAGGGCGGTGGGGGCCGGTGTGTTTTAGCCGGTAAATCTGTCCGCCCTGGCTGCTCATCTGGCAGAGATAGATCTCCTTCGCGGCGTCGGTGCCAAACGAGGACAGGCCGACGTAACCGGCGCCGGCACTGGGTCCGGAACCTTCCGGCATGAAGCAGAGCAGTCGCTTGGACACGGGCACGGCAGTTTCGTCGAGCACCCAGACTGCGCGTTGCACGTTGTCGCCGAAAATATAACGCCCACCCAGCTCCGCCGCGAATTCCCGCCCACGATACACGTAGCCGCCGATGACGGCCTGCCCCTCATCACGCCCATAATCAAGGAGGGGCCGCCGGCTCACTCCGACGAAGGGGGCGGTGAGGTCACCATAGAGACCTTCGATTCGGTTCCACTGGAAATTGAGGCCGGGCGTATCCGTCGGTTCAATCACATCGATTTCCTCCCGCGAAACGTCGCCGACATCGCCGATAAAGATGCGGCCGCTTTCCGCATCCAACGTCATGCGATGGGGACTGCGCAGCCCCAATGCGTAAAACTCCTCCAGCACTCCGGCGTGGCCGACGAAAGGATTGCCATTGGGAATGTAGTAGTTTGCGGTCTTGCCGTTGACCGGTTGCCGGGGAATCGGATGGCTGATGCTGCCTCCGCGCTGATCGACATCGATGCGAAAGACGCCGGAGAGCAGGTTCTGGTTGATGATCTGGGTCGGGCCACGCTCGTCATCCCCATCCGTCCAATACAAAAAGCCGTTCTCCGGATGGAAGAAAAGCCCGCCTCCATTGTGCCACACACTGTCGGTGGTCTGGTCCACCAGCACCAGTTCGGAGTCCGGGACCGCCACTCCGGAGGCGTCGAGGGTGAAGCGGGAAAGCCGATCATGGTACTTGCCCGGTACGTGTTCCGGCGGGCGGTTGGTTGGGCTGCCTGCCACCGTACCCGGCGCCACCCAGGTGTAGTAAGCGAATACGAAGTGGTTCGTGTCGAATCCCGGATGGAATGCCAACCCGAGCAGACCCGAATCATCCCACCCCTGACAGTGATCCGCGATATCCAGGATCAGCGTCTTGTGGGATGCGGTGGGATTGTTCTCAAACGACCATACGCGGCCTTCTCGCTCCCAGACCACCGATTTGCTGGTACCCGGCACAACGGTGAATCCCACGGCATTCGTGAAGCGCAGGTTCGGAAAGGCCGGTACCGCCGACCAGTCTCCCGGGAACACGGGGGCAGTCGATGGCAGGGCTCCGTCCAGGAATGCCTCCACAACCGGACGCCGGGTCAGTCCGTAAGGCGTATCGGCGGCCATTGGAGCAGGCGCCAGAGCGAAAAGCGTCACGCCGAGGCCAAAAAATTTCTTCATAATGAACGGTCCCACCCAACGGCCTAGCTGGTGCCGTTCCAAGGCCATTTGCACTACTATTCACTTTGCCTTCCTTGGAAGACCTGACCTGTGAAAGGCGGTCGGGCACCGCTCGGATTGATTCCGATTGTCCTCTGAAATGGCTTGGCTAGGCTTGTGCCCATGCAACGCCCTCTATTCTCCGCCTTATTGTCTCTTGCCGCATCCGCTGCCCTGCTCCTTCAGGCGGCCGACAGCCCGGCCCCCAATACCCTCACCGCCAAGGAAACCGCGGCCGGCTGGAAGCTGCTCTTCGACGGCACGACCTTCAGCGGCTGGCACAACTTCAAGAAGGAAGGGGTCCAACCGGGCTGGCAGATCAAGGACGGCACCCTGGCCTGCATCGATCCGCATCACGCGGGTGATCTCGTCACGCCGGACGATTTCACCTGGTTCGAGCTGCAGCTCGATTACAACATCTCCGAGGGCGGCAACAGTGGCATCATGTTCCATGTGACCGAGGACGGCGGTTCTGCGTGGCAGACCGGCCCGGAATTCCAGCTCGAGGACAATGCCAAGGCCGCCGATCCGCAACGTTGCGGCTGGCTCTACGCGCTCTACCAGCCCCCGATTGACCCCAAGACGGGCAAGACCCTTGATGCCACCAAGCCGGCTGGCGAATGGAACCACGTCCGCCTGATCATCAGCCCGACCAAGTGCGAGCACATCATCAACGGGGTGTCGTACTTCACCTATGTGCTGGGCAGCGAGGACTTCAATGCACGAGTTGCAAAAAGCAAGTTCGCCACGATGCCGAAGTTCGCCAAGACCGGTCACGGTCACATTGCGCTGCAGGGTGACCACGGCCAGGTGTCCTTCCGGAACATCAAGATCCGCGCGCTGCCGGCGGCCAAGTAATCCGCCACGAGAACTAAGCCGGGAAGCTGGAATCATCCGCTTCCCGGTTTTGGTTTCTAACGGCCCTTACCTCAGCGCAGGCGGACCACGATCTCGGTGAATCCGGCGGCGTGGCCCAGGGCATACAGTTGGAGCTGCGTCCGTTCTGCCGCATCCTTCAGGATGCCCGAAGCGCGCGCCGCCAGGCGGATTTCCTCCAGGGCCTGGCGCCGCGCGTCCTGCTCCATCTGCTGGTCGAAATCCCGCAGGAGACCGGTTGAACGTTCGATGACCTCGGTCTTGTTTTCATCGAGATAGACGTCGAGCAAGGTTGGCTTGGGTAACGTGAGCGTGAGCGTGCCGCCGTTAATCTCGACATCCCCGGGCTTCACCTTCTGAAGATCGACACCCGCCTTGGCCACGCCGTGGGCGACCATCAGCAGGCGGTTCTGGCCGTACCATTTCACATCGTCGAGCCGGACCACCTTCTCGAACACGTACTTCACGGTAACCAGTTGGGAGAGCGCCTGGATCTGCGTCACCACCGTCGCGGTGCTGGCAATATGCGGGCGTTCCGAGGGTCCGAAAAAGCGCCCGGCGAGCAATCCCGCCGCCAGGCCCAGGCCGAGAATCAGGAGGCACAGCGCGAAAATCGCGACCAGCACAAGCCGCTGCTTCATGGGCGAAACCATAGCCGTCCGGGCGGCCGTGCCCAGCCTTTCGCGCCCCCGAAGCTCAGCGGGTTGTACGAACGCGACGGAACAAGGCCATCGCGAGGGCGGCCAGGCCGGCCGCCGCCGCCGTTACCGCCGGTTCCGGCACGGTGGTGCCGACGCCGTCGATGCTCCACCCGTTGAGCTTCGCCAGGTTCCCGCTCCCCAGGTCGGCCACCAGCAGCGTCCAGGCCCCGTTCGGGTTCGTTCCCAGCAGTCCCGCCAAGGCCGAGCCCCGCGTGTCCCCCAGCGCGTCCGCCCGCCCATCCGACTGCCATGTCCCGGTAAGCTGGCCGGACCCGTTCAGCGTGTAGCTCACCGTCTGGTACTGGTGGATGTCGTTCGCCGCCCCGTCGTTGATCGTCACGCTGAAGCCCGCATCACCGTACCCATCCCCATTGAGCGGGGTGAGGCCCGTCCGGTTGATCAGCACCGCCAACGCCCCGCTCGGGCTGCTCAACTGCACGTACAGGTCGCTGTTCCACGCCGTGTTCCCGTCGGCACTGCCGATGTCCAGCGTGATGCTCAGGTCCGTCAGCGTCAGCACCGGCGTGCTGACGGTCAGCACCCGGGCCAGGCCCGGATCGGTCGGATCATTGATCGTGTTGCCGCTACCCAGGGTCTCGCTGACCGAGAACACGGCGGCGTGCGTGAACGGCAGAGCCAGGACGGAGGCGGCAAGAAGTGCAAAGTGGGGCTTCATGGCAAGAGTAATCAGTGATCAGTAATCAGTGGGTCGGCATTCTCCGTTCATAACTCGCAACTCGTAACTCGTAACTTCCTTCACGGGACGGTGACGGTGCGCCAGTAGGAGGGGCTGGGCGGGCTGGGGTCGGTGTAGGTGGCGAAGCCGCTCGCGTCGGCGGTCACGGTCGTCAGCGTGGTCCACGTCACCGGCGGGGTCAGGCCGCCGGAGCGCTGCACCTGGTAGTGGGTCCCGGGGATGCCCGCGAACTTCAGCACCACATCGGGGCCCACCATGGTGACCGACACCAGCGCGGTGCCGTTGCCGGAGGTGCTGCCCACCGTCACCGTCACGATCCCGGTGATGATGTTCACGCCGTCGCTGATCCTCACCTCGAAGCTGTCATCGCCGACATAGCCCGCCGGCGGCGTGTAGCTGATCGTCTTGGGCGGCCCGCTCAGCAGGGCCACCGTGCCGCCCTGCAGGCTCACGCTGTCCACCGACGTCACGACTCGGGTGGTGCCTTCCGGATCACTCGTCTTCGCGATGATCTTCGACACCAGCACCGACACAGAGGTGTTCGCCGGGCAGTTGAACCCGTAGCCACTGTAGGCCGGCGGCTCGTTGACGTTGCCTATGGCGATGGTCAATGCCTTCTCAAAGGTCAGCCCGCCCACATCCGTCACCCGCACGCGGATGGAGTAGCTGTTCTTCGTCTCGTAATCGAACACCGCCGCCGTCTGCACCGTGTTGCCCAGGATGCTGAAGCTGGAGTTGTCCGTATCCCCGGTACCCGTCACCAGGCTGAAGCTCGCCGTGTCGCCCAGGGCCGCATCCGGGTCAGGGGCTGTCAGGGTTCCCACCGTCGTCCCCACCGCCTGGTTCTCCAGCACCGTGGCCGGGCTCAGGCTGATGTCCGTCGGGGCCGAGGTGTCCGGGGCCGTCGTAAACATCAGGTCGCCCCCATCGGTGATTCCGGCGGTGTTGTTGCCCACGGCATGGAAGTGATAGGTCGTGTTGGGCGTTAACCCCGTGAGCGTCGCGCTCACCGCCTGGTCCCCGCTGCCGCTGACGGGTGATTGCGTGGCCGTGACGACGGTGCCGTAGGCCGGGGTCAATCCGTATTCAAAGGTGACCGTCATGCTGGTGCCGTTCGGGTTCACCGAGCCGTTCAGCACCGCGCCCGTGAGCGTGGCTCCGCTGGCGGCGGTGGTGGTGACCGTGGCGACGGAGTAACTCTGCTGCTGCTCCACAATGCCGGTTGATCCGCCGTATTGCCCGCCCTTCGTCGTGCCTTGTGCCCGCACGATGCCGGTGTTCGGCAGGCTCAGACCGGAAAGTGCCCAGCCACCGGTCACGCGGGCGCCGGTCCCCAACGGAGTCCAGTTCGTCCCACTGTCCGTGCTCAAGGAGAAACTCACCGTGTTGACTTCCGGTGCGCTTCCGCCGCGCTGCCACGTGACCTGGCCGCTGGTCGGCACCGCGACGGTCTGCGTCGCCGGGTCATTGCCCAACCGGACCAGCAGGCTTTGGGGGAAGTCACTGAATTCGTTGAAAGTCCCGCCCACCAGCACTTCGCCGTCGCTTTGCAAGGCCACGCCAAAGACATCGCCGAAGGCACCGGTGCCCACCGCGAAAGTGCCGTCAAAGCTGCCGTTGGCATTGAGCCGGGCCACGCCGTTGCCACCCTGTCCGTCGATGTCGGTGAACGAACCGCCCACCACGACCTTGCCGTCGGCCTGCAGGGCCGCACTGTAGACGATCGAACCGTTCGGCGTGCCGGCATTGAAGGTCGAATCTGGCGTGCCATCCGCGTTCACCCGCGCAATGAGCCGCTCGGCGGAGGTGTTCACGTTGGCAAAGCTGCCCACGAGGATGACCTTGCCATCGCTTTGCAGCGCCATCGCGTTCACGTCGCTGTCGGCACCGGCACCGCCCGGGTTGAAGGTCGTGTCAAACACCCCGTCCGCGCTGAGATGCGCATAGTAACCGACGGCCATGCCGTTGAATTGGTAGAAGCCGCCTCCGATCAGGATCGAGTCGTCCGGCTCCACCAGCACACTCAGGAGATAGGAATTCGCCCCGGTTCCTGCATTCGTCGTAAAGGCGCTGTCCAACGATCCGTCCGTGTTGAGCCGGGCGAGGTTGTTCACCGTCACGAAGTTGTTTCCGGGGGTTTCGATGTAGTTGAAATGTCCGCCGAGCACGATCTGGCCATTGCTCTGCAAGCCGATGCTGTTGACGTCATCGTCCGGCCCGAGGGTCGCCCCGGTGAGGAAGGAGCCATCCGTGGAGCCGTCGGCATTGAGGCGCGCGACATGGTTGATGAGCGCGCCGTTCACCGTGGTGAAACTCCCCCCCAACAGAATCTTGCCATCGGGCTGCACCGCCACGCAAAAGACATAGCTGTCCGCCGTCGCGGAGAACGACGTGTCCAGCGTGCCGTCCGCGTTCAGGCGGGCGATGTTCTCCTCCGTCGTCCCATCAATCGAAATGATCGTGCCCGCGACGATGATTTTCCCATCCGGCTGCACCGCCAGCGCGTTGATGGCGGCGCTCCCCGCATAATCCGTGACGAAATTCGGATCCACCACACCCGGCCCAAACGGCACCAGGGTGGCGATCTGCACCGGCGGGCCGCTGGAGACACCGTCGGTTGTAACCCCAGCTCTCAGGATGCCGAGCCTCGTCGGGGCCGTGGTGACCTGCACCGTGAGCGTGGTCGCGGTCGCCGCCGTGACCGTGCCCGCCATCCCCTCGTTGAAAACGACCGTGTTGTTCGCCGCCGTCGGGTCAAAGTGCGATCCGGTGATCGTGAGCTTTTGGAGGGTATTGGCGAGGTTCACGGTCGAGCTTTGCACGCTTGGCACCACGTCAAAGGTCATGCTGGGGCCAGCCGACGAGGCGAGGTTGCCGACCGTGTCGCTGGCGGTGCCGGCGGCAACACTGATCCCCAGGGTGCCCACGCCACTCAGGCTGGAGAGGGTCACCGTCCGGGTGCTGCCCGTGCCCGTGACCGCGACCGAGCCCGCGTCGGCGTTGCCGGTCTTGTTGAGCGTGATGTCGCCGTTGCCCAAGGTGATGCTGTTCTCCCCGCTGTAGGTCACCGTGTACGTCACCGGGCCGGTTGTCGTCGTGCTGACCGACGGGGCACTAATCGCAATGCCCGGGGCCGTGTTGTCCACGGTGAAGGTGGCGCTCGGACCGGCCGCCGCGGAGAAGTTGCCCGCCGTGTCGCTCGCGGTGCCGCCGGCGATGCTGATGCCCAGCGTGCCATCACCCGTGATGCCCGACAGCGTCACCGTGCGCGTGCTGCCAGTACCGCTCACACCCACCGTGGCATTCGCGTTGCCCGTCGTGTTCAGCGTGACGTTCCCATTCGCCAGGGTGATGTTGTTCTCCCCGCTGTAGGTCACCGTGTACGTCACCGGCCCGCCCGACGTGAGACTCGCCGAGGGCGAGCCGATGGAGATCCCCGGGGCCGTGTTGTCCACGGTGAAGGTCGTGCTCGGACCGGCCGCCGCCGCCGAGTTACCTGCCGTGTCGCTCGCCGTGCCGCTGGCGATGCTGATGCCCAGCGTGCCATCACCCGTAATGCCCGACAGCGTCACTGTACGCGAGCTCCCCGTACCGCTCACACCCACCGTCGCATTCGCGTTCCCCGTCGTGTTCAGGGTGACGTTCCCGTTCGCCAGGGTGATGTTGTTTTCCCCGCTGTAGGTCACCGTGTACATCACTGGCCCAACGGTCGTCAGGCTCGCCGAAGGCGCACCGATCGATATCGTCGGCGCGGTCGTATCCACGAACACGGAAGTCGTGGTCGGCGGTGTGAAGGTCAGCGTCGCGTCCGTGCCGCCGCCGCTCTTGATGGTGCCGCTATTCAGCACCAGCGGTGACGATGACGCGATGCCGTCGGCGTCCGTGTCACCCGCCTGCACCGTGTAGGTGAAGACCAACGCCGTGCCGCCGCTGCCCGAGGCATAGTTCGCGTGCACCGGGGAGCCCCCAACATTTACGGCCAGATAGGGCGTGCCCGTCACCGTCACCGCCGCGCTGAAGTTCGCGGTGAAGCTCAGCGCCTGCCCGGCCCGGTAGCTCCCGTTCGCCGGACCCGTGACGCTGCTGATCGTCGGCGCAGCGGCCAGGGTCGTGAAGTTGATGTCGCTGCCGTAGCTCGTGCCCACGCTGTTGATCGCATAGGCGCGGACGTGGATGAGAGTGTTCGCAGGCAGGCTGGAGACCGTGGCGCTGAAGCTGCCCGTGCCCGAGCCGTTGGCCACCTTGGTGTCGCTCGTCGTGGGATTCGACGTGGTCGCCCACACGATGCCCCGATCCGTTACCGTCGCCCCGCCATCGCTCGTCACGTTGCCCCCCAGTGTCGCGCTGGATGAGGTCACGCTCGACTGCGTCGCCGTCGTGACCGTCGGGGCGGTGGACGGAGTGGTACCGAAGAATCTCGCCATGTGGCCGTAGGTTGTGCCGCCGCTGCCAGCTTTGACGAAGTTTCCGCTGACGAGAATCCGGCCGCTGCTGTCCAGCGCCAGGCCGTTCGCCGCGCCGGCGGTTGCGCCGGTTGAATCGGTCAGATTCGGATTGGCGAAAGCTGTGTCCACAGTGCCATCGGTATTGAGCCGCGCGAGGGAGTAGTAGGTCAGGCTGCTGGGGCCGGCGGCGGTGAAGGCGCCGCTTGCGATGATCTTGCCGTTGGTGTCCAAGACTATCCGGAGCACATTGACGTTGAGGTTCGGGTCGGCAAAACTCGTATCGAGCGTGCCGTCGCTGTTGAAGCGGGCGAGGCACCCGCGGGCAAGGCTGGCGGTGCCGGCCGTCGTGAAATTTCCCCCGACCACGACTTTGCCATTGGCATCCTCGAGGACACAGCGCGCGTTACCGCCCGAAAGAGTAAGGTTGGGATCTTGAAACGTGGTGTCCAGCGAGCCATCCGAGTTCAACCGGGCGAGGAAATGGCGGGCAGTGCTTGCGACGGTGCTAAAGCCGCCCGCGATGTAAATCTTACCGGAGCTGGCCACTGCCGCATACTGGAAGGAAACGTCCGCCGTCGGGGGGGTGAAGCTGCTGTCCACCGAGCCGTCGCTGTTCAGGCGGGCAATTTTGGCATACGCGGTGTTGCCACCGAACAGGGCGGTAAACGAGCCGTAGATGATGATCTTTCCGTTCGCATCCACGGCGGCTCCGAATATGGTCCCGGTGGCGTTGACATTGGAGAAGGTGGTGTCGAGCGTGCCGTCGGAATTGATGCGGGCGAGTCTGGTGTAGGCCGTGCCGTTCACAGTCGTGAAGTTGCCGGCGACCAGAATCTTGCCCGTAGAGAGAACGGTCACCGTGCACTGGCTGCTGCCGGCCCCGCTGAGTTTGGCGTTTGCAAACGTGGTGTCGAGCGTGCCGTCGGCATTGATTCGGGCGAGGTGACCGTAGGTGGTGTTGCCGCTGCCCGCCGTCGTGAACGCCCCGATCGCCACAATTTTTCCGTTGGCGTCGATTGCAAGGTTGCCGGGGGTGCCGCTGAAGTTCGGATCGGCGAAGCTGGTGTCGAGCGTGCCGGGCGAACCGGCGTGCAAGGCGAAGGCGGTCAGGAACGCCAGGCAAAAAGCCCATGCGCGGGCGGTCATCGTCAGGTTGGTTTTCATAAGGTTCGGCAGGAGATTTCCGCGCTCCATCCCGGTCTGAAACGGGCTGGATAGGTGCGCTGACCCCAGACGGGCTTTGGGCTTAGGTACTAAAACTGGCATTTTTTTTTTTGGCGAGGGCAAGGCTTAACGGCCTCCCTGCAGGTTTAATTTGAACAAGTCACCCCCTCGTAACCCGGGCCGGGTGGCAGCCGGCGGGAATTATTGGCTGCCACGGCTTCGGAACGCGACCACACCGGGCAGGCATGGGCTGAAAGGAAGACCGCCAAGTTGGGCAGGCCCCGCCTTTCGCACCGCTGAGGCTAGTGCGAGACGCCAGCGCGAATGGCTGGACGGCCCGGCTAGGCAGCTACCGGAACACTTGTTCCGGTGACCGGTGTCCTGTTCCGTTGTCCACGACAGCGTCCTCAAAGCCACCCCTTGGCGAAACGCCTTAACCCGGCCAGATTCGGGGCGTGGAAAAGTTCTTTCACGCCGATGACTGGCTGGGCTGGGTGCGGATCGCCCTCCGCAGCGCGGCCTCCGACGGCACGACCTACCTGATCTTCGCCGGCACGGGCTGGGTGCTCGGGTATCTGCTCTTCCGGCGGCTGCTGGCCCGGCGCAAGATCATCGCCGCGTATCCGGCGCGCGCCGAAATGCTCCGCGAGCTGGCTCTCTCGTTGCAGACGGTGCTGATCTACGGCGTGGTGGGCGCAACGACCTTTTGGGCCAGCGGCCAGGGTTGGACGCAGCTTTACTGGAAGCTCACCGACCACAGCCGCGCGTGGTTCTGGGCCAGCATCGGCCTCACCATCGTGCTGCATGACACGTGGTTCTACTGGACCCACCGGCTCATGCATCACCCGGCACTCTTTCGCTGGTTCCACCGCGCCCACCACCGTTCGCACAATCCCTCGCCCTGGGCCGCCTATGCCTTCAGCCCGCTGGAGGCGGCCATGCAGGCGGCGATTTTCCCGCTCGCAGTCCTGCTGTACCCGGTGCACCCGGCCGCGTTCGGATTGTTCATGCTCTGGCAGATCACCCACAACGTGCTCGGCCATACCGGCTACGAGATCTACCCGCGCTGGCTCATGGACACCTGGCTGGGCAAGGTGCTGAACACCCCGACGAACCACGTGATGCATCACGAATTCATCCGGGGAAACTACGGCCTGTATTTCAACGTCTGGGACCGGCTCATGGGCACCAACCACGCACGGTACGAGGAGCGTTTCCGCGCGGTGACTGCCGGCAAACGGCAGCCGGCCAACGCTCCGACCTGACCTTCACGCCATGGATGTCAGCCGCGCCCGCACCCGCGATCCGGCCGAATGGCTGGAGACGTGCCCGGACTTTTCGTGGCCGCTGGCGGAGAAGGTTCACGATTGGCTTCTGACGTGGGAGCCGGACCTCACCGAATCCATTAAGTGGAACATGCTGTGCTTTTCCGGGCGCAAGCTGGTGTGCGGCCTGAGCGCATGTCAGGCACATCTCGGCATCTCATTTTTCCGCGGCACCGAGCTGGCCGACCCCGCGAGGCTTTTCATCCCGAATCCGACCAGCACCAACATTCTCAGCGTGCGCCTGACGGCGCTCGAAGGATTCCATCGCGAGGCGCTGCGCCGGCTCCTGCATGCGGCGGTCGCCCTGGATTCAGATCCGGCCGTGCCGCCCGCGCCCAAGGCGGTCCGCACGCCGTGGCCGATGCCGGACTTTTTCAAGCAGGCCCTCGCCCAGAAGCAAAACCGCGCCGCCGCCGAAGGCTTCCGCCGGCTGGCCGTGACCTATCAGCGCGAATACCTGGTGTGGCTGAGCACGGCCAAGCGCCCGGAAACCCGGCAGCAGCGGCTCACCGACACGCTGAAAGCGCTCGCCGCCGGGCGGAAATGGGCGCAGCGCAAACTGGCTTAGGACCAACGGCCAGAAACCATTGCGGCGTGTCCGACGGCGCATGACGGTTGTCGGCGGGGAGTTTCTTCGCCTATCGTTCGCCCGCATGAATTTCCCGCGGTTTTTGTTTCCGTTGGTGGTGGCCATCACCCTCCCGGCCCTTGCCGATGACACCAACTGGCCGCAATTTCGCGGACCTACCGGCGACGGCATCTCCACCGCCACCGGCCTTCCGCTGGAGTGGAGCGAGACCAATCACATCGCCTGGAAGACGCCGGTTCACGGCAAGGCCTGGTCTTCGCCCGTCGTATGGGGAAACCAGATCTGGTTCACGACCGCCAGCGAGGATGGCCGCGAGCTGTTCGCCGTCTGCGTGGACCGCGCCACGGGCAAGATTCTCCGCGACCAGAAGCTCTTCGACATCGAGAAGCCGCAGTTCGCCCACAAGTTCAACAGCTACGGCTCGCCGACCCCGGTCATTGAGGAGGGCCGCGTGTACCTCACCTTCGGCTCGCCCGGCACCGCGTGTCTCGACACGGTCACCGGCCAGGTGCTGTGGGAGCGGCGCGACTTCGTGTGCAACCACTATCGCGGCGCCGGTTCGTCGCCGATCCTTTACGGCAACCTGATCTTCATGAATTTCGACGGCAGTGACCACCAGTTCGTCGTCGCGCTCGACAAACGCACCGGCAAGACCGTGTGGCGCGACGAACGTTCGCTCGACTACAAGGATCTTGGCCCCGACGGCAAACCCGAGTCCGACGGCGACTGGCGCAAGGCCTTCGCCACCTGCCAAGTCGCAACGCTCGACGGCCAGCCCACCCTGCTGAGCCAGGGAGCAAAAGCCTTCTACGGCTATGTGCCGGAGACAGGCGAAGAGCTGTGGCGCATCGAGGAACGCACCAGCCATTCCGGCGGGACACGCCCGGTGGCCGGACACGGGCTGGTGTTCTTCCCGACCGGCTGGTCGCAGGGACAGATCCTGGCGATCAAACCCGGCAAGAAGGGCGACGTGCTTGACGTCAACGCCACCACACCGTCCGACGGCCAGCTGCAAGTCGCGTGGCGCACCAAACGCAACGTCCCCAAGAAGCCTTCGCTGCTGCTGGTGGGCGACCTGCTCTACACCATCGACGACAACGGGGTCGCCACCTGTCTGGAGGCCGAAACCGGCAAAGTCGTCTGGAACGAGCGCATCGGCGGCAACTATTCCGCCGCCCCGATTGCCGCCGATGGCCGCCTCTACTTCTGCAGCGAGGAAGGCAAGACGACGGTGGTCGCGCTGGGACGCGAGTTCAAAAAGCTCGCCGAAAACACTCTCGACGACGGCTTCATGGCTTCGCCTGCCGTCAGCGGCAAGTCACTGGTGCTGCGGACGAAGACGAGCCTTTACCGGGTGGAGTAGTCGTTGCACCTATCAATCAGTAACGTCCCCGAAACCTAACTGACAATGGCCACGATACTTCAATGGTCCGCTTGGGAAGGCGGCAGTTCGATGGGGTTTAAGGTTCCAAAGAATGATCGCGACGAATTCTTTAGAAGGGAATGGAGGACAGTTCGTTTGCAGTTTCCAAATGGCGAGGAAATCCAAGTCAATATCGATAAGGACAGTTTTTGGAATGACACCTGTCGCGAACTTATCGACAAACGAATCAAGCACTGGCTCAAGTCGAGCGGGCGCGCACCTTGGCCAATACAACAGCCACCCAAAGTGTTGATTGAACCTCTCGTGCCTGGAGTGTTCGCCCTTCAAGGCTTCTGCTCCGAAGCGCGAGGTTTGTAGAGGACACCAGTTAGCGACCCGGATTTTCGAGGCCCTGCCTCCAGCACCCCTCCGGGGTGCGAGGAGTTTACGCACGGGTTCCGGGGGCGTTGCCCCCGGCTAATTTCCGGAGCACCTCCGGTGCAAAGAGGGTCACGTTCAGACCTGCTGGAGTTCTCGCGGCCGATTCGGATCCACTCGCCTCCGGCCCGGAGGGCCAACGGAAATTAGCCCGGGGCAACGCCCCGGGTTCGGCCACACCATTTTTGTTCGCACCCTGAAGGGGTGCTGGAACCCACTCTGACATCAAGCATATCGCTTAGGACCAGTGACGGACACTCGCCCTGGCAAGAATGCCGCGCTTGATTTCGCGGACGTCGTGAAGGGCCTGAGCCGTCAGGCGGAATGCACGGTTACGGCCGGATCGCCTGATAGACCGTCTTGGCCATCAGCGCGGCGCCTTTGGCATCCGGGTGGATCTTGTCGGGGAACATTTCCGGGTGGCCGGTCAGCGCGTCATTGAGATCGATCAGGGGCACCTTGGACTTGTCGCAGGCTTCCTGCGTCGCCTCGATGACCTCGTCCAACGTCTTTGCATTGATGCCCCACTGGTCGCCATAGACGGGCACCGGCAGGCAGGCCCACAGCTTGGGCTTCGACTTGAGGCCTTTGAAATGGTCCACCAGAGCGCGGTAATCCTCGATGAACTTCTTCTTGCCCTTCCAGTTCTGCGGCTTGGTGTCGTTCGTGCCGAGCTTGATGATCACGACATCGGGCTGGAACTCCGTGGCGCCCTTGAACTCGTCAGTCGTCCAGTACGGCAGATCGCCGGCCTTGAGCAGGGTCGCCCCGCTGCGGCCGAAATTCCGCACGTCAAACCGGCTCCCCAGCATCTGGGCGAGCTGCGCCGGGTAGCTGTTGGTCTCGCGTCCCTCGATGCCTGCGCCGTAGGTGATGCTGTCACCCACGCAGGCAATGCGGATGACCGGATCACCGTTGCCCCGCTTCTGCTGGTAATCCTCAACCCGGATGTGTGGCAGTTCCTTGGTGCGGCAGCCGACGAGGAGCGCAAACAGGGCGAAAAGGACGAAAAGACGACGGTTCATGCGATAAATGTGAGGAACACTGTGGCGGAGGCGCAAGCGAAGGGAAACAAGGAAACTGCGAACGCCAAACAGCGAACAGCGCGCCCTCGAAACTTCGGATGCATTCGTCGATACACGGCTCGCTGTTCGCCGTTCTCAGTTCGCCGTTTCCCTCACGTCCACAAACGTCTTCACCGCCCGGTTGCCGGCGGCCATGGCGCGGAAAAGGTCCGGCAGTTCAGACAAGCTCGCCTCGCCATCCACAAAGTCGGCCGCCCGGATCAGCCCGGTCTCGATCAGCTCCAGCGCCCGGCGGATCGTGCGCGGGGTGTGATGGAAACTCGCCCGCAGGATGAGGTTGGAATAGTGGATCAGCGTCGTGTCGAGCGACACGCTCGTGCCGCCGGGGCAGCCGCCGAAGAAGTTCACCCGCCCACCCTTGCGGACCAATGCCACCGCCGCCTCCCAGGCGGACGGCTTGCCCACCGCCTCGAACACAACGTCGAACTGCGCCGCCGGCAGGGACGCCTTCACCGCCGCCCCCAAATCCTCCCGCCCGGCCATGTCCACGACCTGGGTGGCCCCCAGCCGCTGCGCCAACGCCAGCCGGGTGTCGCCGCGTCCTGCCACCGCCACCTCGCAGCCGGCATGTTTCGCCAGCGCGATGGCAAACAGGCCGATCGGCCCCGCCCCGAGCACCAACACCCGTTCACCCGCCACCAGCGCCAGGTCTTCGATGCCCTGAACCACACACGCGAGCGGCTCCGTCAAAGCGGCATCGCGGAAAGCGGTCGTCGGCTTCAGCCGCAGCAGGTTCTTTGTGGCGATCCGGGCCGGGATGACAATGGATTCTGCATAGGCGCCATTCAAAAAGAGCAGATCGTCGCAGAGATTGGACTGGTCGTGCCGGCAGTAAAAACATTCGCCGCACGGGGCCGAATTCGCCGCCACCACGCGATCCCCGACCGCCCATTCCTCGCTCCGCGCTCCCCGCTCCCCGCTCCGCACTTCCGTGATCACTCCGGCCAGTTCGTGCCCAAAGACGCAGGGGGGCGTGAGCATCTTGGCGTGGTAGCCGCGCTTGAACACCTTGAGGTCCGTGCCGCAGGTCAGCGCCGCCTCGATGCGCACCCGTACTTCGCCCGGTACGAGCGGACGCTCGGCGACTTCCTCGACGCGGACATCTTCCCGACCGTGTAACACTGCGGCTTTCACGCGCGAACTGTGGAGGAAACCGCGAACGGAGAACAGCGAACAGCGTGCCGTGAATGAAAGGGCGGCCCCGAAGCACGGGATGCGCGCTGTTCGCTGTTCTCTGTTCGAAGTTCGCCATGCGCTGTTCGCTGTTCGCCGTTCGCGGTTTCTGTTTTCCTGTCGGCGGCAATGGATTTTCTCAAGCAAGCCCTCGAATTCGTCCTACATCTGCAGGACCACCTGAACCAGCTCCTCCAAAGCTACGGCGGGTGGTTCTACGGCCTGCTCTTCCTCGTCATCTTCGCCGAGACGGGACTCGTGGTGACGCCCTTTCTGCCGGGCGATTCGCTGCTCTTCGCGATCGGGGCGCTCGCCGCCGACAAGGCCAGCGGCCTCAGTCTCGCCACCTGCGCCGTCGTGATCGCAGCGGCCGCCTTCCTGGGCGACAACGTGAACTACTGGGTGGGTAAGCTCGCGGGCAAAGCCCTCGTGAAGCGCTTCCCCAATCTTATCAAGCCGGCGCATCTCGACCGCACGCACGCCTTCTTCGAACGCTACGGCGGCAAGACCATCCTCATGGCGCGCTTCGTGCCGATCGTGCGGACGTTCACCCCGTTTGTGGCCGGCATGGGCGCGATGAACTATGGGCGCTTCCTCGGCTACAGCGTCACCGCCACGCTGCTGTGGGTCGGTCTCGTGCTGCCGGCGGGTTACTTCTTCGGCAACATCCCGGCCATCAAGAAGCACTTCGAGTTGGTCGTGCTCGGCATCATCTTCGTGTCGTGCCTGCCGATGGTGATCGAACTGTGGCGGGCGAAGCGGGCGGTTGGGAAGCGCGGTTGAACAACAAAGGAACAAAGAAACAAAGGAAAACAGCGAGAACCCCAGTTAAGAAAGGACCTCCCGGTTAACCGTTCACCCTGCCAATCTTCCTTGGTTCCTTCGTTTCTTTGTTGTTATTCCACTTTCTCATGCCGAAAGAACCCACGCTCTCGTTGAAGCCGGGCGATCCCGCTCCGGACTTCAGTGCTACGGCCACCGATGGTTCGACCATCACGCTGGCCGCGCTGAAGGGAAAACCGGTCATCCTCTATTTCTACCCGCGCGACGACACTCCGGGCTGCACCAAGGAGGCCTGCGCCTTTCGCGATGCCTACGCCGACTTCCGCCAGAAAGGCGCGGTCGTGCTGGGAGTCAGCACGGACCCGGTGAAGGCTCATGTGAAGTTCACGGAGAAGTTCAAGCTCCCCTTCCCCCTGCTCGCCGACGAGGACAAGGCGATCGTCACCGCCTACGGAGTGTATGGGGAAAAGAGCTTCATGGGGCGCAAGTTCATGGGCACCCATCGCGTCACCTTCCTCATCGGTGCGGACGGCCGGATCAAACATATCTGGCCCACAGTGAAACCGGAGGAGCATGCGGCGGAAGTGCTGGCGGCGGTTTGAACGCTCGACCCGGCTAGAACAACCGGCTAATCAATGAAGGAAGTTATGGCTGGTCCAAACGACACGAAGTCAGTGCGTCTCGCCTGGTGGAAACGAATCCTGCTTCTGTTCCTCGGCGCCATTGCCGGTTTTCCCGCGAGTTGGGTAGCAGTTCAATCGTGGGCGGAGATGTTTCAGACCAGCGGGAGGAATTGCCCGGAAGGATGGCTTGGGGTCGCAATTGGCACCGGGCTCCTGATCACGGGAATCGCGTTTCAATTTGGAAGGGAATTGGAATACAAAGTATCCGGGGCACTATTGGCCGGATTTGGAACCGGATTTATCCTGCCCGCCGGGTTCATGATATTCCTGACAAAGGTTATGTCTGCTTTGCCATCCTGCTGATTGCCGAAATGTCCGAGGCACCCTCCGTTTGACAGTCTCCCGCCCGCACGCTAAGTCTCACGCGCTCGCGAACCGAAACATTTAACACGACACACCATGCCCATCGCCGTTGGAACCAAAGCCCCCGATTTCACCCTCAAGTCCAAGTCCGCCGCCGGGCTGGCCGACGTGAAGCTCTCCGCCAATTTTGGCAGCAAGAACACCGTGCTGCTCTTCTTCCCGCTCGCCTTCACCGGCGTCTGCACGCAGGAGATGTGCGACATCACCTCCGGCCTCGGAGCCTACGCCGCGCTGAACGCCGACGTGATCGCCGTGAGCGTGGACAGCCCCTTCGCGCAGGAGGCCTGGGCCACCGCCAACAAGATCACGATCAAGATCGCCAGCGACCTGAACAAGACGGCGACCGACGCCTACGGCGTGCGCTTTCCGATGCTCGCCGGCGTGGGTGACACGGCCGCCCGGGCGGCCTTCGTCATCGACAAGGCCGGCACCGTGCAATACGCCGAGCAGACCCCGACCCCGAAGGACCTGCCCAACTTCGAGGCGATCAAGGCCGTGCTGGCCAAGCTGCAGTAATTTCCAGCCACCGTTTTTCTCAGATGCGGCGTGACGGATTAACCGTCACGCCGTTTTCTTTTTGCCCTGCCCCCTGACCGGTCTGGAAACAAAAAACACCGCCATCCCTTGCCGGATGGCGGTGTCTGAAAAACTGCGGCGGTCACTGCCGAACGCTATGGCAGCTTGAGGTGGAAGTAGGCTGCGGACGCACTCAGAGGCAGCACCACGGTGTTCTGCCCATTGGCCACCGTCGGCGTCACCATCACCGCCGTCCAGCTGCCGCCCAGACTGTCCGTGGTCTCCAACGAGGCTCCCGTCAGGCTGGCCGGCCACGTCAGATCGATCGCCGGTCCATCGGGGGTGGTGACCGGCCGGACACTGACCGTGGGTTCACCGGGCTCGCACTTGCCCTCGGCTCCGGCCAGATAAATGGCGGTGATCTCGGGGTCGCTCAGCGCCCGGGAATAGTAGCTGAATTCGTCAATCAGACCGTTGAAATAGTTCTGGTAAGGGAAGATCGGGGCGGTGCCGGTATATGCGAGCACCCCGAGCCTTAGCGGCTCGGCATTCAGCGCCGGCCCCGACGGGAGTCCCGTGATGCGACGTGTGACCATCCCATTGACGTAAACCGTCACGGTGTCGGCCGTCAGCGTGAGCGCAATGTGAGTCCACCGGTTCAGCGGAACCGCTGCGTTTCCGTCCATCCATGGCGCATATACATCGCCGCCGCTGTTGGTGGCGCCGAAGGCAAATGCCAGATTGCCCTGGGGAATGGCGGTGGCCGCAAAGTTGAGCGGCCCTTTGATCCCCAGGCTGAACTGGGCATAGGTGCTGTACGCAATGGTCGGCGCTCTACCTTCGATCTGTGTGGCAACCGTGAGGGTTTTGCTCGCAATCATGTCGATCACGTTGTGAAGGGAGGTGGGATACACCCAGGCTTCGACGGTCAAGTTGGTCCAGTCCAGGTCCGCCGAGTCGGGAATGGCCACCATGCCGGCCCCATTGAAGCTGATCGCCTGTCCCACCCTTCCCGGCACGTACCCCACGCCCATGCTACTGGAGGAATGGCCCAAAGCATCATCGGCGTTCCCCTCACCTCGCAACCACACTGACAGGCCATCCGGAGAAGCAACGCACGCCGGCGGCGTCACGCTGAACGACGCACCCTGCCACGATACGGGAAGCGGTTCCGCCAAGGAGCTCGCCACCTCCCGGACCACCGGAGCATCACCAAAGGCGAGAGCCGCCGAGGTGCCAACTCCCCCGATTGCAATAAACCGGAGCCGGGCAATCTCGACCGGACCGGCCGGGAATCTGGACCCCGCATTGAGGGCCACGACCACACCGGCCTTGCCCTCTTGTGCCGACCGGGCATTGGCCAGCACGCTGCCCTGCGGACCACCCGCCCCCATGACCGCACCGACAAACGAGAGTTCGGCCGGATTATATTCCACGCTGAAGCCGACCGCGTTTTCCTCGCCGGAAGCGGTGAACAGAACCGGGATTTCCCGAATCTCTCCCACTGCCAGGGTCGCCGCCCCCAGGCGGCTCACCCGCTCGGTTGACGGCGGTGCCGGCATGAACGTCAGCGGGACGGTCGGGCCTGCGGCCAGGCCGGGGAGGTCACGCCCCGCGGCAAAACGCATGGCCTGCACCCAGTCACTGACACTGAGCACGCCATCGCCGGAAGTGCCCAACGGGGCACAGTCCGCCCGTTGGAAAATCAGGCCGGGTGAAAGGTCATCCAGGCCGGCCACATAGCGGCCCACCTGCGCCGCGTCCGCCCCGGCCACCAGTTGGTCCCCTCCCGGCAGCGGGATCACATCGCCTTCCAAAGCCGGAGCAGCAATCGCCACCAATCCATTGACCCAAGTGGCCGGAAGCGCACCACCGGCGAGGTCGGAAAGCTTTTGCGCCGTGGGGCTGCCGACGAAGGTGACCGAAGTTGTGAGACTCACCGTCACCGGGGCAGCGCCAAAACGCAGTTTTAGCACCTCATTCGTCCCCTCGGCCAGGGTGGTGCCGACAGGGAGTGTCAGACTGATCCCGAGGACGCCTTGGGAGGCCTTGGTCGTGTCCACCTGAATCTGGCCATTCGCCACATCCGTTCCCAGGCTGGTGTCAAGGTAGGTCAGTCGGTTGGTGTCGAACTGGAGGCTGAAATTGAGCGCATTTTCAAGGCCGCTGCAAATCAGCTGGATCGGAACCACGAGGTTTTGCTGAGCCTGGCCGCTCGCATTCACGACGGTCACAGTGGCCGGCAGCGGGATGACTTTCAGGTCGGCCGTGACGAACGGGGCACATCCCGCGACATTGCACACGGTCACCCCATAGGTGCCGGCATCGGCCAGATCTTGGGGAGATACGGTCAGCGTCGCGTTGGTGGCATCAGGAATGTCGGCGCCTTTGAATTTCCACTGGTACGTCAACGGGGCGGTTCCTGTCGCCGCCACGCTGAAAGTGGCGGCGGTTCCCACCTGGACGGCCTGATTGGTGGGCGCAGCCAGGATGCTGGGAGGCACCGCCGGGATGCACTTGCCCGCCCCGCCGGCGTGATAGATGGAGGCGATCTCGGCATCCGTCAGCGCCCGGGAATAATAGCTGAACTCGTCGATATGGCCGTTAAAGCGGTCCTGAGGGGCGTCGACGATGTAGGCAGAGTCACGGGAGCCGATCCGCAACGGCCCCGGGCTCATGATCGGCGATCTGGTGGAACTGTTGTGGAACGTCACCACGCCGTTCACGTAAACCCTGATGGTGCCACCGCCCAGAGTCAGCGCCACATGCGACCACTGATTGAGCGGAATCGCCGCCTTCGCATCGGCGTAGCTGCCAAAGCTGGACGGCACTCCCGTTATTCCGCTGACAAAAAACATCAGATTACCCAGAGGGATCGTGTTGGGGATGGAACTGAGCGGCCCTTTGATGCCCAGCAGGAACTGGATGTCGGTGGCACCGTGAGGATATGTTTCCTTGGTGACAATGGTTTCCACCGAGCCGTCTAACACGGTTGGAAAAACCCACGCCTCGACCGTGAAGCTCACCTGGTCCAAGTCGGGCGAGTCGGGAATGGACACCTCGCTGGTTTTCCCGTCGAAATCGAACGCCTGATTCACCCGCCCGGGAACGTAGCCGGGGCCGCTGTAGGTGACGGAATGTGAGAGGAAATCATTGGTGTTCCCATCGCCAGGCAGCCATACGACCAGCCCGTCGGAGGGGATGGGGGCGCACGGACCGAGTATTTCGACGGACACTTCCGCCTGATTGTCCACCAGCAGCAGGTCGGCTCCCGTCCGGGTGATTTGACCGTCGAAGACCAGCGTTGCCAGGGTGTTGGCATGTCCCGTTACGGAAACCACGGCGGTGTCTCCCGGCAGCAGCGTGCCCAGACTGTTGGTCAGCGTGGTCTCCGTGAGGTTGTTTCCCCCCTGGGTGGCGGTGTTCCCAACCAAGGTCAGGCCGGCGGGCAGATTGGCGTTCAAAACCACATTCCGGGCCACGTCGAGACCGGCATTGAACACGGAATAGGTGACGGTGAAGTCCGCACAGGGAAGCACCGCCGGGGGAGCCTCCACTTCCAGGACAATGTTTTCCGCGCGCTTGCCGGCGTTTTGCGCCCCGTAGATCGCGCCAATCTCCGCACCGGAAAGAGCCCGCTGGTAGAGGCTGGCCTCGTCAATCAGGCCCCAGAAGGTATAATTGGCGCCTTCAAACGTCGTCCCCAGCGAACCGATGGCGAATGGGGTGGTGAACGTGAATGTGGCGTCGTAATTGGCCGAGCCGGCGGGGTTTCCATCCACGTAGAAGTTCACGTTGGCGCCCTGCCGGGTCACCGCCACGTGATGCCAGAGAGTGTCGGCCACCTTCGCGGTCGAGGACACCTTGGAAACCCCCACTTTGCCAAAGGACAACTGGCCGGTCGACTCTAGGGCCAACGAGTAACTGCCGCTCGCACCCGCGAAAATCGCCCCCGCCGTCGTCCCCGATTGTGAAATCGCCGTGGCGTTGGCCCGTTTGACCCACGCCTCAATGGTCAGATCCTGCTGCTGAAAGATGGCCGGGCTGCCGACCCGAACGCCGATCAGACTGCCTACAAAACTGAACGCCTGCCCGACAAAGCCGGGCACAAATGAGGCACCCGCAATATAGGTGCTGGGCGCATTGGTGATTCCATTCCGGAAAACATCCTGGTTGTCTCCCTCGGCCCGCCACCAGCCCACGATCCCGTCGGGCACGGCACTGCCGATCGACACCACCGTGGATACAGTCACTGGCGGGAAATCAGACGCCGTCCCACCGTCCGGGGTGATCTGTCCCTGAAAGGTCAGGCTAGCCGGAGCGTTGCCATTGCCCGTCAGCGTGAGCGCCAGGGTGGCTCCGGGCGGCAGGCTCGCCACCGTGTTTTGGACCGTGCCCGCACCGGTGGTGACGGAACCGAACGAGGCGGTGCCGGAGACCAGATGGTAGTCGGAGGGCAGGCTGACCGTCAGCACCAGGTTCGTAGCCGGCTTGCTTCCCAGATTTTTCAAGGAGCAGACCACCTTGAAGTCGGTCCCCCCGGCCACGATTTGGGGCGCGGCACTTTGATAGCCGCCCAGCAGGTTCTCCGGGCTTTTACCCGCGGCTCCAGCCTCGTAAATATCGGCGATTTCCAAGCCGAAAAGCGCGCGGTTGTAGAGCGTGAGTTCGTCGATCTCACCCCAGAACGTGGAACTGGCCCCGTCGCCGGAACCGAAGGGAGCGCCGAGCGAGCCCACGGCGAAAGGCGTTTCGAACGTGAAGGTCTCATTGTAGGAACCCGAACCAGCGTCGGCACCATCGATGAAGAAGTGCACATCCGACCCGTTCTTGGTGACCGCCACGTGATGCCAGCCCGTGTCGGTTACCCTGGCCGTGCTGGAGATCCTGCTCACCGCGACCTTGGAAAGCGAAAGCTGTCCGGCCCCCTCGAGCAGCAGGGCGTAACTGTAGACACCACCGCCGAAAATGGTCCCCACCGAAAACGGGTGCGACGCCGAATTCGTGCTATATCGCCGGATCCACGCCTCGATGGTGAAATTTTGGCGGCGAAACACCGGCGGATTGCCAACCACCACACCGGGCAGATCATTCGTCAGTTCAAAGGCCTGTCCCACATGCCCCGGAGCAAAGCCAACTCCGGTGGCGGCGGCGGCACCCCCGTTGTCCGCAGAATCCAGATAGTTTCCCTCGGCCCGCCACCAGCCCACGATCCCCGCCGGAGTGCTCGTATCCGGCCTGAGTACGAAGACGGTCACCTCCACCGAGCCGTCGTGGGGCTTGGGTTCCGCTCCGTTGCGGCTCACCTGACCATGAAAGAGCAGGGACGAAGGGGTATCGGCGTGCCCCGTGAGGGTAAGGGTGACAGTTTCACCAGCCGGGATGAGGGCCACCGTATGCTTCACCGAACCGGCACTGATGAGATCCGAGCCCGCGGAGGAGGTGTGGTTCACGAGCGTGTAGCCGGCCGGGAGGCTGACGTCGAACAGGACGTTCGTGGCCGGGTCAGAGTTCTCATTTCTGACGGAAAATCGCGTCATGAAATCCGCTCCGGCCCGTACCGCCGGCGGCGCAGCCACCTGCACCGTGGTAATTTCAGCCTTTTTCCCGGCCGCACCGGCCCCGTAAATCGCCCCGATTTCGGCACCGCTCAGCGCCCGGTTGTACAGGCCCACCTCGTCAATAAGACCCAAGAAAGTGTAGTAATATGGCAAAAACGGCGTGCCCAACGACCCGATGGCGAAAGGCGTGCCGAACTCGAAAACGGCGGCGTAAGTGGCCGTGCCGGCCGCGGCGCCATCGAGGTAAAAGCTGACGTTCGCCCCCTCTCGGGTTACCGCCACATGATGCCAGTTGGTGTCCTTGACCGTGGTCGTGCTGTAAACATTGGACAGCGCCACCTTGCCGAAAACCAACTGTCCATTGGGCAGGATGGAGAGGGAATAGCTGCCGGCCCCGCCACCAAAGATTCCGGCTGCCGGCGAGCCCTGCGAAACTTGACTGGCATCGGCCCGCTTGATCCAGGCCTCAACCGTGAGGTTCTGAAGCTGGAAGGCTGTCGGGTTTCCCACTGAAACACCGGTCGCCGCGCCCGCGAAACTAAAGGCCTGACCCACAAAACCCGGCGCGAAGATGGCGCCGCCCGCAATGTCGGTGCGGCCATTGCCCAACGCATCGGTGTTGTTCCCTTCCGCCCGCCACCAACCGACGACACCCGATGGAATCTGAACCCCTTCCGCCCGGCCCGCGATCATGCCAAAAACCAGTGCAAGACCAATGCCCCAGAAGCTTCGAATTTTCCGTCTCATAGGAGATTTCGTTAAATACCAGATATTCCGTCAGAGAACGGCACCCCACAGCTATAGCGTCAGCCCATTGAACTGCAATTGATTGCAAGGCGTCCTCTCCATTGCGTCGCCTGGGAGCCTGACAATTCGGTTTCCCGATTCGTGCTCAAAATGGTCCGGGTTAAAACCGGTTTCAACAAACCCCTTGGCCACGCTGTTGTCGACTCGTTCCGGAAGCGCGATTTGAACTTCGAACTTGTCGTAATTGCGCAACGAACGCCCATGAGGAACTCAACCTGCGGTTTAAATCGCATGCCGGCTCCCCGTAACTTGGCTAGTTCAAGCCGGAAAGTGGTCCGGTAGCATGTGCCTGCAAAATGAAAAGGGGCTGTCCTGGATAACCGGCCACTGAAGGCCAGCAAAACGAAACGGCCGGTCAAAGAAAGCGGGGCACGGTGATGTCATGGCTTTTCATGCTACCTCCTGCTTCGGAAATGAAGGCACGGGGTCACATGCTTTCTCGAAATCCCCGCGTCCCGCCTACTTCGCGACTGTCTCTTGCCGGCGGATTTCGTCCCAGGAAGGCGCGCGCCAGAGCATGTAGGGGCCGCTGTTGAACCTCTCCGCCACAATGCCTCCACCCGGGGAGATCTTGGGAAACTGGAGGAACCCGGCAGTTTTTCCGAGACTGAGGAGCAGTCGCTGGGAATCCAGGTCCATTACCCGGCCGCCAGACAGCCACAGACGGTGTTCTCCATTTAAGAAAGCGGAACCATGGGATCCGGCGGCCTCCCGTGGCTGGGCCACCGTCTTTAGCGAGACCGCATCCAGCAGCCGGTTGTTTTCCCGGCCGTCGCAGAAGGCCCAACGTCCGTCGGGCGAGAAGGAGATGCGGCCGGCGTTCTGGTGGTCCAGATCCCGCCGGAAGCTCCGGCGGAGGCTGGGGTCGTAGCCGATCAGATGATCGGAGAAGACCTCGTACACGACGCCCTCATGCGCCGAGACGGAGAAGCTCCGGTCCAACGTGGGCAGCTGGACCTCCCAGACCCGTTCCTTCTTTCGCGGGTCCCAGAACTGCAGCACGCGGTTGCTGAAGGAACTCCCGCACCAGGCCACGAGCAGGCCGTGTTTTTCGAGCGCCTCCATGCGGATGACGCTCCCGGAGCCATTGTCCAGGGTGCCTTCCGGCGCGTAATCGGACAGCCGATGCAGGGTGATCTTCCCGGAGTTGCGGGCGATGGCCATGGGGCCCTCCGGACTGACGAGGAGGCAGCCTGCCGCGTCGTTCCCCAGCTGGGGCAGAGGCCGGATCACGAAGTCCGGCGCGAGGGCCTCATGGCAGCTTCCATCGGTGGAAACCGTCAGCAACCCCCGGTCTGCGGGCAACCACGCCACCTGGTCGATCGGCAGTTCCAGCCTGAGAGGAGACCGTGTCTGGGCGGGCGCCTGCAGATCCCAACGGAGAATTTCACCGGCAGTGGACGGGGTCAGATAACCCCGGCCATCTGCGGTGACAGCGGAAGCCGCAAACCCCTCATCCTGTCCTTCGAGCACATGCTCAAACGTGAACTCCGGCACCCGCAGGACACCCAGGCCGGCAAACAACCGATGGCCACGGGCATCGAACTGCACCGCCCGGCAGCCGAAATCCAGTTCGTGAGCGAGCCGTCCCGTACTCAGGTCCCAGACACGGAGCTGCGCCCGGTCAAACCCGCCCGACGCGGCCAGCCATCTGCCATCGGGAGAGATCCCGACACCCTGAACATAGTCCTGGCCCATGGGCAGCCAGAAGCGGTCGAGCCCCGTCGCGATCTCGACCACCCGAAGCCCGCCCCGACGTTCCAGGGTCAGTTCCTCCACCGTGACGGCGGATCCGTCCGGGGTGAAGACCAGGGAATTCCCGCCGGACCAGTCGGGTATGTATTTCGACCGGATGGACCGGAGCAGCGCGCCGCTCCCCACCTCGAAAACCAGCACCCGGTTGTCTCCGCCCATCGTGCTGCAGGCCAGCAACCGGCCGTCGTGACTGACCGCGAGATGGCGGGGAATCCACGGAAGGGGCAGCGACCGCACGTTGGTGCGGGTCTTCGTGTCCCAGAGGCGCACGAAGGAGTTGGTCGGGGAGCGGCAGTCCGTATAGGCGAGCAGATCCGTGCCTGGCACGGCTGCCAGCCGGCAGGACACGATGTTTCCAAAGGCATGATTTTCATCCACGACCCGGTTGATGGCTTCCGGCAGCGAGTAGAGAAGCTTGCCAGTCCGGACATCCCACAGCTCGAAGCCGAGCTCCTCCCGCCCGACCGCCAGCTGCGTGCCATCCGACAGGAGCGCCATGGAGCGGATTCCCCCCGGGCGGAAACCGGCAAACACCGAGGCCACGGAACGGCTCGCCCCCCAGAGATAACGCCACTCCCAGCCGCGCAGGTCCGGCTCGCCCGGCGCGGGACGGGTGCGCGCCAGAACGCCTTGGATTGTCCGCCAGTCCTT
Source organism: uncultured Verrucomicrobiota bacterium (assembly GCA_903922605.1). Taxonomy (GTDB): domain Bacteria; phylum Verrucomicrobiota; class Verrucomicrobiia; order Limisphaerales; family UBA9464; genus CAIVQB01. The sequence goes on from CAIXUG010000061.1 coordinate 63,512, forward strand.
CCGTTCAAGGGCCTGGTTGGCCACGGCCATTTCGGCCAGATAGGCGTTGCGGCGGGCGGCCAGCTCGTTGGCGCGGGCCTGTTTCGCGGCCCGCACCGCCAGGCGGTTTTGCCAGAGGATTCCGCTAACGCCCAGGACGACGGCCGAGGCGCAGGCGGCTGCCAGCGCCGCGATCATGGGCCGGCGCCGGACCCACTTCCACGCCCGTTCGCGAAGCGACAGCGGGCGGATGCTCAGAGGTTCCTGACGCAGCCAGCATTCGAGATCATCCGCCAGGGCGGCCGCGCTGGCGTAGCGACGGGAAGGGTCTTTCTCCAGGTACCGAAGACACACCGCTTCCAGATCACGGTCGAGTCCGGGCGCGAGCGAGCCGGGTCGCGGCGGTTCCGTGTCGGCCACCAGGCGGAGCACGTCCAGGCTGCTCCGGCCGAGGAACGGCGCGCGCCCGGTGAGGAGTTCAAACAGCACCGCGCCCAGCGAGTAGATGTCGGCCGGTGTGCCGGCGTCCTTGGCGTTTCCCGTCGCCTGCTCCGGTGCCATGTATGCCGGTGTGCCCAGCACCGACGTGCTCAGGGTCAGGCCGCTGTCGCGGCCCGCCAGCTTGGCCAGACCGAAATCCGCGACATGGGGTGCGCCATCGTCATCAAGGAGGAGATTTGATGGCTTGAGATCGCGGTGCAACACGCCCCGGGAATGGGCATGATGCACCGCCCGCTCGGCGATGGCCACGAGGCGGGCCGCCGCTTCGGGTGAGAACCGGCGGACCTTCAGCGCCTCGGCGAGGCTGCCCTGCTGGAAGTAACGGAGCGTCAGGAAATGCGTGCCCGCGTGGCGCCCGACTTCGTAGAGCGGCACAATATGCGGGTGGTTGAGCCGGGCGACCGCCTCGGCCTCGATCTGGAGCCGTTCAAAGGCTTCGCGACTGGTCAGGGCTGAGCCGTGCAGCGTCTTGAGCGCCACGATGCGGTTGAGACGGCGTTGGCGGGCGCGATAGACGACGCTCGTGCCACCCCGGCCGATTTCGCCGAGGATCTCGTAGTCGCCCAGTTCCGTGAACGTTTCTTCAGCCGGTGCTTCCGGGAAAAATTCCAGCGGTTCGTCGCCGAGCGCCGAAACAAAGAGGCACGCCGGACAGTTGCCGCCCGCATGTCCCACCGGAAGGGGACGAAGGCATCGGGGGCAGGTGCTCATCCCCGGCAGGCCTTTTCCTGCGTCCTTCGCTTTGGGATGCGTGTCCCATCCTTATCAGGTTCGGAAATTGCGGGGCACGTTCACAGGCAATGTTTCAGCTGCACAGCGCTGCCAGGAGATGGCGTATCTCCTCGTCGAGATCGGCGACGCGCGGCACCGTCTGGGCGATTTCCTGGCGCAACAGCTCGCGGTAGCGCACCCGCCAGCGGCTGAGCCGCATCTTGACCGCGCTTTCGCCAAGGCCCAGGCGCGCGCCAGTCTCGGCGAGGGTGCCGGCCGGTTCGCCACCCCCGAGAAAACCCTGCAGGGCCGCGAACAGTTCGCCCTGGCCGGCCCGCTCCGTCTCAGCACGGAGGTGTCGCAGGGTGTTATCGAGCGTGGCGAGCGCCCAGCGCCGGTCGAATTCCTGCTCCGGGCTCAGTCCGCCACTGGGTTCAAAGGGGCGTTCCTCTTCGGCGGCCAGTTCGTCCAAGGAAAGCAGCACTTCGCCACCGGGCCGCTTCGGACGGGTGGCCGGCTCGCCGGACGTAGGTGTGAATCGCCGGCCAGTAGGCCCGGCAGAGGGTCTCCAGCGCCTCCCGGGTGGGACTGGAATCGTCGCCGCCGGCTTGAATCACCAGACTCCAGTGCGTCGTCGCAAACGCACCACCGTGCGCTTCGCTCAGACTTCGACTGGACGTCGGGCTGGTCATGTCGTGAATGGAAACCCAGCTCCGTCGGCGCGGGTAGCCAAATCGACAAGTGACCGAAAGGCACCCTCCTGCCACCCCGACGGTCAGTGTCCACCCGTACGGGACGCAAGCCAAACGCATCCTCCCAAAAAGCACCGCCGCCACCCATTGCAGGGTGGCGGCGGCTAAAAACCAGCTCCCTCGCGGCTGGACGCTTACGGCAGCTTGACGTGGAAATAGGCAGCGGATGCACTCAGGGGGAGCACCACCGTGTTCTGCCCGTTGGCCACCGTCGGGGCCACCGTCACCGCCGACCAACTGCCCCCCAGACTGTCCGAGGTTTCCAACACGGCACCCACATAGGTTGTCGGCCAGGAAACCTCGATCGCCGGCCCATCCTGAGTGACCAACCGGCGGACATTGACATCCGGCAAGGTCACGCTGAAGGACGAGGCTTGCCAGGCAACCGACAGCGTCTCCGCCAAGGGGTCGGCCACTTCACGCACCACCGGTGCATCCGTGAAGGCCAGATTTGTCGAGGCACTGCCACCGTTGATGGCCGTGAACTGCAGTCGGGCTATTTCCAACGTGCCGGCCGGGAACTTCGCCCCGGTGGTAAGAGCCATCGCCACGCCGACCTCGCCGCTGTCGGTATGCCGTGTGTTGACGTTCAGCACCGCATTTTTGCTGGCCGCACCTTTGACCGCACCGACAAATCTCAGCACGGCCGGATCATAGCTCACACTGAAGGCCACGGCGTTCTCATCGCCGGAGGCCGTGATCGTGACCGGAATTTCCTGCGCCAGTCCCTCCACCAAGGCGGCAGAGCCAAAGCTGACCACCCGGTCGGGCGGCGATTGGCGCACCGGCTGCTTGCGGTCAGGCCCCGGAAGCGTGCCGGTCGGCCCGCCCGCGCTGACCGCCGCATCTAGGCCCACGGCAAACCGGCCGGCCTGCACCCAGTCACTGACGCTGAGCACGCCATTGCCGGCGGTTGACAGCGGCGCGCAGTCCGCCCGTTGGAAGATCGAGCCGGGCGCAATATCGTCCAAGCCGGCCACATAGCGGCCCACCTGTACCCAGTCGGAGATGTCCAACTGCCGGTCACCACCCGGCAACGGACTGACATCCCCCTCGAAATCAGCGGCGGTGATGGTCACCACACCATTGACCCAGGTGCCTGGAAGCACCGTGCCGGTCGCATCGGAAATCTTCTGCGCGGTAGGACTGTTCAGCAGCGCAACCTGCGGCATTAGATCAGCGGAGACCAGAGGAGTGCCGAAGTTCAGGTGCAGCACATCGTTGGTGCCTTCGGCAAACGTGGACCCGGACGGCAGGGCGAGAATGACCGCAAGAATGCCCCTGGCCGCCTGCGCGTCATTTACAAGAATCTGGACGTCCGGCGCATCAGTGCCCAGGTCGGTACCAAGGTAGGTCAGGCGGTTGGTATCGAAACGGAGGCTGAAACTGAGCGCATTCTCCACGCCATTGCCGATTAGCTGCACCGGCACCACGGCGTTTTGCGGAGATTGGACAGTCGTGTTCACGATGTGCACGATAGCCGGCACCGGTGTGACCGTCAGGTTGGCCGTGGCGGGCGGAGTGCACCCGGCCACGTTGCATACGGTCACGCTGTAGGCACCGGCCGCATTCTTCCGGGGGGCGGGCACGACGAGCGTCGAATTGGTCGCATCAGCGATGTCCACACCCTTGAACTTCCACTGGTAGGTCAGCGGCCCGGTGCCGGCGGCGACCACACCGAATGTCGCATCCTGCCCCGCCGGCACGGTCAGGTCTGTTGGCGGGACAATGATCGACGCCGCGATTGTCTGCACACACTTGCCGGCGGCACCGGCCTGATAGACGGAGGCAATCTCCGCACCGGTCAATGCCCGTCCGTAAAAGCTGAACTCGTCGATCCGCCCATTGAAGCGGTCCTGCGGCCGGACATTGGTGACATACTGTGGGTTCCGGCTGCCGAGCCTCAGCGGCCCGTTGTTCACGACCGGAGAACCCGTGAGGTTGGTCGCACTGAAGCTGACCGAACCGTTGACATACGCTGTCACTGTTCCCGGGGTCACGGTGAGCGCCACGTGAGTCCATTGGTTCAACGGAACGTTCGCCTGGGCATCGACCCAGCCGCCATAGTTGTTGGGGAGGCCGCTGATGCCGCTCAGAAAGAAACTGAGGTTGCCCACCGGAATCTGGTTGGCCGCGTCATTGATCGGGCCCTTGATGCCCAGTTCAAACTGGGTGTCCGACAGCGTGGTCGGGAAAACGAGTTCCTTATTGGCAATGATGTCCACCGCGCCATCCACCGAGGTCGGATAAACCCACGTCTCGATGGTGAAGCTGTTCTGGTCCAGATCAGGCGAGTCGTTGATCGCGACCTCACTGGTGCCATCGAAGGAGAAGGCCTGGCCGACCTTACCCGGTGCGTAACTGACACCTGCGGGAGTGCTCGCATGCGAGAGTTCATCGTTGGCATCGCCTTCGCCGCGCAGCCAGAGGGTCAGGCCGCTGGGAGCCGTCAGGCATGGGCCCAGAATCTCCACGCTGACATCCGCCTGGTTGTCCGCGAGCGTCAGGTCGCTGCCATCACGGGTGACCTGGCCGTGAAAGACGAGGTTCGTCGCCACGCCGCCATGGCCGGTCAGGGTGACGGTCACGGCGGTGCCGGCTTCCACGATCCCAATAGTGCTCTGAATCGAGGTGTCACCCACCACGTTGGTACCTTGGGTTATGGTATTAGTTACGAGCGTGAAACCCGTCGGCAAGGTCACGTTGAGGGCGACGTTGGTCGCGGGGTGCGCTCCACCGTTCTGCACCACGAAAGTGGCCGTGAAATCAGTGCCCGGCTGCGCGGCGGTTGGTGCGTTGGCGTCCAGGGAGATGTTTTCCCCGAGGGATGCGGACGTCAGCTGCACGTTGTCGAAGACGACTTGATCAGGATTGGAACCGGGGATGCCGAGCCGGATCTCGATGGGCGTACCGATGAAAGGCGAGTTCTCGGGCAGCGAGACTGCCACCGTCGCCGTGCCCATTCTGCCGGCCACCACGTTGATTGAGTTGGAGTCTGCCGCCACGAGTTGCCCGTTCGCGTAGAGACCGATGACATAACCCGGGAAATTCACCCCGACGGGGTAGCTGACATCCACGCTGAGGCGGTAGAGGCGCTTGGCGGCAAAAGTGGCGGCCAACGTCTGGCTGATCTGTCCATGCACATTGATCCAGGCACAGTATTTTCCAGTGAGTCCGTTCGTGATGTAGGGAGTTCCGGTGTAGTTGATGGTCCCGGCAGTCGCCTGACTGCTCCAGCCTGGAATCGCGTCGGCGGCAAAGAACCCGAAAGAATTGATGGGAAATCCGGGAAACTCGGAATAATTGCCGGGAAGCAGGTTGCCGCTGGCGTCAAAATGGTTGGTGTCGCTTCCCGTCAACAGTTCGAAGCTGGGATTGACCACCGGAAGTGAAACCACAGTGCCGATATCCGGAGCGCATTTGCCAGCGGTGCCTGCGGCATAAATGGACGCGATTTCATCAGTTACCAGGGCGCGATCGTAGGCTCCAAGCTCGTCGATTTGCCCCAGAAAACCATAATAAGCACCAAAAATTGTGCCCAAACCGCCAATCGCATAGGGCCCGGCCAAGTCAAAGACGGCCGAAGCAGACACTGTGCTGATCAGCGCACCATCCGCATAAAAGTTGAGGGCATTGGTTGCGTGGGTCACCGCGACATGGTGCCAGTTGGTGTCGCGAAGCGATGAAGTGCTGTAGAAACTCACCACCCCGACTTTGCCACAATAAAGCACACCCGTGTGGGTCATGCCAAAGGACACCCCGTTGGCACTTCCGGCAAAGAACTCACCGCCTTCGGCGTCCGACCCAACGTTATTGGTGTTAGCTCGCTTGACCCACGTCTCAATGGTAAACTCCTGCGACGGCAGCTGAAAAGATGCCGGGAGGCGCAAGGCATCCGCGCCACCTCCGAAAACGAATCCGGAGCCGATGTATCCCGAGCCGATTTGGCCGGCACCTCTGAAACTACCCGGACTTGAAGCCAGCGCGCTCTGAGTGGAATCACCCGTCCAGAGGTCCACCAAGCCGGTAGGCACGGCGACGCAGTCAGCAGCCACTGAAAAGGCTGCGAGCATGGACAGCGCAAAGCTGTGGAGTAGGATTTTGGCAGATATGAGTCTCATGTGTTTGACTCCGTAAATTTGGTCTTTGAAAACAAGCGTAAATGCTTTGGGATGTCCAGTCGAAAAACGCCGAAATTGTCTTTGTGACACCGCTGTCAAGCGGCGTAGCCTGCGTCCACAAAACCTGATGAAAGTGGTCATTCTCTGCGGTGGTCTCGGCACGCGCCTGCGTGAGGAGACGGAATACCGGCCCAAGCCTATGGTGCCAGTGGGTGGCCGGCCCATCCTTTGGCACATCATGAAGCTCTATGCCCACCATGGCCACAAGGAGTTCATCCTCTGCCTCGGCTACAAGGGGGAGGTCATCAAGGATTACTTCCGCAACTACCTCTGGAACACCTCCGACGTGACCCTGAAGCTTGGTCGCAATCCACAGATCAAATATCACTCCACCCACGACGAGGAGGATTGGACCGTGACCCTGCTGGAAACGGGCCTGGAAACGCAGACCGGCGGCCGGCTCCGCCGCGCGCTGCCGTTTCTGGGCGACGACACCTTTCTGTTCACGTATGGCGACGGGCTGACGGACAGCGACATCAACGCCAGCATCGCCTTTCATCAGCAGCACGGTGCCGTCGCCACGATGACCGCGGTCAAACCAACCGGTCGCTTCGGCGAACTGGCCATGGACGGACGGACGATCACGGCCTTCCGCGAAAAACCGGAACAGGAGAGCGGCTACATCAATGGCGGCTTCATGGTCCTGAACCGGCAAGTAGCCGGCTATCTCGACGAAAGCGATGCCTGCGTCTTCGAGCGCCGCCCGCTGGAACGCCTCACCCGGGAGGGACAGCTCAAGGCCTACTGTCACGATGGCTTCTGGCAGTGCATGGACACCTACCGCGAACAGCAGCTCCTCGACAAGCTGTGGCAATCGGGCAAAGCCCCCTGGAAGAACTGGTGAACATGGGTCAGGCCTTTGCCAACGCCTACGCCGGCAAGCGCGTCTTCGTCACCGGGCATACCGGTTTCAAGGGTGCCTGGCTCTGCGAATGGCTGCTCGCCCTCGGGGCGGAAGTCACCGGCTATTCCCTGCCCGGCTCCGCCTCGGAGGCGCTGTCCGATCAATTGGGACTGCGCGGGCGGCTGCAGGACCTGGAAGGTGACATTCTGGATGCCGCAACGCTTCGGGCCGCAGTTGCCCTGGCGCAGCCGGACTTCGTCTTCCACCTCGCCGCCCAGCCGCTGGTACGGGCGTCCTATGCCGATCCGGTGCGGACGTTTGACGTGAATGTGCTCGGCACCGTGCAGGTGCTGGATGCCCTGCGAGCACTGGTCAAACCGTGCGCGGCGGTCTGCATCACCACGGACAAATGCTACGAAAACCGCGAATGGCTCTACGGCTATCGCGAGGAGGACCCGCTGGGGGGCCACGATCCTTACAGCGCCAGCAAGGCGGCGGCGGAGATCGTCATTGCCTCCTACCGGAAATCGTTCTTCACGGGCCTGCCGGTCCGAATCGCCAGCGCCCGGGCTGGCAATGTCATCGGCGGTGGTGATTGGGCGGCCGACCGCATTGTGCCGGACAGCATCCGCGCCCTTTCCGCCGGACAACCAGTCACCGTACGCAACCGCCAGGCGACCCGCCCCTGGCAGCACGTGCTCGAACCGTTGAGTGGCTATCTGTGGCTGGGGGCTTGCCTGGCCCGATCCGAATCGTTCGCTGGCGCCTTCAACTTCGGCCCCTCGCACGACGCGGACCGCACGGTTGAGGAACTGGTGGTGGAATTGCTCCATCACTGGCCGGGCCGCTGGGAGGACCGCAGCAATCCGAACGCGCCGCATGAGGCCGGCCGCCTCCAATTGGCGACGGACAAAGCGCATGCCCTGCTCGGATGGTCGCCCGCGTGGCGCTTTCCCGAAGCCGTCCGCGCGACCGTTTCGTGGTACCGGGCCGCGCAGGAAAAGCCTTCGGCGGAAATTCTTCGCAACCTCACGCAGCAGCAGATCCGTCAATATACGGAGGCGGCCCACGCCGCCTCCATCCGTTGGGCCATAGAACCCGCCTCATGACTGCCTTCCGTTGCCGCTCCTGCGGTTCCAACCATGGCCGGCTGGTGCTCGACCTCGGTCTCCAGCCGCTGGCTAACAATCTCCTCAGCGAGGCCGACCTGGCCAGGCCTGAACCGAAGTTTCCGCTGCGGCTGGCCCTGTGCGAGGGATGCTGGCTGCTGCAGATCACCGACATTGTGCCGCCGGTCCAGCTGTTCAGCGAATACCTCTACTTTTCCTCGTTCAGCGACGCCCTGTTGCGTCACGCGGCGGAGGCGGTCGCCAAGCACCGGCGCGATTGCTCCTTGGGGGCGGACAGCTTCGTCGTCGAAATCGCCAGCAACGACGGTTACCTGCTCAAGAACTTTGTCGCCGCCGGCATCCCCTGTCTCGGCGTCGAGCCGGCGGAGAACATCGCCAAGGTGGCGATCGGGCGCGGCGTTCCCACCGTCTCGCGCTTCTTTGGCCGGGAATCCTCGACCGAACTCGTGCAGCAGGAACACCAGGCCGACCTCATCCTCGGCAACAACGTCTTCGCCCATGCGCCGGACACGAATGATTTTGTTGCGGGACTCGCGACCCTGCTCAAACCCAACGGCCGTATCGCCCTGGAGTTTCCCTACGCCTGCGACCTGATCGAGCACATCGAGTTCGACACCGTCTATCACGAGCACGTCTTCTACTTCACGCTCACGGCGCTGCTCCCCCTCTTCGGCCGGCACGGCCTGGAAATCTTCGACGTGGAACGGCTCCCCATCCATGGCGGCTCGCTGCGGCTTTACGCCGCCCATGGCGGAGCCCAGCCGATCCGGCCCTCCGTCGCGGCTTTGGTGGAGGAGGAACAAGCGAAAGGCGTCGCCTCCCCGCGCTATTACGATGACTTTGGCGACCGCGTGCGGGGCATCCGCCAAGACCTCGTGACGTTGGTTCACCGGCTCAAGGCGGAAGGCAGGTCCATTGCCGCCTACGGTGCGTCGGCCAAGGGCAGCACGCTGCTGAACTATTATGGGCTCGGACGCGAGACGCTGGATTTCGTCGCCGACCGCAGCACGGCCAAGCAAGGCCGCCTGACGCCGGGCACACATCTGCCGATCGTCGCCGCCGAAGAGCTCGTCCGGCGCCGGCCGGATTATGCGCTGCTGCTCACCTGGAATTTCGCCGAGGAGATCCTGAGGCAGCAGCAGGCCTATCGTGACGCCGGCGGCCGGTTCATCGTGCCCCTGCCTGAAGTACGGACAGTTTAGCGCGCCATGCGTTTCACCCCCGCCAGCCTCGAAGGTGCGTGGCTCATCGACCTGGAGCCGCGCGTGGATGAGCGTGGATTTTTTGCGCGCACGTTCTGCGAGGAGGAGTTCGCCGCGCACGGCCTCAACATCCGCTGGCCCCAGGCCAATCTTACCCTCACCCGGCAGCGCGGGATGATCCGGGGAATGCACTGGCAGGCCGAACCCCGGCCCGAGGTGAAGCTGGTCCGCTGCGCGGTCGGCGCGATTTGGGATGTGGTGGTGGATGTGCGACCCGGGTCGCCCACCTTTGGCCGGTGGACCGCCCACGAACTGACCGCCGAAAACGGCCGCCAGCTCTACATCCCGGCGGGATTTGCCCACGGCTTCCAATGCCTCGCCGACAACAGTGAGGTGGCCTACCTGATGGGTGATTTCTACGCTCCCGACCTCGCGCGCGGGCTGCGCTGGGATGATCCTGCGGTCGGAATCAACTGGCCGCTGCCCAACCCCGTGCTGTCAGAGCGTGACCGGCAGTTGCCGCCGCTTGGCTCAGCAATCCTCTAGCTATTTCTGAGTATTTCACTAGGTTATCGATGTCGACTTGAGAACATCCGCAATGCCTTGACGAAGGCATCGAGCAAATCAAGGTAACATGGATCGAAGCCGCCCCGCGGGCCGAAAGTCAGTCTGGAGGCAATTCGTAAGCATGCCGAAGACTGGCAACAAAAGTGCTTACCTGCTTTTTGCGACATAAATTCCCGATTATGACCAAGCGGACAAGTTTGCATCAGAGACTTAGGCTTGCCAATGGGTTTACCCTGATTGAGCTGCTGATCGTCATCGCCATCATTGCGATTCTTGCCGCCCTACTGCTGCCAGCCCTCAGCAAGGCCCGTGAGCAAGCCAACCGGACGGTCTGCAAATCCAATCTACGCCAGTTCGGAGTGGCCATCACCCTGTATGCCAATGACAATCGGGACCGGCTGATGCAAACCATCCTCAGCTACAGCGGATACCGTTATCCTGTAGCTGCCTTCATGTACAAGGCGGACGGTCTGTACATGGGGGATGGGCAGCTCTTTTTCAATGCCGAGACCATTCGGGACTACACCACCGGGGTAAACACCAACAAACTGGAAGTCAGCGGGATATGGTGGTGCCCCAGTTCACCCGTCGAAGTGCAACGGCCGCTCATCAAGGCGGGATATGAGGCCGTCCGCTATTTCCAAGCCTCCTATTCCTACTATGCCGAGTCGGAAAGTTGGGAACCCGGCGTCATCGACCGCCATACCGACCTAACGGATAAGCAGTTGGATCCGCAACGGCTACTGATGTCCGACAGCTGGTTTCATTGGTGGGGAAACGATGCCTGGTTCTACAATCACGGCGATCCCCGGCCCGCCCTGCATTACCCGGGGACCCCGTCGTGGTTGCGCGTTGGCACCCCGCTCATGGCTGGCCAGCACCATCTGTACGGTGATGGCCGGGTCGTGTGGCGCAAGGCCAAGGGGCTCGATCTGAGCACCCTGCCCGGATACGCCAAAGGGGTAGGGGAGGTCAAAGGCATCGCGAATGAGGGGTCTTACTACATCCTCCCCGAAGGTGCCAGTCTGTGAGATTGCTCCTTACCGGCGGCAGCGGATTCCTCGGTTCTGCCCTGGCCCGCGCCGCGGCGGACCGTGGCCACTCAGTGGCGGTGCTCTCTCGTGATGTGACAAACCGCCAAAATTCGCGCCTCACCTGGTTGACCGGGGGTCTGGCCGAACCGCCCTGGGCCGAAATCACCCGATTCGCGCCCGAAGCGTGCGTCCACGCCGCGTGGATCACCACTCCGGGCGTGTATCTAAAAGCGCCCGAGAATCATCATTGGGTGAGGTGGAGCTTGGAGTTTCTCAATCGGCTGCCGGCCTTGGGTGTCCGGCAACTCGTCGCTCTCGGGACCTGCATCGAGTACCAGATCACCGGTCAACCGCTGCGCGAGGATGTGACTCCGCTCGGGCCCACTTCGACCTATGCGCGGTGCAAATGCGACCTGCATGAATGGTTGCGGCGCAGTCCGGATCTCGCAGGCACCGCTCTAGCGTGGGCACGGATCTTCTACCCTTACGGCGAAGGTGAGCATCCGGCACGACTGGCCAGCTCCCTCATCAGCCGCCTGTCGCATGGCGAGTCAGTAGTGCTCAAGACTCCCGGCAGCGTGAAGGACTACATCCACGCGGACGATGTGGCCACGGCGCTGCTGGCGCTGCTGGAACGGGGCTTCAACGGCCCCATCAACATCGGCACCGGTGAAGGTGTGGCCGTGGAAACCATCGCCCGCAACCTCGCCGGAATGCTGGGCCATCCGGAACTGGTGGAGGTGCCCGCGCATCCCGTCGCGGACCCGCTGGATTTCGTGGTGGCCGACGCGGGCCGGCTGCATTCGCTGGGCTGGCGGCCACAGGTGACGCTTGCGGCGGGACTGCGGCGACTGGTACAGGCACGCCGTCCATGACGCCACGCCCCGACTGTCCCGGCTGCGGAAGCACCAAGCTGTCCGCCCTGTTCCGCCTGCCCCGGCAGCCCGTGGTGCTGAATTACCGCTTTCGCAACGCCGAGGCGGCCAGCCGTGTGCCGCGACACGACGTGACGTTGAGGCAGTGCCGCGGTTGCGGCCTGGTCTTCAACGCGACCTTCAATCCGGCGCTGATCCCTTATGACGAAAATTACGAGAACCGCCAGTGCTTCTCGCCAGCCTTTGGCGCCCATCTGGAAACCCTGGCCAAGGCATTGACGAAGCGGAACGGGCTGCGCGGCGGACGAATCTTGGAAGTGGGCTGTGGCAAGGGCGATTTTCTGCGGCTGCTGTGTGGCGTCGCCTCAGCCGGTGGCGAAGGTTATGACACCTCGTACGAACCGCGCACCGAGCCGGAACCGCCCGGGCTGAGCTTCCACCCCCGCTACGTGAGCGCGTCGGATGTCACCCAGCCCTTCGACGCGGTGATCTGCCGGCACGTGGTCGAGCACGTGCCGGAGATCGGCGCCTTTCTGCGTGACCTCCACGCAATTGCCGTCGCGGCGGGCGATCCGGTGGTGGTGCTGGAGACCCCGCGCTTCGAATGGATCGTGGAACAGCTCAGCCTGTGGGACGTGTTCTACGAGCATTGCAATTACTTCCCGACCACCACGCTCGCGCACCTGTGCCGGCTCGCCGGGTTTCGGGTGGCCCATCAGCGGGCGGTGTTCGGGGCGCAATACCAGACACTGGAGCTGAAACTGGCACGTACCAGTCGCCGGCTGGTGGCGCCCGGAATTCCAGCACCAGCCCGGCTGGCCAGTTTCGCCCGGCGTGCCCGACGACATCTCGACCTGTTGACCAGGCGTTTTGCCAAGGCGAGAGACGGACGCGGCTGGGCCGTATGGGGCGCGGGAGCCAAGGGCGTTGCACTGGTGAACCTGCTGCGGTTAAAACCGGCCTGCGTGGTGGATTCCAACCCCGCCAAACAAGGCGGAATGCTGCCCGGAACCAAGGTGCCGATTGTGGCCCCCGAGGATGCGCGACTGGCCCGCCTGGGCCTCATCGTGATTGCCAACCCGAACTATGCCGCCGAGATTCGCGCGGTTCTCGACCAGCGCGGCTTCACCGGCCGCACGCTCACGCTCTAGTTCATGAAGCTCACCATTGATACCGACCAGAAGACGCTCGTTCACGAGACGGCCGCCGGACGCGAGGAGGTTCCGCTGTATTCCGACCGGGCATTCGATCTCATCGCCGAACAATGGGTCAAGGTTGGCTGGAACCAGCGCTATTCCTACACGTTCTCCTGGATGGGCCGTCCGATCATTCAGCTCCCCGAGGACATGGTTCGCACCCAGGAGGTCATCTACCACGTCAAACCGGACGTGATTCTAGAGACCGGCGTCGCCCATGGCGGGTCGCTCATCTTCTACGCCTCGCTTTGCAAGGCTCTCGGCAAGGGCCGCGTGATCGGCATCGACATTGAGATTCGTTCGCACAACCGGCAAGCCATCGAAGCACATGAGCTGGCTTCCTACATCACGCTGATCGAAGGCAGCTCGACCGCGCCGGAGACGGTAGCCCAGGCCAAATCGCTCGTGAAACCGGGCGAGACCGTCCTGGTGCTCCTCGACTCGAACCACACCAGGCAGCATGTGCTCGACGAGCTGGCGGCCTACCACGACCTCGTTACCCCCGGTTCCTACATCGTCGCCACCGACGGCCTCATGAAGGATCTCCACGATGTGCCGCGGGGCCAGCCGGAGTGGACCTGGGACCATCCCACTGCGGCGGCAGCCGAATTTGCCGCCAGCCATCTGGATTTCGTCGTCGAGCAGCCGGCATGGCCCTTCAACGAGAGCGGTCTCACGCGGAACCTCACCCACTGGCCCGGCGCCTGGCTGCGGCGCACTGGTTGGGCGCGATGACCACGATACCGGCGTTTGCCGTCGTCTGGAAGGAGGGCAATGGTCGCCGATTTATTCTTGGTTCGCCCCGCGCCTCGCGTCAGGCTGGCAACACAAAGCGATATCGCATGATTGCCAAAGACAGCCTCGAAGAACGCGTACGAAATGTCCCGTTCTGGTTCCATTCAATTGATCTGGGCCAGGGGATCGTGACCCCCGGAATCAAGACACCCGCAGCGCTGAAAAAGGAGACCGAGCGGCTGCGTTTTCCCGACCTTCGTGGAAAATCCGTGTTGGACATCAACACTTGGGACGGGTTCTACGCCTACACTGCCGAGCGGCTGGGCGCCGCCTCCGTAACCGCGCTTGATTTCTACATGTGGGCGATGGATCTCGGAGAGCACTGGAACTACATCCAGGAATGCCGGGCCAAGGGGGTTTATCCCAAACGCTACGAGACGATGCCCTACTACAAGCCGGCGGAGCTTCCCGGCAAGTGCGGGTTTGACCTCGCGCACGAGGTTTTGGACAGCAAGGCGAAGGCGGTTGTCGGGGATTTCATGGAGATGGACCTGGAAAAGCTCGGCCAGTTCGACGTGGTTTTCTTCCTCGGCACCCTTTATCACATGGAGAATGCTCTGGAATCGTTGAAACGACTCTCCCGGGTCACCAAGGAGGTTGCGGTCATCGAAACGCAAGCCTCGGAATTCCCGGGTTTCGCCTCCCAGTCGGTGGTACAATTTTTTGAGGCGGGGGAATTGAATGGCGATTCCTCGAATTGGTGGGCACCCAACCTCACCGCGCTTGCCGCCATGTGCCGCACGGCCGGCTTTCGGAGGGTTGAGGTCGTCCGCGGCCCCGACATCTGGTCGCACTCAACCCCGCTGGCACTCCTTAAGAACCTGGTCCTATCCAAAAAGCTTTCAAGGGTCTGGAGTTACCGAGCCATCGTCCACGCGTGGAAATAGCCGGACAATTTACAAGATGTCGTGGAAGGCTTGATTCTTTGCCCGCCAGAGGCCACGGCCCCAGTGCTGCCAAGTTCCATTTTCCCCAATTGCGACCGCGCGGGGCGGCATAGACAGCTTTCTGACCTTTGATGACCGAGCCATTTTTCAGCGTCCTCCTGCCCACGAAAAACCGGTCGGAAATTCTGCCGGGAGCCATCCAAAGCGCACTCGACCAGACGTTCGCTGACTTCGAGCTGGTGGTCTCGGACAACGATGACTCGCCCACCGCAACGCGCGATGTCGTGGCCGGCTTCAAGGATCCGCGCATCCGTTACATCCGGACTTCCGGAGCGCTGGCCATGCACGAGAACTGGGACAACGCCTTCCAGCACGCCAGCGGAGAACAGGTGCTTGTGCTGGAAGACAAGATGCGTCTAGTGCCCAATGCACTGGAGATCCTCCACGCCGCCGTCCTCGCGGAAAGCGCCGTGATCTCCTTTCCAGTCACCTTCATCAAGGGTGAGAAACTGGGAACATTGGGCCGCCCGCCCGCGCGCCGGAGTTGGAGGAGCACTGACATTATTGATGGATTCTGCCGCTTCCAACCGGATGCTTTCGACCTGGTTCCGAAGGGGCTGGATTGCTGCGCCCCGCGTAAACTGCTGGAGCGCATCAAGTCGGAGAGTCTGACCGGATTCCTGTTTTCGCATGTCTGTCCGGACTATTCGTTCGGGTTCATGGTATTGTCGCGTACGGACCGGATCGTCCGACTGGACCGCCCGCTGATTTATGTGCCCAACAATTGGATGTGGGCCGGGAAGTATTCCAACGGGCAGGCGACCTACCGCAAAGACGCCCTGATCCGCCGATTCATGAAGGATCTCCCGGTCACGCCCGCCGACATCATCGAACGCGTGCCGGTCAAGGCTCAGTACCTCTGGGTCAACATGGTGCTCTACGATTTCTTCACGAAGTACCGGCGCCCCGGTCATCAGCCCGAGGTCAGCTGGACCGACTATCATGCTTTCGTGAAGACCCTGATCCTGCTCGGCCGCAAACTGGGGGCGGACATGGACGAGGAACGCACCGCCGTCCACGCGTCCCTCCGGCAACGGGGCTGGCTTTTCCGTCTGCAAGTCATTGTGAAATTCTGGCAGCACCTCTTTCTGGCCGCCCGCCGGGCATTGGTGGGCCGCCTCACCGCTGGCCGCGAGCACAAGTCCTGAAGCCATGAGCACCTCTCCAGCAAGACCTTCCCCCAGGCCCCAGCTGCTTGGAGCCGCCGGCATTTTCCTGGCCGTCCTGGCCGTCGTATTCCGGCAGAGCCTCGTTCCTTCGGAGGTGATGTTTGCGAATGATGCAAGCCTGGGAATGGTCACCGCGCAGTCGCCCACCATCTGGTCGAATTTCCTCGCCTACTGGACCGATCTGGGCTGGATCGGCCTGAATGCCCCGAGCGGCTCTCCCAGCTTTACCCCGCTCTTCCAAGCCGTCTGCGGCCCGGTCCTTTACTCCAAGTTTTCCGCCCCTTTCGGTCTCGGACTGTTGGCGTTGGCGGTGTGGTTCTTCTGCAGACAGGCCCGGTTCAATCCGTGGGTCGGTCTGTTGACCGGGCTCGCAGCCGCCCTGAATTCGAACGTTGTCTCGTATGCCTGTTGGGGGTTGCCGCAGAAAGCGGCGTCCCTGGCCGCCATGCTCTTCGCCCTTGGCCTGCTAGTCGGCGAGGCAAAGGGCTGGAATCGTTGGCTGCGGGGCGTTTTGGCGGGCTTTTTCGTCGGCCTAGGGGTTATAGAGGGCGCAGATGTAGGCGCCATCCTGAGCCTGTATGTCGCCGCCTTTGCCGCGTGGCAGATTTTGGCCGAGCCGGGCGCCAAGGTGGGTAGCGCCGTCCGCGGGATGGGCCGCCTCACGCTGGTTGCGCTTTGCGCCGGCTGGATCGCCTTTCACGCGCTTAGCACGCTCATCGGCACCCAGATCATCGGGGTGAGCGGAGCGGTGCAGAAGGCTGAATCCCAGGAACAGCACTGGGCGTTCGCCACGGGCTGGAGCTTCCCGAAGGCGGAGACCTTGCGGATCGTGGTGCCCGGGCTCTACGGGTACCGCATGGACACGCCTGATGGGGGCGCATATTGGGGTGCGGTCGGGCCGGGCGGCACGCCTGAATCCCGTTTCAGTGGTGATGGCCAATACGCGGGGATCGGGGTAGTGCTGATCGCGGCCTTCGCCGTCGCCAGTTCTTTCCGGAAAGACAAGACGCCTTTCTCACGGAAGGAGGGCAAATACATCTGGTTTTGGGCCCTCGTGGCGGTGGTTTCCCTGCTGCTCGCCTACGGGAAGTTCGCGCCTTTTTACCAGTTTGTCTTTGCCCTGCCCTACTTCTCGACGATCCGTATCCCGATGAAGTTTCTGCACGGGATGGATCTGGCGCTGTGGATCCTGTTCGCCTACGGGTTGGAAGCGCTGGCCAGAACCGGCCTCACGAAGGACCGCACCGCCCGTGCCGGGCTGGGCGACCAGGTCCGGGCCTGGCGCAAAGCGGCTCCCGCGTTCGAACGGCGTTGGGTAATGGGCTCGTTCATAGTCCTGGGCATCGCCGTGGTGGCAGCCGGGATTTACACCAGCCGGGGGGCGCAACTGACGCGTTATTTGGGCGGACTTTTCCCCGCCGGATCCAGCAATCCTGCCACGGCCGATTTCAGCATTCACGAGGTGTGGATCGCCGTTGCGTTTCTGGCCGCGACTGTGGTCACAGTAGCGCTCACCGTCGCCGGCTGCTTTGGGGGCTCGCGGGCGGGTCGCGCCTGGGTTTTGCTGGGCGTCATCCTCGTGGTAGACTTGGTCCGCGCAAACACCCCCTGGGTGATCCACTACGATTACCAGATGCGCTACCAGACCGATGCGGTGCTGGATGTCCTGCGTCAGCAACCCCATGAGCACCGGGTCACGGCTCAGCTTTCCCCGAACCGGGCCGCACCGCTCGTGCAGGCCGATGAGTTTGCCATGCTGCAGAAGGAGTGGCTCGAAAACCAGTTCCAGTATTTCAACATCCAGTCTCTCGACATCGACCAGATGCCGCGCAAGCCGGAACTGGACGCGGCCTATATGGGCGCGCTTGATCCCGCCTCAGGCGATCCGGCCGCTTTCCAGAAGCTGGCGATCGCCATCTACTACGGGCCGTTGCTGGCGCAGTTGCAGCCGCAAGCGGTCGGCCAGGTAAAGGAGGCGATGAACCAGGCCAAAGTCACCGGTCCCATACTGGGCCGCCTATGGCAGCTGACCAACACCCGCTACCTCATCGCCTCGCCCAAGACGGCGGAGTCACTCAATGACCTTATCGATCCCGGTCAGCGCCGTTTCCGGGTGGTCTTGCCTTTTTCTCTGGCGCTGAAGCCGGGCGCGCCCCAGCCCACCGAAAAGACCGGATTGGCCGACGTCGTGCAGCTCCTGAAGGCGGTGCCGAGCGAGCAGGGAACCCTGGCGCTGATCGAGTTTTCCGGGGCGCTGTCACGGGCAAAACTTTACACCGGTTGGCAGACCATCACCAATGATGCCGCCGCGCTGGAACGGCTGCGTTCGGCTGAGTTTGATCCGGAAAAGGGTGTCTTGTTGGCGGAAGAGCCGCCCGGCCTGAAGTCGTCGCCGGACGCCACCCCTGGCGAAGCCACCATTGTCAGTTATCTGCCCAAGGACATCGTGGTGAAAACAAAATCCACCGCCGCCGGCGTGCTGCTGCTGAATGACCGTTGGCATCCCGACTGGCACGTCACTGTCGATGGTCAGCCGGCGACGCTTTTGCGGGCGAATTTCATCATGCGCGGCGTGGCGGTGCCGGCCGGTGAACACACCATGGAATTCCGCTTCAATCCGCCGCACGGCACCCTGTGGGTGAGCCTCTCAGCCATCGTCGCCGGCCTGGTCTGCATTGGGCTGCTCGCCTTGGGCCCCAAAGAAAAGCCGGCCAAGGTCTGAAGCAGGCGGACTCAGCCCCCGCGGAGGTGCTTCAGCACCTTGCCGGGGAAATGCGGAAGTGCTTTCGCGACTTCCTTCAGCATGCGGGGCGACATCTCGCTGGGCACCGTGGCGCGCACGTAGGCCCGGGGATGCACCAGGTCGATCGGCCAGGGACGATTGGCGGCGACGGCGGCGGGAAACTCGGCGAGCCGCGACTCCTTCACAAACGCAAACATGTTCTGCACGTACCACCACGCGACCTTGTCATTGCCCCAGAGCTGGTGGCGCAGGCAGTCGAGCGGCACAAAGCCCTGCATGCGGAAAAAGGGCAGCCAGTAGCTCGGCCACTGTTCGTTGACGTGATGGGTGCCGCCCTGTCCGGGAACCGCGGCCGAAAACACGACCACATCCCCCAACCGGCAGAGATCGGCCGCGAAACTTTCGCCCCGCGCGGGCGGCAGATGCTCGGCGACTTCAAGACAGTTCACGAGGTCGAAACGGCGGTCGAGGCGCAACGGTTCGGCCAGGTTCGCGCGCTGAAACCGTTCGGCCGGAATCAGGAGTTGGTCAACGCGCACGATGGCGCCATCGATGCCCAGCACGTCACAGCCGTTGTCGGCATACGCCTTGGTCCAGGTGCCGGACCCGCAGCCGACATCGACCACGGTTTTCGCGGGGAAAAGACGCAGCACGAGCGGCACCGTCTCGCGGGCCGAGCCGGCGGAGTCTTCCTTCAGACCTTCGTAGTAGCGCGATGAGTAGGGCGAGGCCATGCGGCAAGTGAAGATCGGCGGGTGCTGTGTGACGAGGAAAACGTGAGGCAGCAGGGGAAATACTCCTGCTTGTCACCGCTCCGGTTTCCCCCGTCACTTTCCCCATGGCGCACATCCACGAGAAGATTGATTTCACGGTCGCGATCTTCGTCGTCCACGAGGGCAAGATTCTGCTGATCCATCACCGCAAGCTCAACAAATGGCTGCCGCTCGGCGGCCATGTGGAGCTGGACGAGGAGCCGGAGCAGGCGGCTCTGCGCGAGGCGAAGGAAGAAAGCGGCCTCGACGTGGAACTGTTGGGCGAACGCCCGCCCACGACGGAGCCGGGCACCCGCGCCCTGATCGCCCCGAGCTTCCTCGACATCCACCGCATCAGCGACACCCACGAGCACATCGGGATGATCTATTTTGCGCGTGTGCAAGGCGGCGATCTCGCCCTCGCGGCGGCAGAACATCACGATATCCGCTGGATCACTACCGAACAGCTTGATGATCTCCAGCCGCCCATGAGCGGCGCGGTGAAGTGGTATTGCCGGCAGGCGCTGGCCGAGGTGGTTTGACGTAAACAGTGCCGCTCAGTCACCGGGTAGGGACGGTGCGCTGCGCCGTCCCCGTCGCCGAGCGAAGCGTCAGGCGACGGAACAAACGCCCACGGCGTTCGCACGCCTCTTCCGCCCTTTCAGGGCAGGGACCGCGCAGCGCACGGTCCCTACCAGACGCCCGGCTCTCTCAGGAGAAAGGGATCAGTTTGCCGGCAGCGCGCCCACCGTTGCTTCCCACGGCAGCGGCGAAGCCAGCGGACAGGGCGTGCCACCGGTCTTGAGGCGCAACTGCGGGAGTTCGCAGACGACCTCGACTTTGTGGCCGAGGAGCGGTCCCGGCACCTTCCAATGGCGAGCCTGGGTGTGCCCGGCGACCTCGACCTTCTCGCCCTGCCGGCCGCAGTCGCTGGCCTTGGCCACGTCCTCGCCGTCCACGACGGTCACGACAATGGTGTCGTCCTTTTCGTGCCATTCGACGCGTTCGACCTGCCAGGTTTCCGGCGCTTTCTCGTCCGTGCCCTTGATGCCGAGCAGGCGGGCGAACGACTCGGCGCCCGTCTCGTGCTCCATCACAATCACGCCAGGCTTGGACGGCGCGAGGATGGTCGAGTGCAGCACCTGCGAGGCGATGGTGAAGTAGATCACCAGCCCGGTGACGTCCACGAGCGTGGCGACCAAGGGTGCGGACGCCACCGCCGGATCGAACCGGACCGCCCGTAGCAGGAAGGGCAGCATCGCGCCCGCGAGGCTGCCGAACAGGATGACGCCGACGAGGCTGAAGCCGACCGTGAGGGCGATCAGCCCGTGATGTTCGCCGTAATTCTTCAGGCCGAGCAACTGCCAGAGCCAGATACGGCTGAAGCCGAGCACCGCGAGCGTGCACCCGAGCAGCGTGCCCGCGACGAGTTCACGCCGCAGCACGCGCCACCAGTCGCGCAACGCCACGTCGCCAACCGCCAGCGACCGAATGATGAGCGACGTGGCCTGCGAGCCGGAGTTTCCGCCGCTGGAAATGATCAGCGGCAGAAAAATGGAGAGCACGACCGCCTTCTCGATCTCGCTTTCAAAGACGCCCATCGCGGTGGCCGTCAGCATTTCCCCCATGAACAGCAGCGCCAGCCAGCCGGCCCGCTTCTTCACCATCGATAAAAGGCCGATCGCCAGGTAGGGCGCATCCAAGGCCTCCATACCGCCGAGCTTCTGGATGTCCTCGGTGGTCTCCTGTTCGGCGACATCGAGCACGTCGTCCACGGTCACGACGCCCAGCAGCACGTTGTTGCGATCCACCACCGGCAAGATGGTCACATCGTACTTTTTGAAGGCGGCGACCGCCGTTTCCTGGTCGGCGGCGGCGTTCAGCGAAAGGTTGCTGCCCTCGAACAGCTCGGCAACCCGTTGGGCGGGCTCGGCAGTGACCACGTTCTGCAGCCGCACCCAGTCCACCAGCTCGCCCTTGCCATCCACGACATAGAGCTGGTTCAGCGTGATGCGCTCGCGGCTTTGCCCGACCCGGCGGAGATGGGCCATGACCTCGGCAATCGTCCAGCCGTGTTCGATGGCCACGTAGTCCGGCGTCATGCGCCGGCCGACGGAGCCCTTGGGATAACCGAGCAGGTCGGAGGCGACCTTGCGCTCCTCGGGACTGAGCAGGCCGAGCAGCTTTTGCGTGACGTTCGCCGGCAGCTCTTCCAGCAGCGCCGTACGGTCATCGGCCGCCAGCTCGTTCAGGATCTTGGCGACATCGGCATCACCGAGCGCGTGCAGCATCTCTTCCTGACCGGCCAGCGGGATGTATTCGAAAACTTGAGCCGCCAGCTCCTTCGGCAGGATGCGGAGCAGCACCGCCGTGTCCGCCGGCTCCAGGTCATCCAGCAGCTCGGCCAGATCCGGGGCGTGAAACTCCGAAAGGATCTCCCGCAACTGCGCGAAATCGCGCTGGCGGATCAGTTCCTTCAGCTCCGGAAGCAGCAACGCACCAATCATTTGCCTGACAGGCTAAGACGGGTCCGCGCCGCAAGTCCAACGCGGGTTTGTCACAATAAAAAACCGCCCAGGATTGCCCCGGGCGGTCCTTGGAAAACTGGCGCACTCAGGCCGAGAACGACTTCCCGCAACCGCATGAGCTGTGTGCGTTCGGGTTGTTGATCTTGAAGCCGCCGCCGGTCAGCGCGTCGCTGAAGTCAATCACCGCGCCGCGGACGTAGTTCGCGCTGAGCGCGTCCACCACGACACTGACTCCGAAATATTCGGCGGACAGGTCGTCCGCCCGCTTCTCGTCAAAAACCATTCCGTACTGCATGCCCGAGCAGCCACCCGCCTCCACATAGACGCGCAGCGGTTTGCCGGCGTTTTCCTTGTCCTCGGCCAGCATGGTGGCGATCTGGCGGGCGGCAGGTTCGGTGAGGACGACCACGGCATCCGTGCTCACTGGGGCGGTAGCGGTTTCGTTCATGACGGGGTCACGCTAGGACTGACCGTCCAAGGTGTCAAACGGGAGTCTTTCCCTCCGGTTTGGGCCGGCTTTAACCCCTGCGACAAACGAAAGCCCCCGATATCGCGGTCGAAAGAAATCCCGGTGGGGCGAGCGTCCGCGCGAGCCGTGGCCGCCTTTGCCCTGCAACGCTCCGGCTCGCGGGGACGCTCGCCCCACCCGCAGCCCCTCAAGGTCCATATCCGGTAGCTCAACCGCATGCAGAGTGGCCCACGGGGAAGCCACCCCGGCAAAAACCCGTTGACCTGCCGGCCCATTGCGATAGCGTCCGCGCCCGATGTTTCCGGTGGCAGACAAGCTCGTGGCCAGCGTAGTCGTAACTGACTGACGCGGCCTGCGGTGTTGTCGAAAGCTCCCAGGTCGCCCGCGGTCCCCAGACAAAACGAGGGACGCGGGTTTTCGATTTTTGGGAGACGCCGTGCAACCCGTTCCCGAAAATTCAGGCAATCGGTTGCGCGAAACAGAAAAACGGTATCATGCGACACACCATCTCGGTTCTGGTTGAAAACAAGTTCGGCGTGCTCACGCGCGTGGCCGGCCTCTTCAGCGGGCGCGGCTACAACATTGACACGCTCAATGTTGGCCCCACCCACGACCCCTCGCTCAGCCGCATGACGATCGTCACGCGGGGCGACGAGGCGACCGTCGAGCAGATCTGCAAGCAGCTCAACAAGCTCATCGACGTCGTCAAGGTCACCGACTTCCACGCCGGCGACTTCATCGACCGCGAACTCATCCTCGTGAAAGTCGCCGCCGGTTCGCAGAACCGCGCCGAGGTCGCCCAGATGGCCGAGCTCTTCCGCGGCAAGATCGTGGACGTGCAGCCCAATTCCGTGACCGTCGAGCTGACCGGCACCGAATCGAAGCTGGAAAAGTTCCTCCTGCTGATGAAGGATTTCGGAATCCTTGATCTCACCCGCACCGGCCAGGTCGCCCTGCCGAGAAACTGATCGAAGCAAAATCTGGAACCAGCTTTTGGTGCGAGAATGGAGCCAAACGACATAGCATTCATCTTCATCGCATTCTTGGTCGCGATGCTGGTTCACGCTTTGATCTCCCGGTTCCTGGTTGCCTGGATGGTCATCGTGATCGGCTTGCCTGCGATCTACGCGGTCGAGGAGTTTGTCCGATTGAAACTCCCTCCAGCCAAGCTTTTTTACCTGCCTTTCATTTACCTGGAGGGCGGTCTTTTCGCGGCGGGCATCGCGCTGGTGGTCGGCCTGCCGTTTTACGCCTCTCGACGGTGGCGTAAGGGAAATGGCCAACCGGCCGCCGTCTGAGTTTTAACTTTGCATCAATGAACGCACGACATCACAGGCGCAGATCGCGACGGTTTTATCCGTGTTCATCCGTGTCCGTCTGTGGTTAAATTTCACCTCTCGCAATTAATTATCTATGGCAAAAGTCTATCACGATAAGGATGCCGACCTCGGCTTCTTCAAAGGCAAAACCCTCGCCGTTCTCGGCTTCGGCTCCCAGGGCCACGCGCACGCGCTGAACCTCAAGGAGTCCGGCTGCAACGTCATCATCGGCCTCTACGAGGGCAGCAAGTCCATCAAGGTCGCCCGCGAAAAGGGCTTCGAGGTCGTCGCCACCGCCGAGGCGGTGAAGCGCGCCGACGTCATCTTCGTCGCCCTGCCCGACACCAAGCAGGCCGCCGTCTATGAGAAGGACATCGCGCCCAACCTGACCAAGGGCAAGACGATCCTCTTCAGCCACGGCTTCTCGATCCACTACAAGACGATCGTGCCGCCGGCGGATGTAGACGTTATCCTCGTCGCCCCGAAAGGCCCCGGCCACATCGTGCGCCGCCAGTACACCGAAGGCAAAGGTGTGCCCTCGTTGATCGCCATCTTCCAGAACCCCTCGCGCAAGGCCAAGAAGACGGCCCTCACCTGGGCCAAGGGCATCGGCGGCACCCGCGCCGGTGTCCTCGAGACCTCCTTCAAGGAGGAGACCGAGACTGACCTCTTCGGCGAACAGACCGTCCTCTGCGGCGGCGCGAGCGCACTGGTGCAGGCGGGCTTCGAGGTGCTCACTGAGGCGGGTTACTCCCCCGAGATGGCCTACTTCGAGGTGCTGCATGAGCTGAAGCTGATCGTCGACCTCATGAACGAGGCGGGCATCGCCGGCATGCGCTTCTCGATCTCCGAGACCGCCAAGTGGGGCGACGTCACCGTGGGTCCGAAGATCATCGACGCCTCCGTCAAGAAGCGGATGCAGGCGGCGCTCAAGGACATCCAGAGCGGCAAGTTCGCCAAGGACTGGGTCGCCGAGTACAAGGGCGGCTATAAGCGCTACAACGCGCTGCTCGCCGCCGGCGAGAAGCACCCCATCGAGAAGACGGGTGCCAAGCTCCGCTCCATGATGCCGTGGATGCAGAAGCGCAGCATCAAGGGCGCCCAGGCGGCCTACTGAGGCTCCGTACCGAATTCCAAAGCCGCCGCTTTCGCAAGGGAGCGGCGGTTTTTTTTGTTTATGGCAATTCGGGAAATCCTATTTCCGCGTAGCTTGCTGGATCTGTTCCAACTGCCGTAACACATCGCCCGTCAGCCGGTCCATCTTTTCGTGGAGCTGCACGATCTCCAGCTCGGCCTTCAGGTTCACGTCGTACTCGATGTCGGAACGCACGCGGTCCTTGGCCGCCTGCCGATTCTGGCTCAGCAGGACGAACACCGAGAGGAAAATGGCCTCCAGCGACACCGCCAGCGTCAGAAAACCAAACGGAAACGGATCGAATTGCGGAATCCCGGGCAGCTTCACGGAATTGATGACCACCCACACCGTGAACCAGACCACGTGGATCAGCAGGAACGTGATGCTGCCGGCAAATTCGGCGATCCAGTCCGCCGCCTTCTGCACGCGGCTGCGCTTGTCCTCCGTCTCCTCGTTGACGTTCCGCGTCGCGGTCTGCCGCAGCCGCTCGGAACTGGCCCGCAACCGGCGTCCCATGGCGGTGAGCAGATCCATCGCCGCCTGCGGCCTCAGCATGAGGAATTTCTCCAGATGGCTGCGATTCAGCCGCAGCGTCTCGGTATCCTGGGTGGCGACCACCGATGCACTGCGCGCCCCGTGATCCAGCAGGGACAGCTCCCCGATGAATCCGCCGCCGGTGACCACTTCGAGCACGATGCGCTCGCCGGTGTGGTTCTTGAAGAACACCTCCACCTCACCCGAACGGATCAGGTACAGCGAATCACCCGGATCGCTGATCTGGAAAATGGTCTGCCCCGCCCGAAAGCGGACCAGTTCCAACTGGTCGGCCAGCTCGGCCCGCTCCTGATCGTCAAGGAACTGGAACAGAGAGACTTCCTTCAACAGTTCGGCATCCGGTTTCACGTCCAAAAATTAGCGCGGTCCGCACCGCTTCGGAAGCCGTTTCCCTCGAAGACCGCAAAATCGCAGAAAATTCAGTCGCCCGCGAAATGCGGCGGTGACGACACCTGGCGCAAGCGCGGGTCATTCGGCCAGGGCACGCTTGTAGTCTGGCGCCGGGTCCCCATAGCCGGCACGGCGACGGCCCAGGGCCGGAGCGATGATATCCCGGCGAACATCGAGCTCGGACTGCCAGAGCTCGCGCCAAAGGCGGACGGTGTTCTCAGGATAGCGATTGGGCGAATCCTCATCGAACGCCGGGCGAAACAGATCCACCGCGTTCTGCAGTTCGTGAAGAAACTCCTCCTTCGTCGGGTGGCCCGTCACGTCAATGACGCGTCGGAAGGCGAGGAAGTCTTTCGGATCAAGCCGGTCCAGCTTGCCAATCAGGATGTCGAGCGGATGCGGTATCGTGACGGCGACATTCCCGAGCTGAACCGTCCGCGCACGACCGCGCATCTGCGGGGTGGTGCGAAAACTGAGTTGGAAGCCGGGTTCGAGGTAGAAGTCAGCCTGCCCTTTGGCCAGACCAAGACCTTGGATCCGCTCGCTAAAATCCTCATCATCCTCGGCGAAGAAATCCACATCGGCACTGGTCCAAGCGCGGTTCATCGTAAGTTGGAGCGGCGCGGATCCATAAAGGACGAAATGGAAGTGTCCCGCAGCGGGGAGCGCGGAGAAGAAACGGCGCAGCAATTGGCCGGCAGGGGTCTCCCAGTCCACCTCACCGCGCCACCAGTCCGAGGTTTTGATCGAACTCATGTTTACGATTTCCTATGCGGCGACCTTGATAACGGATGGAATAAACTCCCTGTTGAATCAGCCGGTTGGTGACTTCGGGATCGCGGGCCAGCGTCTGCGCGATGCGACGATCGCGCGCGGTCATGCGTCCGGCCTCCTTGCGGAAAAGGATGCGGGCGGCGAGACGGGATTTCCGCCACGGCCGGTCGGTGTCATCACCGGGATGTCGCATAACTGGTGGGGAGACTAGGCGGTTGGTCGCCCGCTTTCAATCCGTCTATTGGGACGAAAACAAATCCAGCTGCGGCGGCGGCGCGATTTCCTTCAGCTTCTCCCGCTCCGCCCGGTGCTTCCGATTTTGAGCTTTGAGCTTTGAGCTTTGAGCCTCCCCTCCCTCTCCGCCCAACACGTGCTGCAGATTCAGCTCCGCCTCTTCCAGCACGCGCAGAATCTCCTTCGCGCGGTCAATCACGGGCTTGGGCACGCCAGCCAGACGGGCCACCTGGATACCATGGCTCTTGTCAGTCGCTCCCGGCTGCACCTTGCGCAGGAAGATGAGCTGGTCGTTCCACTCGCGCACGGCCACGTGATAATTGCGCACCCGCGCCAAGGCGGGGGTCCTGGGTCGCGCCTCCGCGACGGGCTCGCCCTCAGCCGACTCGGGACCTTGGACCTTGGACCCGGGACTCGTCCCCAGTTCGGTCAGCTCATGATAGTGGGTTGCGAACAAGGTCTTGGCGCCAACCTGGTGATGCAGGTGCTCGACGATGCTCCACGCCAGACTCAGCCCGTCGAAGGTACTCGTGCCCCGCCCGATCTCATCGAGGATCACCAGGCTGCGGCGCGTGGCGTTATTGAGAATGTTCGCCGCCTCGCTCATCTCGACCATGAAGGTGCTCTGGCCGCGCGCGAGATCGTCGCTCGCCCCGATGCGCGTGAAGATGCGGTCGAGCAGGTCCACGCGTGCCGTGGCGGCGGGCAGACAGCTCCCCGTATGCGCCAGCAGCGCCAGCAGCGCGACCTGCCGAATGTAGGTGCTCTTGCCTGCCATGTTGGGCCCGGTGATCAGCGCGATCTGCTCATGGACAAGATCCAGGACGGTGTCGTTGGGCACGAACCGCTCGTCCGTCATCACCTGCTCCAGCACGGGATGCCGGCCATCACGGAAATTCAGCACGCCCTCGTCGCCGACTTCGGGACAGGTCCAATCGTGCAGGCGGGCGACCTCGGCAAACGCGGCCAGCACATCGAGCTGGGCCAGCGCCCCGGCGGTCTGTTGGATGGGACGCAGCTGCGCCAGCACTTCCTCGCGCACCTTCAGGAAGAGATCGTACTCCAGCTTCGTCGCCCGCTCCTCGGCCCCGAGGATCTTCGACTCCATCGCCTTCAGCTCCTGCGTGATGAAGCGTTCACCGTTGGCCACGGTCTGCTTGCGGACGTAATCACCCGGCACTTTCGCGAGGTTGGCCTTGGTCACCTCGATGTAATAGCCGAACACGGAGTTGAACCCGACCTTGAGCGAGGAAATGCCAGTGCGCGCGATTTCATCCTGCTGAAGCTTGGCCAGCCAGTCCTTGCCGCCGCGTGAGGCGGCGCGCAGTTCGTCCAGCTCCGGGCTATAGCCGTCGCGGATGAGTCCGCCTTCCTTCACGGCCAGCGGCGGTTCGTCGGCAATGGCGCGGGCCAGCAGCTCCACCAGCGCCGGCAGTTCACAGAGCTGGCCGAACAGCTCCTCGTGCAACGAAGGCAGCGCGGGCTCGACCTCGTCCGGCTCGGAAGCGATCAGCTCATCGCCCTCCGCCGCGAGCACCGGCCCCGGCACTTCTGTTCCCGTGGCACGCAGAGTTGGTATCTGCTCCAACGCCAGCCGCAGCGCGATGAGATCCCGGGCATTGCCGGAGCCAAGGCTGAGCCGCGCCAGGGTGCGTTCGAGATCGCGCACCTCCGTGAGGCGCGCACGAAACGACTCCAGCGCGGCGGGATTCGCGAGCCAGGATGCGATCGCATCCTGCCGGCGGCGGATCGGCCCGACCGCCGCGAGTGGCTGGGTGAGCCAGTCGCGCAGGCGACGCGCCCCCATCGGTGTGACCGTGCGGTTCAGCGCGGTGAAGAGCGTATTATTGCGCGCGGCGTCGCGCTGCAGCGGCTCCAGGATCTCCAGGTTCCGCAGCGACGTGGCATCCAGCACCAGATAATCCGCAACCTGGTAGAAAACCAGCCGGGTGAGGTGCGCGAGATCACGCCGCAGATGCTGCGTGAGATAGTGCAGCACGGCACCGGCGGCACCGATGGCCGCGCTCCGCCCGCGAAGGCCGTAGCCATCCAACGAGGCGACCTTGAAGTGCTCCCGCAACGTGAACACCGCCGTCTCGGGCTGAAACGTCCAGTCGTCGTAGGCGTTGAATTGCGTGCGGACACCCGCGAGCTGCTCCGCCAGTGCGCGCGCCTCGGCCGGCAGGATCAGTTCGGCGGGACGCAGACGGTCCAGCTCGGCGAGCACTCCCTTGAACTCATCGAGTTCCGTCACGCGGAAATCGCCCGTGGTCAGATCCACCACCGCAAGTCCGAAGGTCTTCCCCTGGGCAAACACGGACGCGAGGAAGTTGTTCCGCTCGGCCTGCAGCAGGCGTTCGTCGAAGTGCGTGCCCGGCGAGAGGATCGCGGTGACCTCACGCGTCACGAGCTTGCCGGGCTTCGCCTCCTCCGCCTGATCGCAGATCGCAACCTTGCGGCCGTGCTTGAGCAGGCGGCTGATGTAGCCATTGGCCGCGTGATGTGGCAGGCCGCACATGGGGATACCGTTGCGCTTGGTGAGCGCGAGGTTGATGAGCTGCGAGCCGATGACGGCATCCTCGAAAAACATCTCGTAGAAATCGCCGAGGCGGAACAGCAGCAGCGCATCCTTCGGCAACTCCGACTTGATGCGGCGGTACTGCGCCATCATCGGCGTGAGTTGAGGTTCGGCGGCGGCCATGCGGGCCTCACACTAGAAAGCCGGAACGCGGACGCAAAGCCCGCAAACGGTCGGCGGTCATGGCGGGTGGAAAAAAAATTGCGGGCAAAAAAGCGAAAACACTTTTCGTCAAGTCACTCTGCCATTACAAACTCGTGAAAACTTCAATTGATTCCCAATATGCCTCAACGGCCGAACAGCACTCTGTTCGCCCCAGCACCCGAGGGGAGGTGACACGACATGGCAGCCAAGAAAGCTCCTGCAAAAAAACCCGCCGCGAAACCCGCCGCAAAGAAACCCGCCGCAAAGAAAAAGTAATTTGCGCCTAACCCATCGGGGCGAAAGCACACCGCACTTCGCGGGTCGCTTTCGCCCCTTTCACTTTTCCGCCCGCTGGGCGCATTTCTTCGCTGCCAACGCGCCCCGTTCCGGGCCAAATCCCCCGCACATGGCTCGTCTGGTCTTCGACATTGAAACATCCGCCCTCGGTCTGGAGCACTTCGACGAGGGGCAGCAGGAGTACCTCTTCCGCGAGGCGGGCCGGCTGCCCGACCCCGACGCGCAGGCGAAGAAACGCGCCGAGATTTCGCAGATGTTCAACCTGTGGCCCTTCACCGCGCAGGTCGTGTGCATCGCTATGGTCAACGCCGACACCGGCCGCGGCCAGGTGCTCTACCAGTCCGACGACTTTGAGGAGGAACCCGAGGAAGCGGAGGCCGCTCCGGTCGAGTTTGCGCCCCAGCCCGACGAGGGTGAGCTGCTCACCGCCTTCTGGGATGTCGCCAAGCGCTACGACAGCATCGTGACCTTCAACGGCCGCGGCTTCGACGTGCCGTTCCTCTACCTGCGCTCAGCGCTGCTTAACGTGCCCATCTCGCGCAAGGACTGGCTGGGCTACCGCTACAACACCGAGCCGCACTGCGACCTCGCCGAGCAGTTCTCCTTTTACAACGTGAGCGGCAAAGAGGGCGCGGCGCGGAAGTTCAACCTCGATTTCTACTGCAAGGCCTTCGGCATCCCCTCGCCCAAGGCGCAGGGCGTGACCGGCCTTGATGTAAACGACCTGCTCGCCGAAGGCCGTCATCGCGAGATCGCCGAGTACTGCCTGCGGGACGTCGAGGCGACGGTGGAGCTGTACAAGATCTGGAAGGAACGGCTGGCAGGGATCAAGTGAAGCGGTTCATTGAAAGTGGATCAGTTTGCCTGAATTCCCGTTTGATGGTGACAAGTCGCGAGAACCGTCCCTGCCACAGTAGGTCAGGCTGCCGGCCTGACAGGTATGGCGGGCTGCCAGCCTGCCGAAAAAGGGCCGTGCCGTATCCGACGGGCTGGCAGCCCGTCGCACGGTGTCAGGCCAGCGGGCCCGACCTACTTGCGGACGCTCCGCCCAACGCGTAGTCCCTCTCCCGCGCTGCCCCGCGCAGTTTCAAACGGATATGCTACCGGCTCATTCGCCAATTTTCGGCAGCGCCAGTTCCACCGCATCGCGTACCATCTTCCATTCGTCATTTCGCAGCGCCCGCAACTGCGGCAGGGCCGGACGAGCCGCCGGGCCCAGCCGGCCGAGCACATCCGCCCCCTTGGCGCGGATGTTCGCCACGGGATGGGCCAGGGCTTTCGTGGCCAGCAGCCGCGTCTGCTCCCCATTGGGATCAATTGACGGGAGGACCACGAGTGCCTCCCATGCCGCTCCCGAATTGTCGCTCGCAATGAGCGCCTCAGCCGCGGCGAAGCGGAGGTCAGCCAGTTGACGGGCCTCAGCCGAGAGCACCGTTCGCAGGGCGCCCATCGCGGTCGCCTGGTCGGGAGACTGACGCAGGGCCACCTGACGCAGCTCGGGGACGAAGCCCGCCGCCATGGGGCCGGAGGCTGCGACCAGATTCAGCGACAACCATGAGATATTGGTATCCTCCGATTGGAAACCCTTTCGGAACGGCTCCAGCCGCTCCGGCGTGAGCTGGCGCGCCAGGCTCAGTCCCTGAATGGCGGCCGAGGCGAGGTCGCGGCCTTCCTGCAAGGCCGGCCATAGATTGGTCTCCAACCCGGCATGGTACCGCGCAAATGCGCCGATCACCGGCAGCAGCGCGACGCGGGTCGCCTTCGGTGCCGTGGGCAAAAGAGCGACCATTCGCTGCGCCGAACTGGCACCCTGCTGATCGATGTTACCGATGGCGGTCGCGAGCGTCGGCCCCACGTACCCGTTGGCATTTTCCAAACGCCGCAGCAACCGGGGAAGGGCCGCCGCCGCCCCTTCACGCAATCTTTCCAAGGTCTCAATTCCTTGCTGCGCGTACAGGCCCCGGCTCGATTCCGCCAACTGGATCAGCTCCGGCAAGGCGGGAACGGCGGTGTGCTGGAAATTTTGGGAGAGGATCATTGTCGCCGTCTGCAGCCGTTCTTCCCGTGGAAACCATCGCGACTCCAACTGGGGCAGAAGCTTGTCAATGATGCCCTGCACCAGACGCGAATGGTTGGGGTATTGCATCCAGGTATGGAGAGCGTCCTCCCAATCGGCCGGCCGATTGGCAAGGTCGCGCTTGATCGAACGCCAGAACCTTTCCTCCCCAATTTGGGTGCGAACGTCCTTGAGGCGGGAATTCGAACCGTAGAAGGCCGCATTTCGGATCAGCAGGCTGTCGCTATTGGCTCCGTCGTCCAGAGGCGGCGACCACAGGCGAAGCGCAAGGAAAGCAGCCACGCCGATCAGACTCACGACCAGCAGCGGGACCAGCCACCAACTTAGCCGGCGTCGCGGGCGGTTCTGTGCCGGCACGTCCATGCTGCTTAACCGGCGTTCACTCCGGCCATCAGGCGCATCAGTGCAGGCTGCGTCGCGTCGACACGCGGCAGCACGCCGGCGACCTGGCCGCCGCGCATCACGAGGATGCGCCGGCTCAGGTTCATCACTTCAGGCAGTTCGCTGGAGATGACCAGCAGGGCCAGACCAGCGCAGGCCAGTTCGTCGAGCAGCTTGTGAATCTCCGCCTTCGCGCCGACATCCACGCCGCGCGTCGGCTCGTCCACGATGAGCACGCCGCAATCCCGGGCCACCCATTTGGCCAGGGCGATCTTCTGCTGGTTGCCGCCGCTCAGGCCGGCAATCACGGCCTCCAGCGAGGGCGTCTTCACGCGCAATCGGTCGGCGTAACGCTGCGCCATCCCCTGCTCCTCCTTGCGCCGTATGAAGCCGAAGCTCACCAGCTTGCCGAGCGCGGCCAGCGAGGTGTTTTCGCGGCAGTTCATCGAGAGCACGAGGCCAAGCCGCTTGCGGTCCTCCGGCAGCAGGCCGATGCCGGCCCCCAGCGCGGCCTGCACGTCGCCGAGGGGCAGCTCACGACCACGGACAAACACGCGCCCGGTCGCGTTGGGATCCAGGCCGAAGACCGCCTGCGCG
Organism: uncultured Verrucomicrobiota bacterium; assembly: GCA_903922605.1. Classification (GTDB taxonomy): domain Bacteria; phylum Verrucomicrobiota; class Verrucomicrobiia; order Limisphaerales; family UBA9464; genus CAIVQB01. The sequence goes on from CAIXUG010000061.1 coordinate 96,368, forward strand.
ACTTCGCTGCGGCCCGCCCCGACAAGGCCGGCAAATCCCAGCACCTCTCCCGCCCGCAGCGTGAAGCTCACGTCGCGGAACTTGCCTGGAGAACTCAGCCCCGCGACGCGCAGCATCTCCTCGCCGGGCTCATGGGTCAGGTGCGCCGGCTCATGCGTGAGCACTTCGCGCCCGATCATCTGGTGGATGACCCGGTCGTTGCAGGTGTCAGGAATCTTCTCCGTCGCCACATGGCGTCCGTCGCGGAGCACAGTAATGGCGTCGCAGAGCCGGAAGATTTCCTCCATGCGATGCGACACGTACAGCACGGTGATGCCGCGCGCCTTGAGGTCGCCGAGCAGTTTGAACAGGTGCTCGCTCTCGGCGGTCGAGAGCGAACTGGTCGGCTCGTCAAAGACGATGACCCGGGCGCCCGTGCCGACAGCAGCGGCGATCTGCACCAGCTGCTCCTGACCGGTCGAGAGCTGGCCGATGGGCTGGTTCACGTCGAAGCTCGCGCCAATCTCCGCCAGCATCGAGCGCGCGCGGGCACACATGGCGGCACGATTCACCCAGCCGGCCGTTGATGGCATGTCGCCCAGGCAGAGGTTTTCCGCAATCGAGAGATTGGGGCAGAAAGCCAGCTCCTGGTGTACCATCGCAATGCCCAGCCGGCGGGCGTGCAACGGGTCCGTGGGGGCGATCGCGCTGTCTTCGAGGCGTATTTCACCGCCATCCGCCGTGTAAACGCCGGCCAGGATCTTGCCGAGCGTGCTCTTGCCCGCCCCGTTTTCCCCCATCAGTGCGTGGCAGCTGCCACGCTCGACGCTGAAGCTCACCCCATCGAGCGCCTGCACGCCGGGGAAACGCTTGGTGATGCCGGTGAAATTCAGGAAGGCCATGGTGGACGAGGAATCCTAGCCAGACTGGAAGGATACGCCACGAAGAATGCGCCGGCCGATCACCACCAAAGATTTGCCCCGGGCAACGGATCAACGTTCACGGCGCGATTTCCGAGGCGTCCAGCTTCGCATTGCTGACCGGACCATCCCAACGCTTGCTGGTATTGGCCGGGATGGTGGTGCCGCTGAATACGTTGTAGAACTGCCCCCAAATGAGCTGGCTCGGCTTGGTGCCGGCGGAATGGCCATCCACATAGACGGTGTTCACCCGCTGGTTGTGCTTCTTCATCTGCGATTGGAACCGGAAGTTCTCATTCCCGGTGGCGGTGGTCGCATTGGGGAAGGAACCGCTGGCCCAATAATCGTCCAGCCAGGCCGCATCCGCCTTTTCATTGCCGACGCCGCCGCCGATGTCCTTCGGATTGTCGGTCCCGTTCACCTCGGTCACCGCCAGCACCTCCGACGGGCGCTCAACGCTCGAGGCTTTGAAGTTCCTGGGCGGAGTGCCATTCCCGCCGAAGACGCCTAGATAGTTGAATCCGTAGGAAAGAAAGCCCGTGATCACCGGGTTGAACTCGCCCGGCTCGGACTTGTAGGTGAGCCCACGCCGTTTCTTGGGACAAACCCAGACCTTCGGGCTGCCCGTGTAGTTGGACATCACGCTGGCCGGGGTGCGCAGCCACTCGCCGCCGGAGTTCAGGCCCCGCGAATTCTTGTAGGGGCCGCCCGCCCACCACTGGTTCGGAAAGACGTCCAGGTTGTCACCGGAATACATGAGCATCGCCAGGCCGATCTGGTGGGTGTTGCTCAGGCACGCGGCACTGTTGCCCTTGTCCTTCGCCTTGCTCAGGGCCGGCAGCAGCATGCCCGCCAGGATCGCGATGATGGCGATCACCACGAGCAGCTCGATCAGGGTGAAGCCACGGGCCTGGGCCTGACAGTCGGTCCTGAGAGATTTATCAGGGAACACGCCATCCGAATAGCAGGACGCCGGGTCAACCAAGGGGGAGTGCATGCCCGTTTCTCCCTCGCCGGACCGAAACTGGCAAGCCCCGTCGTGTTCGTAATCGTAATCGTAATCCTCCTCTTAATCTTACTCAGGGCAACAAAGGCGCGGAGGCAGGCTATTAAGAGCAGGATTAAGATTAGGATCAGGATGCGGCACCATGCCAAGCGCTCCCATTCGGATAGGCAAACTCCGCGCGACTGGCGGCGAGTATCTCGGTGCTGTAGCCGGGCAGCTGCGGCACCAGGTAGCGGGCGTTCTGGATGCGGCAGGGTTCGGCGAAATGTTCGTGCAGGTGGTCCACGAACTCACAGACGCGGCCGTCCCACGAGCCGCTCACGCTGATGAAATCCACCATCGAAAGGTGCTGCACAAACTCGCACAGGCCGACGCCGCCGGCGTGCGGGCATACGGGCACACCGAACTTGGCGGCCAGCAGCAGCACGGCAAGGTTCTCGTTCACACCACCGAGCCGGCACGAGTCGATCTGGCAAAACGCAATCGCGCGGGCCTGCAACAGCTGCTTGAAGAGGATGCGGTTCATGCCGTGCTCGCCAGTGGCCACCCCGATGCCGAACGGTTCCATCGCCCGGGCAATGGCGGCGTGACCGAGCACGTCGTCGGGCGAGGTCGGCTCCTCGATCCACCACGGCTGGAAGCGCGCCAGCTCCTTCATCCAGGCAATGGCCTGCGGCACGTCCCAGACCTGGTTGGCGTCCACCATCAGTTTCCGTTCCCAGCCGATCTCCTCCCGGATGATCGTCAGGCGGCGCACGTCATCGGCCAGATTGCGGCCCACCTTCACCTTGATGTGGGTCCACCCTTCGGCCACGGCCTCGCGGCAAAGGCGGCGGATCTTGTCGTCCGGATAGCCGAGCCAGCCAGCGCTCGTGGTGTAAGCGGGATAGCCCTCGGCCTCCAGCTGGGCCACGCGGGCGGCCTTGGTCGGCGCCTGTTGCTGGAGCAGGGCCAGCGCTTCCTCCGGTGTCAGCGCGTCGGTGAGGTATCGAAAATCCACGCACCGGACGAACTCCTCCGGTGTGAAATCCGCGACCAGCCGCCAGAGCGGTTTCCCAACGGACTTGGCGTGGAGATCCCATAGCGCATTCACGATGGCCGCGAGCGCGAGATGCACCGCGCCCTTGTCCGGACCGATCCACCGGAGCTGCGAATCGTTGTTCAGCGAATGCCAGAACGCGCCCTGGTTCGCGATGAACTCCTCCAGCGTACGACCCACGATCAGATGTTCATGGGCGCGGATGGCGGCACAGACGATCTCGTTGCCACGACCGATCGTGAACGACGAGCCGTGGCCTTCCAAGGGCGGCGCATCGGTGTGCAACACGACGTAGGCCGACGAATAATCCGGGTCGGGGTTCATGGCGTCCGAACCGTCCAACTCGCGCGAGGTGGGGAAGCGGATGTCTTCGATGGTCAGGCCGGTGATACGGGGCATGGTGCGTGTGGCTGCTTGAACGTTGAACGTCCAACGTTGAACGTTCAACGTTCAAAGAGCGGCCAAGGGCGGCGGCATATTCGAAAAGTTGCGCCGAACGTCCCGCGACAGGCCGCAAGTTCCCTTTGCCTGCTCCCGCCTCCCGAAGCCAAGCTGCGCGGGTGCCACGGGCGACAAACCAGCCATGAAGACCATTTTCTGCCTCGCCGAAGACCGCCGCGGAGCCGAGATCGGGCTCAAGCTGGCGATCCTTTCCCTGGCCGAGCACTGTCCCGGCGTTCCCGTCGTGCTGCACCGGCCCGACCCCATTCCCTCTTTCGTGGAGTGGCTGAAGACACATCCGCAGGTGCGACTTGTCACGGAACCTCTGCCCGGAGCCAATGACTGGAACTGCAAACCGCACGCGCTGCTGCCCCTGCTCCCGGATGATGACGAGACCCAGGCCGTCTGGATCGATTCCGACATCATGGTCACGCGCGATCCCCGGCCGCTGTTCGCCTCGGTCTCGCCGCAGACCCTCATCCTCGCCCAGGAGGCGATCACCCAGACACACCAGGGCACCGGCATCCGTACCCGGGGCTGGGAGCTGCCGGTCGGCCGCGAGTTCCCCCGCACCTTCAACAGCTGCGTGATCCGCACCACGCGTCATCACCGCCGCCTGTTGCAGCGCTGGCGGGAATTGCTGGAAGACCCGCGCTACATCGCGGCGTGCGAGGTGCCCGTGGCCGACATCGAGAAAATGCCGCCTCATCTCTGGTGCGATCAGGACGTGCTGAACGCGCTGATCGGCGCGGCGGAATTCGCGGACATGCCGGTCCGCCCGCTCGCCCATGCCCGTGAGCTGCTGCACACCGGCGGCGCACTGGGCTTCACGGTGGGCGAACGCCTGCGCGGGCTGTTCCTGCCCGTGCCGACCTTTCTGCATGCCATCGCAGGCAAGCCGTGGGTTTTGCTCTCGCCTGAAATCCGCCAGCCAGGCCGGTACGCCGCCTTCCGCCGGCTTCAGCAGGAGCTTTCGCCCTTTGTCGCCCATGCGCGCCGCTATCGCGACCAGGTAGGGGAACCGACCCCGTGGTTCGATGAGCACACACACCTCGGCACGGCCCTGCGCATCGCCGGTCTGGGTAACTGGGCCCTTCGCGGGCTGCCGATCACCGTTGCCGTCACGGTGGCGCGCAAGCTGAAGATGGCGTGACCAAGAGCAAGCTGGGGAGCAGCGGTGAAAGGGTGCAGGGGTGATTTCGCGCACGCGCCCTTTCTCCCCTGCCCCCTTTCTCCCCCACTTCCGCGAAATCTTCCTGCCTTTCGCGGCGCGACCGGTTCAAACTTCGGCGCGTGAGAATCCTGTTGCTGTTCAGCCTGATCGCCTGGCTCCCCCTACGCGCCGCCGACTGGCAGACCCTCTTCGACGGCCAGTCCCTCGCCGGCTGGCGGATTGCCGAATTTGCCGGACACGGCGATGTCGAAGTGACCGGAGGTGCGGTGGTGCTGAATCAGGGCACCCTGACCGGCATCAATTACACCAACCCGACGCCGACCGTGGATTACGAGGTCGAATGGGAGGCTCGGCGCACGCAGGGACTCGATTTCTTCAGCGGACTCACGTTTCCCGTGAAGGACAGCTTTGCCACGTTCATCAATGGTGGCTGGGGCGGGGCCGTGGTCGGGATTTCGTCCATCAACGGCAACGATGCCTCGCACAACGAGACCACTTCCTACCATCGCTTCAAGACTGGCCAGTGGTACCGCTTCCGCCTTGCCGTCACAGCCACCAATCTGAGCGCCTGGATCGATGGGGAACGGGTCGTCAATGCCGACATCACGGGCAAGACGATCACGCTGCGACCCGGGGAGATTGAGCAGAGCAAGCCGTTCGGCTTCGCCAACTGGAGCACGACGGCGGAACTGCGCGGCATCCGGCTGCGGAAACTGGAAGCCGTTTCAAAGCCGGGCACCACCACCGAAGCATCCGCCTACCAACTGCCCGAAAGCATCGTGACCGCCGCCGACCGGCTCATCACGGCGGCAACCAACAGCGACTTCCCCTACCGGCGGCTCGCCGAATTGTGTGACACCTTTGGCCCGCGTTTCACCGGCACGACCAACCTGGAGGAGGCGATTGACTGGATTCTCGCGCAGATGCGCGCGGATGGGTTCGACACGGTTCGGGGCGAACCGGTAATGGTACCGCACTGGGTGCGCGGTTCGGAATCTGTCGAGCTGCTCAAGCCGCGTCGGGAAATGCTGCCGATGCTGGGATTGGGCGGGAGCATCGGAACCCCTTGGGGTGGCATCACTGCACCGGTGTTTGTCGTGCATTCGGTGGCGGAGCTGACCAACCACGCCGCTCAGGCAGCGGGCAAGATCGTCGTTTTTGACGTCCCGTACACCGACTACGGCGAGACGGTCGCCATCCGCGTCAACGGCGCGGTGCACGCGGCCAGGGCCGGTGCCAAGGCCAGCCTGATCCGCAGTATCACGCCCTTCGCCCTGCGCACACCGCATACCGGTGTCATGTCCTACGAGACGAACGTGACCAAGATTCCCCATGCCGCGCTTGCGCCCGAAGATACGGCCCGGTTTGCCCGCTGGCAGGATCGCGGCATCACGCCAGTGGTGCGGCTGAAAATGTCGGCCCGGACGCGGAAGGATGTGCCCTCGCGCAATGTCGTGGCCGAGCTGCGTGGCCGGGAGAAGCCAGACGAGATCATCGTGATCGGCGGCCACGTAGATTCCTGGGATGTCGGCCAGGGTGCGCAGGATGACGGCGGCGGCTGCCTGGCGGCCTGGGAAGCCGTCCGGCTGATGAAGCAGCTCGGCCTGCGCCCGCGCCGGACCGTACGCGTGGTGCTCTGGACCAACGAGGAGACGGGCGGTGCCGGCTCCAAGGCCTATCACAAGGCGCATCTCGCAGAAATGCCGAAGCATGTCGCCGCCATCGAGACCGATATTGGCACCTTCGCACCGGAAGGGTTCGGCTTCACCGGCAGCACCAAGGCGAACGAGGTCATCCGCGCCATCGGCGGGCTGCTGGGGCAGCGCCTTCAGGCCGGCAAGATCGTGCTGGGAGCGGGCGCGGCGGATGTCGCGCCGCTGTTGCAGGAGGGCGTCCCGAGTCTGGGCATGCGGGTCGATCGGACCCGCTACTTCTGGTATCACCACACCGCCGCCGACACGGTGGACAAGGTGGATCCGAATGATCTGGGCCGCTGCACCGCCACGCTGGCGGTCATGGTGTACGCGCTGGCAGAACTCGACGAGCCGCTGCCGCGCTGACTCCGAAGCTACCGGGTGACCCGGATGCGGAAGAATCGGGCCGCCACGTCCAGCGGCACATCCGCGGCGGCCTCGGCGCCGTCGCCGACAATCTCGTCACCGATGGGCTGCCATGCGTTTGAATCCGGCGCGTCGGCCTGCTCGAACAGGTAAAAACCACCCGGCTGCGTCAGCGCATGCAGATGCAACTGGCCGCCGCTCAGCTCGGCGAGCAGCGGCGGAGCCTCCACCGGCACGCTGCCTCCGACCACGAACTGAAAGACCGGGCTGCTCACCCGCACGCCGTCCGTGATCTGGTTGATCTTCCAATAGTTCGTGGAACCGGAGGCCAGATTGGAAAGGTTCCACGATGAGTCAGCCGTCATACCCAGAAGCTGGGCGGCACCCAGGTTGGCCTTGGGGCCGAGATAAATTTCGTACTCCACCTTCTGCGGAATGATTTCGATCCGGACATCATCCAATATCGCCCCCCCTCGCGACGAGGGAATGCCGACTTCCATTACAAATGCCAGCGTGAAGGATTTTCCCTTCAGTGAGGAAACGTCCACGTCATGCGGTTGCCAGCCTGCGCCATCGTTTTCTCCGGCCACCCGGTCATATACCGGGGCCGAGCCGTCATCGGAAGTATACACCTGCCAGCGCATGGTGCTGTCCAGCGGGCCGCCCGGCCCAATCGTGGTCCCGTAAGTACTGTCGCTCCAGCTCAGGCGGGCCGAGCCGATCAGCCTCGGAAGTTTGACGGTTTGGACCAGATACGTCTCTCCCCCGCTCCTCCCATCCGCCGTAACGGTGACAAAGCGACTCCCTGCGGCCGCCGGCTCGTCCACACTCGAGGAACTCACCGCCCACCCTGAACTGGCATCCCAGCCAGCAGAAAACTGTTCGAAGCTGCCGTTCTGGACATAATTTGTGAGCGCTCCGGCCTCCCATGTCAAAATCACGTCCGCCGGCTGGTCGCTGGCATTGTTTTCCGGGACGATCAAGGTCGGTGGTCCCGCCACGGCGGCCAGCGCAAGGACGCAAGAGAGGGTGAAAGCCGCACAGGGCCGGGCGAAGATCATGATCGGGCCGGGAACCTGCCTGACACCCGACATTCATGTCAAACCAGGTCCGGTTAAGCTGGGATCACAGACGGTCGGCCGACCGGCCGCGACGGCACCTGTATGAAAGCCAGGTCGCTCAAGCCGGGTGAGGCCAGACGTGGCATTCAAACCGGCTTCACTTCCGGTCAAGACACTCGCGGACGATCCGGGCCAGTTTGATCGGCGAGTATGGTTTGGCCAGAAAGCCGTCGGCATTGGTTTGAGTCGTCTCGGCGTTGTAACCACTTGTCAGGATTACCTTCAGGCCGGGATCTTCCGCCTGCAGGCGGGCGGCCAGTTCACCGCCGGTCATCCCGTCGGGCATGACCATGTCCGTGAGCAGCAACCGGATCTTGTCCCGGTTGGCCGACCATACTTTCAGGGCCGAGACACCCGAACCCGCTTCCAACACCTTGTATCCGCAGCGCTGCAGGACCAGCTTGGCCAGCGCCCGCAGGGCCGGTTCATCCTCGACCACCAGAATCGACTCGTTTCCGCGCGGCAGCTCGTTGGACGGGGTGGCCGCCGGGCTGGCCACCACCGGCCGCTCGGCCACCGGAAAATGGACATGGAACGTGGTGCCTTCGCCGACCACGCTTTCCACTTCAATCCAGCCCCGGTGCTGCTTCAAAATGCCGTAAACCGTCGCCAGCCCAAGCCCGGTGCCCTTGCCCACCTCTTTCGTGGTGAAGAACGGCTCGAAAATGCGGGACAGATGTTCCGGCGCAATGCCGGTCCCGGTATCCGTCACACTCAGCCGTACATAAGCGCCGGGAGCGGCATCGGAACCGGGCGGCGGAGTTGCGGAATCGAGGGACACCAGGGAAGTGGCCAGCGTCAGCCTGCCGCCGTTGGGCATCGCATCCCGGGAGTTCACGACCAGATTCAGCAGCACCTGTTCGATCATGGTACGGTCCCCGCGCACGGGCGGCAGGTCGGGGGCGCAATCCGTCACCAGGTCGACATCCTCGCCCAGCAACCGCCCCAGCATGACCGCCAGATTCTGCACGATTTCGCGGAGGTCGAGGTCGGCCATCTCCATCGCCTGCTTGCGGCCAAACAGCAGCAGCTGGCGCGTCAGCCCGGCCGCACGTTCCGCTGTCTCGATAATCTGTTGGGCCAGCGCCGAGGCCTCGCTGTCCGGCCCGCCGGTGGTCTCCAGCAGCAGGGAGGCATTGCAATGGATGACCGTGAGGATGTTGTTGAAATCGTGGGCGACCCCGCCCGCCAGCTGGCCGATGGCCTCCATCTTCTGCGCCTGCCGGAACTGCGCCTCGAGCCGTTTCTGCTCGGTGATATTGCGGGCAATGGTGCTGATGCCGATAATCTTGTCCGCCCCATCGCGCAGCGGCGAAATGGTCATGGACACATCCAGCTGCTTCCCCTCCTTGGTAACGCGAACCGTTTCGAGATGACTGACACCCTCGCCTCGCGCCACCCGGGCCAGAATTTCCCGCTCCTCAGCCACCCGGTCGGCCGGAAACAGTTGCAAAATTGACCGCCCGACGATTTCCGAAGCGGCGTAGCCAAAGAGCTTTTCCGCACCGGGATTCCAGCCGGTAACCACGCCTTCGACGGTCTTGCTGATGATGGCGTCATCGGAAAATTCCACCACGGCGGCAAAGCGGGCCTGCATCTCCTCGGCCTGACGCCGCTGGCGGCGGGCCTGCCCCTGCGCCAGGGCCTGCGCAACCGCCGGTCCCAGGCGCACCAGCCGGTCCTTCAGCAGGTAATCGGCCGCACCGTCCCGCATCGCCGCCACGGCGACATCCTCACCAATGGTGCCGGACACGAGGATGAAGGGGATTTCCAGACCGCTTTGGGTCAGCAGTTCCAGGGCGCGCAGGCCGCCAAACTGCGGCATGGCATAGTCGGAAAGCACCAGATCATAACTGGGCCCAAGGTGGGCCAGAAAATCCGGCTCCGTATCCACACGCCGCCAATCGGGAGTGTAGCCGGCACGCCGCAGCTCACGCAGGAGCAGCTCGGCGTCGTCGGGGTTGTCCTCGACCATCAGGATGCGGATCGGCTTCCCCATCGTTCAGGCTCCTGGACGGGGGGCTTCGTTGAGCAGGAGCCAGTACATGCCCAGATCCCGCACGGCCGCCGTGAACCCCTCGAAATTCACTGGTTTCACAATGTAACTGTTCACGCCGAGCCGGTAGCTTTCCACCACGTCGCGCTGCTCCTTGGACGAGGTGAGGATGACCACGGGAATGGTCTTGGTGCGGGGATCGGATTTGATCCGTTGCAACACTTCCAGTCCGTCCACTTTCGGCAGTTTCAGGTCCAGCAGGATCACCCGTGGGGTATCCTCAATGCGGCGGCCGGCGAACGTGCCCTCGCCGAAAACATAATCCAGCGCCTCAACGCCGTCGCGGGCGATGTGGATGCGGTTGGCGATGTGCGCCTTCTGCAGGGCGCGTAAGGTCAGCTCGAGATCCTGTGGGTTGTCCTCCACGAGCAGAATTTCCACGGCATTGTTCTCGTTCATTCAGAATTCCCCCTTTCCACGGTGAAATAGAAGGTCGCCCCCCGATCCACCGCTGACTCGGCCCAGATGCGTCCGCCATGACGGTGGACGATCCGCTGCACGATCGCCAGGCCGACGCCCGTGCCCTCGTACTCCTCAACCCGGTGCAGGCGCTGGAATACGCCAAACAGCTTGCCCGCATAGCGCATGTCAAAGCCAGCCCCGTTATCGCGCACAAAATAAATGGTCTCGCCACTGTCCGCCTTGCTGCCGAGCTCAATGACCGCCGGAGCACGGTGGCGGGTAAATTTGAGCGCGTTGGTGAGCAGGTTGGACCAGACCAGCTTCAGCAGCGCCGGGTCTCCCTGACAGGCAGGCAGTGGGCCGACCTTCAGCTCGATGTTTCGGCCCTGCCTCTGCCAATTCAGGTCTTCCAGCGCGGCATTCACGAGCTGGAGATTGTCCACCTCCCGCTTGGTCAAGGGGGTCCGGCTCAGCCGCGAGAAGGTCAGCAGGTCATCAATGAGGTCACCCATGCGCTGCGCCCCCTGCCGGATGATGCGCAGGTAGCGTCCGGCCTCTTCCGGCATTTGCGGTCCGAAATCCTCGAGCAAGGCGTCGGAGAAACCGGCCATCGAGCGCAGGGGGGAACGCAGGTCGTGGGAGACCGAGTAGGAAAACGCCTCCAGTTCCTGGTTGGCCTCCTCCAGCTGCGCCGTGCGCTCAGCCACCCGTCTTTCCAGGTCGGCGTTCAGCCGCCGGACCTCTTCCTCGGCGGACTTGCGCTGGACCACTTCCAGTTTCAACCGGGTATTCGCCTGCTCCGCCAGATTCCGCGCCTCGACGGCATCCTCCATCAGGTTGAGCGCGGCGATTCGTGACGTGGCAAGATGGTCTTCCGCAATGCGCCGGGCCTCGACCTGTGCCTCCAGCTGGACGGTCCGTTCGTGCAACGTGTCCAGCATCCGTTCCTTCTCCACCCCATGCCGCTTGGCCCGGACGAACTCGGTCACATCCTCAACGTGGTGAACGATGTAGATCAGATGGCGCTGGGCATCCAGCACGGGCGAGTTATGCGGCTTCCAGTAGCGCTCCTCAAAGCCGCCACCCGCCTCCAGCGGACGCCGGATGTCATACTGTTGCACCGGCATCGTATCCGCCACGCGGCCATCGAGGACGCGGTGCAACGAGGCACGCAGGTTGCGCACTCCATCGGCCTTGGGATCGTCGGGGTTGTCCGGGAACACCTCGAAAATGCCTTTCCCGACAATCTGCTCCCGCTGGGTCATCGTCGCGCGGGCATAGGCATCGCTGACTGCGACGATGCGCAGGCCCGGGTCCAGCACCAGAATCAGGCCGGGCAAGGCTTCGAAGAGCCGCTTAAAGTCTGGGGTCAGAAGGGGGAGGCTCATGCCATTTCGGCGCGCGAAGTCAGGGTGGGGATCCCGGTCTCGGTCTCGGTACCAGCGGCAAAACTGAGCCGATAGACCTCCGGCCGGCCCAGTTCACCGGCGAGTTCGTTGACCTGGCGTTTCAGCTCGACCATTCGCATCTCCCGGCCGGTGGTGGCCCGGTTGAAGCGTTCGAGTTCCTCATTGCGGGTGCGGAGTTCCTCGACGTAGCGACGCAGTTCGGCCTCGGCGACCTTGCGTTCGGTCACATCGCGGTAGTTGGTCACAATGGCCCCGACTGCCGGATCATCGAGCAGGTTGGTGGCCACGCCTTCGAGCCAGAGCCAGCGGCCATCCTTGTGCCGCCGCCGCCACAACACCGGGATTGGCTTGCCCGGGTTGGCGAGCAGCTGCTGGACGATCCGGCCCACGATGGGCAGGTCGTCCGGGTGGGTGTTTTCCAGACCGGAACGGCCCAGCAGCTCCTCCGGAGTGTAACCCTCGACCGTCTCCACGGCCGGACTGACGTAGAGGATTTTGTTCTCCGCATTGATGATCGCGATGCTGTCGCTGCCATGCTCGATCAGCGCCCGAAATCTTCTTTCGCTGCGGGCCAGCGCCTCACTCGCCCGGGTCAGTTCGGCCGTGCGCTCGGTTACCCGTAGCTCCAGACGTTCCTTGGCCTCACGCAGCCCTGCCTCGGCCTGCAGCCGCACCGTGTCCGAGGCGTGCAGCAGAACCGCCACCCACCAGATCACCGCCGTGAAGATGAAGATGTTAAAAAAGGAAAACGACCAGCCCACCACCTCGACGTTGAACACCCCCATCCGCCGGAGCGCGATCCCCAGCAGGCCCGTGACCAGCGGTATGACCACCGGAGCCAGCAGCAGCCGCCGGGCGACCAGGCTGCCGGCCGTGCTCCCGGCCAGCACCCGCATCAGGCCGCGATCCCGGTGGGCCGCGAGCGAACCGGCCCCCAGAATGACAAACGTCACGGCGGTGAGCAGGGACATTGCCGTGCCCGGATACAGGGATCGCCATCCATAAAAGGAAGGCACACCGCACGCATACCCAATCAGGGCGAGCAGCGCGATCCGCACCGGCACCATGGCGCAGACATCGGCCAGCAGGCGGTACTGCTGACGTCTGACATCCAGCAACATCAGGCTCAACCCGCCCAGAGCAAAGCCCAAGGCAGTCAGCACGGATGGACGCCCCGCCAACGCAGTACCCAGCCCCTCCAGGGTCTGTCCAAACAGCAGGCGATCCAGCCCCGGATCCCAGCTGAAAAGATATTCGGCCAGCGTCACAACGCCCAGCGCGGCCGTCAGCCCGGCCAGCAGCATTCCCGAGCACCGTGCCAAAAGAGAACCTGAGGCGGATGCCCGCAACCGGAGCGCGCCGCCCGCGAGGACAAAGCCCAACGCCGTGTTCGGCATGGTCAGAGGGAGGGTTGGAAAGACGCCTTTGAGTGCCAGGAATCCAAACTCCCACGCCGCCAGCGCGAGGAGTCCGACCAGAAACACCGTCACGCCAATCCCGCGGACGAACGGCTGACTTTCCCGCTGATTGCCGCCCGCACTCATTGTCACAAGTGACGATGACAGGCGCTGATGAAGAGTTTGCATGCTGGCCCCGCTGAAGATGCATCACTTCCGGAAAATGCCGCCGAAAGGAAACCTCCGGGGGCACCGAAATGGAGAGCCGCGAGCGGCTCCTCAATGGTCACCTTGTTCGATTATTCTTCACCGTATTGCTGCTGATCCTCAACCGTCCTTTTCCTACCGTTTGAACTGTCGCCTGTCACGTTCCAAAACCGTCTGGCCACCCTCACGGCCCGGCCGTCAGTTTCCACCGAAACTGTTCTGTCAAAACGATATCCGCAGAAACAGAGTGACCAGATGACAATCATGTCATCCCCAAACGACGATTTGTCGAAATCTTCCCAGTCAGCGGCTCTCAGGAAGTCAACCTATCCCGAAGTAGGCGAACGGCCCAATCCCGGTTCGGTCGCTTCCCCTGCGAACCTGCTGCTGCCGTTTCGACGTGGAGCCAAGCCATCTCCCTTGATGCCTTTCCGGCCTTCACGTCCGGTCGATTTCACCACGAGCTCTTCATTCTGTATGACGGACGAAACCTGAGCGCACTTAACCCACGGCAAAAATCGTCACACTTACAAAATTCTGCTCGCTCCGGCCGACTGGCTCTCGCACGATTTTGTCCGCTCCGCCCTGCCCTGCCCCACTGGTCGTCCGACTGTTGGGGCAGGAACATCCAGCCCGGTTTATGCCTACGAACACACTTCGCCTCATTTTCTGCGCCTCGTTCAACCGATGGCGTTGGGCCGCCCTCGTCCTGCTGCTGGCGGTTTGTGCTCGCGAAACTTCCCTGTGCGCCGCCCCTGTCCGCGTCCTGGTCTGGGATGAGCAGCAGCCACAACAGCGGATGGCCTATTCGAACTGGCTCGGCGGCCAGATCGCCGAGCATCTGCGCCACCGGCCCGGCTTCACGGTGTCCACGGCGCGGTTGGATGATCCGGAACAGGGGCTTTCCGCCGCTGCGCTGGACGGCTGCGATGTGCTCGTGTGGTGGGGGCATGTCCGCAATGGCGAAGTCTCCCCCGAGCGCGCGAAGGAGATCGTCCGGCGCATCGAGGCGGGCAAACTTTCGTTCATCGCGCTGCATTCGGCGCATTGGTCCGCCCCGTTCATGGAAGCGATGAACGAGCGCGCCCGTACGGATGCGCTCAAGCCGCTCTCGACCGCCGAACGCGCCATCGCCGTAATCCACGAGACCAACCTCTTCGCCAACGTCCGCACAGCTCCGAAATACACCGAGCGCCTCACACCCGTCGCGATCTACCGCAAGCCCTTTGGCGAACCGGTGGAGATCAACCTGACCCTGCCGAACTGCTGCTTCCCGGCCTTTCGCCCCGACGCCATGCCCAGCCACATGCGTGTGCTGCTGCCCCGGCATCCCATCGCCCAGGGGCTGCCGGCCGAGTTCACCATCGCGCAGACGGAGATGTACGATGAGCCGTTTCACGTGCCGCCGCCGGATGAGGTCGTGCTGGAGGAACACTGGGAACACGGTGAGTGGTTCCGCAGCGGCAGCGTCTGGAATCTGGGAAAGGGCAAGGTCTTCTACTTCCGGCCGGGCCACGAACTTTACCCCGTCTTCAAAAATCCCGACGTGCTCCGCGTCATCGAAAACGCCGTCCGCTGGCTGGGCGAGAAAAAGTGATTTCCACCCCGCTCCCCTGCTCCCTTTTTCCCCCGCTCTCTGCTCAGCTTTCACCGCGGCAGCAACTCCACGCAACGCAGGCTCCCTTTGCCACTGAGGCCGTCCTGCACGTAAAGCCGGCCATCCGCATAAGCGGGATACGACCACGTCTTGCCGCTGACCTGGGCGCGCCCCAATTCATGGCACGCGCCTGCGTCCGCCGCGATCAGCACCGCCTGACCACCATCGGTCTGCAGGAGCAGGTTCGGCCCAATCACCAGCAACGCGGCAAAAGTCGAGCCGGCGTCCGCCGTGAAATAACCATCCTTGGACCACGCCACGCGGCCGCTGACGACATCCACGCACACGAGGTTCTTCGCCGGACCGACTCCATAGAGGAAGCCATCGACCGCGACGGGACTGGTGAAGTTCATGGCACCTGCCGAATTCGTCCACACCGGCGTCGCCTGCAACTGTCCCCCAGTTGACGCGATTTGCACCCCGATCAATCCGGCCTGATAGGAGCCGGTAATCACACGATCGTCCACGACCAGTGGTGTCAGGCAGTTGCGCCCGTAATTCGTCTTCAACGGCACGCGCCAGAGCACGCGGCCATCGGCAGGCGCAAGGCTGAGCAGACCTTCCACCGTGAAACACACGACCTGCTCGACGCCGGCGATCCGTGCGACCACGGGAGCCGCGTAGGCCGCAAGGTCATTCTGCGAACGCCATCTCACCGCGCCAGTTTGCTGGTCAAAGGCAACCACACCCGCGCCGTTGGTGCTGCCGACGCAGGCGATCAGAAGACCACCGGCAAGCACCGGCGAGCCGGTGTAACCATGCTCCGACGCACCGGGAATGACGCTGTCCTCGCCCAGCCAGGGTGAGCCGAAGTCGCGCCGGAAATTGGTCCGCCAGACCAACGCACCATCCGCCACATGACGGCATTGCAGCTCACCGAGACATGACTGCATGTAAACACGGTCACCTTCCACCAAGGGCGTGCCCCGTGGACCATCGGGCCCCTGCTCGTCGTGCATCACGGTATCCACATTGGTCCGCCAAAGCTCGTGACCGTCCGTGGCATTGACCGCATACAGCGTCTCCATGCCATTCTGGTTGTCGGCGTAGAAGACCTTGCCCGCAACGACCACCGGCGAGGCCCACCCCGCCCCGGTCTTCAGCCGCCAGAGAACCGGCGGCTCCGCCGGGAGGGTAGTCAGCGGTTTTTCCTCCGCCGCCGCGTGGCCGGTGCGGGCCGGACCACGCCATTGCGGCCAGTCGCTCGCGTGAGCCAAGGCCGCCAGCACGACAAAGCCGCACAGGCTCCGGAACCGGGACGTCGCTCGCATGAAAAGCACGTGGAGAGCGAGCGCCCGCTGACGCGAGGCGTCAAGGCGCGCGTCGTTTCATCGCGGCCGGCCCCTGATCGAATTCACCCAACCGGCCCGGCGCGTGCCACCCATAGCGAAAACTAAATCGGACAATCCGTCCCAAGGCGCGCATACTGGGCCGGATGAGCTGGACCCCGCTTAACATCACCGTCCGTGTCGGTTGCAACCTCGCCTACCAGACCACCGTGCCCACTCCCGTGCTGTTCGTGCTCCGCCCACGGCTGGAAGGCCGCGTGCTGGTGATGCAGGAAAAGCTGTCGTTCGGCATCGGCCTGCCGTCATACGAGTTCCAGGACAGCCACGGCAACATCGCCTACCGCTCCATGCTCATGCCGGGGCGCAACGAGATCCGGCACGACGCGCTCGTCGCCGTCTCCTCGCTGCCGGACAGCCGCGACGTGCGGGGACCGGTTGTGCCCGTGGGTCAGCTCCCGCCCGAGCTGCTGCGCTACACGCTGCCCAGCCGTTATTGCGACTCGGACAAGCTCATGGATTTCGCCTGGAAGAACTTCGGGCAAATCCCTAACGGCCTCCAGCGCGTGCAGGCCATCTGCGACTGGGTCCACAACAACATCGAGTACCGCTACATGTCCGGCCGCGCCGACCTTTCCGCGTCGGAGGTGATCGGGCGGCGCTATGGGGTCTGCCGCGATTTCGCGCACGCGGCCATCGCGCTGTGCCGCACCTTCAACTTGCCGGCCCGTTACGTGACCGGCCACCTGCCGGACATAGGCTGCATCGACCCCGGCACGCCAATGGATTTCCACGCCTACTGCGAAGTCTATCTGGGCACGGAGTGGTTCACTTTCGACCCGCGTTTCAACGTCCCGCGCATCGGTCGCGTCAAGGTCGCCCACGGAGCCGATGCGGTGGATGGCGCGTTTGCGACGATCTACGGCGAGGCCGCGCTCACCCATTTCCAGGTCTGGGCCTATCAGGTGAACCCGCAGAACGTCTCCGTCGGCGACCCCATCGACCTGGGCAAGCGGCTGGACAGCACCCTCACTGTCCGGCTGGGGTAGTAGGGTGAGCGGATGCGTGAGGCGCGCCGCGGCAGCATACTGCTCCGAGCCCTTGCCCACCAAGTAGGACGGGCGTCCCGCCCGTCATCCATATTTTCCCCGTCGAAGCCTACCGTGGCCGATCCGAAAGAATTGCGAATTAGGCGAACGAAAGCTCCCTTACGTTCTCTCCGCTCCGGCCTTGGGCCGCCGTCGCAGTGGAAGAGAAATTGGAAAACGGGCGGGCCGCCCGTCCTACTAAGGAGCGCCCCCCATTTCCCCCTAGCCCGGCCCGCCTGCCTTCGCCTAGCTTCCGCGTCCTTTCGATGAACGGGTTTGAC
Organism: uncultured Verrucomicrobiota bacterium; assembly: GCA_903922605.1. GTDB lineage: Bacteria > Verrucomicrobiota > Verrucomicrobiia > Limisphaerales > UBA9464 > CAIVQB01. The sequence continues at coordinate 113,891 of CAIXUG010000061.1, forward strand.
GACAGCGGTCTTAAGACGCCAGGCGACGCGCGGCATTGTGCCGGCGCGGTCCGCCTTGGTTCCTTCGTTCCTGGGTTGTTTCCCCTCCGCCTTCGCGTCTTCGCGCCTTCGTTGTTCTCCCTCTTTCTCCCATGACCTCCGCCCAGATCCGCCAGAGCTTCCTCGATTTCTTCCGCTCGAAGCAGCACACCATCGTGCCCTCGTCTTCGCTCATGCCGGACAGCCCGAACCTGCTGTTCACCAATGCCGGCATGAACCAGTTCGTGCCCATCTTCCTCGGCGAACGGAAGGCCGATCTCTCGAAGTGGGCCGGGGCCGTCCCCGCGCTCGATACCCGCGCGGCCGACACCCAGAAGTGCATCCGCGCCGGCGGCAAGCACAACGACCTCGATGACGTCGGCCTCGACACGTATCACCACACGTTCTTCGAGATGCTCGGCAACTGGTCCTTCGGCGACTACTTCAAGCAGGACGCCATCGCGTGGGCCTGGGAACTCGTGGTCGAGGTCTGGAAGTTCCCGCCGCAGCGCGTTTACGCGACCATCTACCAGCCCAACAAGGAGAAGAACGACCCCGCCGACCGCGACCAGGAAGCCTGGGAACTGTGGGCCGCGAAGTTCCGCTCCGTCGGCCTCGATCCCGACATCCACATCGTCAACGGCGGCAAGAAGGACAACTTCTGGATGATGGGCGAGACCGGCCCGTGCGGTCCCTGCACCGAGATCCACATCGATCTCCGGCCCGGCGCGCGCGAGACCAGCGTCGAGGAACAGCAGTCCGGCGCGAAGCTCGTCAACGGCTCCGACGCCCGCTGCATCGAGATCTGGAACAACGTCTTCATCCAGTACAACGCCAATCCCGACGGCACCTTCACCCCCCTGCCCGCGCAGCACGTGGACACCGGCATGGGCTTCGAGCGCGTCACCAGCATCATGCAAGGGACGAAGGGGCTGACCGACTTTCAGAACGCCAAGATCTCGAACTACGAAACCGACATCTTCCGCCCGATCTTCGACGAGATCGAAAAGCTCAGCGGCAAGACCTACGGCTCCACGCTGCCCAAGGCCGGCAGCACCGGCGACACCGAGCAGGAGAAGATCGACGTGGCCTTCCGCGTCATCGCCGACCACATCCGCACGCTTAGCTTTTCCATCGCGGACGGCATCCAGCCGGGCAACACTGACCGCAACTACGTGCTGCGCCGCATCCTGCGCCGCGCCGTGAAATACGGCCGCACGCTCGGCTTCCACGACCCGTTCTTCTACAAACTGGTGGACGTGCTCGCCCGCACGATGGGCGATGTCTTCCCCGAAATCCGCACCAAGCAGCAGCACGTGAAGGATGTGCTGAAGCTGGAGGAAGAGGCGTTTAATCGGACGCTGGATCGGGGAATTGAGCTGTTCAATCACGAGGTCAAAAGCGTCCTGATTCCAGAGGGGTTGGGGACCGCGCCCGCCTCGGGCGCTGCCGACTGCGCCCTCGCGGTCGGCACTGACGCGTCCGAAGTCCGGGGCGCAACCTACTCGAAGCGACGCCTCCCTCATTTCGAACGTCCGTGGGGCAAATACATGGTCACGTTCTCCACGCGGCAGAAGCGTCCGCTCACCACGCCCGAACGCGATATCGTTCTCGAAAGCGTCCTTTATGCACACCACCACCGGCAGTATCAGCTCTTCGCCGCGTGCGTGATGCCGGACCATGTTCACCTCCTGTTCGAGCCGCAAATCAAGGAGCAGGACCAGGAAGGCAAGCCCGTCTTCTGGTCTCTGAGCGAAATACTGCAAGGCATCAAATCCACGACCGCGCATCGCATCAACAAGGCGGCCAAGGTGACTGGGGCCCCCGTGTGGGAAGAGGAGTCGTTCGACCGGCTGATGCGCGGGGAGTCCGACTTGACTGAAAAGTTCCACTACATCTGCGGGAATCCTTGGGATGGCGGGGTTGTCCCGGTGACGGAAAACTATGCGTGGCTTTGGACACCGGATGCGGCTGCGCCGGCAACTGGCACAGCGGATCGCGCCCTCGCGGCAGACTCGGCTAGGCATCTAGTGACGGGCGATTCAGGCAACGCCGAACGCTCCGGCGTTTCCCGCGAGGGCGCGGGAAACGGCGCCCGAGGCGGGCGCGGTCCCCAGATCTCGGGCGCATTCGCGTTTCGCCTTTATGATGAACAGGGCTTCCCCTTCGACCTCACCGAACTGATGGCCCGCGAGCGCGGCCTGACAGTGGACAAGGCAGGCTTCGAGAAGCTGATGGAAGAACAGAGGGCCCGCGCCCGCGCCGCCCAGAAAAAGCAGGTCATCGAGCTGTCCCAGATCGAGACCAAGACGCCCACGCATTTCCTCGGCTACGACCACGCCCACACCGGGGCAGACGTGCAGGAAGTCGTCCAGCTCAAGGACAAGACCGTCGTCGTGCTGAACAACTCCGTCTGCTACGCCGAGATGGGCGGCCAGGTCGGCGACATCGGCGAGCTTTCCGGGTCCGGCCAGCTCTGGCGCATCGTCAACACCCAGAAGTCGGGCAACACCTGGTTGCACTTCATTGAGGGTGGCGACGCCCCAGCCGTCGGTTCGCACGTCACGGTCGAGCTGGATTCCGCCCGTCGCGGGGCCATCCAGCGCCACCACACGGTCACGCACCTGCTGCACTGGGCCTTGCACGAGGTCGCCAGCAAGGAGGCCTCTCAGAAGGGTTCCAGCGTCACTCCCGACAAGCTCACCTTCGACTTCAACAGCGCGCCGCTCACGCCCGCGCAAGTCGCCGACATCGAGAAGCTCGTCAATGAACGCATCGTCGAGAACGCCGGCGTGAGCTGGACCGAGGTGCCCCACGCCGAGGTGAAGACCCGCGCCGATGTGATGCAGTTCTTCGGCGACAAGTACGGCGACGTCGTCCGCGTCGTGCAGATCGGCGGCCAGGCCCACAAGCTCGACGGCTATTCCATGGAACTCTGCGGCGGCACCCACACCCGGGCGACCGGCGAGATCGGCCTCTTCCGCATCGTGAGCGAGGCGGCCGTGGCCGCCGGCGTGCGCCGCATCGAGGCCGTCGCCGGTCTCAGCGCCTACGCGCTCGCCCGCGAACAGGCCGAGCTGATCAAGACCCTCGCCGGCAAGGTCAGCGCGCCCGTCGCCGAACTGGAGAAGAAGATCGACGCCCTGCTCGCCCACCAGAAAGAGCTGGAGAAGTCGCTCAAGGCCGCCGCGCAGCGCGAGGCCGCCGGCAAGGCCAAGACGCTCCTCACCCGCGCCGAGACCATCAACGGCATCCCCGCGATCATCGCCAACCTCGGCGACGCCGACGGCGACACGCTCCAGACGGTGGCCGATGCGCTGAAGTCCGAGTTCAAAGGCGTGATCGTCCTCGGCGGCGTCAGCGGCGGCGCGGTCGCGCTCATCGCGGCTGTCACGCCCGAGTTCACCGCGAAGGCGCAGGCCGGCAAGCTCATCCAGGGCATCGCCCCGATCGTGGGCGGCAAGGGCGGCGGCAAACCCGACAACGCCCGCGGCGGCGGCAAGGATGCCACCAAGCTCGACGAGGCCCTCGCGAAGGCGAAATCGCTGCTGGGCTAGGAGACCTTCTAGACCGGCTTATGAAGTAGGACGGCGCGTCCCGCCCGTCCTCTATCTTTCCTTTCTCCGTCCGCCTGCGTGTTGACGCACAGAGAAATTGGAGGACGGGCGGGACGCACCGTCCTACTTGAGGCAAAAGTCACCGCAACAGCACCCCCAACGTAAGCCCGCGGCGACTGACCGCTTTCGTCACGACGAAGCCGGCGGCGGTGAAGGTCGGCAGCTCACGCGGGTTTGCGTAGAGGATCCACACCGGCTGCCGGTCAGCCTTGGCGCGCTGGCGCAGTCGCGCCACCACCCGGCGCAGCGTTTCACCGTGAAAGGGGTTGTAGAGGAAGACCACGAGCGGTCCGGACGGCAGTTCAAACTCCGCCGCGTCCTGCACCCGGACCTTCACCTCTGCACAGGCCGCGCGGCCCCGGCGCCGACGCAGATTCGCCTCGCAGATGGCGGCAAGTTCCGGGGCAAAATCGACCCCGATCAGCTGGGTGAAACCGGTTTCCGCCGCCATGAGCAGCACCCGGCCCTTGCCACAGCCGTAGTCCACAAAGGTGGCCCCCCGGACGATCGACGGAAGACAGGAAAGGAGTTCGCGGACCAACCGGGGATTCGCGCCCTGATACTGCACGCCGTCGGCGACGGCCGCCGCGGTCATGCGCAACCGGTCCAGCTCGTGCGGCAGGAAGGTTTCCGTGCCGCGCCGGAGGTCAAACCAGCATTCCGCCGCCAAGTCGGCCAGCGTGTGCCGCCAACCATGCTGCCGCAGCGTCTGCAGGGCGAAGCCGGCGTATTTCGCCGTGGTCGGCAGCAGGCCGGTGGAGTTGAGCGCGTTCACTGGCCGTAACAATGGCCGCCTTCGGTGAACGCCGGGCGTCACCAAGGTGACATTGTCGCATCGAAACACTCTGCGTGTTGCGGACAGATTGTGGCTTCCGGCAAGGTCACCACAACCGATGGTGGTCGGACCCCAACAACCCACAATTGGCAGCGCAGTGAGACCGTAAACCATGAAAGCCCTCAGCGACTGGACTTCGAAGCGTGTTTTCAGCTACGTCCACGGCAGCCAGCTCGTCTATAACACCTGCTGGGAAGATCCCCGGCTGGACCGCGAGGTGATGCGCCTGGGGCCGGACGACGAGGTCGTGCTGATCACCTCGGCCGGTTGCAACGCGCTGGATTACGCCCTGGATGGCCCCCGCCGGATCCACGCCGTGGACATGAACTTCCGGCAGAACGCGTTGCTGGAGCTGAAGCTGAGCGGCATCCGCCGGCTGGAGTTCAGCCAGTTCTTCGCGCTGTTTGGCGATGGCGGGCACCGGGATTTTCCGGTGTGGTACCGCGAAAAGCTCCGAGAGGACCTCACCGTTCCGGCCAGGGTGTATTGGGATGCCCGGCCGCACTTCTTCAGCCGGCCGACGGCGGAGTCGTCGTTCTACCATCGGGGCACGACCGGTTTCTTTGCCCGGATGCTGGTGAAATATTTCAAGATCGCGCGCGTGCATGCCGACGTGCTCCGGCTTTTCGCCGCCACCACGCTCGACGAGCAAAAGCGGATCTATCATGCCTCCGTGCGGGACACGCTGTGGAAGCCCGCCATCAAGCGCGCGCTCCGCACCGATGTGATGCTGAGCATGCTCGGGGTGCCCAAGGCTCAGCGCGAGCACCTGGAACGGACCTGCGCGTGCAACATGGCGGACTTCATGGAAGACTGCGTGGAGTCCGTGCTCACGAAGCTGCCGGTCTCGGACAACTACTTCTGGCGGCTCTACCTCTTCGGCCGCTACTCGCCGGAGTGCTGCCCCGGCTATCTTCGGCAGGAGAATTTTGAGCGGCTCAAGGGCGGCTTGGCCGACCGCATCGAGCTGCACACGGGCGATCTCACGGGCTTCCTGAAGAACCATCCGGGCACGCTGTCACGCTTCGTTCTGCTCGATCACATGGACTGGCTCAGCCAGGCAGAGCCGAAGCTCCTCGCCGCCGAATGGCAGGCGATCATGGACAAGGCCCGCGACGGTGCGCGCCTGCTCTGGCGCAGCGGCGGGTTCGAGGTGGATTTCGTGGACCCGCTCAAGGTGCTTTACCGCGGGGCCACCCGGAGGGTCGGTGATCTCCTGAACTACGACACCGCGCAGGCCCGCGCGTGCCACGCCCGTGATCGCGTCCACACCTATGGGAGCTTCTACATCGCGAACCTTGCCGCCTGAGGACCTGCTCCTCGCCCGCAGTGTGTCGCCCAGGGCGGCCACGGTATCCCGTGCAACCACCGCGCCGGCTGCTGTGGTCCACTTTTACGAGGCGGCCCGGGCGCGGCTGGTGCGGCAGGCCGGCAAGAACCTGGCCTATTGGCGCGGGTTTCTGGAGGAAGGCCCGGCGGCCTTTGCGCCGAATCTTCAGACCCGGCCCGGGATCGTCCTCCACGACGGGGTGGCCTGGCCGCTCTGCGTGAATGATGGGATCAGCGCCAATTCGTACCCGTGCTCGCTGCACACGCAGTACGTCAGGTATCCGCGCGCGGAGCTGAATTTGGTACCCGCCGGCATCCAGCGGCTCACCGCCCACCTCGGCCTGGTTGGCATGGACGCCCTGCTGCGGACGGCGCAGGCGGACCGCGCCGTCCAGTGGGGTAGCTGGCTGCTCTCCACCAACCTCCACAGCGGCCCGCTGCGAGAGGCCGTTGAACCGGTCACGCGCACGCTGGCGGCCTCCTTCCCAAAGCACGCGGTGCTGGTGAAGAACCTCCACGGCTTTGAGGATTCCGATCTTCTCGCCGCCTTTGCCCGGGCCGGTTACCAGCTGGTCACCAGCCGTCAGATCTATTTCTTCGACGGTCGCACGAAGGACTTCCTGACGAAGAGCACGGTGAAACGTGAGCTGAAGGAATTCGCCCAAGCCGGTGACTACCGCGTCGTGGAGCACGACCAGTTCACCGCAGCGGATGTCCCGCGCATCACCTCGCTCTACCGCCAGCTCTATGTGGAGAAGCACTCGGAGCTGAACCCGCGCTATACCGAACGCTTCGTCGCCCGAGCCTGGTCGGGACGCTGGCTGGAATTTCGCGGCCTGCGCCACGTCTCGGGCCGGCTCGACGGCGTCTTCGCCTGCTTCACTGCGGGAGGCACGACCTCGACGCCCTTCATCGGCTACAACACTTCGCTGCCGGCGGAGCTCGGCCTGTACCGCCACCTCGTCAGCCTGCTGCTGCGGCGGGTCGCGGAGCGGGGACTGGTGCTCAACTACTCTTCGGGCGCGGGCGACTTCAAGCGGCGACGGGGAGGCCAACCTGTGATCGAGTTCAATGCCGTTTATACGCGGCACCTCTCACCGGTGCGCCAGGCCGCCTTTCGCGTGCTTGCAGGATTAGCCAATGGTCCGGGACGGCGTTTTCTCGAAAAGAACGAGATTTGAAGGCGGATGGGCCTTGGTGGTCGGATTACCGAATCGGCCGTGACGGAGATACGATCTCCGATCCGGCGCGGATGAGAGCGAAAAGCCAACCACCACGCCGGGTCGGAGACCGGCGCTCCGTACGGGAACAGTCGCCCTTAAAACGACAAGGCCGGCAGAAATGATCTGCCGGCCTGAAATCAGTCACCAACCACGACCCACTTACCAACGCACCTTCGACGGGAAGTATTCCGCGATCAGGTCCTCGTAGTAAGGGCGGAGGGCCTTGGCATCGGGTTTGGCGTGGCTCTTGGTGTAGAGATCGTAGGGGTTGAACGCCAGGACGTCCTTCAGGTGCTTGCGGTCCTGATCGTTCAGCAGATGGCCGTATTCGCCCTCGCGGTGCCACGGGTAGAAGCTGTGGTAGCGGAGCATGTAGAGCCCCTCCATCGGGAGGTAGTCCTTGCACACGTTGTAGATGTACTCGTCATGCCCCCAGGAGAGGTTCACGGCGTCGAGGCCGCAGCCGGCCTCGTAGATGCCGTTCTTCGACTGGAAGCGGGCATCGCGGCTGTCGGGATTCGCCTCGAAGAATTTCGGGAACACGATCTTTTGCGAATAGGCGCAGCCGGTCGGAAAGGTGTCGCCCACGACCGCCCACTGCGGCTCGCCCCAGAGGCAGAGGATCTTGCCAAGGTCGTGCACGAAACCGGTGAGGATCATCCAGCGCGGCTGGCCGTCGGCCCGGAGGTGCTCGGCGGTCTGGAGCAGGTGCTCTAGCTGCGAGAGATCGGTGTCGGGATCGGAATCGTCCACGAGCTGGTTGAGGTACTCGGCGGCCTCCCAGATGCTCATCTGGCGGCGGTTCAGGCCGAGGTACTCCTTCCGCTTGGCCAGCGCAAAGTCGTAGGTCTGGAAGGAGTGATTGAGCCGGTAGAACTCGCGCACGGTGGGCCGGGCATCGGCCTCATAGTTGCGGAACTCGTCGGTCTTCTTCTCCGGGTCGGTGCCGACGGAGGGCTTTTTCTGCGTCTCCTGCTTCTGCGCCTCGGTCATCGGCTCGGGATAGCGCTCCTTGTAGAAGTCCTCGACCTCGTCGAGAGATTGCAGCGGGGTCGGATTGGCGGCGGGGGCGATGCTCATAAAAATTCTTTCGTAGAAGAGAACAGGTTCAGCGGGCGCGACGCAATAGGTCGGCAATGGCAATCCTAAGATCTGGAAAGGCGGCCGGACTGACTGTCTCTCCCGGTTTGAGAATGGTCTTGGATGAGTAGCCTACGAAGTGCGGTTCGCGATAGACCTCAATCAGCCCTTCCTCCAGATTCACGATCCACACTTCCAACACGTTCGCCTTACCGTAGGCCGGCAGCTTTCGATTGCGATCATAGTCGAGCGAGGTGTGGGCGACTTCGACCAGCAGGAAAACATCTTCCGCAGTCGGATGGCTCTCCATGTAGTCATCCGGGTCGGGTCGCAACAGCATGAGATCCGGCTGCGGTTCGGAATGGCGGCTGAGGCGAAGGGGATTTTGCACCGCGACCGTCCAACGTCGGCCGGCCGGATCACTGAACAACCGGTTAAGCCGGGTAACTGTGCCGCCATGAAAAGGCCCGATCGGTTCCATATCAATGACCTCTCCCTCCAACAGCTCGACCCGCGCGTCGGGTGCCAATACACCCGTCTCCGCCATGCGGTAGTAGTCTTCGACGGTGAAACGATGGGGCGTCAACAGCGCCATGTGTGAAGCTTGACCGTCCGCCTAGCTTCGTGCAAGCCGGCTTTGCCGCCACTTGTCCAGCCCCACGGCGAACACGATCACCACGCCGATGATGATTTCCTGCGTGTAGGTCTGCCAGCCGAGCTGGTTGGTGCCGTTGCGGAGCAGGGCCATGATCAGCGCGCCAATCAGCGACCCGGAAATGCTGCCGGCACCGCCGCTGAGGCTCGCGCCGCCAATCACCACGGCGGCGATGATGTCGAGTTCCAGCCCGACCGCGACGGTGGGATCGCCCTGGGTGAGCCGCGACATCTGGAGCAGCCCGGCAAAACCGAAGAGCAGCCCGGCGATTCCGTAGGTGGCCGCCTTCACCAGCCCCACGCGCACGCCACTGTAGCGCGAGGCCGTCTCATTCGCGCCAACCGCAAAGACGTGCCGGCCAAACACCGTCCGGCGTAGTAGCAGGGCCATCACGACTGCCAGCGCGAGCAGGATCCACACGCCGGGCGGCAGTGGCCAGAATTCAGCGGGATTCACCCGGGCCATGAGCCGCCCGGCAGATGAATCGGCGGGAATGTTGATCGTCTGGTTATCGCCCAGCCATTTGGCCGCACCCCGAACCACGCCCATCATGCCAAGCGTGACGATGAACGGCATCATCCGGAAGCCGGCGACGATGGCCCCGTTGAAAAGGCCGATCGCGCCACCGGCCGCTACCAGCGCGCCGGCGGTCGTCCAGGGCGACCAGCCGGCGACGAGCAGCTTGGCCCCGAGCACGCCGGTCAGCGCGACGACTGAGCCGACGCTCAGGTCAATGCCACCCCCCACGATGATCAGCGTCATGCCCAGCGCCCCGACGGCCACGATGACCGTCTGGGTGAGGATGTTCTTGAAGTTGCCGCCGGTGAAAATGAACTGACGCTCCTCGGTCAGTGCGAAGAGTCCGCAGACCAGCAGCAGCCCGAGGAAGGGGCCGCCGGATTGGAGCAAGCGAGTGAGGCGGGGGGGCACGGGGGGAGTGAGGCAGTAATCAGTAATCAGTAATCAGTAATCAGTAAACAGTGGGTCAGTGATCAGTTTTCAGTTTTCAGTTTTTGGCCGGCTGCTTTGCGGCACTCGGAGCACCGGGCCTTTCTGAGTACTGATCACTGTTTTACTGGTTATTGATTATTCCTTCAGATATTTCGCGATCGGCGGCGCAAGCAGGGCCGCCATATCGGGCTCATTCATGTTCTCCTTCGTCACCAGTGACACGCCGGTATCGATGCGCTTTTCGATGGGCTTGCCCTGGAGGTGCTGAACCAGGGTCATCACGCCGAGGTAGCCCATCTTGACCGGGTCCTGGACGACCAGCGCCTGCACGTCACCGTTCTTCAGGTCGAGCACGGACTGGGAGCCGGAGTCAAAGCCCACGATCTTCACCTGGCCACCGGCGCGGCCGATGTCGCGCAGGGCCTTCGTCATCGCGATGGTCACGGTCTCGTTCGGGCAGAAGATGCCGCTCACATCCTTGCCGTAGCGGTTGAGCAGGTTCTGCGAGGCCTGATAGCCCAGCTCACGCGTCGCGCCCGCGTGCTGGTCGGAGGAGACGAGCTTGAGATCGGGGAACTTCTTCAGCGCATCCAGAAAGCCCGCCTCCCGGGCCTCGGTGCTCGCGCTGCCCACCTGGTAACGCAGCAGGATGATGTTGCCCTTGCCGCCGAGAGCCTTAACGAGGAACTCGCCCGCCATCTGGCCGCCTTTGAAATTGTCGGTCGCAACGAAACTGATCTGCTTGTCCGACTTGAGGTCGGAATCGATTACCACCGTCGGCACCCCGGCCTGCGTGGCGCTCGTCACCGGCGCGACCAGCGCCTGCGAGTCGAGCGGGGCGAGCACGATGCCGCTCACCTTGCGGGCGGTGAAATTCTCGACCACCTGGATCTGTTGGTCTCGGTCATCCTCGCGCAACGGCCCCTTCCAGAAGAGACGCACCTTCATCCCCTGCCCCGTGAGTTCCTGCTCCGCCTTCACCGCGCCGGCATGGATGGATTTCCAAAATTCGTGCGTGGTGCCCTTGGGAATGACGGCGATGGTGTAGGACGGATCGGCGGCTACCGCAGCCAACGTGGCCATGGCGCAACCAAGGGTCAGGAATAACGCACGAAGCGGGGAGTTCATGGGCGGAGCGTAGAAAGGCGGACGGACCGCACGCAAGCCGCGTTCAACGGGTTGTGTCATTGACCCCGCAGGCCGCACCGGGCTACGAAGGGTCCGACGCCATGCACCTGCCCCCGAAAAACCGATGCCACCGCCGGCATTGCGCGGCCTTCAGCCTGTTCGAGATGGTCGTCGTGGTGCTCCTGCTCATTGTGGTGTCGATCCTTCTCTCCCGGGGGACACCGCAGAGCCGGTTCAAGAGCCAGCTTGCCCGCTGCAAGAACAACCTGCTCTTCATCCAGCCCGCGCTGATCACCTACGCCAACGACCATCAGGGACGCTTCCCGGCCACCAATACCCCGACTTCCGAGGGGCCGCTCAGCCTGCTGGTGCCGGCGGATACCGTGCGCACCGAGATCTTCCTCTGTCCCGGCACGTCGCTGCGGAAGCTGCCCGACGCCCAGCCCTTTGCCGATCGTCGCATCAGCTACGCCTACGTGAGCGGCCTCACCAATGACGCCTCGCCGGAACAGGTGCTGCTGTCGGACGCACAGGTCAACACGCTCTCGAAGACCAACGGCCAGCTCATCTTCTCGCCGGACGGAAACGGCCCCGGCAACAACCACGGCCGGTTCGGCGGGAACCTGCTCTTTGCCGATGGCCACGTGGAAGCCAGTCCGACCAACACCGAGTTCGCCGTGCGCCAGCCCGGCGGCGCGAAGCTGCTCAATCCCCGTCCCTGACCTGTTCAGTTCCGACCCACCATGACCGTCAAAATTGAATGTTCCTGCGGGCAGCGGTTCGGCTTCGACGTCGAACCGGAGAACGGCCACATGCCGATGCCACTGGCCTGTCCCTCGTGCAACGCGGATCTCACCGCCGTCGCCGATGCCGATATCGCGCGTCAGCTCGCGCTGGCAGCACCCGCCATGCCGCAACCGACGCAGGGACCGGCCCGTGTCGCCCTGCGAGTCGCCGGCTCAAGGGAGCCAAAACCGGGCACTCCTGCTTCCGATTCCCCGCCTCCCCCGCCGGGCGAAGCGGAAACCAAGCCTGCCAAGTCCGCCCGGGAACAGGCGCTGGAGCGCACCCGGATCGTCGGGCAGGCGACGGCCCTGCTGACCGAAGATCGGGCGACATCAAAGGACTTCGCGAGCTTCCAGAAGCATCGCATGCTCGTCCGGATCGCCCTCGCGGCGGTGGTGGCGCTGTTTGGCTGGTGGATCTGGTTTTCTTTCGTGGCTTCCAAGCCGCACGTGGCGTTCACCAATTCCGCCCCCGAATCGACACGTTTCGACCAGGCGCAGCTTGTGGGAGACGACCGGCTGGTTGCTGTTACCTCGCTCAAGCTCTCCCTGCAGAACTGGAAGGACGACAGCGAAATCTGGTCGGTGGCGCTTCCGAAAACGGACGCACCGAAGTTCATGCCGAAACCCCCGCCTCATGGCGGCAGCAATGAGGACGACTTTGGCCCTGGCCGGATTCGGGATTTGAACTTCGATACCGACGGCCCGTCGCTGCTGCACATCGATGGCGGCTCCGTCTGGCTCGGACGCGGCCAGGCCATCACGCGCTACGACCTGACCACCGGCAGCAAGAAAACCGAGGTCGCGCTGTCCCAGAAGGCCGACCAGTTCGCCGAGGACGAGCGGTCGATCATCGCCGTGAGTTTTTCCGCCCCCAACCAACGGGTGGTCACGCGCGTTGACCTGGGCACGGGAAAATCTGAGTCGCAGCTGTTCACCCTGCCGACGGGCGCGAGGCGCAAGGCGGTCGCTTCCGACGTCTTTTATGACGGCTCGGATGCCGAAGCGCGCTTCATCCCCGCCGGTGCCAGCGTGGCCGCGTTGGCCACCCAGCTGCTGGAACGGCGGATTGTGACCAGTGACGGCTCGCAGCCGGCCAGCGAACGCAAAAAGACGCCCATCATCGAACGGGAAAACCTGAGGGCGGCGGACAGCTCGGAGGCGGCAACCGAATTTTTCAACCAGAACGGCGGCGCCATTGAACGGGACGAGAGCCGCTACCGCGTGACACTGAGCCGGCTTTTTGCCAACGGCGCGGAGTGGAGCGGCGATGTGGTCGGCCGGCCCGCCTTCTTCACCACGCCGTCGATGGATGTCCTCCTGGCGGGGACGGACCTGACCGCGCTCGAAAAGGACAACCGCGCCGCGTGGACCGCCAAGCTCTCCTATCCCGTCGGGCCGGAGTTTCTTGAGGGTGGAACCAGGTCCCCGGTCGTGGCGAACGGATCCCGGCTTTATGTGTTCGATCTGGGGACGCTCACGGCCTTTGACCTGCGCTCCGGTAAGGTGGCCTGGCGCCTGCAAAGTGTCGGCATCCAGCAGGTGTTGCCATCGGGCGATGCCATTTATGTCTCAACCTCCTCGGCCGGACCGGAGTCGATCAAGTTCAACGAGGGCATCCACTTCAGCGACCGCACGTACCCGATCATCCTCAAGGTCGAGGCCGCGACCGGTAAGGTGCTCTGGTCGCTCGACCGGATGGCGGACCGCGTCGTGACCTCCGGCAAGTTCCTCTATGTCGCTCGTTCAGCCACGAGCGCGATGGAGTCGCTCAGCGCCGTCTCAGAGCAGCGCGACGCCGACATCACCTTTATCATTCGCCGGCTCGATCCCTCCACGGGCAAGCCGGAGTGGAGCTGGATGCAGAATGGCGCGCCGGACGACTGGTCGGCCCGCAACAACACCCTGCTTGTACGCCGCCGCCATGTGCTGAAACTGCTCAAATTCGCCAGTTGGTGAAGCAAGAGGCAGCAGGTTGGTTTTCAGTTTCCGGTTTTCGGTTTTCAGCGGGAGACGGTGTGGAAACTCGTTGGCCTTCATTCGTAATTCGAAATTCGTCGCTCGCAACTCGCCGTTACCCCGCGCTTTGATTCCGGTTCTGTTCGGCGTATGCCTTTGCCCGCATGACCGCCCCCGCCCTCGAACTCAGCCACGTCACCAAGACGTATGGGGACTTCACGGCGGTCAATGACCTGTCACTGAGCGTCCCCGCCGGCTGTGTCTATGGCTTTCTCGGGCCGAACGGCGCAGGCAAGACCACCAGCCTGCGGATGATCCTCGAAATCATCCGGCCGACCAGCGGCAGCATCACGGTGCTCGGTTCCCCCAGCGCTCTGGCGGTACGCGGTCGCATCGGCTACCTGCCCGAGGAGAAGGGCCTCTACAAGAAGATGAAGGCATGGGCGATCATCGCCTATTTTGCCACGCTCAAGGGGATGAGCCGTCGGGCGGCCAAGGCGCGCGCCTATGAGCTGCTCAAACGCTACGGCCTCGCGGACTTTGCGGAGGCGCGGACCGAGGCGCTGTCGAAGGGCATGGGCCAGAAGGTCCAGGTGCTCGCCGCCATCGCGCATGACCCGGAGTTTGTGATCCTCGACGAGCCGTTCTCCGGGCTCGATCCGGTCAACCAGACCGTGATGGAGGAGATCATCACCGACCTGCGCGCCCGGGGGCGTACCGTGATCTTTTCCACGCACGTCATGGCGCACGCCGAACGGCTCTGCGACCGGCTCGCCATCATCGCCAAGGGCCGGAAGCTGTTTGACGGCACTCCTGAGGAGGCCCGCCAGATGCTGCCGCGCCGCGTGCAACTGCTGACGGACGACAGCATCGGACCGTTGCGGGATCTGCCCACCGTCAGCGCCATCACGTCAACCGCCAGTGGTGCCTGGCAGATTGAACTCCACGCCGGTGCCGACGTGCAGGCAATCCTGCAGGCCTGTTTCACCCATAACATCCGCCCCCGCGGCTTCCGCTTCGACGAGCCGACGCTGCATGACGTCTTCGTGCAGCTCGTCGGCCCCGACGCCAAGGAGGCAACCCACCGATGAAACCGCGAACAGCGAACAGCGAACAGCGCGCGCCTCACGTTCAGCGCGCCGGTTCGGGATGCCGCACGCCGTTCGCTGTTCGCCGTTCCTACTTTCTATGAGGTACGCCTTTCTCATTGCCTGGCGCGAGTTCGCCGAGAACGCCAAGACCAAGGGCTTCTGGCTCAGTCTGCTGATTTTCCCGGCGATCATCACCTTGAGCATCCAGGTGCCGATTTTGCTGGCGAAAAAGGGCACGCCCACCCGCCACTTCGTCATCGCCGATGCCTCGGGCGAATTCGCGCCCCTGATCACTCAGGCCATCGAACGGGAGCAGACGGAACGCGCCGAACAGGCGCTGGTGGAGTTTGCACGGCAAGGCAAGTACCCGGAACCGCTGGCCCATTTCGTTCGCACCAATCGCACGCTGGACTTGGACGGCTGGAAGGCCAGCCAGGGCACCAACTACCTGAAGGTGCCCGGCTTCGTGGTCCCGCGTCCGCGTTTCCGGCTGGTCGCCCTGCCTGAAGGAGTTTCGCCCAACGCCGCGCCCGATCTGGCGGCCCAGCAGCTCCGCCCCTGGCTGCGAGGCGAACGCCAGCTCAGCGTGGAGGGCCGGCCCGAGCCACTCTTTGCGGCGGTCATGCTGGCGGCGGATCTGCCACTCTCCGCGATGTCTGGAAAAGGCTCGAAGGGCAAAAGCGAACCGGCCGATGCCGCCACCCGCAGCGGGAGCAAAGGCATCCATTACTGGTCGGAGAACCTGGCCGATACCGCCCTGGCTGATCTGGTGGAAAACATCATCAACACCGAACTGCGGAGGCGCGCCTATGTGGCGCACGGGTTGGACCCGGCCACAGTGCGCGAGGTCGAACGGATCCGGGCACCCCTGACGAGCTTCAACCCAAAAAAGGCGGCGGGCGAGGAAACCGTCGGGCTGGCCGACCGCATCCGGCAATGGCTGCCCAGCATGTTCGTGTACCTGCTCTGGGTCGCCATCTTCTCGATTTCCCAGATGCTGCTGACGAGCGTGATCGAGGAGAAATCCAACCGTATCATCGAGGTGCTGCTGTCGAGCGTCACCCCGGGCGAGCTGATGGTGGGCAAGCTGGCCGGCATCGCTGCCATCGGCCTGACCATGCTCGGAGTTTGGGTCGCTTCGCTGGTGGCGATCGTGCTGTGGAAATCGCTCGGCGTATCCCCGGAGGCGGCGGCCGCCGCCGGCGGCATGGCCGGAATTCCGGGCGACGTCGCCACGATCCTCCGCACCACCTGGCTGCTGCCCGCCTTCGCCGTCTACTTCCTGCTCGGCTTTCTTTTCTATTCGGGGCTGATCCTGGCGCTGGGCAGCACCTGCAACACGCTCAAGGAGGCGCAGAGCTTCATGGGCGTCATCGTGCTCCTGCTCCTGGTTCCGCTGCTCATGATGACCTACATCCCGCGCGACCCGAACGGCACGCTGGCCACCACCCTTTCTTGGTTCCCGCCCTACACGCCGTTCGTGATGATGAACCGGGTCACCGCCGACCCGCCGCTGCGGGACGTGCTGGGCACGATGGCGCTGCTGCTGGTCTGCACCGGTTTTGTGCTCTGGGGTTCGGGGCGGATCTTCCGCCGGGGCATCCTCCGTACCGGCCAGCCGCCGGAACTGCTCGAACTCCTGAAATGGCTGCGCCGCTGACCGGCTCGTCCGCCGTCAGTTTGCCCGGGGATGAAACTCGTCGTGCAGGTCGCGCAACCGCTGCCCGGCCACGTGCGTGTAAACCTCCGTGGTGCTGATGCTCGCGTGGCCGAGGAGTTCCTGGATCACCCGCAAATCCGCCCCGTGCTCCATCAGGTGGGTAGCGAAGCTGTGCCGCAGCATGTGGGGCGTGACGTGGCGTTCGATGCCGTGACGCTTCACCCAGTTCCCGATCCGCAACCAGAGGGTGACGTGCGCAAAGGCGCTGCCGCGCTGCGTGAGAAAGACATTGGCCGGTGACTTCGGCCGGACCAGCTCGGAACGGACCGCGAGGTAACGCCGCAGTGCCGTCACCGCCCGGTCGCCCAATGGCACCACCCGCTCCTTGTTGCCCTTGCCGATGACCGTGACAAAGCCGGCATCGAGGTGGAGCTGCTCCAACCGGATCGAGCGTAGCTCGGCCAGCCGCAGACCGCTGGCATAGGCCAGTTCGAGAACGGCGTGGTCGCAGAGTTCGCTGGGAGTTGGTCGTGTGGCGATATCAGGGGGCTGGAGCAGACGGGCAATTTCCTCCTCCGATAGGGCCTTCGGCAGCGTTTTCCAGCGGCGGGGAAAGGACAGGTTCTCGGCAGGGTTGGCAGTAACGAAACCCTCGGTCTCTGCAAATCGGAAAAACGCCCGCAACGCCGCGACCTGGAGATAGACGCTGGCGGAGCTAAGGCGCGCGGCTGGTTTCCCCTTCCCGGCCGGTCCGTTCTCTTCTTCCGCCGCCGGCTGCGTCAGGCCACCGGGAACTTCGGCCAACGGCCGCGCCCGCACATGGTCAAGGTAGGCCATGAGGTCCGCAAACTTCACCTCGCGCCAGGATGCCAGCCCACGGGTCGGTGCCCACGCGACAAACTGCCCGAGCTGGTGCGAGTAGGTGCGCAACGTGTGCTGTGCCAGCCCGCGCTCGTGTTGCAGGTGGACCAGAAACTCCTCAACCAGCGGTGTCAGTTTCGATTCCAAGACTGCCGGCAATGGACACGCATTGCGGACCGGGACGGTAGCAAATTCGGTCGGCCCGCCTGCCTCATATCGTCAGTTGGTCTCGCGGAGCGATGAAGGTGATGAACGGAGGGAAACTCGGTGGGGCGAGCGTCCGCGCGAGCCGGG
>CAIXUG010000062.1 GCA_903922605.1 uncultured Verrucomicrobiota bacterium
ATCAGGATCGGGGCAAGCACATTGTTCAGGTCGTGGGCGACTCCACCGGCCAGTGTGCCAATACTTTCCATCCGCTGCGCGCGAAACATCTGCAGCTCGGCCTTCTTCCGGGCCGAGATGTCCGTGTTGATGTCCAGAACGGACACCGGCTGGCCCATGCCATCACGCACGAGTGTCCAGTGCGCTTCGACAATCAGGGTGCTGCCGTCCTTGGCGATCTTGTTCAGTTCGCCCGTCCACTCGCCGGTACGGGAAACCTCCTGAAACGCCTGCTCGAACGCCTTCGGATCCGTCTTTAAGAGCGTTTCGGCTGACCTCCCCATAGCCTCCTCGGCCGTCCATCCGTAAAGGCGTTCGGCGCTCTTGTTCCAGTAGGTGATGCGATGCTCCATGTCGCGCACCAGAATGGCGTCCTGCGCCTTGTTGAGCAGTGAGGCCTTCTCCCGCAACTGCTCGTTCAGGCGCTGCAACTCCTGGGCGTGCAGCACCGCGTCGACGCTCAACTGTGCGGCCTGGTTTGCCTGCAAGCTGGGATCGCTGTCGCCGGCCGCTTCAGCTTTCGGTCCGGGACTTGGGTTGGAATCGTTCATGAATCTGGGGCAGTTTTGGACGACCAGAAGCTCTCCTGCTGGATGAGCGGGCTTCACCTTGAGTGTCGGCTCCCAGCGTTGAAGCGACAGAGCCGCCCTTGGCGAAAGCCATCCCTTTTTTGATCCGCCGGGTTCCCTCGGCGCGGCTGTGGACCGGGGCTGTTTCCGGACGACTGCCGGTTCACCAGTACCTTGGGGCTGCCGTGCTGCAAAGAGGCGCCACGCCCGTCCGCCCGGCTTTACTTCATCCGGCGCGTCCGTATTTTGGCGGTGTGGAACTCACCGTGGATTCCTTCCAAGCGGAGCTGGCCGACGCCCTCAAGAATTACGACCGTCACGTGGTCTGTCTGGAGAAGGTGCCGGAGGAGTGCGACGCCTCGCTGCGCTCGCTCCTGCAAAAGGCCATCAACGCCTATCAGGGGCGCGGGGCGGACATGCGGCACGGCATCGCGCTGGATCGCCACGTGACCATCATCCTGAGCCAGTCGGAAGGGGAACGGCCGCTCTGCGGCATCTATTTCAACCTGCACTCGCCCTACAACCGTCGGGCTCCGGTCAAGGCGAGCCGCGAAACGGTGTAACTGCGAACGGCGAACAGGGAACGGCGTGCCTTTGTTGGCAGCCCACGCCAATGACGGTACGAATATCCCGTAGCGCGCTGTTCGAAATTTGCCGTTCGAAGTTTATCGAGAAGGCTCTTGCCTCACCCAAGACCGTCTCCTAGGTTCCGCCCGCTTCGGATCGCGGGGTGGAGCAGCCCGGTAGCTCGTCAGGCTCATAACCTGAAGGTCACAGGTTCAAATCCTGTCCCCGCAACCAATTTTAAACGGCCGGTTCGGCAACGGACCGGCCGTTTTTCTTGGAACCGCTGCGGGCGGTTGCCCGGGCTGCCACAGTTCCGGCATTGACTCCGGTCCGGCAATTTCCGACTTCTCTGCGCGTTCAATGAGTACGCTTACCGAGCAAATTGCGGTCGTCACCGGTGCCGGTCGCGGCATCGGTCGCGCGATTGCCCTCAAGTTTGCCGCCGCCGGGGCGGACGTCGTGTGCGTGTCACGCACCGTCGAGAATTCCGAGAAGGTCGCCGCCGAGGTCCGCGCGCTGGGCCGGCGCGCCTGGGCGTTCGCGGTGGATGTCAGTGATCCGGCCGCCATTGCCGCCGCCGGCGAGAAGATCCTGGCCGAGGCGGGCCGGGTGGATGTGCTGGTCAACAACGCGGGCGTGACCAAGGACGGCCTGCTCATGCGCATGAGCGAGGCGGACTGGGACACGGTGCTGAACACGAACCTGCGTGGCGCCTTCCTGCTGACCAAGGCCTTCACCCGTGCCTTCCTCAAGCAGCGCAGCGGCCGCATCATCAATGTCGCGAGCGTCATCGGCCTCATCGGCAACGCCGGCCAGTGCAACTACGCGGCGAGCAAGGCCGGTCTGATCGGTTTCACCAAGTCCGTCGCCAAGGAGTTCGGCTCCCGGGGCGTGACCTGCAACGCGATCGCGCCCGGCTTCATCGAGACCGACATGACGGCGGTGCTCGATCCCAAGCTGAAGGAGGCACTGCTCAAGCAGATACCGCTCGGCACCCTGGGCCAGGGCGACGATATCGCCGAGGCCGCGCTCTATCTGGCCGGACCCGGGGGACGCTATGTGACGGGTCAGGTGCTGACCGTGGACGGCGGAATGGTGATGTGAGCGAGAATTTTTCCCGCAACAGGGCTTGACGCCCTGTTGCCCCACCCCTAGACAAACCCCGCAAAACAACGAACGAACTATGGCTGAAAAATCCATCGAGCAACGCATCAAGGACATCATCGTCGAACAGCTCGGCGTCAACGCCGACCAGGTGACCCCTGAGGCCAAGTTCATCGAGGACTTGGGCGCGGACTCCCTCGACACCGTCGAGCTGGTCATGGCGCTGGAAGAGGAATTCGGCACCGAGATCCCCGACGAGGAGGCTGAGAAGCTCCAGAGTGTCGGCGACGTCATCAAGTTCATCGAGGACCTGCAGTCCAAGTAACCCGGACGGTCGTTGGCGTGAAGGCAGCCGGCCAGCTCCGGCTGCTTTTTCATTTTTCGCGTCCCCGTGTCACGCGGCCGTCACGGTTTTTTTCTTTGCCCCCGGCCCCGCTTTTTGCGGCTAATGCCCCTCCAAAACTATGAGTTCATGGTCTGATCGTCGTGTTGTCGTCACCGGCATTGGCTGCGTCTCCAGCCTGGGCCATGACATCGGGACGCTGTGGCAGAACGTCCTGGCCGGCCAGTGCGGCATCGACCGGGTGACGAACTTTGACATCACCGGCTACGACAGCCAGATCGCGGCGGAGGTGAAGAACTTCGACCCGACGCCCGCCTTCCCGTCGCCCAAGGAGGTCCGGCGCACGGACCGTTTCTCCCATTTCGGCGTCTATGCCGGCTGGGGTGCGCTCAAGGATTCCGGGCTGGACCTGACGCAGGAGAACCTCGACGAGATCGGCGTCTTCCTCGGCTCCGGCATCGGCGGCCTGAACACGACCGAGGAGCAGCACAAGGTGCTGCTCGCGAAAGGCCCCGGCCGGGTCTCGCCGTTCATGATCCCGATGCTGATCCTGAACATGGCGTCGGGCCTGTTCTCGCTCTACTACAAGCTGCGCGGTCCCAACTTCGCCACCTGCTCCGCCTGTGCCACCTCCACCCACGCGCTGGGCGAGGCCTGGGCCACGATCAAGCGCGGCGACGCCAGCGTGATGTTCGCCGGCGGCACCGAGGCCACCATCGTGCCCCTGGGCATGGCCGGTTTTGCGGCGATGCGCGCCATGAGCACGCGCAATGCGGAGCCGAAGAAGTCCTCCCGCCCGTTTGACCAGGGCCGCGACGGTTTTGTGATGGGCGAAGGTGCCGCCGTCCTCGTGCTCGAGGAACTGGAGCACGCCAAAAAGCGTGGCGCGCGGATCTACTGCGAGGTTTCCGGCTACGGCAATACGGCCGACGCCAACCACATGACCGCGCCCGATCCCGAGGGCGAAGGTGCTGGTCGCGCCATGCGCATGGCCCTGCGCCATGCCGAACTCCGGCCCGAACAGATCGACTACATCAACTGCCACGCCACCAGCACGCCCGTGGGTGACCTGTGCGAGGTGCGGATGATTAAACACGTCTTTGGCGAACACGCCTACAAGCTGGCCGCCAGCGCCACCAAGAGCATGACCGGCCACATGCTGGGTGCGGCGGGTGCCATCGAGATGGCGCTCTGCTGCAAGGCGGTCGAGGCGCAAGTCGCGCCCCCGACCATCAATCTCGACAACCCGGACCCGGAAGCCGACCTGAACTTCGTGCCCAACACGCCACAGGAACGGAAGATCGACGCCTTCGCCAACAACTCCTTCGGCTTCGGCGGCCACAACGCGATCATCGTGGGCAAGCGGTTCGTGGGTTGAAAGCGCTGACCAACGAAAAGGGCCATCGTCATCAAGACGATGGCCCTTTGGGCGCCGGGTTGTGGGCGGGAGCTTACTTTTTAATGCTCATGGTTTTCGCTATCCACTGATAGTCGGCCGGCCAAGCCGCGCCACCACCCCAGCCCGTAAAGCGGACCGGCTGGACCGTGCCACGATCCTTGGGATTGCCCCCCAGCCACTTGTGAGGTTCGGAATGGCCATCCGCGAAGGAAAACGTGCCGCCCCCATTGTGAAAGGAGGCGGGCAGATCACCCCAACTGGTCCCGCCGGGATCAATGTCGAAAAAGCCATCGTTCAGGCTGTCGGGGTGTTCGTCCAAAGTAACCATGATGTCGGCCGGCACCGGACAATCCGCCAGCTTCAGAAATTTCCTGTAATTGGAATTGAGGTAGAGTGACGGATCGACCGACGGACTAGGCGAGACCCTGCCCCAATAGGCGTTCATGGAAATGCTGCGGTTGCGCTTGGTGTAGCCCGCTTTTTTCTGGGCGGGCGACAGCAGGGTGTCCGACGGACAGCGATAGGAGTTCACGACCCCGCCGGAGTACTTGGCGAGGACGCCATTCTGGACCCAGGTATCATTCGTCACGCTTTCCCAGCTTACGGCGGTTGATTTTTGCCACTCGATCACATTGTTCACCCAGTTTCGGAACGTTTTTCCGGAAATCTCCGCCTCGGTTTCGGCGATTCCGAAATTGTTCGCCGCACCATCCTGATAATCGCCGGCATAGAGCTGCCAGGCGAGCATGATGGTCTTGCCGTTGTTCAGGCAGGCGATCTGTTGCGCCTTGGTTTTTGCCTTGGCCAAGGCCGGCAGCAGCATCCCGGCAAGGATGGCGATGATGGCAATGACCACCAGCAGTTCTATGAGGGTGAAACCGGAGCGCTTTCGTCGCGCCACCCGGGAAAGAAAGTTCGGGTACATAGGTAGGGCAATCTGTGGGGTGAACGCCACACAGTCGCACGAACCCGGACTGCGCGCAAGTCCGATCTCCGGGCGGTGCCTCGTCAGGGCGCATTTTCTCCTGGTGGTCACCCGCTGACCTTGGAGGGAAAGTCTGCCCCGGTGAACGCGGACCGACTCCCATCCTGGTGATCAATACCATTTCCTTGAAAGAAACGGTACCTTGGTAGGGACTTCGCGCTGCGAAGTCCCCGTCGCCGAGCGCAGCGTCAGGCGACGGAACGATGCCGACGGTCTCCGCACGCTCTGCCGCCCCTACAGGGCGGGGACGGCGCAGCGCACCGGCCCCACCATCTGTATTCCACGGTTCACCGTTTGGCCGGCCCCTCGTGGCTGGTGGCGAGATACGCCAGCACCGACGCGAGCTCCTTGTCGCCGAGCGACTCAAAGCCAGTCGGCATGATGGATTGGTTCGACGATTCGAGGCTCGCGATCTCCTTGCGCTGGACGACGTGCTTCAGTCCCGTGAGGTCGGTCAGTTCCACGCTCGTCTGCGTTTCCGCATCCAGGCGTCCGGCATAGGTGTCACCGGCTTTTGTCGAAAGGTTCCAGAGGCGGTAGTTGGCCTCCACCGAACGGTTCGGGTCGAGGATGTCGGTGAGGATGTCCGCCTTCGGACGCGCGCCAACACCGGTCAGCTCGGGCCCGATGCTCGCGCCGGCCCCGTTGAACTTATGGCAGACGGCGCAGTTCTTGGTGAAAGCCTCCTTGCCCCGCGCCACGTCACCCTCGAGTTCGGCGGCGGGCAGGAATTTCTTCACGACTTCCGCACGGTCGGCCGAGATGGCCTGGCCTCCGTTGGCCAGTTCAGCCGCGCGGCGGGCGATGCCAGAATCGCGGCTGGAGCGGAGCTGCTGCCAGCTCTCAGGCCCGAGGTCATTGCGCAGGATCGCGCCACCGGCGATGGCATCGAGCAGTGCACCGGACCATTCGGGCCGGCGCAGCAGGGCACCGATGGCGCCGCGTTTCTGGCCCGTGGAAAGGCGCGACCAGGCACCGATAATTTCACCGGCGGTCGCAGGCTGCTTGCTCTCCGAGAGCGCATTCAACATCCCACCGCCAAACATGGGCGCGGCTTGCGGCGACACCTGCTCCAGAACGGCTTTGACCGTGTCGGTCGTATCCGCGAGACGGACGAGATTCCGGGCGGCGGTCAGGCGTGCCGCATCCGCCAGCGAACCGTCGGCCAGTTGGGTCCGCAGGCTCTTGATCGAGGTGGCGAGCTGGTCGGCAAAGAGGTTGAGCGCGCCCCATTTCTGGGCGAGCACGAGCAGCCTGTCGCGGGACGCGGGCGCGAGCGCCTTCATCGTGTCGGTGAGTTTCGTCCGGTTCTCATCACCCAGATCGGGTTTGCGACCCTCCGGCCAGCCAGCGGCCATTCCGTCGAGAATGGCTGCGGCGGTGGCGGGTGCGAGATTGGGCAGCGCGGCCACTGCGTCACAGACATTGTCCGGAGTTGCGCTGGCGTAGTGCCGCGACACGACCCGGAAGGCCTCATTGGCGGCATCAGGAAAGGGGTCCGTATTCGCCAGAACGGCCTTGCCGAAGCCACCAAGTTGATGCGCCCCGGCCGCCGTGGCCGCCTCGCGTAGCCAGCGATCGTTGGCATTTGCCGGCACACGCAGCAATTCGGCCACGGCACCGCCCGCCGCCTCGTTGTCGGGCATTTCGGCGAGCGCCAGCAACGCGGCGAGCCTCACCTGGGCATCGGCATCCGCCAGCGCACCGGAATCCAGCAGCGCGGCCACCGACTCCTCATTGCGTGGCAGCACCCCGATCGCCGCCCGGCGCACCCCGGCGCTGGGATGCTTCAGGGCCGCCACCGCCTCGTCACCGACCGCCCCCAGGCCATTGAGCGTCCAGAGCGCATGAATCGCCCCGACATTCAGCCCGACCTCGTCCACCGAGCGGTCCTTCGTGAGCGCGACGAGCGCCGGCACGACATCCTCCTGGCCGCGGCCGACCAGCAGACGCTGGGCGTGGAAGCGCCAGAGCTGGTTGTCGGTCTTCAGCGCGGCCACCAGCGCGGCCGGAGCGGCTTTGGCGAGCTGCGGTGCCTGCGTGGGTGTGCCGGTGTTGGAGGTCACCCGGAAAATGCGTCCGTGGTGCTTGTCGCGAAGCTTCGTCTCGTAGGCGTTGCCCTTGCCGTTCTTGAAACCCTGCGGCACCGGGTTGTGCTGCACGATGTAGTTGTACCAGTCGATAACCCACACCGCCCCGTCGGGGCCGACTTCGGCCACGATTGGCGCGCACCACTCGTCATCGCTGGCGAGGAAGCTGCCGAGGTTCACGGCCTTGTAATCCGCGCCATTGCCCTCCAGGCGGAAATAACCGATCAGGTGCCCGGTCGGCTCGCAGACGAAGGAGATTTTGTTCCAGAACTCCTTCGGGAAAGCGCGGGCCGTGTAAAGGGCGTGGCCCGCACCCGCCGTGTACATGCCGTGCTGGTCCACCTGCCGCACCTTGTCGGTGATGGGGTAGAACGCCTGCGAATCGGCGATGGTCTCCATGCGCGCCGCGCTCCAGCCGGACACGGCCTCGTAAAAACGGTTCGGGATGGCCATGTACCAGCTCGCGTTGCGGTTCGCGGTCGAGCCGAAGACGGTGCCATCCTCGCTCAGGCCGAGACCCCAGGTGTTGTTGTTGCTGGAGCGGAGATATTCGAGCGCCGAACCGTCGGCCTTGAAGCGGTACACGCCCTGGCCGAACTCCAGATGCTTGCCGCCGACCTCACCATTGAAGCCGCTGTAGCCGACCGTGCCATAGATCCAGTTGTCGAAGCCGTAGCGCAGGTTGCTCGCGGTGGCGTGCGTGTCGCCCATGCCCCAGCCGGAGAAGAGCACCTTGCGCACGTCGGCCTTGTCGTCGCCATCCGTATCCTGGAGGAACAGGGTATGGTTGCCTTCCAGCACGATCACGCCGCCGTTGGCGAAGCAGATCGAGCGCGGGATGCTCAGCTTGTCGGCGAAGACGGTGAACTTGTCGGCCTTGCCGTCGCCGTCCGTGTCCTCGCAGATCTTGATGCGGTCACGGCCCTGCCCGTCGGGCTGCTGCTCGTTCGGATAGTCGATGGTCTCGGCAACCCACAGGCGGCCACGTTCGTCCCAGGCCAGCGCGATGGGCTTGGTGATATCCGGTTCGCCCGCCCAAAGCTGCGAGGTGAACCCGGGCTGCAGCACGACGTGCTTCGCCGACTCGGCGGGCGACAGCGGCGCCTGCATCGTGGTGATCGGATCGGTCTGCGTGCCCCAGCGCGCGCCGGCGACGTAGTTGGGCAGCGGATCGGGCGAGTTGGTGTAGGCAAACGGAGGCAGGCCGGTACGGGCCTTCAGCGGATGGACATCCCCGCCATCGGCAATGGCGGAGCCGGTGGCCAGGAAGGCCGCTGCGGCAGTCAGGGCGAGCGTGGAGGAACAGGACTTCATGGTGATGAAACAGGATGACGGCAGATGAGCGTGATTCTACCCGCCTCCCTCCGGAAGGCGATGAACCTTTGCGCGAATTACATGAGCAATTTTCCCGGTGACTGCCTCCGGCTTGGAAGCCGGAAATGGGCATGGAGCAGAAATTCACCGAACCGCTGACGCACGGTTCACTGCCGCCCAGCGCCTTGTATGGAGGAACTCACCGTGGGGAGCATTCTGAGCGCTCATAGTTATCAGACATAATGACAACCGCAGTCTTCACTTGACTGAGCAGGCACTCGCTTGAGGCTCTGACCTCAATCAGCCTATCAGCCTAATCCCAGACCAACCCTGCATGAACCTGAAGATCGAATGCGCCTGCGGTCAGAAGATCGCCTTCGAAGTTGAACCGGAGAACGGGGCCATGCCCTGTGCGCTGCCCTGTCCCAGTTGCCAGGCGGATATCACCGGCCTGGCCAACGCGGAAATCCAGCGGCAGTTGGCCGCAGTGTCGGCGACGGCACCGGCTGCCGCCCCGGTGGGGGCGCGGTTGCGGGTCTCGATGCCGGCCCATGCGCCGACGGCGGCTCCAGCGGCTCCGGTGGCCGTGACAACCACGGCGGCTCCGGAGGCCCCAGTGGAGCCACCACGCCCCTCACGCCCAGTCCCCCGGCCCCTGTCAACGGGGCCGTACGTCGGCGACGACGGCGAAGCCAGCCCCAAGGCCTTTCTGCTGGGCGTGGTCGGTGTCTTCATTGGCACCCTGGCCGGCCTGGCGGTCTGGTACCTGCTCGCCCAGGCGGGGCTGACGCTGCGGATACTGGCGATTCTGGTGGCCGTGGGAGCTGGCTTCGGCGGGCGCCTTTTTTGCCGTGGAGGGGACAAGGGGCTGGGGGGCGTCGCGGCAGTATTGGCGGTGATCGCCATGTTTTTCGGCGGTGCCATCACCCTTAACAAGTCGGTCGTCGAGAAATATAGCCTGAACGACAAGGAACTGCGGGAGTCCTTTGATGAGGAAGTCAAGACGGCCAAGGCGATCACCAAGGAGATTCCCACCGGCACCGATGAGGAGATCCGCCATTATCTGGCCAAGGGACAAAGTGGCGCGGCCGAAATCACGGCGGAGGATGTGTCGGATTTTCGCACCAGCGAGGAGTTCAAGGGGGCGAAGGACTTGGCCAGCGGGAAGATCACCTTTGAGTCCTACGCGCAGAATTTCCACAAGGCGTTCACCGACGCGACCAAGGGTGCCTCGAAAGTCGTGGGCGCCTTTGGCGCCTTCCGGATGATGTCAATCTGGCTGATCGCGCTGATCGGAGGCACCGCTTACAAGATTGCCGCCGGCTGATTTGCAGGGCCCACGTGATTCTCATGCGCCCGGCGGAGTGGCATCAGGCATAACGGTCCGGGTTGAGCAGCGTGAGATCGAACGACGGCTTTTCGCCGCTGAGGATTTCGCTGACCAGTCGGCCCGTGACCGGACCCAGGCTGAGGCCCATCATCGCGTGACCGGTGGCGAGGGTGAGGTTGGCGTAGCGCGCCGTGCGGCCGACGTAGGGCATGCCATCCGGCGAACACGGCCGCAACCCGCGCCACGGCCGGATGCCGGAAAAATCCGCCGCTCCGAATTTCGGATAGTACTTCGTGGCCGCTTTGATGATGCCCTGCACGCGCACAGGATTGATGTCCTCGTTCAAGCCCGCGATCTCCATGGTGCCGCCAAAGCGCAGCGTACCGCCCATGGGCGTCACAGCAACGCGTGCCTCGGTGAAGATGGAGCAGATCCGTGGCAACTCGCGCGGTTGGGTGAGCGTAAGGCTGTAGCCCTTGCCGGCCTGCAACGGAATCTTCAGCCGAAGGTCGCGGGCGATCACGGGCGACCACGAGCCGCCACAGAGCACGAATTCGTCCGCGACAAATTCGCCGGCCGACGTTTTGACGGCGGTGATGCGTGACGCCTGTTGCGCGAAGCCCGTGACCTCCGCATTCCAGACGAACTTCACACCAAACGCCTCCGCCTGCCGCTTCAACCCTGCCATGAACCGGCCCGGCGACAGGTGACAGTCCTTCGGGAAATATACCCCACCGGCGATGTCCATGGTCACGTCGGGATCAAGCTCCGCGACGTCGTCAGCGTCGAGCACCTCGGCCGGCACGCCGAGCGCATTGGCCTGGGCGGCATACTTCGCCTCGTCATCCAGCGCGTGCTGCGTCTTGCACAGCATCACGAGGCCCTGCTGCACGAGGCCGAAATCCATGCCCGGCAGCGCGGCCAGCTCTTCGAAACAGGTCCGGCTCGCGAAGCTCAGGTCACGGATCACCGGCGCGGAACGGGAAACATGCGCCGGTGTCGAGGCTTGCCAGAATTTCAGCGCCCAATCCAGCAGCTCAAAATCGAGGCGAGGCTTGATGTAGAAGGGCGATTCGGGATTCCACATCCACTTCAGCCCGAGCGCGACCATGCCCGGCGCGGCGAGCGGCACGAAATGGCTCGGAACGACCATGCCCGCATTGCCAAAGGAACAGCCGTCATGCAGTTCCGGGCTGCGGTCAATCACCGTCACGCGGTGCCCGCGCCGGGCCGCGTAATAGGCCGTACACAGCCCGATGACCCCGCCGCCAATGATGATGATGTGCTTCGTGCCCGACATTGCCGCCGCAGCGTGGCCGGGTGCCCATGCCAAGTCTTGTCCCGAATCGGCGATCACCCCGGCAAAGCACGCATAATGGTGGCCACCCCGCCAACCAACTCCATTCACCTTTTGGGTGCCGGTAGCCAGTTCCCTGCCTAAGCCGGTCAGTTCCCCAGGTTCAGCACGCCCAAGGGGCCGCCGATGGTTACCAAAAGAACAGCCTTGGCTACCGGCTGGTATTTGGCCGACGGCTGGTTATCCTGCCCGCGTGAGCTCCCGCCCGCCCAAGATCCGGTTACGCAAATTGCGTACGCTGGTGGCGGTCGTCTTTGCGCTGGGCAGCGTCTTGTGGTCGGCCTTTTCCATCCGCGGCTGGTTCGCGGAGCAGCAGCCGCCGTCCAACATGCCGTGGACACTGCGTGGCCGCCCGCAGCGTCCACCGGAACTGGCCGATGCGCCGGTCCCGAAGCCCGTCCTGGCCCAGGCGGCCTTTGCCAGCCGCCAGTCCACCGCCGGACTCACCAATGCCGCCGCGCTTTTCAACACGACTGGTTTCTGGACGGTCCACCTGCAATTCACCCCGGAGCAGTGGGCGGCCATTGAACCCCACCAGATTCAGCCGCTCGAACAGCAGCGCTTCGGCGGCCGGATGGATCTGCGCAACCCCGCCGCCAAACGGAACGGACTGGCCGGTGTGCGCGGGGTGGAGTTTGAGTGGGTCCATGCCGCCGTGGAATTCGAGGACCGCACGTTTGCCGACGCGGCGGTCCGCTACAAGGGCAATGGCACCTACCTGCGCTCCCAACGCGGCACGAAGCGCCCGTTCAAAGTGGACCTCAACAAATACGACAAGACCAACGGGCTGGCCCAGCGCACGACGCTGAACTTTGCCAACCTGGTCGCCGACGACTCGTTCATCCACGACGCGCTGGCCTACGAGATGTTCCGGGCCGCCGGAGTGCCCGCGCCCCGCACCGCCTTCGCCCGCCTCTGGATCACCACCGGCCAGGCCCCGCCGAGCTATCTGGGAGTTTATGAGCTGGCCGAGAACCTGGACGGGGATTTCGCGAAAGAACGCTTCGGCACGCGTCACGGCGCCATTTTCAAACCGGTCACCCATGAGCTCTTCAGCGATCTGGGGGATGACTGGTCGGCCTATCAGGGCATTTACGACCCGAAGGAGAAGATTACCCCCGCGCAATCGGGACGGGTCATCGAATTTGCCAAACTGCTCACCCACGCGGACGATGCGACCTTTGCCGCCCGGGTCGGCGAGTTCATCGAACTGGACGAGTTCGCCCGCTTCCTCGCCGGGATGGTGCTGCTATCGAGCTACGACGGTTTCCTGAACAACGGCCAGAATTTTTACCTGTGGCTGAGCCCCGAAACCCAGCGGTTCCAGTTCATCCCCTGGGACCTCGACCATGCCTGGGGCGATTTCAGCGTCGCCGGTTCGCCCCCGGATCTGGCGCACGCCAGCATCTGGCATCCGTGGATGGGTCGGCACCGCCTGCTCGAACGCATCATGATCGTGCCGGATTTCGAAACCCGCTACCGGCGCGCACTGGAGGACATGCTGACGACCGTCTTCGCCCCCAAACACCTGTTGCAGCGGGTGAATGAACTCGCGACCCAGCTGCGCCCGGTCGTGGCCGAGGATGCGCCCCGGAAATTTTCCCGCTTTGGACCGGCCGTGACGGAGACGCGTTACGAGACTCCCGGCCACGATGGTTCCAATTTCGGGTGGAACCACCCGCCGTTCCCGCTGAAATGGTTCATTACCGAGCGCGCCCGTTCTGTGCGGGACCAACTGGACGGCACCAGCGAAGGCGTGCTGCTCAAGCATTGAGGGCTTCAGAGAAACCGGTAAGGGGCTGTCTCTCAGTTGGAAACAAAGTCCCTGGACCTGATCTGACACCACGCAAGGAGACTCCGCCCGACTGGCCGGCCAGTGAGCCCTCGCCGAAACGCTTGTCGGTGGCGGCTGAATCCCTAATGTCCGCCCACACGTCTCGGCCCTCCGGCCGTCGTATCCCTTTTGATGAGCGAACCTGCGATCACTCCGGAACTCGTCGCGAAGCATAACCTGACTTCGGACGAGTATCAGAAAGTCCTCGAAATCCTCGGCCGCGCGCCGAGCTACACCGAGCTGGGCATCTTCTCGGTCATGTGGTCGGAGCACTGCTCCTACAAGAACACGCGCCCGGTGCTGAAGACCTTCCCGACGAAGGGCGCGAACATCCTCGTCGGCGCGGGCGAGGAAAACGCCGGCATCATCGACGTCGGCGATGGGGTGGCCATCGCCTTCAAGATCGAGTCGCACAACCATCCCAGCGCCGTGGAACCGTTCCAGGGGGCCGCGACCGGGGTGGGCGGCATCATCCGCGACATTTTCACCATGGGTGCCCGCCCGGTGGCGGCCCTGAACTCGCTGCGTTTTGGCGAACTTTCGAATCCTGCGGTTCGCCGGCTGTTCTCCGGGGTTGTCTCCGGCATTGCGCACTACGGCAACTGCTTCGGCATCCCGACCATCGCGGGCGAGGTGTATTTCGACAAAAGCTACGAGGGCAACCCGCTGGTCAACGCCTTCGCGCTCGGTGTGTTGCGCCACGACCAGATCACGCGTGGCGCGGCGCACGGCGTGGGCAATCCGGTGTTCTACGTCGGCCCCGCCACGGGTCGCGACGGCCTCGCGGGTGCGGCCTTTGCGTCGCAGGATCTGACGGAGGAATCCGCCGAACAGCAGCGCGGCGCGGTGCAGGTGGGCGATCCCTTCATGGAGAAGCTCGTCTGCGAGGCGTGCCTCGAACTGCTCGCCACCGGCTGCGTCGCCGGCATGCAGGACATGGGCGCCGCCGGCCTGACCTGCTCGACCTGCGAGACCGCCGCGCGGGCGGGCACGGGCATCGAGATCGAGTTGGACAAGGTGCCGCAGCGGGCCCCGAACATGTCCAGCTACGAGATCATGCTCTCCGAATCGCAGGAGCGCATGCTCATCGTGGTCCACAAGGGCCGCGAGGAGGAGGTTAAGAAGATTTTCGACAAGTGGGACCTGCCGTGGGCCGAGATCGGCATCGTGACCGACACCGGCCGCATGGTCGTCCGCCACGGTGGCAAGGTGGTCGTGGATGTCCCCGCCGCCAAGCTCGCCGACGAGGCGCCCGTCTATCAACGCGAGTCCAAGGAAGCCACCTACATGGCGGGCGTCCGGGCGTTCCGCCTCGACGGCATCGCCGACACGAAAGATCCCGTGGGCGACCTGAAGAAGCTGCTCGCGAGCCATTCCATCGCTTCAAAGAACTGGGTTTACCGCCAGTACGACCACATGGTCCGGGACGGTTCCATCGTGTGCCCCGGCAGTGACGCGGCGGTCATCCGCATCAAGGCCGACAGCCTGCCCATCACGCAGGCGGAATATGCCGCCAAACAGGCCGGAACCAAACCGGCGGAGAGTCCGAAGTTCGCGGACAAACTGGTCGCCTTCACGGTCGATTGCAACGGCACCTACGTCTATCTCGACCCGTACGAGGGCGGTAAGGCCGCCGTCACCGAGGCCTGCCGCAATCTCGCCTGCACCGGCGCGCTGCCGCTCGGCTCGACCGACAACCTCAACTTCGGCAATCCGCACAATCCGGAGATTTTCTGGCAGCTCAAGGAATCGGTGCGCGGCCTGGCCGAGGGCTGCCGTGCTTTCAACGCCCCCGTGACCGGCGGCAACGTCTCGCTCTACAATCAGCGCGGCGCGCTCGGTTCCATCGACCCCACGCCCACCGTTGCGGTCGTCGGCCTCATCGATAAGCCGGAACACGTCACCACGCAGTGGTTCAAGGACGAGGGCGATGCGATCCTTCTGCTGGGCTCCCCGGTGGACCTTGCGGACCCGTTGCAGGGCCTCGGTGGGAGCGCCTGCCTCCAGGTGATTCATGGCCATAAGAACGGTCTGCCGCCGCGCGTGGACCTCGAAGTGGCGCAGACACTGCACACGACGCTGCTCGGGCTCATCCGCGAAGGTGTGATCAAGAGTGCGCATGATTGCAGCGATGGAGGTCTCGCCGTCGCGGTGGCCGAAAGCTGCTTCAGCAACCAAGTCGCCAAGGAGAGCTTCCGCTTTCTGGGTGCGACCGTTGATCTGAGCCAAGTAAAAGATTCGCGCCTGGACGCGCTGCTCTTCGGCGAGACCCAGAACCGGGTGGTCATCTCCGTCGCCGCGACCGATGCGGGACGCGTGGCCAAGCAGGCGCAACTGCTGGGAGTGCCCGCGCTGATCATCGGCAAGGTCGGCGGCAGCACGCTGACGGTGAAAACCGTTGGCGGTGAATTCACCGCCCCGGTCGCCGACCTGCACAGCGCCTGGTGGAACAGCATCGCCCAGGCGATGGCGTAACCGGATTCCACTCGCCGCCACTTCTCCCCTGGGTGAAATTTCCGGCGTGAATCCCCTTCGAAACTGGCGACGCGCACTGGGCTTGGCCCTGCTGGTCGCCTTTTCTTTTGGAGTTCTCGCCGCGCCGCGCCTGACGCCATTGGAATCGCCCATCGGCGACGGCAAGCCTGGCTTCACCCGGCTTACGGCGGAACAGACTGGGATCGCGTTTACCAACCGGGTCCCGGGCGAACGCTGGCTCACCAACCAGATTTACCTCAACGGCTCCGGCGTCGCTGCTGGCGACGTGGATGGCGATGGCCGACCCGACGCCTTTTTTGCCGGGATGGCCGGCGGCTCGGCGCTGTTCCGCAATCTCGGCGGCTGGAAGTTCACCAACATCACCGCCAGCGCCTTTCCGCCCGACGCCTGGCGCAATCTGGACGCGACCGGCTGCGTGCTGGCGGACCTGGATGGCGATGGCGATCTCGATCTCGTGGTGAACACCGTCGGCCAGGGTACCCGGCTGTGGTTCAACGACGGCAAGGGCCATTTCACCGAGGCTCCGCCGATCAATCCCGGGCGTGGCGGCATGTCGCTCGCGGTGGCCGATGTGGACGGCGACGGCGACCTCGACCTCTACGTGGCGAACTACCGCACCAGCTCACTGCGGGACGACCCGATGCCCAATCTCAAGGCGCGTACGGAGGGCGGTCGCACGCGCATCGTCAGCTACAACGGCCGCTCCACCAGCGAACCTGACCTGATTGGCCGCTTTACGCATACGCCGGGTGGCATCCGCGAAAACGGCGAACCCGACGTGCTGTTTCTCAACGACGGCCAGGGGCATTTCACTCCCGTGAGCTGGACCGACGGCGCCTTTCTCGATGAGGACGGCAAACCGCTGACCGCCGTGCCCTCCGACTGGGGGCTGAGCTGCCTGCTGCGCGATTTCACGGGTGATGGACGGCCCGATCTCTACGTCTGCAATGATTTCCAATCGCCGGACCGCATCTGGATCAACGAGACCGCGCCGGGCGGTCCCCTGCGGTTCCGCGCGGCCAGTTCGCTCGCCATCCGGTCCATCAGTGCGTTTTCGATGGGCGTGGATGTGGCGGACGTGAACCGCGACGGGCACGACGACATCTTCGCGCTCGACATGCTGAGCCGCGACCACGTCCGGCGGAATGTGCAGGTGGACGGCATTCCACCGAACCTGGCCGAGATCGGGCGCATCGCTGACCGCCTGCAATATTCCCGCAACACCCTTCAGCTCGGCCGGGGCGACGGGACCTTCGCCGAGATCAGCCGCCTGGCGGGTCTTGCCGCCAGCGAATGGTCGTGGACACCGGCCTTTCTCGACGTGGATCTGGACGGCTGGGAAGACCTGCTCATTTCCAACGGCCACGAGCTGGAGATGATGGATGCCGACATCATCGACCGCGCCGAAGTCGAGAAGTCCAAACGCAAACTGTCCGCCCGCGAGCAGCTGGAGCTGCGCCGGCTGTTCCCGCGCAACAACGTCGCCAAGGCGGCGTTCCGCAACAACCGCGACCTCACCTTCACCGATGTGAGCAAGGAATGGGGCTTCGACCTCACCGAAGTCAGCCACGGCTTGGCCCTGGCCGACCTCGACGGCGATGGCGATCTCGACGTGCTGCTCAACGACCTGAACGGGCCGGCCGCCATCCTGCGCAACAACACGTCCGCCCCCCGTCTGGCCGTGCGGCTGCACGGTGCAGGCGCGAACACGCACGGGTTGGGCGCAAAGCTCCGCGTGCTCGGCGGCCCCGTCACGCAAACCCAGGAACTGGTGGCGGGTGGTCGCTACCTGAGCAGCGACGACGCGATGCGGACGTTTGCCGCGGGCAATGCCCAAGCGCTCACGGTCGAAGCCACGTGGCGTTCCGGCCGCAGGTCAGTCGTTGAAAACGTAAAGCCCAACCAGCTCATCGAACTTTCGGAAGCCGACGCGATCGCATCACCAGCTCCCAACTCCCAACTCCCAACTCCTCTTTTCACTGACGTCTCCTCCGCCCTGAACCACATCCATCACGAGGAGGCGTTTGAAGATTTTGCCCGGCAGCCTTTGCTGCCGCGCAACCTTTCCCAAGCCGGCCCGGGTGCGACGTGGGCCGATCTCGATGGCGATGGGCGCGATGACCTGCTGGTCGGCAGCGGCGCGAATGGAACACTCGCCGTGTTCCACAACGACGGTGGCGGGAAGTTTTCGGCGCTCACCAATGCCGTATTGGCCAAACCGGTGCCCCGCGATCTGACGACCATTCTCACCAGCGGCCCGTTGATCCTCGCCGGTTCGGCCAACTACGAGGACGGCACAACCAATGGCGGCACCTTGCGCCTCTGGGATCTCGGCCGGGACGCGGCCGGCAGCAGCGTGCTCGGACAGGATTTCAGCGTTGGTCCGCTCGTCATGGCCGACGTGGATGGCGACGGCACGTTGGAACTGTTCCTGGGCGGGCGCGCCCTACCCGGTCGCTGGCCCGAACCTGCCCCCTCGCTGCTGCTGAAGTCGGTCAACGGCCGTTTCACCGTGATGCAGCGCTTCGAGGGGCTTGGCCTCGTCAACGGCGCGTGCTTCACGGATATCGACGGCGACGGCGATGCGGATCTCGTGCTGGCAACCGAATGGGGACCGATCCGGATTTTTCGCAATGACGCCGGCAAGTTCACCGAAGTCACCCAGCAGCTCGGCCTGGCCGCCTACACCGGCTGGTGGAACAGCGTGACCACCGCCGACCTGGATGAGGATGGACGTCCCGACCTCATCGCAGGCAACTGGGGCTGGAACCTTTTCCCCACCGTGACCCCGGCCGGCACCGCGCTGCCGCAGCTTCCGATGATGCCCGTGCGGAGGTGCCGCTTTGGCGATCTCAATGGCGATGGCGTCACCGACATTATCGAATCCTATTTCGACGCGGCCGGCCGGGAACTGCCCGTGCGCCGGGCTGACTCGGCCTTCGCGGCGCTGCCCTTCCTGAGGGACCGCTTCCCCAGTCGCGCAGCGTATGGGGCGGCGACGCTGGGCGAGCTATATGGCGACACGCTCACCAAGCTGCCGGTGCTGGAGGCGCGCTGGTTTGCCACAACCGTGTTCCTGAACCGGGGCGACCACTTCGAGGCGCACGCGCTGCCGCCCGAAGCCCAGTTCTCACCCGCCTTCGGCCTCGCGATCGCGGACTTCGACGGCGATGGGCACGATGATCTGTTTCTGGCGCAGAATTTTTTCCCGGTGCATCGCGAGGATGCCCGCCAAGATGCGGGCCGGGGACTGCTTTTGCGCGGCGACGGTCACGGGAACCTCATGCCGGTACCCGGCGAGACCAGCGGCTTGCTGGTTCATGGTGAAGGGCGGGCGGCGGCGGTCGCGGACTTCGATGGCGACGGTCGCACGGATCTGGTCGTCACGCAAAACGGTGCGGCCACGAAACTGTTTCACAACGACGGAGCGAAGCCCGGCCTGCGGGTTCATCTGGACGGCACAGGCCCAAATCCTCACGCCATCGGGGCATCCGTGCGGCTGGCCTACGGCGAGCGTCGCGGACCTTGGCGGGAAATTCACGCGGGCTCGGGCTACTGGAGTGGCGACAGCGCAACCGTGGTGCTGGGTCTGTCGGGCATGCCGACGCGGATCGAGGTGCGCTGGCCCGGTGGCAAACTCACGGCGACCGATCTGCCCACCGGAATGACCGCCGTGTCCGTGGACACTGAGGGTCATCTGCGCCCGCTGCGATGAATGGCGGCGAAGCGGGCAACACCAGCAAAGTAGGACGGTGCGTCCCGCCCGTCCTCCAATCTCTTTCCCAGCGCCTTCCATCGGTCTTCCAAAAAACGACCGCTGCCGGTACGAAGAAAAATCAGAGGACGGGCGAGACGCACCGTCCTACTGGCCAGATCGCGGCCTCAGGAGATGTTTCCCGGCGAAACTTCACGAAGCGGCGACGTCTTCCAGTTGTAGTGAATCGCCAGCAGGCGGAAGACGAACGTGCTCGCGACCGCCACCGTGCCCGCCGCCGGGGCGGACACGCCGAACTTCACCACCAGCGTCACGAACAGCACGCACCCCGCAGTGGCCGCGAGCGCATAGAACTGCCCTGCGCGGAAAATGATCGGCTCCTCGCGCACGATGATGTCGCGCAGCAGCCCGCCGCCGGCCGCATTCACGACCCCGACCAGGACCGCCGCCGGCGCGCTCAGCCCCGCCTGTAGGGAGAGCTGCGAACCGATCACGCCGTAGGCGGCCAGACCGAGCGCGTCGATCACGCTGAAGACCAGGTTGAAGCGGTCGTGCCAGTGGCCGAACCACCAGCCGAAGCCGCACGCCACCGCCACGGTCGGCAGGTAGCGCCAGTCCCGCAGCATGAGCGCCGGGCCGTTCTGGAGGAAGAGTCCGTCACGCAGCAGCGCACCTCCAAGGCCGGTCACCAGGGCGAGAAAGAAGACCCCGACAATGTCGTAGTTGCGCCGAATGGCCGCAATGGCCCCGGTCACCGCAAACACAAAGGTCGCGGCGAGGTGAAACCACTGGGGCAGCTGGAAGACCGGCGAGTCCATGCAGATCAGGTTTTGCCCGTTGGCCGGCCAATCATGGCCGTCCCGCCATTCAGACCGCCGGCGGCGGCGCTTCGCCTTCGGCCGGTGTTTCCACCGGTGCGGAAGCCGGCGCTTCGGTCGTTGCCGCCGTCTCCGCCGGAGCGGCTTCACCAGCAGCCGCCGGGGCATCCGCGAGTGTGAGCTGTTCCGGCGGGGCGGTGGCCAGCCCGGCATCCACCGTGAGCAATGACTCGGGGCGGGTCACGGGAATGCGGCGCAGCTCGTCGGCGGCCGGCAGGTCATCCAACGAACCGAGCCCAAAATATTCCAGAAACGCCGCCGTGGTGGCGTATTGCATCGGACGTCCGATGACTTCGGCGCGGCCGGCCTCCTCGATGAGGCCGCGTTCCTTGAGCGTGGTGATGACCCCGTCCACGGCCACGCCACGGATCTGCTCGCACTCCGCGCGCGTGACCGGCTGGCGGTAGGCGATGACGGCGAGCGTTTCCAGTGCTGGCTGAGAGAGCTTGGCCGGGCGGTTCTTCACGCCCACGAAGGCGCGGAGCCACGGCGCGAAATCCGGCAGCGTCACGAACTGCCACGCGCCCGCCACACAGGCGAGCCGGTAGCTGCGCGCCGCGGTCTCGTGCTCGGCGGCCAGCGTCGTAAGCGCCTCTTCGATCTTTTCCAGCGGGAGCTTGCGGCAGGCACGCACGTGCTCGACCGCGCCCTCCTCATCGGCGGCCCGGGTGAGGATGTCGCGAAGTTCCACCGGAGACAGCGGCTTGGGAGCGGCAATCAGCAGCGATTCGAGGATGAACTTCAGTTCCATGAAGAAGAGCTGTTGGACCATCTAGAAAGGGTGTGGGGCGTAAAGACGAGTGCGGACGCGGATCGCTGGATTCACGCAGACTGGGGTTGGTCGGTGGCAACTGCCACCGGCACAGCCTCGGGCAGAACATCGGGAGCGGGAACCTCGGTGGGCATCTCCGGAGGAAGGGTTGCCGCCGGTATTGGCGCGGCGGAAACCTCGATCTCGCCAAAATCACCCTCCTGCCGGAGCACGAGCTGCTTCATGCGGGTGAGTTCGAGCACGGCCAGGAACGTCACCACCACCTCGGTGCGGCTGCGGGCCGCCTCGAACAGTTCGCTGAATTTCAGCGTGCCCCGCTCCGCGAGCAGCGTGCGCAGCGTTTCGATCTTCTCGCTGACGGTGTAGGGATCGGCGTCGATCTCGCGGATGTCATCCCGGGCGTTGAAACGCTTGAGGATCAGGCTGACCGCGCCGACGAGGTCGAACACGGAAACCGCGCCACGGGCCGGTTCGGTCTCGGCGGTGAATTCCAGCTTCGCGGGCCGGCGTTCGTAGGTGTTCTCCCGGTTGCCCTCGCAAATCTGGAGCTGGGCGGCGGCGTCCTTGAACTTCTTGTACTCGACCAGCCGCCGGATCAGCTCCCAGCGAGGATCCGCCTCGTCCTCCTCCTCGCCTTCGACCTGCGCCTGCTGCTCAACCGGCAGCAGTTCGCGGCTCTTGATGTAGAGCAGCGTGGCGGCCATCACGACGAATTCGCCCGCGACCTCCAGGTCGAGCTCGCGCATCTGCTCGATGTAGGTGATGAACTCGGTCGCGATCTTGGTGAGGTTGACCTGGTAAATGTCCACCTCCTGCTTCTTCACCAGGTGAAGCAGCAGGTCGAGCGGGCCTTCAAAGACCTCAAACTGGACGCGATATTCGCTCATTGGATGGCCGGACGGATTCCGGTCAGGCAGGGCAGCGTAGGGGCGGGCATGGAGCCTTGGCAACGGCGGGTTGCTCACTTCCCGGCGGCCTGCCGCGCCGCGTGCCGCCGCCGGATCGCCTCCTCCACCGGATGCAGGAGCCAGAGTGCCGCGAGCGCGAGCACAAAGGGGATGAGCGCCAGCCGCCAGAGCCCCGCCCCGCAGGCCAGCCCGAGCGCGGCGGAAATCCAGATCGTCGCCGCCGTCGTCAGCCCCTGCACTTTCTGCCCGGTCGGGTCGCGCAGGATCACACCGCCACCCAGGAACCCGATGCCGGTGACAATGCCCTGGATCGCCCGGCTGACGGCGTTGGCATCAAAATCGGTCGCCATCAGGGACAGTTCGGAGGTCACCAGCGTGATGGTCGCCGCTCCCAGGGAAACCAATGCCTGCGTGCGCAGCCCCGCCGGCTTGGAGTGCATTTCCCGGTCGAAACCCACCGCCGCGCCGAAAACGGCCGCTGCGCCCAGCCGCAACACCACTTCGGAGGTTGGCAGCAGGTGAGCCAGATCAACGGCGGTGGACATGGGCGGAGAATAGGATGGCTGGTCCGGGCCGGCAACGGACCGTTTCGTCGCGGGACTGGCCAGTCACCGGAAGCGCAGATACGCTCCGCGCCATGTTTTCCCTCGCAGGCAAGACTGCCCTGGTGACCGGGGCCGGCTCCGGCATCGGCGCCGCCACCGCCGAAGTGTTCGCGCAGGCCGGCGCGTTCGTGTTCGTCGCGGACGTGAACATCAGCGGCGGCCAGCAGACCGTCGCCACCATCCAGGCCGCTGGCGGCAAGGCGGAATTCGTGACCCTCAACGTGGCGGACGAGGCGGCCTGTACGGCCCTCTCCGAGCAGATTCACACGCGGCATCCCGCACTGGATGTGCTCGTCAACAACGCCGGCATCGGCTTTGTGGGCACGCTTCTCACGACCACCGGCGCGGATCTGGACCGCATGTACGCCGTCAACGTGCGTGGCGTTTTCAACGTCTCCAAAGCCTTCGTGCCCGCCATGCTGAAACAGGGTCGGGGCTCGGTCATCAACCTGTCCTCCACCGCCGGCACCGAAGGCCTGAAAGACCGTCTGGCCTACGCGATGACCAAGCACGCCATCACCGGCTTCACCCGCTGCCTGGCGCTCGACCACGCGACCAGCGGCCTGCGGGTCAACTGCCTCTGCCCCGGCCGGGTCGAAACCCCGTTTGTGAAGGCCCGGCTCGCGGAATACCCCGATCCCGAAAAGGCCTACCGCGAAATGTGCTCCACGCAGGCCAATGGACGCATGGCCCAGCCGCGTGAAATCGCCGCCGCCGCGCTGTATCTCGCGAGCGACGAGAGCGCGTTTGTGACCGGCTCGGCCCTGGCGATTGATGGCGGCTGGACCGCCGGCATGTTCTGAAGGGGCGCACTTTTCACCGTGATCGGCTTCGGGCATAAGGAGCGCGGGCGAAGTCAGGTGGCCGTTCCCCCTCACCCCGGCCCTCTCCCGCCGGGAGAGGGAGAATGGTCGCCCGCCGGTCGGCGAAGGCAGGCGCGGGATTGGCCGGGAAACCTTCCCTCCAGCCGGCGGCATCCCCCGGTGTTTCCCTCTCCCAGCGGGAGAGGGCAGCGTGAGGGAGAACGGCCCGCGTTCATCAGGGCGACTCTCCCCCGAAAGTCAGCGGCTGACCACGGTGAAAAGATGCGCTCGTTCCGAAGTGGTGAGCCTCTTTGCGGTTGCGAATGGCGGCGGTTGCTTCAAAACACCGCTGTCCCATGAACTTCCGCACGTTTTCCACCTTCCTGTCGGCCACGGTTGCCGCCGCCACGCTGCTCGCCCAGGCGCCGGCCCCCGCCACCACACCGGCCACCAACGCCGTCCCGGTGCGACGCCCCCAGGCTCCGCCGGTGCGTTCGCCGGAGGTCGGCCCTGATCGCACCGTGACCTTTCGCCTGCGTGCCGCCAAAGCGGCCGAGGTGGT
Organism: uncultured Verrucomicrobiota bacterium; assembly: GCA_903922605.1. Classification (GTDB taxonomy): domain Bacteria; phylum Verrucomicrobiota; class Verrucomicrobiia; order Limisphaerales; family UBA9464; genus CAIVQB01. The sequence goes on from CAIXUG010000062.1 coordinate 23,671, forward strand.
GCTCAACGGCCAGTGGCCCAACGGCCGCACCAACCTCATCAAAGGAACGAACGACATCTGGAGCGTCACCGTTGGACCGATCGAGCCGGGCGTGTGGGAATACAGCTATGTGGTGGATGGGCTCGCCATGATCGATCCCAAGAATCCCGCGATCAAACCGCAGCGCGAGCCGAACACGAGCATCCTGCAGCTGCCCGGACAGCCGCCCTTGCTGACCGATTTCCAGGATGTGCCGCACGGGGTGGTCCACACCCATACCTACCGCTCCAAATCGCTGGGGCGTTTGCGGGAACTGGCCGTCTACACGCCGCCGGGCTATGAGCAGCATCCGGACACCAAGTTCGTGACGCTCTACCTGCAGCACGGCTCCGGGGACAATCAGGCCACCTGGGTCGCGCACGGCAAAGCGCACTGGATCATCGACAACCTCATTGCCCAGGGCAAAGCCCTGCCCATGGTCGTCGTGATGATGGATGGCCACGCGGCCATCCCCGGTGGCAACCAGGGGGATGGTACCGCCCTCTTCGAGCGTGATCTGCTGGAGGATGTGCTGCCCTACGTGGAGGCGAACTATCGCGTTCGTTCCGAGGCGGCCAGCCGCGCGATCGTGGGCCTGAGCATGGGTGGCGGCCAGTCGCTCACCATCGGCCTGAATCACCTGGACACCTTTGCGTGGGTGGGTGGCTTCAGTTCCGCCGCCCCCTCCAAGGAAGCGGTGGCCACCGCGCTGGCCGATTCCTCGGCCACGAACGCCAAGCTCAAGCTGCTCTGGATCGGAGTCGGCAAGGACGACTTCCTGCTGAAGCGCAACGAAGAGTTCATCGCGGCATTGAAGGAAAAGGGCATCCAGTACGAATGGCACCTCACCGAGGGTGGCCATAGCTGGCCGGTGTGGCGGACGTATCTGGGAGAGATCGTACCGAAGCTGTTCCGCTAGCCCGCCGGTACCGGCTCAGAGGCCGGTAGGGTGGTCTAGAAATTCCCACGGCAGCCCAAATTTTTCAGCCAGTTCCGCCGCGAGCGCCTTCACGCCGAAAGTCTCGGTCGCGTAGTGCCCGCCGTAGAACGCGTTGATCCCAACTTCTTCCGCGAGGGCGAAGCTCCAGTGCGGGCCTTCGCCCGTGATGAAGGTATCCACGCCTTCGCGCGCTGCCTGGGCCAGTTCCGATCCCGCGCCGCCGGTGCAGATGCCGATGCGCCGGCATGCATCCTTGCCCCCGGGCAGCACCGTCGGTGCATGGCCAAGCACTTCGGCCAGGCGGGTGGCCAAGACCTCACGCTTCAAAGGGTTGGTCAGGGCAACCTGCACGCCAATCGGGATGCCTTTGCTCAGGAAAAACGGCTCCCACTGCGCAAAACCAAGCGCGTTCGCCAGTTGCGCCGCATTTCCCAGCTCCGGATGGCCATCCAGTGGCAGGTGCTGGGAATAGACCGCGAGATTGTGCTCGCAGAGCTTGCGGATCAGGGCGTAACGCCGGCCCGTCCACGGCAGCGTCTGGCTCCAGAAAAGGCCATGATGCACGAGTAGCAGGTCGGCCCCGGCGGCGATGGCGAGCTCGACCGTCGCCAAGGAGGCATCCACGGCCGCGGCGATCCTGGTGACCTGACCCGAGTTCTCGACCTGTAGGCCATTCCAGGCCCGGTCGTAGTCGGTGAAATTCGCCGGAGTCAGCCGATGTTCGCAGTGGGCGACAATGGAGGCGAGCGGTGCGGAAGCCATGGGCGGAGCCTGTCAGGCCGGACCCACCACGTAAACCACGGCCAAAGTGCCAGGTCGTTACGGTGCGGCCGTGACGGTGATCCGGAAAAAGCCGGTGGCGTTGCCCGCCGGCAGTGGCAGCTCGACCCATTCGTCCGCCGCCGCATAGAACGGGGCGTTCTCAGGGATGTCCACCGGCTGCCAACTGCCATGTGCCAGATCCGTCAGGGTCTCCACGGTAAAGCAGCGGTTGGCCTTGCGCAGGAAGCGGATCCGGGGCTTTGCCTGAGGACCGGCCAGCATCTGTGGCCGCCAGGCAACCACCGGATCCAGCGGTGATTCCCCGAGCAGATACTCCGCCTCGTTGGAAAGCCCATCACCATCGGGGTCGGCCGTCAGGGCCGCCGCGGCACTGGTCGTATCGGCAAAGTAGTTGGTGGCCCAGGAGGCATAGGAGACCCGCGCCGGCACGTCGTTGGTGATCCAGTCGCCGACCAGGCTGATGGCGGCCTGGTTGAATTCCGAAGTCGCGAGCGGCGGCATGTGCAACGATTGTCCCTCATAGGTCAGCCGGTTGTAGACGGACGATTTCGGCGCGTTTCCCGGATGCACCACAAAGGTGTCGCCCTGCGCATCGACCTGCTCCATCGCCACGCTCCATACCATGCCGGCGTCCTCCAGCGGAGTCTGCCAACGGGCATCCCAACTTGCCCAGGTCGGGCCTCCAGGCTGATGGCAATGCGTGCAGTTGGCGCTGAGGTAGGAACGCACGCGCCAGTCCCGGCTCCAGCGCTCATCCCCTACCGCAGCCAATCGCGGCACAAGGTTGACGGCGGCCGGAGCGCCCGCCACGCAGCCGGCGGCAATCAGCTGCTGGATCTGGTTGGTGGTGCCCGTGGTGCCGCTCGTGATCTGGCTGAGCTGGTCGCTGCGGAAGCCGAGCGAGTAGCCGGCGGTGGAGTTGTGGCAAAGCAGGCACTCGAAGTTGCCGGGGTAACGCCAGATCTGCGTCTTGATGACGCCCGAATCCATCACGGGAATGGCCTCGGTGATCCCTGCCGGCGGCACCAGCGTCGCATCGCGACCATCCGCATCCCAGCGATAGGTGACCGCATAGATGCCGTTGGTCGTGCGTTGGATGAGCCGCGTTTCCAGCCGGCGGGCGGTCGCGGTGTCCTGCCGGTTTGTCGGCAGGTCGAAATGCTTCACCCAAAGAGTTCCCACCGGGGCATCCCAGGGGCCGTTGGTGCGAAAGCCAAACGTGGCCTCGGCAGTGGGCAGGCGGAACCAGCGCTGCTTGAGCGCGTAGTCCGACCAGAATGGCGAGTTGATCTCGTAGGGCGTGATGCCATCCGCCGGGGTCAGCTTGGCCAGATCCTTGAACACGCCGGTCTGTGAAAGTTTGGCCGGCGGCGGCGACGGCCATTCGTCCACCGCAGTGATCACGGGAGCCCCGACTCGGATCAGCCGGTTGATTTTCCCGGAGAAGACGTTGGCAATCAGGATCTCGCCTGTGACGGGATCCTGTCCCAGCGCGCTGATCCCGGGTTCAAAGGCCAGCCAGCTGATCTGCGGTGATGGAACCGACGGCTGAACCGCACCGATGGCGCCGTTGAGGTCGGCAAACACCCAGGCACCATCCAGTTCCAGATAGGCCTTGCCCCGGTAAAGCAGGCCACCGGTGATTGCCCGTAGCGTGTTGGTATGGGGATAGTCAACCAGCGGGTCGATCAACCCGTTGGGGGGGACCCAAAAGGGCCAGTTCATGGAACCCTCGCGCCAGACCCAGCCGTAGTCGCCTCCGGAAACGATGTGGTTGACCTCCTCGCGCAATTCCTGCCCCACATCATTGGCGTAAATGTCGCCATAGACGGGGTCGATCCCGAAACGCCATGGATTACGGAGGCCGATCGCGAAAAATTCGGTGCGCACCTTGCCCGGATCGAGCACAGGCCAGATCACATTCGTGCCCCCGACCACATAGTTGGTCGCGCCGATGAAGGGGTTGTCGGCGGGCACCGCGTAGGTGCCGGGATTGACCGCCGGATGCGGGTTCGGCGGGAGGCTTCCGGGACGCTGATCCACATCGAGGCGGAGGATCGCGCTGTAGAAGTCGCCGTCGAGATGATGTGTGTTCTGGTAACTGTCATAGGCCCCGCCGCCGTCACCCAGCGACACGTAAAGATTGCCGTCCAGGCCGAAATGAAGATCACCGGCATTGTGCGCATAATCCACGTCCGCCTGGGTGATCAGCGGCTGTTCCGAACCGGGGAGACCAAGGTCGGGATTCGCCGGGTCGATCGAAAAGCGCGACAGACGGTCACAGAAGACGGCATTGGTCTGTCCGGTCGGAAGGTACCCGGTATAAAAGACGAAGAACTGGCGGTTGGTCTGCCAGCCAGGGTGAAACACCAGCCCCAGCAGGCCCACTTCCGAACTGTAGTACGGCCACACCCGGTCCCGCAGGTCCAGAAACACGGACAAGGTCGGCGCGGCCCGGTTGGTGAGCACATAGATGACGCCCAGCTGGTCCGCGAAGAACATCCGGTTGGTGTCGCCCGGCGGGCTGGTGATCACCACCGGCCGCAAAGGGGGCAGGCCAGGAAACGCCTCGCGCACCACAAAATTGGCGGGCCGGTAATCCGCAGGCAGATTGAGGGCTGCCGGGGGCACGCGCGCGGCGAAGGCACAGGCCGTCATGGCCCACAGCGCGGCCAGGAGCAGCCACCCCCTCAGAACCGTTCTTAATTGTAAACGTTGGGCCACGGGTTTAACCGGCGGACTGACGCGTCTATTGACGGCATTGGCGCACCAAGGTTGCAAACTTTTCACGCGACCGGCTGAATCCCCCCGCCGCATGGATTCGCCGACCGGCCCACCGCTCGCCATTGTGATCCGCACGCTGAACACCGCCGACACGTTGTCGCAGGTGCTGGCGAAGCTGTCCCTGCGCCCCGGCGACGAGCTCATCGTGGTGGATTCCGGCTCCACCGACGGCACCCTCGATCTGGCGCGCTCGGCAAAAGCCAGAATCGTGCCGATCAACGCCGCGAATTTCACGTATGGGCGCGCCCTGAACGTGGGGTTTGCCGCCGCGCAACCGGACTGGGTTCTGGCCCTCAGCGCCCACACCGTACCGCTGCGGCCCGACTTCCTCGACCTTTATCGGGCTGCCATTACCCGCCGTTTCCAGCCGAATGTGGCCGCCGCCGTGGGCCCGGTGCTGGCCAGCGAGGTGGACCGCACCCTCCCGGGAGGCGTGACCCATTTCGAGCTGGAAGACTTTGCCCGGGGGTTCGGCTTCGGCGCGGGCAATCCCAACTCCCTCTACCGCCGCTCGCTCTGGGAGCAGCACCCGTTTGACGAGGCGCTGGGTGGCGGTGAAGACCTCGACTGGTATGTCTGGGCCCTGCGGCAGGGGCATTCCATCGCGGCGGTCCATGCCGCCGAGGTGCTCTACATCTCGCGGCGTTCCTTCGGCGCGTTTTACCGCAAGGGCAGGGTGGATTTCCGCGCCGCCGCCCGGCTCATCCAGCCGCATTCGCCCAGCGCGGCCGGGCTGGTCATCCGCGGGGCCAAACTGATGCTCTACGCGGCGCTCGGGAAAACCGACTGGCACGGGGCCAAGGGCAGCCTGGCCCATGGCCTGGGTAACTACGTCGAAGCGCGCGCCTTGCGGAAGGCCGGCAAGCTGGCCGGATAACCGACCGCCCGGGCGACGGAAGCCGTCACCGTTCCAGCGACCGGATCGCCTGCGCCATCCCGCGCAGGTATTCCCCCAGCGTGAATTTCCGCTCGAACTCGGCCCGATGCTGCCGTCCGTCGGCGGTTTGCACCACCGTCAGCAGGGCGGTGGCGGCCTGCGCCGGCTGGCGCGGTTCGACCAGCCCTGGACTGCCGGCGGGGAGCATCTCGGGGATCGCCCGCCAGCGGGTCGTCACCACCGGCAGGCCGTAGGCCATTGCCTCCGCTACCCCGAGCGGTTGCCCCTCGTTGGCATAATAGGTGGGGAACAGAAACACATCCGCCGCCCGCAGCGCCGCCGCCTTGGACTCGCCCTGCAGAAAGCCGACGTGCTCCACCCAGCCGGCCATGCCCCGGTCACGGACGAGCTGATGGAACTCTCGCTCCAACTCCGGCGTGGGAAAGGTGCCTCCCACCGTAAGCCGGAATTTCAGCGGCCTGGACTCCTTCGCCCCCAAAGCGTTAGCCAGGGCGACCGCCTCCACGGCGTCAAACACGCCCTTGTCCCGCACGCACAGGGCCATGAACAGCACCCGCACCTCGCCGCCTTCCGCCTGCCGCCGGGCAAAGCGGACGGCCCGTTCCAGGCCAAGGTTAGCGGCAAAATCGGGGCACGGGTCGGCTACGCCATTGCTGACCACCGCGATGCGCCGGGGGTTCAGCCGCTCGGCGTCCGCCCGGTTGGCCTCCGCCAGTACGATGCTGAGGCTTACGCCGCCCAAGAGGCGTTGCGACAGCCAGCGCTCCCACGGTCGGGCCTGCGTGGCCAGCCACTCGCCCATGCCCACCGCTTCCCAGTGATACACGAGATGGCGAAACCAGGGGCGCAGCAGGGTCATGGCCACCCAGTCGCGATAGAGCGGCGTTCGTTTCGGCGGGGAAGGCACATAGTAGAGCGTGGTTACGCCATGCCGCCACCGCGCCCGGATCGCCTGCGCGCAGAAGCGCAGCAACCGGGGCAGCTTGCCCGAGCGCGCCGTGCCGACATCCTCCAGACCCTCCGAGAGCCGCGCATCCACGTGGATGACTTCGATGCCCAGCGCCGGATCGGCGCGCAGTCCCTCGACCAGATATTGCACCATCTGGCTCTGCCCGTGGAGCGGGGGCGGCACATGGGCAAAGACGAGCAGCTTCATTGGCGCGCGGGATTGAGCCTCGCTCCGGCGGAATTGAAAACCCGAATCCGCCGGCCCGTGGCATCCCGGCAATTTTCCTGCCCCCCTGTCCGGGAAGCCGCTAAGGTTCCCGAACTGTGGCCGCCGCCTCCAACACCGTCCGCCTGCTGCTGGACCTGATCGCCCTGCCCAGCGTGAACCCGGCTTTCCTGCCCGCCGGCGACGCGCGGACTGGCGAAGCCGGCGTGGCCGCCTTTCTCGGCGATTACGCGCGGCGCGGCGGGCTGGCGGTCGAATTCCAGGAGGCGGCCCCCGGCCGCTCGAACCTGCTGGCCCGCCTCACGCCTTCCGGCCCGGTGAAGCAACGCGTGCTGCTCGCCCCGCACCTCGACACCGTCGGCCTGCCCGCGCTGGACGATCTGCTACGGCCCAGGATGGCCAAAGGACGCATCACCGGCCGCGGCGCCTGCGATACCAAGGGCTGCGTCGCCGCCATGCTGTCCGCCCTGCTCGCCGTGGCCAAGTCCGGCGTGCGACCGGCCGAAACCGAGATCCTTTTTGTCGGGCTCGTGGATGAGGAAAACGGCCAGACCGGCTCCCGCCACTACGCACAGCATGGTCCCAAGGCGGGGCTGGCCCTCGTCGGCGAACCGACCCGGCTGGAGGTCGTCACGGCGCACAAGGGCGATGTCTGGCTGCAGCTCAAGACGCTGGGGCGCAGCGCCCACGGTGCCACGCCGCATCTGGGTCGCAACGCGGTTCACGCCATGGCCCGGGTGGTGGAGGCGCTCCAAACGGATTACGCCGCCAGCCTCAAGTCCCGGTCGCATCCGCTGCTCGGCTCGCCCACGGTCAACGTCGGCTCCATCCGGGGCGGCACTCAGCCCAATATCGTGCCCGCCGAGTGTGTCATCTCGATCGACCGCCGCACCCTGCCCGGCGAATCCGAGGCCGGCGTCCGGCGCGAGATCGCCGCGCTGTTGCGCCGCTACAAGCTCAAGGCCGACTTTGAAAACCTGCGGTTCGCCGCCTGTCATCCGCTCGAGACGGATCCCAAGCTGCCCTTGGTGCAGGCGCTCTGCCGCGCCGCAAAACGGAAGCGTACGGTGGGAGTCCATTACTTCTGTGACGCGGCCCCGCTCGCCGCCGGCGGCATTCCCAGCGTCGTGTTCGGCCCCGGTGACATCGCCCAGGCCCACACCGCCGACGAATGGATTTCTGTCACCAGCCTCGAACGCGGCACGGCGATTCTGGAAAAGTTTATGCGCGGTCTCGCTTAAAATGAGCGAAACTCAAAGTTCCAAGCTCAAATCCGAGCGCCGTCGTAGCCTCAACTTTGAATTTTGAGCTTTGAGCTTTGAGCTTAGCCTTTTGATTTTCCTCCGTGCGCGTCGCCTTTCTCACTCATGAGCCGTTTTTCCCGCCCAGCGGCGGCGGATCGGCCGAGGCCGTCTATCTCATCGAGGAGTTCGTCCGGCGCGGGCACGATGTAAATCTCTTCTGCCCCGAATTTCCGGAATACCGGTCGGTCTCCGGCCAGTTCCACATCGCCATCCATCCGTTCACCGGTTGGGAGATGGGCCGCTACACGCGGTTCCGGAATCTGAAGTATCTCCGCTATCCCAACGCTCTGGCGTCGCTTGTCTGTCGCACGCTCGAGGCCCAGCGGCGGATGCGCCGGGAGGAGTTCGGTTTCGACCTGATCTTTGCCCAGCACACGATCTCGGCGGTCGCGGCCGGTCGTTTGCGGGCCCGGCTGCGTGTGCCGGTCGTGCTCAACTTCCTCGATTACCTCACCGGCTTCATGGAGACGTGGCCGAGCTGGGTGATGCCGGGACCGGTCGTCCGTGCGCTCACGCGCTACGAGCTGGGCCTCCCGCGCCGCTACTCCGTGGATGGCATCCTCACAGTCTCCACTCCGCTCGCCGAACGGTTCGCCGCCACGGGATTTCCGGCGGAACGCATCCGCGCGATCCAGTATGGATACGATTCGAAGCTGTTTCGGCCCGTAGAAGAGGGTGAAAGCTCAAAGCTCAAAGCTCAAAGTTCCGCTCCAGTGGTCGTGATGCACGGGTCCTTTGATGAACATCATCTGGGGGCGATTGCGCGCGGAGCCGTCGCCCGGGTGTTCGCCCGCCGGCCGGAAGTCACGTTCCGCTTTGTGGGCCGCGAAACCCCGGCGCTGCTCCGCTTCGCGAAAGACGTGCGTGCGGCCAATCCCGGCGTGCGGCTCGAACTCATCGGTTTCGTGCCATACGCTGAGGTCGCGCGGCATCTGACCGGTGCGGATGTCGGCATTGTGCCTTACGAGGAATCCAACGGGACGCACTGCGCCTTTGTGGCCAAGGCGGTCGAGTACCTGGGCTGCGGCCTGCCAGTGGTGAGCACGCCATTGGAGAATCTGCGGCGCTATTTCGCGGAGGAGCCGGCCATCCGCTTTGCCGGCTTTGACGGGGCTGGCTTTGGTGACGCGATTCTGGCCTGGTTGGAGCAGCCGGCCGCAAGCCGTCGCCAGCTCGGGCTGGCGGCCAGCAGTCGCGTTGCCCGTGACCTGGACTGGCGTGTCGTGACCGGTCATGCGGTCACGTTTGCGGAATCGGTGGTGGAGGCTTCGGCGAGAAATCGGTCGTGAACGAATCGAAATCCAGTTTCTTCCGTCAGGGCGCGTGGCTCTCCGCCGCGACTCTGCTGACCGGCGGCTTCATGATCGGGGCCCAACTCATCGGGAATACGATGGGTCGCGAGCAATTCGAGATTTTAATCATGATGCTGCGGCTGTTTCTGGTGCTGGGCATTCCCAGCGCCGGCCTGCAGATCGTCTTTGCCCAGCAGACCGCCGCCGCCGTCACTCCCGAATCGCAGCGCCAGTTGGCCGCCACGCTCCGCCGGGTGCTGCCGGGAGTGTTCGCGCTCTGGCTGGTGATGCTGCTGGTCGCGATCTTCTGCCGCGAAGGGCTGGCCCGCCAGTTCAAGCTCGGTGACGGCCGGGTGCTCTGGCCGACCCTCGGGGTCGCGCTGACCTGGCTGACACTGCCAGTCTTCCGTGGTGTGCTGCAGGGGCGCCAGAATTTTGGCGCCCTCGGCTGGGTCTCCCTGCTGGATGGCGCCGGCCGCATCACGGCCACGGGACTGATTGTGCTCGCGTGGCACGGGCAGGCCGCCGGCGCCATGCTGGGGGCGCTGACGGGCCAGGTGTTTTCGATGGGCGTCGCGGTATGGGCAACGCGCGATGTCTGGCGCGTTCGTGGGGCGGCGAAGGTGGACTGGGCGGTCTGGTTCCGTCGCGTGCTGCCGTACACGCTGGGCGCAGCCGGGCTGATCGTGCTGGCCAACTTCGACGTGATCTTCCTCAAGGCAGCCATTCCCGGGACCAAGGCGGATGAGTTTGATCTGGGGGAGCTTTATCTGCCGGCCTGGATGATCGGCTTTGCCCTGACCCAGATCACCGTGCCGCTCGCGATGGTGATGTTCCCCAAGATCGCCCGCAGCGCCGCCACCGGCATCAAGTCGGACGCGCTGACACTGACGCTGGTGGGCACGGCCATTCTGGGCGGGCTGAGCTGGGTCGGCGTGCTCCTGCTGCCCAAACTGCCGCTGCAAATCCTCTTCTTCCGCACACCCGCCAACTGGGCCGCGGCGCCGATGGTGCCCTGGTGCGTCTTTGCGATGCTCGCCTACGCGCTGGCCAACGTGCTCGTGAACGACCAGCTCGCCCGGTCACGCTTCGCGGTCGTGCCGTGGATCGTCGCTGTCGCCGTTGGCTACGTGGCGCTGCTCGTCGTGCTCACGCCGCACCTGCTGACAATGGAACCGTTCAGCGCCTATCGCGTCGTGGCCGGCGTGATCGGCGGGGCGAACCTGCTCCTGCTGGGCGTGGCAGCGTTCCTCACTTGGGGAAGGCCGACTAAAACACCCGCGCCCAGAGCACCTTGAGGTAGCGGCTTTCGGGGCAGTTGGACATCACCGGGTGATCCTCGCCCGCGCCGGTGCGGTCCACGAACTGGAGCTTGCGGCCGACCCGGTGCGCCGCGCGGATGGTCATGCGTTCGAAGTCTTCCGCGCTCAGTTGGCCCGAGCACGAGCAGGTCACGAGCAGGCCACCCGGCTCGGTGATCACGACACCGAGCGAATTCAGGTCCTCATACTTTTCCATGCCTTCCTTCTGCTCCAGCTCGTCGCGGCTGAAGATCAGCTTCGGCGGGTCCAGCACCACCACGTCGAACTTCTTGCCGTCCTTCCGCATCTGGCGGGCGTAGCTGTAGGCGTCGCAGTGGACCCATTCCACGCGGGCCTGGTTCAGGTTCGCGTTGCGCTTGGCGGAGGCGATCGCCTTCTCGTCGAGGTCCACGCCCGTCACCTCGGCGGCGGCACCGGTCATCTTTGCCGCCAGGGCGAAGCCACCCGTATAGCAGCAGAGATCGAGCACGCGCTTGCCCTTGGACCACTGGGCCATCCGGCGGCGATTCTCGCGCTGGTCACAGAAGAAGCCGGTCTTGTGGCCCGCCGCGAAGTCCACCTCGTAGCGGATGCCGTGCTCGCGGATCTTCACCGTGCGCACGGGGTCGGACTGGTGTTCCTCCACGTGCATGCGCTCGCTGCCGGCGATGGCGGGATCCACCTCGATGACCGTGCGCCTGGTGCCGAGCCGCGCGTGCAAGGGTGCGAGCAGTTCCGGCAGGCGCTTCCAGATGCCGAGGCTGTGGACCTGCACGCTGAGCACGTCGGCAAAGCGGTCCACGATCAGGCCGCTCAGGCCGTCGCCGTCGGAATTGATCACGCGAAAGGCGTCGGTGGTCGCGGGCAGATCGAGCACGGCGAGCCGCAGATCGAGCGCGCGGTGCAGCAGGATGGTGAAGACGGATTCATCCACGGGCTCGTCGCCGTGGTGGATCACGCGCAGGGGCACGCGGGCGCCGGGATTGTACAGGCCCGCGCCAAAGGGCCGGCCATTCTTGTCGAAGACGTGGACGAGATCGCCGGGCTTGGCCCCCTCCGACACGTCCCCGAGCATCGCGGGATAGACCGAGGGCTGGTAGCTGAAGGTCCGCATCTGCACCCACGGTTTGGGCCAGTTTTCGCTGCCGGCGGGCGGCAGTTTCGGCGGCGCGGGCGGGCGCAGCGGCTGGGCGTGGAAGCGCACCGGACGCGGCGCCGGGCGGTCGTAACCCGGCCGACGCGAATAATTGGACTCGTTCACCGGCCTTGCGTAAGCGCAGCAGGCCATTGGACGCAACGCGTTTCGTGAGTGGGGCCAGAATCGCGCGCAGCTTTTCACCGCAGCTGGCCTTGGAGATTGGGCGGGCGGGCGGAGTCGGGTGGCCGTTCCCCCTCACCCCGGCCCTCTCCCGCCAGGAGAGGGAGAATTGTCGTCCGCCGGTCGGCGAAGGCGGGCGCGGGATTGGCCGGAGAATCTTCCAGTTAGCCAGCGGCATTCCCGGCGGTTCCCTCTCCCAGCGGGAGAGGGCAGGGTGAGGGAGGACGGCCCGCGTTCGTCAGGGACGACTTTCCCTCCGAAATCAGCGGCTATCCGCAGTGGAAACTGTGCCCGCTGAGATCCAAATTCAAAACTGGTCTCTACCGCCCACCACTGTGGCTTGAAGCCGCCGACAATCGGCGCAGTCTCTCCCCATGCCGTCCCCGTTTCACCTCCCCGGACTCCTGATGGCGCTGGCCGCATTTTCGGCGGATGTGGCGCTGGCCGATCCGTCCGCAGTCACGATCGTGACCAACGCCGCACCGGACGCGCTTACGGCGCAGGCGCGACTCGCCGTCGCCCCGGGACTGAAGGTGGAGCTGTGGGCCGGCGAACCGCTGGTGCAGAACATCACCAGCTTCTGCTTCGACAGCCTCGGTCGCGCCTATGTTGTGGAGACGGGCCGTCGCCGCACCAGCGTCTTTGACATTCGTGGCCTCCAGCCATGGCTCGATAACGACTACGCGCTCCGCACGGTCAATGACCGCGAAGCCTTCCTGAAACGCGTGCTGACACCCGGCGATCCCGACCACGAAAAGTTCCTGGGTGCGGTGGTGAAGCGCGGTGGCCTGGAGGATTTCAACCACGACGGCGTGGTGGACGCCCGCGATCTCGAGGTTGAATCCGAGCGCATCCGCCTCGTGTGGGATGCCGACGGGAAAGGCCGCGCCGATCACGCCGTGACTTTTGCGGACGGTTTCAACTCGCCCGTGAGCGGCGTCGCCGCCGGCGTGCTCGCTCAGGGGACGAATGTTTGGTTTACGTGCATCCCTGACCTGTGGCGGCTGAAGGCAGCAGATGGGAGCGCGGAGATGGGAGATGGAAAATCAGCCACAGCCGCCTCGCGTGAGAAGTTGCTCACGGGTTTTGGCGTCCACATTGCTTTTGGCGGGCATGACCTGCACGGGCTCATCAAAGGGCCCGATGGGCGCATCTACTTCAGCATCGCAGACCGGGGTTCGTGCGTGACCAACCGCGAGGGCAAAGTGATTGCTCTGCCGGACTGTGGCGCGGTGTTCCGCTGCGAACCGGACGGCGCGAACTTCGAGATTTTCGCGCAGGGCCTCCGCAATCCCCAGGAGCTGTGCTTCGACGACTACGGCAACCTGTGGACCGGCGACAATAACGCCGACGGCGGCGACAAGGCGCGCTGGACGCTGGTGCTGCAGGGCGCGGATTACGGCTGGACCATTGGCTGGCAATGGCTGCCGAAACTCGGCGCGTGGAATTCCGAACGGCTCTGGCACACGCGCGAAAGCAACACGGCGGCCTACATCGTCCCGCCCGTCGCGCACATCGGCCATGGCCCGGCGGGCATCGCGTATTATCCCGGCACCGGTATGCCCGCGCGCTTCGATCGGCATTTCTTCATGAGCGATTTCCCGGGCGGCGTGCGGGCCTTCGCCGTCGAGCCGGATGGAGCGTTCTTCAGGGTCGTGCCGGAACCCGAAGCAGGACGGGCAGCCCGCCCGTCTTCTGACCTTTCTGCCGTCCCTGCGGAGCGAACGGCCAACAAAGACGAAATGGTGAACGGGCGGGACGCCCGTCCTACTTTGACGGCCTGGCAGGAGGATAATTCCGCAGCGAATCTCACCGGCAAGGTGCTCTGGGACCTCTCGCCGGTGGATGTGGCGTTCCCGCCCGGTGGCGGCGTGACTGTGGCCGATTGGGTGCAGGGCTGGGACAAGACCGGCAGGGGCCGGCTCTGGCATGTCTTTGATCCCGCGCTGGCGAACGACCCCCTCATCGCCGAGACCAAACGCCTGCTGGCCGAAGGCATGACCAAGCGCAACGAGAAGGAACTGCTCGCCCTGCTCGGCCATCGCGACCAACGCGTGCGCCTGGAGGCGCAGTGGGAACTGGCAAGCCGTGGACCCGAAGTCTGGAAAGGACTGCGGCAAACCGCAGGAACGGCGCCGAGCATCCTGCCGCGGCTGCATGCGTTATGGGCCTTGGAGATGGTGGTGAGGCACACTCCAAACCGTGATTTCGTACCCGAATTGACGGAACTGCAGAGCCTGCTGAACGACCGTGAGCCCCTGATCCGTGCTCAGACCGCAAGGGTGCTGGGCCACGCTCATCTGGTAGCGGCACAGAACCCTTTGCTCCAATTGTTTGCCGACTCAGACGCCCGCGTTGCCGGTGCGGCGGTCTCTGCTTACCGGGATATTTTTTCTGCCTTCAGCCAGAATCCTGAAGGCGGGTTGCGCTATCGCACGAGCTGGCAGGAGCGGTTGTTCCAGTGGCTGCCACAGTCGCTGCAGCAGCGAATCCCCCAACCGAACGCCCAAGGCGCCGTCGTCTGGCCCACGTATCCGTTGGCGACTCTCTTGGACAGTGCGGCCGGGCTGGAACCGACGGTGCGACATAGTGCCATCCAGTTGCTGATCGAGGTCGGAATAACCGCCGGGACCGGGAACTCCGCCATGTTTCTGGGGAATTACAAGATGCTCGAACATGGCACCAACACGAACGCCCGCCTGAGTCTGTTGCTCGCCGAACGGCGGCTGGGTTTGGACGAGATATCGTCATTTCTGGACGACCCTTCACCGGTGCTCGTCTTGGAGGCTGCCCGCGCCATCAACGACGTGCCGATCACCAATGCGTTGCCCGCGCTGGCCGGATTGCTGGAACCGGCAGCGTTGGATCACGTGACTTGGGACTCCGGCGTGACGAACTTCACCCGCGACGAATGGCAGACCTGGATGCTTCGCCGCGCGGTGAACGCCCATTTCCGTCTCGGCAACGCCACGAATGCGGACGCGCTCGCCCGCTTCGCCGTCCGCGCGGACACGCCGGAAAGCGTCCGCGTCGAGGCGCTCGACGATCTCGCGGACTGGGCGAAGCCGCCGGGCCGCGACAAGATTGTGGGTTTGTGGCGACCGCTGCCGTGGCGTGATCCGGCGCCACCCAGCCAGGTGCTCGCTGCCATCTGGCCGCAACTGGCCGGCGACGGCTCGACCAACGTTGTCCTGGCGTCCCTGCGGGCCGGAGCGGCCCTGAATATTGCCGGTTTCCCCGCCTTGCTGGCCGCCTTGCAGCAGCATCCCAGCGCCAGCGTGCGTGCCGAAGTCACGCGGCTGGCGGCAGTGGGAAAAACGGCATCCGTGGGCGATCTGCTGGTGACGCTGGCGAACGGAAAGCCGGCGGAGCGACAGGCGGCCTTTTCCGCCCTGGGTGCGTCTGCCGAGCCCGCCGCCCTCCGGACGCTGGCCGATTGGGTGCAACAGATGACAGCGGGCCAGGTGGCGGCGGAGTTGCAACTGGACATTCTCGACGCGGCCACCAAGGCCGCACAGCCCTCCGGCAACCCTTCCGGCAGTGCGGCCTCCACGCTGCGTATCGCACTCACCGCCTGGACCAACTCACTTCCGAAAACCGATCTGCTGGCATTGTATCGCCCGGCCCTGACCGGCGGCGACGCGGCGCGCGGGCGCAAGCTGTTCACCGAGCGGCAGGACCTGGCCTGCTTTCGCTGCCACAAACTCCAAGGTGAGGGCGGCGAAGTCGGGCCGGAACTGGCCGGCATCGGTCGCACCAAAGGCCGTGAGTATGTGTTGCGCTCGATCCTCTTCCCCAACGCGGAGATCGCCGCCGGCTTTGAGAACGTGGTGATCACCCTGAAGGACGGCTCCAGCGTCACCGGCGTTCTAAAGTCCGAATCGGACACGGAGCTGGTCGTGCAATCGCCCGAGGATGGCCGGGTGACCGTGAAAAAGGCCGCGATCGCAACGCGCGAACGCGGCCCTTCGGCCATGATTGAGGGACTCGGGGAACTGATGAACCCGCGCGACCTGCGCGACATCGTCGAAGCACTCGCCGAGTGAGACGCCGGTCAGTGGCGACGCAGCTCAAGGTACGTAGAATCGCCGTTCGCGGGCGTCTGCAGGTCGATGACGTAGCCGTCGCCGGTATACACGCCGATCTGGGTCGGCGTACCGCCGGTCAGCTGCTCTCGCTGATAGATCTCGTAGGTCAGCCCCGGTTGCGTCTCCAGCGCGACGCGAAACTGGCCGGCACTGACATCCTTCGTCCGCAAAGAAAAGTCGGAGTCGCGGGGGATGCGATGCAGGTGCCGGGACAGTTCCAGGTCGAACGACTCGTTAAGCACCGTGTGGAGCAGCACAGAGTCATCGGCCAGAGCAGCCATCGCGGTCGCTTCATAGCTGTAGCCTCCTGCCGAGGGTAACACGCACTTGAAACTGTAATCCCGTTCGCCGGTGGTTTTCCAACGCCAGAGCTCGACCGTGCTGCTGATGAAGTTGTCCACCAGTGAGCGGTAGATGACCTGACCTCCGGAAGTGCGAACCATCAAATGATTCGGCCCGTCGAGCAGAAAGAAATCAGCGGTTGATCGTGAATAAGGGTAGCTGTCATCGAAGACGGTCAGGACGTTCCCATCCTCATCCAGCCGGAACGCCGGCATGCCGACCAGCAGCTTGCCATCTGACTCCACAAAAATGTGCCGCACTCCAATGGTCCGCGCCTGGAACGCCGGATCGGCCGAGCCATCGGCCAGCAGGCGCATCAGGCCCAGGCTGGGCGGATTCGTAAGGATCTGACCGGTACCGTAGGTGCGCTCCCCGGCGATGAGCACCCGCCCGTGCAGGTCGAGCGCCATCGCGTCCACAAATCGGGGCGCCACCACGGGAGACTGGAACGTCGTATCCAGAGTGAGGTCGGCATTCAGACGGGCAAGCCGGAAGGCCGGCGCATCGCCCACCTTGGTGAACGGGCCCGCGATCAGCAGCTTGCCGTCCGGCAACGGGAGCGCCGTGGACACCTGGACGATGTCCAAGCTGGGAAAGGGGCGGACCACCAGGTTGCCCGAGCGATCCAGCTCGGCGAGTCCGTAGGCAGGATTCCCCGCCAGTTCGGTGAAATCACCCGTCACCAACAGCCCACCACCGGGCAACGGGACCAAGGTTTCCACATGCCCCTGTCCCTTGACCACACCGCCGACGCCGAAACCGGAATCCAAGCTGCCATCCGGCAGCAGTCGTCCCACCAGGGCAGTCTCCGAGGTGTCATTGTCATAGGGATTTCCGCTCCCGACCAAGATACGGCCATCAGGCAACGGTACCAGGTGGGTGACATAGATGAAATTCGTGAGGGCACGACTGAACGCCAGATCTTCGGTGCCGGGCTGCGGACTGCGGGCGGCCAGATTGACGGATGGAAATTCCAGCTTCTGCGAACCGAACGCATTGCTGAGTACCAGGCTGAAATCCCCCAGCTCACTGCCGTTGGTGATCGCGAGACGCAGACCACGGTTGGTGGCACCGGTGATGGGTGTCCCATCCCGCAGCCATTGCAGCGTTGGCTCCGGCGTGCCATCCACCCGGGCAGTCAGATAGAGCGCCTCGTTCGTTGCCACGTGCCGTGGTGCGGCAGTGATGTTGGCCTGCAGTGCCACCGTATTGGTTGACTCCGGCGTGTATGCCTGCAGCCGAGCAATGCCAGGACGCGCCACCCCGTTCACCTTGCGAAAATCGCCGGAAATCCAAAGGCGGCCCTGACTGTCCAGTTCCATGGCACTGACGAGCGGCCCGTCCAACTGAACGGTGAAAGTATCGTCCAAAGTGCCGTCTGCATTCAGGCGGATCAGTCCCGAGGCCGGCGAAGCACCCCAGCTTGTAAAGTTGCCCCCCACGATGGCCTTGCCATCGGGCTGCATGAGCAATGGTGCCAGGTTGAGCGGGAAATTGGAGAGGTTTGGCATCCGCCGGGTGACCGTCCCCTGGGCGTCGATCCAGGCGAGCTGATCTTCCAGTGCCACGACTGCGGAATCATCCGGAAGGGTTGCAACCGAGACCGGTTGGGAGTTCAACCTTCCGCTATCGCTCAGTCTGAGACCCAGGTCAGGACTCGGATTCCAAGTCGGGTCCAGCGAACCGTCGGCCAGGAGGCGAAGCAGGCCAAGACGGTCCGCCGGAGCCGAGGCATGGAAATTGCCGATGACGATGTAGCGCCCCTGGCGGTCGCCTGCCGCCTGGATGGAGAGACTGCCCGAGCCCGAGGAAGTGGAAGTATCCACCGCCGGCAGCGGGACTTTGATCCGGAAGCCCGGGTCAATGGAGCCATCACCATCCACCTTGCGGGCATTTGTCTGATCGAATGCCGTCACTGAACCGTCATCCTGCCCAATCAGGGCGCCCTGAAAAAGCGGCGAAATTCCCAGCGGACCGGATTGGGAATAGGAGCCGTCGTCATGTTGCAAAAGCAGCCCGGAGTTGCTCAATACGGCCAGACCGCCAGAAGGCAGGGGACCCAAGGTGGACATCCATGTCACTGGTACTGGGAGTTGCCAGTCAGGATCCAGACTTCCGTCGTTCCGCAGCCGGAGCACCGGAAAGGTCGGGGAAGACAGGTAGGCCTGTCCACCCACCACCGTGAATCCCGAGATGTAGTTGGTGCCCAGTTCGGGCCGCGGGGAAAATCCGAGGTCCAGCTCACCGTCGGCGACGGACCGTGATGTCAGAACTGATGCAAGCGTGAGCACCAGCCCGGCCCGCCAGACAAAACCTCTCCTTGTATTCATAGCCTTGGGGAATCTTTGTGCGCCGATAACAAAGCGTGCGCGAGCATGTTTTTCAAGTGTAAATTTACGGCTATAAACATTGCATGGACCGCGCCGGCATCGGCCCCCTACGGCAATAACCCGCCGGTTTTTGCCGGCGGGTTTGCGGGACGGTCATCCGAGATTTTTGCGGGTCTGACGCCGCGCCGGCACGCGGTCAGTGGCGACGCAGCTCAAGGTACGTAGAATCGCCGTTCGCGGGCGTCTGCAGGTCGATGACGTAGCCGTCGCCGGTATACACGCCGATCTGGGTCGCCGTGCCGCCGGTCAACTGGTCGCGCCGGTAGACTTCGTAGGAGAGACCCGGCTGGGTCTCGAGCGCGACGCGGAACTGGCCACCACTGACATCCTTCACCCGAAGGGACATATCTGAATCGGGCAGAATCCGATGCAGGCGCCGGGCCTGATCGGGAGTCGGCTCATGGTAGCTCGTCGGACTCACCAAAGCATTTAAGAGGACTGAGCCATCCGCCAGGGCCGTTGCCGCTGTCACATTGATTTGCCCCGGATATCCCACCAGCGGATCGATGAGCGCGCATTGGAAGTTGAAGTCCTGTTCCCCTGTGGCCTTCCATCGCCAGAGCTCCATCACATTGATGGGCATCTGGTGCTTGAGCGACCGATAGATCACCCCACCCTCCGGAGTCCGGACCATCATGTGATTGGCCTCCTCGGATAGGGAGAACACCTCATCGGACGACGCGTAACGATAAACACCCTCTTCGAAAGCCGTGATCAGATTTCCATCCTCGTCGAGGCGCAGGGGCGGCATGCCGACCAGCAGCTTGCCGTCCGGTTCCACAAAGATGCTCCGGATGCCATTGGTCCGCGCGTGAAAGGCCGGATCGGGGGAGCCATCGGCCAGGAGGCGGTTCAGGCCCGCCCGCGGAGGATCGGTGAGGGATCCGCTAAAATACATGCGTTCCCCGGCGATGAGCACCCGACCGCGGGCATCCAGTGCCAGGGCGTCCACGAACTCCCAATACGTCAACGGATAATGGAAGGCGGGGTCCAAGGTGAGATCGGCGTTCAGCCGGGCCAGCCGGAACGCGGGCGCACCACCGACCGTGTTGAAGCGTCCGGCAATGATGAGTTTCCCGTCGGGCAGCGGCAGCGCGGTGGACACATGCGCGATATCGAGGTTTGGCCACGCGCGCGCGACCAGTTTCCCGTCACGATCCAGCTCGGCCAGCCCTTGGGCCGGCTGCCCGCCTAGCTCGATGAATTCACCGGTCACCAGCATCCCGCCTCCCGGCAGCGGCACGAGCGTTTCCACCCGGCCCCGGCCCCTGACTACGCCCGCATCACCAAAACTGACGTCCAGCCCACCGTCGGCCAGCAGCCGTCCCACGAGGGCGGTTGTCACGTTGGTGTCCGCACCGCCGACCCCGCTGGCGACCAATATCCGGCCATCGGGCAGCGGCAACAGCTGGATGATCTTGTCGAAATTGGTCAGGGCGCGGCTGAAGGACGCGTCCTCAGTTCCGGGACGCGGACTGCGCACCGCCAGCGCGGTGGCCGGAAAATCGAGCTTCTGCGAACCGAAGGCATTGCTGAGCACCAGACTGAAAGCGCCCAGTTCATTGCCTTTCGTGATGCTCAGGCGCAGGCCGCGATTGGTCGCGCCGTCGAGGGGGATGCCATCCCGCAACCATTGCAACGCCGGCACCGGAATGCCATCCACTTTGGCGGTGAGATACAGCGGCTCGTTGGTCGCCACGCGCGCCGGGGCCGCCGTGATCTGCGCCTGGAGTGACACCGCATTGGTCGGCCCCGGCTGATACGCCTGGATTCGGGCGATTCCCGGGCGCTCAATTCCATTCACCTGGTGAAAAAACCCGCTGAACCAAAGGCGTCCCTGGGTGTCCAAGTACGTTTGGCTCACGAAGGGGTTGTCCAGTGTCACGGAAAAGGAGGAATCCAAAGAACCGTCAACATTCAGGCGGATCAGCCCCGTAACCGGCACGTTTCCCCATTTGAAGAAATCGCCACCCACGATGACTTTGCCATCCGGTTGGACGATGGGAGTGGCAAAAAGACGGTTGCCCGCCGGATTGACGAGCCGCCTGGTTACTTTCCCCCCGGCATCGATCCAGACGATTTCCTGGTCCAAGATTATCAGCACCGAATCTTCCGGCAGGGCGCTGATTGCCAGGGGCACCAGCAGGCCATTGCCGTTCACATCGGCTTGCAGGTCAGACGTTGGATTCCAGCCAGCATCCCAAGTCCCATCCGCCAAAAGGCGGATCATCCCCGAGTGCACCGCCGGAGCGGGCGTCTGGAAGTCACCAATGATGACATAACGTCCCTGACTGTCGGTCACCCCACCTTTGAACGGAATCCCGTTCGAAGCTTTCTGCAGCGGAACCCGGATCCGGAAGGCCGGATCAACCGTGCCATCCGCCCTGACCCGGCTCACACCGTCCAATGAAATCAAGGTGACCGATCCATCATCCCCGGGCAGGACGCTCCCCAAGGGGGGCACCCAACTCCCTCCCACAATGGGCTTCACATAGGAGTCGTCATCGTATTGGATGATGCAGCCGAAGTTGAAGGCCATGGCCAGCCCCCCGGAGGGCAGGCCGCTGATCGCGGCTGCGCCTTTCCGGGGATAGGCAAGCTGCCAGCCGGCATCAAGGCTGCCATCCTCGCGCAGCCGGCTGACCTCCAGACCGGGATTGGACAGGTAAGCCTGCCCGCCAACCACCGCGAAAGTCGTGGGGGAGTTGCTGCCCACCTCGGGCGGCGGGGCGAATCCCAGGTCCAGCTCACCGTCGGCGAGGGCCACTGCGGTCGAAACCGCGGCGAGGGTGGACGTGAGCCAGGCGCGCAAAATGGAACTCCTCCTAGTTTTCATATATCGGGAAACCGTTGTACGGACAGATTAATCTCAACGGCTCTCCTTTTGCAAGCGTTAAGATTACATTCATAAACTATCCGGCACCACCGAAAGAAAAACCCGCCGGCTGGCCAGCGGGTTGGAATCATTCGAAACTTTTATGCAGCTCAGACGCCGCAGGAATTTCCGCCGGCGACTCACTGGCGGCGCAGCTCGAGATAGCCGGCGTTTCCGGTCGCGGGCGTCTGCAGGTCGATGACGTAGCCATCACCGGAATACGCGCCAATCTGGGTCGGCGTGCCGCCGGTCAACTGGTCACGCCGATAGATTTCGTAGGACAATCCTGGCTGGGTAGCCAGCGAGACATGGAACTGGCCGTCGCCGATGCCCTTGCTTTGCAGGGCGAGATCGGAATCGCGCGGGATCCGGCGCAGACGGAACGCCTGATCATTGGTCGTGAGCAGGATGGAATCGTCGGCCAAGACGGCCATGGCTGTCACGGGACTGTCGAAAACGCCATTGGTGGTCAACACGCTCTGGAAAGAAAAATCCCGCTCGCCCGTGGGCTTCCATCGCCAAAGCTCGGCCGGCCCCTGCCCACTGGTGTCCTCCCAGGATGGATAGACAACGCCTCCGGCAGCCGTCCGGGCCATCAGATGGTTGGCCTCAGTTGCCGAGCCCACACTGTAGCCAAAAACCGCATACCGATCGACGTCATCTTCGAACAGAGTCAGCACATTCCCATCCTCGTCCAGGCGGGCCGGTGGCATCCCCACCAGCATCTGGCCTTCCGGTTCCATGAAGATCGCGCGCAGCCCATTGGTACGGACGTGGAAAGCCGGATCCGGCGAACCGTCGGGCAGCAGGCGTTGGAGCCCTACCAGAGGCGGGTTGGTGACTGTTTCATGGGCGTAAACGCGTTCTCCGGCGATCAGCACGCGCCCGTGGGCATCCAAGGCGAGCGCATCCACAAACTGCCAGTCCAGCAGATGGGCTTGAAATGACGTGTCGAGCGTCAGGTCGGAGTTTAGCCGGGCGAGGCGGTAGACCGATACACCGTTCACCTGGGCAAAGCGTCCGGCGATCATCAGCTTGCCGTCGGGCAACGGCAGTGCGGTGGACACGTGCGGAATGTCCAGGTTCGGAAACGGACGTACCACCACTTTTCCACTGCGATCCAGCTCGGCCAGACCATAGGCGACCTGCCCGCCCAAATCGGTAAACTCGCCGGCGACCAGCAGCCCGCCGTCCGGCAACGGGATCAGTGTTTCCACACGCCCCCGACCAGCAACGACACCCCCCTGGCCAAAGCTGGCATCCAGACTTCCGTCGGCCAGCAACCGCCCCACGAGGGCCGTTTCCGGGCTTTGATCAGGATTGGGGTTTTCGCTGGCGACCAATATGCGTCCGTCCGCCATTGGCACGAGTTCGTTGACCCTGTTGAAATTGGTCAGGGCACGGCTGAAAGCCATGTCTTCGCTTCCCGGGTGCGGACTGCGCGCCGCCAGGGTGACCGAGGGAAACTCCAGCTTCTGTGAGCCGGAGTCATTGCTGAGCACGAGGCTGAAAGCACCCAACTCGCTGCCGTTCGTGATGCTCAGGCGCAGCCCGCGATTGGTGGCGCCTGGGATCGGGGTGCCGTCCCGCAACCATTGCAGCGTTGGCTCCGGCTGTCCGTTCACCTGAGCGGTCAGGTAGAGCACCTCGTTCGTCGCCACGTGCGCCTGGGTCGCCGTGACCTGTGCGGTGAGGGCCGTCGTATTGCTGGGCGGCGTGTAGGCCTGGATGCGGGCGATGCCCGGCCGGTCCACTCCGTTCACCTTGCTGAACCCGCCGACAAACCACAGCCGCCCTCGGGCATCCAACTTCATGGTTTCCAGGAAGGGGCGGTCCACCCCGGCCGAAAAGCTGGGGTCCACGGTACCATCCGCCTTCAGCCGGACCAGCCCCGGGGCCGACTCCCCGTTCCAGGCGTCAAAATTGCCCGCCACGATGATTTTGCCGTCCGGCTGCACGATGGGGGGCAGAAAATAGGATTTGTTGTTGGCCAGGTTCGGGACCCGCCTGGTGACTGTGCCACCGGCATCGATCCACACCAAATCCCTGAACAGGACGAGCAGCACCGAATCCTCCGGCAGCGCCGTGATCGCAAACGGCGCCGAAAGGCCGCTGACGTCCGCATACGGCTGCGGGTTCCAAGTGGTGTCCAGCGAACCGTCGGCCAGGAGCCGCATGCCTCCGAAGCGCATGTCGGGGGCCGGTGTCTGAAAGTCGCCGATGACGACGTAACGTCCCTGCCCGTCGCGGATGCCGCCTCTGAGGCTCGGAAAGTTGCTGCCCTGCAAGGAAACCTTGACCCGGAAGGCCGGATCTATGCTGCCGTCGGGCAACACCTTTTGGGCATTGTACCCCGAAGAAATGACGGTCACCGAACCGTCATCCTGCGGCAGTACGCTGCCCACCGTGGGGTCCAAGATCCCGCCCACCCGGGGGCTGAAGTGGGAACCGTCATCATATTGGATGAGGAAACCGGATTCATATGCCACCGCCAAGCCGCCCGCAGGCAGGCCGACGATGACATTCGCCCCCCAGTTGGGAGAAGCCGGCTGCCAGCCTTCGTCCAGACTGCCATCCTCGCGCAGCCGGATGACGGGCCGCTGGGAGGCGCCCACGTAGGCCTGGCCACCGACCACCGCCAGCCCGCTGATGAAATTGCTGCCCAGCTCGGGCGGCGGGTTGAAACCGGGGTCCAGCTCGCCGTCGGCGAGGGACCGTGATGTCAGAAATGCTGCGAGCGTGAGCAGCAGCCCGGCCCGCCAGACAGAACCTCTCCTTGTTTTCATAGCCTTAGGGAATTGTTGTGCGCGGGCAACAGACCACCCGCACGTATGTTTTGCAAGCGTAGATTTACACTTATGAACGTACTGATGACGACGCCGGTACCACCTCACTTCAATAAAAATCCCGCCGGTTTAGCCGGCGGGTTAGCGGGAGACTGATGAAAGACTTCCCGGCTCAGACGCCCCGGAAATTCGGCAGGCAGATCTTCTCGCCGCCGCGCATCGAGGACTCGTGGGCGAGGATGCCCACCATTGTCCAGTTCACGGACTGGTAGAGGTCGGGGAAGCTCGGCCGGTTCTCCGCCACGGCGGAGATGAACTCGTGCGCAAGGTGCGGGTGGCTGCCGCCATGGCCGCTGCCCTGGATGAACGACAGGTGCGCATTCTCGGTCATGTCATACACGCCCTTGGTCGTGAAGGGCCGGATCGGCTCCGGCAGCAGGTACGCGTAGTCGGGGATCTTCACCTTCTCGACCGATTCTCCACCGAGATGCAGCACCGGGTCATCATGCTCGGTGAGCTGCCATTCGAACGAGGTCTCGGACCCGTAGCAGTCAAAGCTCTCGCGGTATTGGCGCGCGGCATCGAACAGATAGCGCGTCACCTCGCCGGCGACATCCTGGTTTCGGACCTTGAAATGTGCCGTCTCGAACGAGAAGGGCGAACCGTACTTCGCGATGCGCGCCTCAGAGATACGG
This sequence comes from uncultured Verrucomicrobiota bacterium, assembly GCA_903922605.1. Classification (GTDB taxonomy): domain Bacteria; phylum Verrucomicrobiota; class Verrucomicrobiia; order Limisphaerales; family UBA9464; genus CAIVQB01. Next base: position 48,659 of record CAIXUG010000062.1, read on the forward strand.
CCCGAGCCGAGGCAGGACACGAATTCCGCCTCGCCGTTCACGATGCCGAGGCAGGGCGAGACGCAGTGCGTGGCATAGTGCATCGGCGGCAGGCCTTCCCAGTAGCCGGGCCAGCCCGCCATGTTCTGGAGATGGCTGCCGCGCACGAACTGGATGCGGCCGAGCTTGCCGGTATCCCGCAGTTCGCGGACGTAAAGGTATTCGCGGCTCCACACCACGGTCTCCATCATCATGTAGCGTTTGCCGCTCTCCTTGGAGGCCTTCACGATCTCGCGGGCCTCCTCGATGGTGGTGCAGGCCGGCACGGTGCAGGCCACGTGCTTGCCGGCGCGCAGCGCGGCAATGGACTGCGATGCGTGCAGGTGGATCGGCGAATTGATGTGTACCGCGTCAACATGGGGATCCCGCAGCAGATCCTCGAAGCTCTGGTAGCGCTTCTCCACGCCGAACGCCTTGCCGACCTGCTCCAGCTTCTCCTTCGAGCGCTGGCAGATGGCGTACATGTTCGCCTGGGGGTGGCGCTGGTAGATGGGGATGAATTCGGACCCGAATCCGAGACCGACGATGGCAACGTTGATTTTACGGCTCATGGAAGAAATGGCTCCGCCCGGCAAGCATGGCACCCGGAAGGGCACGGACTGGCTAAACGGTGCCGCCTAGCTAACTCGCCCCCCAAAATCAGCGTCAACGCGATAATGCCCGAAATCGGTCTTTTCGCTGAGCATCTGCGCTCTACGGCTGAGTTTTTGCGCGGGGTTGGCCCTATTCCCCAAGGTATTTTGCCAGGAAGGCATCCATTGCATTGTAGAACTCCAACTTCGCCTCTTTGCTCTGAAAGCCATGCCCTTCCTTGGTCTTCGTCTTGTACTCGTAGGTTTTGCCGGCGCGGCTCAGGGCTGCCGCCATGGCGTCACCCTGTTCGATTTCCACCCGGGTATCATAAATGCCGTAATACATCAGTACCGGCGCCTGGATCTTGTCCGCAAGGGCGACGGCCGAGGGAGCCTTGAGAACCTCCGCATCGACGCTGCCGCCCAGCAGCCGGCGCACCTGCGCTTTGGTGTTCCCATCCGCGTTGCGGTAGGCCTTCTGCATCAGCTTCGGATCGGTGACACCAACGTAGTTCACGCCGCAGCGGTAGAGCTCCGGCGTCAGGCAGAGGCCGATCATCGTAGCATAGCCGCCGTAGCTGGCGCCATAAATGCCCACCCGTCTGGGGTCGGCGTAACCTTGGGCGATGGCCCATTTCACGCCGTCCGTCAGATCGTCCTGCATCTTGCCGCCCCACTCGCCGAAACCGGCGGCCATGAGTTTCCCCCCGAAGCCTTCTGACCCGCGAAAATTGACTTGCAGCACGGCGAAGCCGCGGTTGCAGAGGAATTGGACCTCCTCATCGAAACCCCAGTAATCACGCGCCTGCGGGCCACCATGCGGATGGAGGATCAGAGGCAGGTTGCGCGGTTCCCGTCCGGCTGGCAGCGAGAGATAGCCGTGGATGAGCAGGCCATCACGGGCCTTGAACTCGATGGGACGCATTTCGGCCATCTGCTCCGGCTTGATCCAGGGCAGGACGCGGCTGAAGGCGTCCAACCGCCCCTTGTCCAGGTCAAAAACGTAATACATGCCCGGATCACGGTCGCCACTGGCCAGCACCAGCGCCTTGTGCCAGTCGTGGTCGAAGCTGTGAAACCCGACCGAGCCTTTGCCTAGCGCCTTGCACGCTCCTTCATAAAGCGAGGCGAACTCCGGATCGAGCGGTTCAACCCGATAGCCGTCCGCGAAATATCCCACCGCCATCGGCCGCCGGTGCCGGCGCGAAAGGTAGACGCGGTTTACATCCACACCCGGGGGGGCGAACAGTTCACGGACAAATTCCTTCTTCTCCACGTCGAACGCCCACAGTGCGTCGGTGTCACGGCCCCGGTTGGAGGCGACATAAAGCGTGTGGCCGTCGTAGTCGAACTCCATCGGCTTGAAGGTTTCGCCCTGCATCTTTTCTTTCCACAGCTCGGTGAGCGGGGCGCCTTTTTCATGGCGGTACAGCCACGTCGCGCCATCCGGGTCGGACCGGCGTCCCAGCCTCACGACACCCTCCTGATCCGTCAGCCACTCGTACACATGATCCATGGCGCTCTGCACCAGTTGGCTGCTGCCGCTCTGAGTGTTGAGTGTGTGGACCGATGGGCCGCGCATGTCCGAAGGGCTCGTCTTCCACCGCTGGTCGGCGATGAGGATGTGTTTCGGATCGTTATCAAGCAGGTCAAGAAGCTGAAAGGAGTCACCCTTCGGCTCCACCAAGATGCGCAGCCCGGAACCGTCGGCGGCAGCGGTAAACAGTTCTCCAGTCCAGTAGCCATCCTTTTGGAGCAGCAGGATGAGCTGGTCATTGCCCTTCCAGGAGAACGCAGCCAGCTGATAGGTGCGATCAAATGCCATCCTTACCAGCTTGCCGGTTTTCAGATCCTGAACCGCGAGCTTTTTCTCCCAGCCGTCGGCGGACTCAAAGGCGATCTTGGTGCCGTCCGGCGAAAGCTCGGCCTGACGACAGGCGGGCGGACGAAAAAACTCCTCCACCGGAATCTTAGCCGGTGGTGCCGCCACCAGAGGAAGGGTTGTGGCCAGGAAAAGACTGAGCAGATGAGAGGTCAGACGGGACATGGTGAAGTAGGGTCAGACATCTGAAAGCGACACGGCCTTTGGATATGAACGCCGGGGTGGCGCGGTGAAAGCCGAAAGTTACGGCCGGCTGCTAAAACATGCACTCAGGCGCGGGGGGCCATTCGTTTGGCCCGTTGGTGGACGAAATTCCACACGGCCAGACCGGACCCGGTGGCGACAATGAAGGCGAAGAGCGCCGCGTCGCCGACCCAGTCACGGGTCTGGAAAATCACGACGAACGGCGTCTCCGGCACGCGCGCAATGCCCGCCAGCCAGCGTCCCTTGTAGCGGTTGTGGCGCTCGCCCACGGGATCGCGATAGAAAGAATCGGAGACGGCGACCGCCTCCCCTTCGGATAAGGCCAGCAACCGTGCGAACGCCGGGTGCTCGGCGGCCATCACCGGCTCGTGCTCCCGAAAGGCGGGATGCAGCATCACCACAAAGTCCGGCAGTCTTGGCAACGGCGCCATGTCGGGCGGCGGCGGATTGTTATCGGTGGCGGCGATCAGCACGGTTTTGCGTTCGGCGTTGCTGAGCGCGGCCTGCCGCTCGGTGGTCGTGGTGGCCACCGTGGCGACCAGCACGCCCGCAATCCGGCCCTGCGCATCCCGGACCACCCGGCTGATGCCGAACTTGTGCAGGCCATCGTTCACGCCCTGGTACACCCGACTGAAGTGGACCTCGCCGTCACCCGCCCCCGCCCGCCGGATTGCACCGAGATAGTAATCTCGAAAGGCGACGTTCGTGATGCGGCTGCCGACCGGCCAGTGCGCCAGCATCTGCCCGCGCGCATCGAGCAGGTACCAGTTCTCGGAGTGCAGCCAATGCGCCGCCGGCGCCCGGAGCGCCGCGCCCTGAAGTCCGCCCAACCAGCCGTCGCACGCCCGCCAGTCGTGCGTGTTCACGAAGTGGCGCAGCTCTGCCGAATCCGCCGCCTGGGTGACCGCATGGCCCACTTCGGCCAGTTCCGCGTGGATTGCCAGCCCCGCCAACTGCGCCGCCTGCGCGTTGCTCGCCAGCAGGTCGTGCCGGAACAGTCCCGCTGCCACGGACAGCAGGGTCAGGAGGACAAAGAGCGTCGTCACCGCCACTGCCTGTGCGGGCCGGCGCCGGCACCAGCGGGTGAAACGTCCCGCCAAACCAACTGGCCGGGCCCGCACCGGTTCACGGCGCAGGTAGCGCCCGAGGTCCGCCGCCAGCTCCTTCGCCTCGCGATACCGGTGCCCCGGCTCCTTCGCGAGACACTTGAGACAGACGGTTTCCAGGTCGCGGGGAATGGCCGGATTGAGTGTCCGGAGCGCGACTGGCTCCTCATTGAGAATCTTGCGCTGAACATCCGCGACCGTGGCGCCGGTGAAGGGCGGCCGACCAGTGAGCAGTTCATAGAGGGTCGCCCCGAGCGCCCACACGTCGCTGCCGACACCCACATCCTTGGTCCGGCCGGCGGCCTGTTCGGGCGAGGCATAGAGTAGTGTGCCGACAAAATCCCCCGAATGGCTGAGGTCGCTCGGGCCTGCCAGCGACCGGGCCAGGCCGAAGTCGGTGACCTTGGGTTGGCCGTAGTCGTCGAGCAGCACGTTCGCGGGCTTGAGGTCGCGGTGCAGCAGACCCCGCGTGTGCGCGTAGTGGATGCCATCCGCCACGCTACGGACGTAGCTCGCCGCGCGGTCGGGCGGGAGCGGACCGAGCTTCACGAGGGTGTCGAGGCCCGCGCCGGAGATCAGCTCCATCGAGTAGAACGGCTGCCCCTCGCATTCGCCGACCTCGTGCAACGTGACGATGTTGGGATGCTGCAGCCGGGCGACGGCCTGGGCCTCGGCGCGAAAGCGCTTCAGTTCTGCCTCGGTGGCGAACGCACCCGTGCGCAACAGCTTCAGCGCGACCAACCGGTCCAGCCCCTGCTGCCGCGCTCGGAAGACCACCCCAAAGCCGCCCTGCCCGATGCGCTCCAGCAGTTCGTAACCCCCAAAGATTTTGTTGGCCGGAAGGCCGTTGCTCTCGGCGGGAGCTTTGACCGCCAGCCCGAGCAGGCAGCGCGGGCAAAACCCGTGCGCCGATTCCGGCAGGGCGGAACCGCATTCGGAGCAATGCGTGACAATCATGTGGAGCTGGTCAACCGCAGATTCGGTGACAACGTAACAAAGGCGCGGCCAACCGAACAGCACAGCACAACGTATCGGCCCCTCCGTGCATCTCAGCGTAGCAGCCGACTTGAGGAGGCTCTGATCTCCTTAACAATCAGATAGAGCCTCGTCACCTCGGCTGCTACCACGGCTGCATGGCTCACTCCGCGAACACCGCGAGCAGTTGCCGCAGTTCCTCCTCGACCTCCGCCTCGCCACCGACGGTGCGGGCGATGCGCGCGCGCAGCGTTTTGCCGAAATCCTGCCGCAGCCGGCTCACGGCCATCTTCACCGCATCCTCCGATTTGCCGATCTGCGTGGCCACCTCGGCATATGGACGCGTGCTGTCCGCCCCGGGCAGAAAACCGCGCAACGCCGTGAACAGCTCGCCGCGTCCGCCCCGCTCGTAGCCCGCCTTCAGTTCCTCCTGTACCTGGTCGAGCAGGGTGAAAGCCCATACGCGGTCGAAGAGCTTCTCCGGCGTCAGGTCGTGGCCCGGCTCGGCCTGGTAGCGTCCCTCGGCCTCGCCGAGATCGGGCAGACCGAGCGCGATGTGCTGAATGTGTCCGCCGCGCTTTTGCGCCGTCGCCTTCTCGCGCTCATGGCTGACGAAGTTCTGAAGGGACGCCAGCAGCCACGACCGGAACTTCCCGCGCTCCGGCGAGATGTCCTTGAGGACGCGCCGCGTTACCACGCGCTCGGCAAAGAAAGCCTGGGTCAGATCCTCGGCCTCCTCCGGAGAATGCCCCCGCCGGCGTAGGAAGGCGTAGAGGGGGTACCAATAGTCGCCGCAGAGCCGTTCGAGCGCCGCCTCGCCACCCGGCGCGCGGCTTTCGGCAGCGGCAGCGACGACGCTCCAATGCGTTTCCGTAAAACGCGCCGCTTCCGGGGAACGACTGCTGACAGGCACAAAATCGAGCTTGCAGGAATCCTTGGCCGGCGTCTGCGATGAAAAATCGCTCGCCAGACCCCCGGCTTCGGCCCGATAACCTGTGCTTTGGAAGCTCCGCCATGAACGAACAAATCGTCATCCTCGACTTCGGCAGCCAGTACACCCAGGTCATCGCCCGCCGCGTGCGCGAGGCGAACGTCTATTCCACCATCCTGCGCTTTGACACGCCGGCGGCGGAAATCGCCAGGCTCAACCCCAAAGGCATCATCCTCTCGGGCGGTCCGAGCAGCGTGTATGCGGCCGACGCTCCCCTGCCCGACAAGGCCATCTTCGGCCTGGGCATCCCGGTGCTCGGCATCTGCTACGGGGTGCAGATCTTCGCGCACTTCCTTGGTGGCAAGGTGGAAAAAGGCCAGCGCCGTGAGTACGGCAAGGCGGCCCTGACCATCCGCGATGGCACCTGCGCGCTGTTCAAGAAGCTGCCCAAGTCGCTGCAGGTCTGGAACAGTCACGGCGACAAGCTCACAAAGATGCCGAAGGGCTTCAAGACGGTCGCCACGACCGACAACTCGGAATTCGCCGGCATCGAGGACCGCGCGCGCCGGCTCTACGGCATCCAGTTCCACCCCGAGGTCGTCCACACGCCGCGCGGGAAGGACATCCTCAACAATTTCATCCACGGCATCTGCGGCTGCGGCCGTGCGTGGACGATGCACAACTACCTCGACCAGGCCGTGGCGGACATCCGCAAGCAGGTCGGCAAGGATCACGTGATCCTCGGCCTGTCGGGCGGCGTGGATTCGAGCGTGGCGGCGGCGCTGTTGCACAAGGCCGTCGGCGACCAGCTCACCTGCATCTTCGTGAACAACGGCCTGTTGCGCGCCCGGGAGGCCGAGGTGGTGCAGGAGGTCTTTGGGAAGCACTTCAAGATCCGCCTGCAATACGAGGATGCCTCGGCGCTTTTCCTGAAGAAGCTCACGGGCGTCACCGATCCCGAGACCAAGCGCAAGGTCATCGGCAAGGCGTTCATCGACGTGTTCCAGGCGGCCACGAAGAAGGCGGGCAAGGCGAAGTTCCTCGCGCAGGGCACTCTGTACCCGGACGTGATTGAGTCCGTGCCCATCGGTGGCAATCCGGCGCACATGATCAAGAGCCATCACAATGTCGGCGGCCTGCCGAAGAACATGAAGTTCGCCCTCGTCGAGCCGCTGAAATGCCTCTTCAAGGACGAGGTCCGCCAGCTCGGCCTCGAACTCGGCCTGCCGAAGGAGATCGTGTTCCGCCAGCCCTTTCCCGGTCCCGGCCTCGCGGTGCGCTGTCTCGGGGACATCACCGAGGACAAGCTGCGCATCCTGCGCCGCGCCGACGCCATCGTGGTCGAGGAGATGAAGGCCGCGGACCTGTACTACAAGACGTGGCAGACCTTCGCCGTGCTGCTGCCGGTACGCAGCGTGGGCGTGCAGGGCGACGAGCGCACCTACGACTGGACCATCGCGATCCGCGCCGTGGAATCACAGGACGGCATGACCGCCGACTGGGTGCGGGTGCCCTACGACCTGCTGGAGAAGATCTCGCTGCGCATCACGAACGAGGTTCGTGGACTAAACCGAGTAGTGCTGGATCTCACCAGCAAACCGCCGGGCACGATCGAGTGGGAGTGAAGCGGGCTACAGGCCAGCCTCAACCACCTTACGGGTGAACCTTTCCAGCGCGGTTGCGATCGGATGAGGTTTTCGAACGGGCCGTCTCAATGCAGGCCTTGAACCGCAGGATAGGCAGCCCGTCGCGGACGGGCTCTGGAAGTAGCGCAGATTTGCAATCTGCCGTATCGCGGGTTTGCAACCCGCACCGGCACCGGGATTTCCTAGGCGCGTCCGGGCATTCCACCCCGTGCAGATTAAAAATCTGCGATACAGCAGGTTGCAAACCTGCGCTACACCCGCGCCGCGCCTCTCTCTCTTCGAATGGGCTGACACCAGCCACGGTGAAACGATGCTCCCCGCGCTCACCACCACAGGAAGCCGGGGTCGGGTTTGTACCCCTGCCAGTTGGCCATCTCCTTGGGGAACTTGTAGTTCTCCACGTGGATATCGCCGAAAAGCATGTTCTCGTAGCGCTTCCCCCGGTAGCTGTGCCAGACCGTCTGCGGCTTGTTGACATCGCGATTGGCGTGCCAGGCCCAGTCGCCAAGAATGATCTTGTTCACGGGGCTCCGTGCGATCTCCGACTCACGGATGGGCGTTCCAGCCACGGTGCCTTTGTTCAGGGAGTCGCCAGTCACATGCTGCACGCCGAAATTTTCGCCGGCCCATTCGACGAGGTAGCTGTTGCCCCAGCCCGTGAAGCAGGTCTTCACCTGTGTGTTCAGGGAGTCACCGGTATCGGCCGGACAGTGGAAAACCTCCACCGCACCGACGTATTTGTTCAGCGGCCGGTTGGTCTCCTGCGTCTTGCCACCGTAATCGGCGGCATTGCCGGAAGCGTTGGCATTCGTCCAATATTTGCCACCGAAGTCGGCCCAGCCCGAATGCACGGGGAAAAACTCCCGGTTGTCGTCCGCATAGAGCTTGAAGGCCAGGCCGATCTGCTTCTCATTGCTGATGCACTTGACCGAGTTGGCCTTGGACTTGGCCCGCGCCAGCGCCGGCAGCAGCATCCCGGCGAGGATCGCGATGATGGCGATGACGACCAGCAGCTCGATGAGGGTGAAACCCGCACGGCGCGATGAGAGGGTGAGGTTCATGGGCGGGAAGTTCGGCAATGGCAGGAAGCAGTTACCCTCCCTGACTCCCACCGGCAAGCAACGCTTCACCGAAGTTCCACCCGTTCTGGGGTAGGCCGATCCGGATTAGCCACCCATAGAAAAGCCGTCGTGTTCAACGGGGATAATCCGGCCAGCGGTAAGATAGGCTGCGCATGCCTGCGGCAAAACGCATCGGAATGCTATCGGGCCGCAAAACGAGGCGGCAGCTCCTAGGCGCGTGGGCCAGGCAAATCGGGCGTCGCTGACGCGTCGCTGCGAGGCCGCGAGGCCAGGGACCGACGGTGCCGGCGCCAGCCAAGGAATCCCGCAGCGACCACGAAGGCCCCGGCGGCATAGGTGGCGGGCTCGGGCACGGACAGGTTGTCGAGCCCGAAGTCGTTGCCAGTGCCGGTGGCATTCTTGTTCGTGTCGATGAACAGGATCGTGGCGCTGGTGGCTCCGGCGGTGAACGTGTAGAAAATTTGTGACCAGCTCGTGGTCGCAGTAAAGGCGCTGGAGACGACGTTCGAGGAACCCGAAACGGCCATGATGACGACGGTGGCAGCCGAGCTGACCGGACTTTCCGCGCTCACCAGCCAACCACTGACAGTATATTGTCGCCCCACGGTAAGACCAGTAAGCGTCTGGCTCACCACGTTGGTCGTCGTGGCCCCGCTGGCACCGTTCACCCAGAGCGCGTTGGTGCCCCCACCCGTCGGTACGCCGACATTGTTGGTCGCACTGGTAAAACCGGCCGCTGCCGGGCTGCCGGCGATCTTGTAGTTACCCTGGGTGGTGATGGTGCCGGTGCCGTATTGCGTCGTCCAACCGGTGATGCCGCCCTCAAAGCTGCCGTTGCTAAAGAGGTTGGCCTGCGCGAAGCCAGCCACACTTCCAAAGCAAAGCCAAACTGCACAGACCAAAAGTCGGTGGCAGTTCAGGAGTTTGGATTCCATGTATCTCACGCGCTGAAATTTGAGCATTCCCCCGGAATGTCCGTCAATGGTTGTTGGGGTTCCCGACACCTGAGGAATTCCAAGGCATAACCTTAGCGATGCTAAGGGTATCCTCGTGTAATTCCCTAGGGAGGCGTCAGCGGGCGCTTTGTATCTGGCGAAGCAGGTCGAGTTCTTCGGGCAGGAGCCCATCCTTGGGGAAGCCGTCCAGGGCGCGCCGCAATTCGCTGTGCAAACCGGCCCGCTGATAGGTCAGCGCCGCGACCAGCCGGAAGCGCGGATGGATGCGGGACCAGTCGGGCCGGCTCTCGATCCGGGCGAGCGCCAGGTCCGTGCGGTTCAGCAGGGTGTTTCGCAGCACGGCGGCGAGGACGGATTCCGCATGCGGCCCCGTCGGCTCGGGCACGCCGGCCGCGTTCATCTGCTGCAGGCAGCGCGAATAGGCCCAGACGCCAAACCAGTCGGAGGCCGGATCGTCGTGGGAAAGCTTTTTCGCGCCGGCGGCGATCCAGTCCAGCCGGTGGAAGCGCTCGCCAAGCTCGTAGAGCCGCCGTCCGCTGGTGTCGCGGAGTTCCGATTCCTCGTTCAAGTGCAGCCAGGCCTCCGCCTCAAATTCCACATAACCCTTGTCGGCGGCGAGCCGCGCCAGTCCGAGGAGACGCGGCGGCGAGCCCTGGGCGGCGGCGAGGGCCGTCATCACCCGGGCTCGGGCGGTGTTGGTGTCGCCCTGCCCGAAGGAGGCGACGGCCGCGAGGCCGGCCTGCAGGTCGCCGGGCAGCTTCCGGCTCGGGTCGCTGACCAGCTGGTCCAGCTCGGCCCAGCGGCGCTGGGCGCAGAGCTGGTCGGCCTGGATGAAGAACAGTCCCACGTGGGTGCGGCTGGCGTCTGCCAGCGCCGGGGTGACGAGGTTGACGCCCTGGTTGGCCAAGGCGTTGGCAAGGTCAAGATTCTCCGGCTCCGCCTGGAGCCGGGCGACCAGCGGGGCGGCGTTCCGGGTGCGACCGGCCAGCAGGTCGGCGACCGGCTGCCAGGTGGGGAGCCAGCGGTTGGTAGGATAATGCTCGAAGGAAGCGGCGGCAAAGGCGGCGTTGGTGCCGGGCTGGGTCAGCAGGTAGCCTTGCGCCGTATAATCGCCTGCGCCGGCCAGCTCCACGATCGTCCGTCGGCCGGCGACCACCTCGCGTGGCGAGGCCGATTCGCACCCGATCACGGCCACGGCCAGCCGCTCGGTCGGCGTCCGGCTGCGCACGCGGGCCCGCTCCAGGAGGGATTCCACCGCGCTGGCATTGGTCTCCAACGACGCCAGCGTCACCAGGATGGCCAGGCGGTTGGTCAGTTTTGGGCCCGCCTGGAGCAATTGCCGGCGGGCGGCCTCGGGGCGGCCCAGCAGGAGGTTGTAATGCGTGAATTCTAGGCTCGCCGACAGGCTGGGCTCGGGGACCAGCGCGAAGTAATTCAGCCAGTGTACCAGCGCCCTCGGATTGGAATACGCGGAATAGGCCCGCGCCAGCTGCAACTGGCCGTTCGGGTTTGAGATCTGAACCTGGAGCGCCGCCTCCGCCTGGGCGATGGCCGCATCAATCTGCCCCGCCGCCAGCAGCTCGGCCGCCGCCTGCGCGTAGCGGTCGGCCCGCTGGCGCGCGAGCTTGCGATACACCGCGGCGCCCCCGATGAAGCAGCCGGGGATCGCCAGCACCACCGCCAGGCCGATCACCAGCCAGAACCAGCGGGAGCGCCGCCGCAGCAGCGCGGAGCCCAAGGACATTCCGGTCACGTCCGCAGTTTGGGCCGAGAGTCCGCGCGGCCCAAACAAAATTGCGCCACGCCCGCACCGGGTAAACCACCGGGCTTGTTCGCCCGCCGGTTTCCGTTAGGGTAGCGCGACACTTTGGAAACGTCCGAGCCGCCCGCCGCCATCGCCCTTGAAAGCCCTCGTCGAAACCGCCAGCCGCAAGACCGAACGCGCCTTCCTCATTGGCGTGGAGCTGAAATCGCGTTCCGCGTGGGACGTGCGGGATTCGCTCGATGAGCTGGCCGAGCTCGCCAGCACCGCCGGGGCCGCCGTCATCGGCGACGGCACGCAAAAGCTCGAATCGCTGCATCCCGGCACCTACATCGGAGGCGGCAAGGCGGCGGAATTCGCCCTGTATTGCAAGGAGCAGGCCGTGGACACGGTCATCTTCGACGATGAGCTGTCCGGCGCGCAGGGCCGCAACCTGGAAAAGATCTTCGACTGCAAGCTGATCGACCGCACCGCGCTCATCCTCGAAATCTTCGCCCAACGCGCCCGCACCCGTGAGGGCAAGTTGCAGGTCGAGCTGGCTCAGCTCGAGTACATCCGCCCGCGCCTCACCCGGTACTGGACGCACCTTTCGCGTCAGCGCGGTTCCACCGGCTCCATCGGTGGCGAAGGCGAATCACAGCTGGAATCTGACCGCCGCAAGACTTCCGAACGCATCCTCAAGATCAAGGAGGAGCTCGATCTCGTTCGCAAGCAGCGTGCCACGCAGCGGTCGGGCCGCCAGCGCCACCAGTGGCCGCTGGCCTCCATCGTCGGCTACACCAACGCCGGCAAGTCCACCCTGCTCAATGCGCTCACCGGCGCGGACGCGCTCGCGGAGGACAAGCTTTTCGCCACGCTGGACCCGACGACGCGCCGGCTCCGGCTGCCGACGAACCAGAACGTCCTTCTCAGCGACACGGTGGGGTTCATCCGCAAGCTGCCGCACGGTTTGGTCGAGGCGTTCAAGGCGACGCTGGAGGAGGTCGTCGAGGCCGAACTTCTGGTTCACGTCGTGGATGCCAGCCATCCGCACGCGGACCAGCAGATTCAGGCGGTGAACCAGGTGCTCGGGGAAATCGGCGCGGCCGACAAACCGACGCTCATGGTGTTCAACAAAGTGGACCGCGAGGCCGGGGCCGCGATGGCGGAACGCCTGGCGGCGCAGTTCGCCAAATCGGTCTGCATCTCGGCGAAAACGGGCGCGGGTTTTCCGGAACTGAGGGCCGAGCTGGGCGTCATGCTCCGGCCCATCCGTGACTTTGTGGCGCTGGAAGTGCCGCACGACGCGCCGCAGGTCATCGCCCGCCTGCATGCGGTCGGGCAGGTCGTGGACCGTGACTACAGTGGTGAACGCGCCCGGTTCCGCGTGCGGCTTCCGCCCCATCTGCGGTCAGAATTTCTGCAGTTCATCGTCGCCGAGGCGGCGTGAGCTGGCAGCGGTGCCAACTGACGCTCTGGTTCACTGGCTCACTGACCTACTGACCCACTCGCCCCTCCCCGCCTCCCCCGCATGAGGTAGAGGACGCTGCTTGACCGGATTCGCTTGAATCCATGAGCTTCCTTGGCGTCACAAAATAGCTCATGAATTCACCAACGACTGTCATTTCCTCGCGCCGCGACTTCATCCGCACCTCGGGCACGGCGGCCGCCCTGGCACTGGCCGCCCCCGGGCTCATCATCAAGGAGTCCGCCTTCGCCCAGAACGTCGACACGCTGAAGCTCGGTCTCGTGGGCTGTGGCGGTCGCGGCACCGGTGCCGCCGGCAACGCGCTCACGGCGGATGGCAACTGCGTGCTGCACGCCGTCGCCGATGCCTTCCCCGAGCCGGTCGAGAACACCATCCGCGGCCTGAAGACGGACTTCGGCAACCGCATCACGGTGACGCCCGAGACCACGTTTGTCGGCCTCGACGCCTACAAGAAGCTCATCGACTCGGTGGACGTCGTGTTGCTGGCCACGCCGCCGGGTTTCCGCCCGTTGCACCTGCGGTACGCGGTGGAGAAGAGCAAGCACATCTTCTGTGAGAAGCCGGCCGCGACCGATCCTGTCGGCATCCGGCACGTGATGGAGTCGGTGAAGATGGCAAAGGAGAAGAAGCTGAACTTCGTCTGCGGCTTCTGCTGGCGCAGCGACCTGCCGCGCCGCGCGCTCTACGAGCAGATTCACAATGGCGCCCTCGGCGACGTGATGCACGTCTATGGCACCTACCTCACCGGCCCCGTGAAACCGATGCCGGGTGCCGCCTCCCGCAAGCCCGGAATCGGTGACCTGGAATGGCAGCTCCGCAACTGGATGAACTTCTCCTGGCTGGCCGGCGACGGCTTCGTCGAGCAGTGCATCCACACCGTGGACAAGCTGGCGTGGACCATGAAGGACCAGCCGCCGATCAAGTGTACCGCCACCGGCGGTCGCATGATCCCGAACAACGAGGGCAACATCTTCGACCACATGACGGTCGTGTACGAGTATGCCAACGGTGTCCGCGCCACGATCGCCCAGCGCCAGATCCCCGGCTGCTACAGCGACAACTCCGACTACATCGCCGGCACCAAGGGCTACGCCCAGAGCGGCTGGGGCACGCCGGTCATCAAGGGTGAGAAGCCCTGGCGCTACCAGAGCGACAAGAAGATCGACATGTACGTGGTCGAGCATCAGGAGCTCTTCGCCAGCATCCGCGGCAAGGGTGCCTACCGCTTCGATGGCGACTGGCTCGCCTCCAGCACGCTGCAGGGCATCATGGGCCGTATGGCCGCCTACAGCGGCCAGGAAGTGACCTGGGAGCACATGCTCGCCTCGAACGAAGACCTGCACCCGCAGGGCCCGCTAAGCCTGGACATGAAACTCGACATCATGCCGATCCCGGTCCCGGGCCGCTACAAGGTCGCCTGAATTTCCTCCGCCACGCGCCGCGTTCCCCCGAACGCGGCGCTTCTCTTTTTATCCCTGCCGCCCATGAACCGCCGCTCCTTCCTCGAACTCACCGCCACCACCGCCGCACTCGCCGCGACCACACCGCTCGCCTTCGCCGAGGACGCGCCCAGAAAGCGCGCGCTCAAAAAGGGCATCATGTACGGCACCGTGGGCGTACACGGCACCGTGCTGGAGAAGTTCAAGGCGGTGAAAGCGGCTGGATTTGACGGAGTCGAGCCAAACAGCCACATGGACCAGGAGGAGGTGCTGCGCGCCCGCGACGCCACCGGTCTGGAAATGGCCAGCGTCTGCTGCAGCACGCACTGGGCGAAACCGATCACCCACCCCAGCAAGGACGTCCGCGCCGCCAGCGTCGCCGGCCTCAAGCAGGCCTTGCAGGATGCGAAGCGCTACGGCGCGACCTCGGTGCTCTTCGTGGCCGGGGTCGTGAACGACCAGATTCCCTATGAGGACGCCTACAAGCGCGCCCAGGCCGAGCTGATCAAGGTCACGGACTACGCCGAGGAGCTGGGCGTGTTCATCTCCATTGAGAATGTCTGGAACAATTTCCTGCTCAGCCCGGTCGAGGCGGCGCGGTTCGTGGACGAGCTAAATGCCGATTACGTGGGCTGGCACATGGACATCGGCAACGTGATCAACTACGGCTGGCCGGAGCAGTGGATCCGCACGCTCGGCAAGCGCATCCAGCGCCTGCACATCAAGGAATACAGCCGCAAGAAGGCCGACAAGGAGGGCAAGTGGGCCGGCTTCGACGTCGAGTTCCTCAAGGGCGACAACAACTGGCCCGCCGTGATGAAGGCGCTTGATGACATCGGCTACACCGGCTGGGGGATCGCGGAGCAGGGCGGCGGTGGCACCCCCGAAGGCCTGCGCAAGCTCAGTGACGAGATGGACCGAATATTTGCGAGCTAACTCTTAGGCGGGGAGCATATTACGCAACGGTGCACCTTCTCTTGTCGCGGGTTGTCGTTAACGGATTGCCGGAGTTGAAGATCGCTGGCCCCAACTCCTCGACGGCCTCGTTCCAGCCGAGGTATCGCACGTTGAGTTTGACAACCACCACACAGATGGATAAACGTCGGTTGTCCCACCCCCGAATCAGTCATGAAAAAAAATAAAGCCTTGGAGCAAAACCCCGCTCGTTTTGCGTTCACTTTGATTGAGCTGCTCGTGGTCATTGCGATCATTGCGATCCTGGCCGGCATGCTGTTACCCGCCTTGGCCAAGGCCAAGGACAAGGCGCAAAACACGGTCGATCTGAACAACGTCAAACAGATCCTGCTCTCGACCCACATGTACGTCACGGACAACCGCGATTACTTGCCCTATCCGGGTTGGGGCGGCGGCCTGACCGGTGAAGATTGCTGGGCTTACGCGACCGTCAACAATGGGCGGATCCCGGATCTGGCGGCCAAAGCCGCGGCCCCGGATTGTACCGGCAAGGATTTCAATACCCTGCAATACAGCAACCAGGTGAAATTCTTCAAAGTGGGCCAACTGGGCCCCTTTTTGACCACGCCCACCGTCACTTTTTGTCCGAAAGACATGGCCCAATGCCATACGGGCAGCAAAACCGGCAAGTTCCTGGGCTGGTTCTTGGGACGCTCCGTCAAGGTCACCTCGTATTGCTGGAATGGTGCCATCGCGGGCTATTCCAACACCGGCACCCATGGCGGAGCCGGCATCAAGTCCAGCACGGGTGGACAAGGGACATACAAAATCACCAGTTTCCTGCCGACCGACATCCTGCTCTGGGAACAGAACGAGGCGCCGGGGCCCGGCTCGACCATGGGTTTCTATTTCAACGATGCCGGCAACAATCCCGAAGCCGTGGGCGAAGGCATTTCCCAACGCCATTCGGGCTCGGGTGCCTATACGGGCACAGTCAACATGGGTGGTGGGGCGATGGTCGGTTATATTGGCGGCACCGCTTCCTTCATCAAGCTCCAGCAGTTCAACGATTATCAGGATAAGAAGAAATGGCCGACGCCCAATCCGCTGCTGTGCGGGCCTGAATTCACGAAGTGAGTCTCCCCATGCTCCGACTTCTCCCGCTCCTGCTCCTTCTGCTCGTGGCCGGTTGCCACAAGGACAAGCAGGCAGCCGACGACCTGAAACCCATCAATTTGCCCGGCGCGGACAAGGTGCTCAGCTCGCTGGCCAGCAAGGACTATGAGGCGGTCATGGCGGGAATGATGGAAATCAGAACCGCCCTGGAGCCCGCAAAAAAACCCGAGTACGACCGCCTGCTGGGGAAGGTCATGGGTACTATGATGCCGGTGGTGGCCGACGATGAAAAGGCCATGCAGGCCTATCGCGCCATCTCCGCCATGGAGGCGGGCCGCTGAATTTGCCGGCCCCGTTCAGACCGATTCAGCCGATTCACGTCCGCCTCATTCCCTGAGGCGGACTTTTTTTTGATCGCGCCGTTGCAGAAGCCGCTCCATCGCCGGTCGGAGAGATGGCTGGTCCGCCGATTTTCTCTCCACGAGGGCCACCCCATCCGGGAAAGCGTCGCCGTGCCCGTCGCTCCTTTGGGTCGACAGCCAGTTCTGCCACACCGTCAGATGGGCGGCCGGGCGGTCGCCCGGAGCAACGACGTAATCGTAGCCCGCTGGCTCAAGGATTGAGATGGACCGCAAGGATCGCCCGGCCACACAGCGGACCGCGGCATAGGGATCGTCCAGCAGCACCCCGAGTACCGGAGGAACCCAGTTCGTCCCTGAAGCCGCCAGCGCTGGCTCCCAGGAAAAATGCCATGCCACCAGGGCCCGTTGGCCGGCATCACCGGCCAGGGCGAGGCGCACAGAATCGGCCACGGTTTGGGCTTCGGAATCCAGGTCCGGTGCCGGCTGATGGTACCATGCTCCCAGATATTTGGCGGTCCAGGCCAGCGGCTTGTCGAGGTGGCACAGGTTGCAGGCATTGGGCCGCCCGGTGGCCAGTTCGTCACTGACGCGGGGATTGCTGATCTGGTGGCTGCGGATCGCCGTCAGCACCCCGTAAGTGGTGTGCGGCATGTGGCAGTTGTAGCAGTCGCTGCCCGCAGACGCGGGCTGATGGTGCGTATGGGCCTGCCGGGCGGCCAGGTCACGGTATTGCTGATGGCACTGGGTGCAGGCCTGGATGCCCGTGCGGTTCGCCGCCAACTGGTCGTCGGGGTCGCTGTCGTGCAGCGAATGGCAGGACACGCACGACAGCTTTCCGCCTTTGAAACAGGGGGACGCCGCCACGCTGTTGTACTCGCGCCCGCTCACGCGTCCCATGCCGTCGCTCCAGAAAAAATCCTCCAGCAGGCCGGGATTTTTGGCCAGGTGTGCCTTCAGAGCAGGAATCGCGTCCGCTTTCCCGGGCTGGATGAGCGGGGTGGTGGCCTCCAGGTCATCACCGGGACGGTACTGGAAACCGGTCTGCCGCCAGGGATCCTGGGGATCAATCCACTTCATCGAATGGCAGAAACCACAAATTTGAGCCGAGCGCACCGGATCAATCGTCTGGGGCTGCACGATTTCCCGTCGCAAGGTGGCGGCGTCCGGTTTCGCGCCGGTGGGTGCCAGCTTCCGGGCGCCAATGTGACCGGCACCCGGTCCGTGACAGGCTTCGCAGGAAATGCCCAGCTCGCCCGCATGCGAATCCATGACGCGCCGGGCGACGTCCATCCGGGGTTCGATGCCCGTGGCGTGGCACCGGCTGCAGATGATGTTCCACACCTCGGAGTAATGCACCACGTCGGGCGGACGGATGAAGGTCGAATTGCGGGGCACCCACCGCTGCTCAGGAATGAGCCAGGTAAAGGGAAACCCCAGCTGCGTGTTGCCATCGCCGCTGGGAATCCAGAACACCTGCATGTGATGCGATCCCGTGACCAGCCCCACCCGGGTTTCCATGGCCGCCGTTTCCTCGCCCGGCGCTTCCGGTCGCGGCAGATGCTCCATGCGGACATTCAGGGCGTCTCCGGACTGGCTGAGCAGGAAGCGGGTGTCGCCGTTCGTCAGCGTCTGATTGTGAAAATTCGCGCGGACGGTTTCCGGACTGGCATACTGCGTCATCGTCCGGTGGTACGTGCGGTGCCAGCTGTTAAATTCCGGCTCATGGCACGCGCGGCACGCCACCGAGCCCGCATAGCCGGCGACCCCGCCCTCCCGGGGCAACGTGGCGGCGAAATCCTCCCCGGCAGCCGCAGCCGGCCGGTTCGTCCCGGTGGGAACGGAGGCATCCGCTTGGGCGGGTTGGCGCTCATTTTCACGGGAACAACCGGAGCCCAATCCGCACCCCAACAGGAGCAGGGCGAGCAGAAGGTTGACGCGTGGCATGCGCCATTGATGGGCCAAGGGAGCACAAATGGCAACCGGGAGACCTGACATCGCTTTTTCGCGACGGCATTGGAAAGACGCATCGGCCATCAAAAAGCGAACCCGCACTTGCCAGTGCCGGCCGGATTCTGCGAACACGCACGGGTTCACCGATAACAATGGAAAAATGAGACCTTCTCCCGCACGTCTGATTTTCCTGCTGGTGGTGCTGGGCTGTCTGGCAACGGCGTATGGCTTGCGCCTGTCCCAGGTGCAGCGTGGCTCCCCGCAAAGGTCCGGCTCTTCCTCCGACGTCACAGCGGCGGCAGACGCCTCGCTGCGGGATTATCTGGCGCTCGAAGCCCGCGAAAAGGCGGCCGAGCAGTCGGCCTGGAGCACCGAAATGGAGGCTGAACGCCACGAGGACGAGCTGGTCATGCTCTGGGATTCCCTGAATGCGGCGCGTGATCCGTGGACGGCCCTGACCAACTTCGCCCCCCAGACTGTCACCCTGGCGGAATTCACCCGCCCGGAAATGCTCCCGCATGGAATCCAACGCTGGCACTCCGCGGCGACGGCACCGGCGGAACTCGATTTTGCCGGCTGGTGTGGGCGGCTGCGGCAATGGCAACAGGCCGGCTGGAGCCTGGGCCGCACCACCTGGCGCATGTCGCGATTCGTGCCGGCGACCGGACCCGCCCCCGCCCGGTCCGTAGTGCGCGTGACCGCCGAGTTGGCCAACGACACCGGCAGACAGCGCCTTCTGGTTCGGGCCGAACTCGCGATCACGTGGACCACCAGCGCCAACGGCCTCGCGCCGCATCCGTTGCAGGTAAAAGTTCAGCACGCCGAATTGCTCCGGCGCGACGGTCCACCGGCGTTTACCCCTTGGCTCGATACGGACCTGGGACCGGGCGCTCCTGATTTTCCCGATCCGTTGATCGCCGCCGATCTCGATGGCGATGGACTGTCCGAACTGCTGCTCGTGGGCGCGAACCGGGTCTGGCGAAACCAACCTGCGGCCGGCGGCAGTCTCGGTGCACCACGCCAGTTCACGCCGGAGCCGCTCGCCCAGCTCCCTCCCCAGCGCATCGTCGCCGCTGCGCTGGCTGACGTGGACGGTGATGGGCGCGCCGATCTGGTATTTGCGGGAGCCGGGGGACTGGATTGGATCGCCGGCGCGCCGGGCGGCTTTCCCGGCGCGGTCCAGCACGGCTGGGCGGGCCTGGCGGGCTTGAAGCATCCGCAGGTGCTGGCCATCGGCGACGTCGATGGCGATGGCCACCTCGACGTGTGGCTTGCCCAATACAAGCTGCCTTACCAGGGCGGACAGTTCCCCACGCCCTACTTCGATGCCAATGACGGCTTTCCCGCGCATCTGCTGCTGAATGACGGTCACGGGCATTTCCATGACGCCACCGAATCCTCCGGTCTCGCTCCCAAGCGCTTTCGCCGCACCTATGGCGCTTCCTTCATCGACCTGGATGGCGATGGCGACCTCGATCTGGTGAACGTCAGCGATTTCGCCGGACTCGATGTTTACCTCAATGACGGGCACGGGCACTTCACGGATGTGACGGCCAAGCTGGGCGATACCCGTCATGCCTTCGGCATGGGGCTGGTGTTCGCTGATTTCAACGGCGATGCGCGGCCTGACCTGCTGATGCTGGGTATGGATTCCGTCCTGGCGGAACGTCTGGATGATATGGGCCTGGGGCGCCCGGAATGGCCGCAGCACAATGCGAAGCGCACCCCGATGACCTTTGGCAACCGGCTGTTTTTCGGAGCCGATGGCGGACTGGGCCTGGTGCCCGCACCAGAGGCGCTGGCTCGGGCGCTGGCCCATACGGGCTGGAGCTGGGGCGCGGCCCTCGCCGATTTCGACAACGACCGGGATCTGGACCTCGCCGTCGCCAACGGGCACGAGACGCGGCCGAGCACGCGCGACTATGAACGCCAGTTCTGGCTGCACGATATCCATGTGGCCGCGTCCACCAACAATCCGGCCGCCGAGCTTTACTTCCGCACGGCGGCCGGACGGCGACAGGCGGATGGGGCCAGCTATGGCGGATGGCAGGACAACGCCTTCCTGCTGAATTGTGGTGGCGAAGACTTTCCTGAGGTTGCCTGGCTGCTGGGCCTCAGCGTCCCGGCCGACTGCCACAACTTGCTGGCCGACGACCTTGACGGTGACGGCCGGCTGGACCTGATCGTCACCACCTACGAGCGATGGCCGGCCAAACGGCAGCGTCTGCTGGTCTTCCACAATGAACTGCCCTTAACGAACAACTGGATCGGCTTCCGGCTGGATGATGGTGGGCGGATGCCGATCGGCACCAAGGTGGAATTGGAGGACAATGCCGGACGGCAGACCCGCTGGATCACCGTGGGCGACTCCTATCGCAGCCAGTCCGCCGCGACGGCCCATTTCGGTTTGGGCACCAACCTTCCCCGGCGCGTGGTGGTTCGCTGGCCCGACGGACGGCAGACGGAAATCGTGAAGCCGGTCGCCAATCATTGGCATCGCCTGACCTCGGAGCATTTTGATGGAACAACCAAGGAACCAGGAAACTAAGCCATTTTTTTTGAAACGGCCTAGTCTGCGCGCGGGTTGAACGTGGAGGCCTTGGCCAGCTGTTCCCAGAGCGTGCGTTCCTCGTCGGTGAGTTTTGCCGGCAGCTTCACCACGAGGGTAACGTAGAGGTCGCCCTTGTCCGAGCCGGTGCCCTTGGGCAGCCCGCGACCGCGCACGCGGAGTTGCTGGCCGTTGTTGGTGCCCGCCGGAACCTTCAGAGTCACCGAACTGTCGAGCGTGGGCACGCTGATGGTCGCCCCCAGCACCGCCTCCCAGGGAGCCAGTTCCAGGTCGCTGTGCAAGTCGGCACCCGCCGCCCGGAAATCGGGATGGGCACTGTAATGCACGGTGAGGATCAGATCGCCCGCCGCCGCCCCGCCCATACCAGCGCCGCCCTTGCCGCCGACCCGGATCCGCTGGCCATCCTGTACGCCGGCCGGAATGCGCACCTTGAATTCCTGCGTGGCAGTTTCGCCCGTCTCCGGGTTCTCACTGCGCAACGAGACCGACCGCACGGCTCCGTGCAGTGCCTCATCCAGTGAAACTGCCAGGTCGCCTCCGACATCCTGGCCGCGCCGGGCGAAGGCCGGCCTGCCGTCGGTGTCGGGTGAAAATCCGTGCGTCCGGCCGTTGCTCCCGAAAAACTGCTCGAAGAAGTCGCTGAATCCCGTGCCGTCAAACTGGAACTCCGTTTCTGGTGAGCCGGGTGTCCGCGGCCGGCCTCGGCGCGGGCCACTGCCACCATTGGGTCCGGCGTCCCAGCCGGGTGGCGGCTGGAAGCCCGCGCCCTGCTTCCAGTTCGCACCGAGCGTGTCGTACTTCTTCCGGTTCTCGGGATGGCTCAGGACCTCGTAGGCCTCGTTGATCTCCTTGAACTTCTCCTCGGCGCCCTTCTTGTCCTTGGCCACGTCCGGGTGGTACTTGCGGGCGAGGTTGCGGAAGGCCTTTTTGAGCTCGTCTTCCGTGGCTGTGCGCGGCACGCCGAGTGTCGCGTAATAGTCTTTGAATTCCACCGGCATAGATCGTGACAACGAGTAGTGCGTGGACGTCCGCAAGCAAACATTCAAATGCGGTCAGCTGATGGTGATTCTGCTGATGGCCGTGAAGCGGTTGCCTCGTTTCACCCGATCAGGCCTGCATCGCGGTCCGGTTTCTGCTTTGCTGACCGTCCTGCATGATTCGTGCACTTCTTCTCTGGCTGCTTGCTTCCGGTGCGGCCGCCTGGCCGGCGCTGGCGGCACTGCGGGTTCCGGCTTTCACCGCCTACCTTGACCCTGATCCCAATGCCGCCGAGGTGTCGGCGGAGCACGGCATCCAAGGCTGGAAGGATGCGAAGCAGAAGGTGCTCTGGTTTGGTGAGTTCAAGACGGCCGGCAAGATCTTGGCCGGCGTCACGTTGCGGCTGCCGACGAACCAGACCTCCTGGTTCAAACTCACCGTGGGCAACGAGGTCCGTCTGGCCAACATTTCCGGGCGCGGGATGGAGCGGGTCGTCACGGCACGCTTTGGCGAATTGTTGGTGGGGACAAACGGCTACACCCGTTTCGAGCTGGAATCAGTCGGAGCCTCGGGCGAGACGTTTGGAGACATTGACGGGCTGTTGCTGGATGGGCCGGCGGTTTCTAGCGCGCATTTCAACCGGGAGCCCCGCCGCAATGCCGCCTCCGTGCATCTCGCCTATCCGACGCCAACGAATGCCGCCATCACCGCCTTCCATGTCGAGGTGACGGCGGTTGAGGATCCGGTGGCCACCTTCTACATGGCCTGCGGCTGGCGGCGTGGCTATCTCGGCATGCAGGTCAACAGCCGGAAAGAGCGACGGATCATCTTCAGCGTCTGGGACAGCGGCAACGAGGCCGTGGACCGGGCCAAGGTGGAGCCGGAAAACCGGGTGCAGTTGCTGGCCAAGGGCGACGGCGTGTACGCCTCCGACTTCGGCAACGAGGGCACGGGCGGTCACAGCCATCTGGTCTATCCGTGGAAGACCGGGCAGCCGCAGCGCTTCGTGGTCACGGCGAAACCCACGGACACGAACCACACCGTGTACAGCGGCTACTGGTTTCAGCCGGAACAGCAGCGCTGGATGCTCATCGCCAGCTTCAAGGCGCCGAAGGACGGCAATTATCTGCGCGGGTTGCACAGTTTCAGCGAGGATTTTTGGGATGGGAACGGCTACCTCCGCCGCAAGGCGCTCTACGGTTCGCAGTGGATCCAGACCACGAACGGAGCCTGGTCCGAACTGACGACGGCCACCTTCAGCCATGATCCCACCGGGCGTTCCGCGCGGCTGGACCGCTTCATGGGGGTCGAGGACGGGCGTTTCTTCCTGTCACAGGGCGGTTTTGTGCCGGGATTTACGAAGTTCGGCGAACCGTTCACGCGAGCTGAAACCGGACACGCACCGGTGATTGATCTGCCGCCGCTGCAGGTGAAATAAGCGGCCGAAAGGCGACTCAACGCAAAGCGCGGGGGCAGGCGGCTCAGGCCGCCTTCGCCACACCGCGCTGCTGGAGCGCGGCGATCATGCTCGCGAAGATGAACTTGCCATCCGTGCTGCCGAGGATGGCCTCGCAGGAGCGGTCGGGATGGGGCATGAGGCCGGCGACGTTGAAACGTTCGTTGGCGATGCCGGCGATGTTGAGCAGCGAGCCGTTCGGGTTCGCCGCCTCGGTTACCGCGCCGCCGGCGTCGCAATAGCGCCAGAGGATCTGGCCGTTCGCCTGGAGCTTCGCTAGTGTCTCCGCATCCGCGAAGTAGCAGCCTTCGCCGTGGGCGATGGGGATTTTCAGCGCCTGTTCGCGCGGGATTCCGCTGGTGAACGGGGTGGTAAAATTGTCCGTCTTCAGGAAGACCTGTTCGCAATGGAACTGGAGGTCGCGGTTGCGCACGAGCGCACCGGGCAGCAGGCCGGCCTCGCACAGGATCTGGAAGCCGTTGCAGACGCCGAGCACCAGGCCGCCGTCCTTGGCGAACTGCTGCACGGCCTGCATCACGGGACTGAAACGCGCGATCGCGCCGCAGCGGAGATAGTCGCCGTAGCTGAAGCCGCCCGGGACGATCACGGCGTCGGCGTGGCCGAGCGCGGTGTCCTTGTGCCAGACCAGGTCGGACGTATGGCCGAGCGAGCGAATGGCGTGGACGCAGTCCTGGTCGCAGTTGCTGGCGGGAAATTGGAGAACGGCGAAGTGCAAGGGGAGTTACGAGTGGCTAGTTATGAGTTATGAGCGGGCGACATCCGTACGGCCTTTTGTAGTTCGGCCGGGTCAATCCACGATCTCGAGGCGGTAATCCTCGATCACCGGATTGCTGAGGAACTTGTGCGCGGCCTCGTTCAGGGCGGTCGTGGCGGCGGCCTTGTCGGTTCCGGGCTGGAGGTCGATCTCGATGTATTTCCCCACGTGGACGGCGGCGACGCCGGCATAGCCCATGTGTTCGAGGGCGGTCTGCACGGTCTTGCCCTGCGGATCCAGGACGGCCTTTTTCGGTGTGATGACGATCTTCGCTTTCATGAATGGAACGGACTCTCAGCCCGACGGAAACGGGACGGCAATCTGCGTCAGGCGGCGTGCAGCGGCGAGCAGTTTTTGAGCTCCGGAACTGTCCCGCCCTCGGCTCCCGACGGAGGGGGTTGAGCGGAAGCCAATTGCGTCATGCGCTCACTCCGGTTCACCGGAGCCGGTCGGAGCAGCGGTTTCACCGGGTGCGCCCTCGGGATGGGCATACCGGCGCAGGTATTTCAGCGCCACATTGAACTCGCGCGGAGTGGGAGCCTCGATATGCACCGGGGCGCCCGTGACCGGATGCGGCAGGTCGAGTTTCGACGCGTGCAGGGCCAGGCTGCCGATCAGTGGGCGCTCCTCACGGCCGGGTTTCAGCCGGTAATCGCCGCGCTTGATGACCGAGAGCAGCAGCCATTCGCCGCCGTACACCATGTCGCCGTAGATGGGGTGCCCGGCGTACTTCAGGTGGACGCGGATCTGGTGGGTGCGACCGGTACGGGGTCGGCATTCCAGCAACGTGCAGCCAGCGAACTTTTCCAGCACCCGGAAATCCGTCACCGACTTCTTGCCGGTGCGCGAGACGCGCATTTTTCCGATCTCGTAGTGATCCTGGGCCAGCGGCTGGTCCACGGTGAACTCATCCGCCTCCGGCGTGCCGCGCACGAGCGCGAGGTAGCGCTTGTGGGGTGTTTCCGAGCCGAAATGGTTGGCCAGCGTGACCAGCGAGGGGCGGTCTTTCGCCAGCAGCAGGATGCCGGTGGTCTCGAAGTCGAGCCGGTGCGCGTTGGCGAGGTAGGTGAGGCCGCGCTCTTTCGCCCACGGCTTGCCGGCCGCGACGCCGTCCAGCAGCAGCCGCATGAGGTTGGGCCGGTTGGGATCGTAGCGGTCGGGTGAGGTCAGCAGGCGGGCGGGCTTGCTGATCGCGAGCAGCTGGGCGTCCTCGAACAGGACTTCGATTTCCCAGAACTCGCGCGTGGCCGGCGACGAGAGCTTGATGACCGGCGAGGCCGGTTTCATGTCAGGGTGATGGGTCGCCCTTCCGCTGCTTCAGCAGGGCTTCCAGGCCGGACTTCTTGAACTCCGCCTGGTACCAGGCGCTGAACGCCTCTTCCTTGCGCTGCTGCCGCTGTTCTTCCATGGAGCCGTGCAGGCCGGCCTTCACGAGGGCGGCATCCACCGGGCGGCGTTCCTTGAGGAACAGCACAAACCCGCCGTCCGGAGTCTGGATGAACCGGCTGGCGGCACCGGGCTTGAGGTTGAAGGCGGTGTCCTTGATCACGGCGAGGCCCACGCGGGGGTCCAGGCCGGGCAGGGACTGGGTGACGAGGGAGAAGGGAGCCAGCTCGACCACCTTGGCATTCTGCGCGACGGCCGTTGCGTCAAACGTCTTGCCCTGGGCCAGGGCCGCGCTGATGGCGGTGGCAAAGGCCTCGCCGGCGGCATGGGCGGCCTCGATGGACTTGACGCGGCGGTAGTCGGCGGTGACCCGCGCGCGCACGCTGTCGAGCGTCGGAAGCTCGCTGGGCAGGTGGCGCTGGAGGGCGCCGAGATAGACGGCATGAGTGCCTTCGACCGGCTTGGTAAACGGCTGGTCGGGGGTGAGCCGGGCAGCTTCCCGAAGGAGGGCGGGAGCGTCTTCCAGTCCGGCAACGCGTTCAGACTCGCTGAAGGGCTGGCTCTGCTGCACGGCCAGGCCGTACTTGGCCGCCACGGTGGCGAGGTTCTCCGGCTTCACCGGCTCCAACGCATAGAGTTCGTTGGCAAAGTCACGGGCCGCCCGGGCCGCCTCGCCCAGCGCCTGGCTGTCCACCGCCTGCTGGCGGATGCTGAGCAGGGCGGCCGGCTTGGCCATCACGTTGCCGTCCTTGTCGCGGAAGGCATCGGCACCGCGCTGCTGGTAGGCGGCTTCCACTCTCGCGGCCAGGTCGGGCACCTTCGTGAGTGCCGCCTCGGCATTGGTGCGGTATTGGTCGGCATTCCAGTGCACATAGCTGATCACGGTGCGCTCGGGGATGCGGTAGTTGGCCATCTGGTTGGTGAAGAACTGCGCGATGGCGCCCGCGTTGAGGTTGACGGCGGCGACATGGTTGGAAGCGGAGAAGAAGACGCCGCTGACAATGGCCTGTTCGTTGTTGTGGCGGAATTCCTCCTCGGCTTCGCGGGGGGTGACGAGCTGACCCGGAACCACCACCACTTGCCGGAGCTGCTGCACGCCGACCTCCTGCCGGGCGAACTGGTGGAATTCGGTCTCGGTGAAATTGAACCGCTTGAGGAAGGTGTCGACGAACGCGTCGTAGTTCACCTGGCCGTTCTTCGCGTCCCTGGACTGGCTCATGAGGTACTGGCGGATCCAGTCGGCCACCGCCTCGTCGCTGACGGTGATGCCGTATTCCTTGAGCTTGGAGTCGAAAAACAGGCGCTGGTAGGCCAGGGCAGTGACATCGAAGCCCGCCGGGATCGATCCCTCCGGGAATCGCAGGTGCGCCAAGAGCTCCGCCTGCCGCTCGAAGGAGCGCAGCGCATCCTGGGAGATGGGCTTGCCGTCGAGGCGGCCGTAGTTCGCGCCGCCGTTGAAGAACCCGGTCAGGGAGTTTTGCGCCGGGTTAAAAAACGCGACGAAACTGACAATGGTGGCGGCGATGATCACAACCCACAGCCATTGCTGATGCTTACGAATAGTGCCAAACATAGCGGATTAACCGTTTTACTAGGAGCGGGGTAGGCTATCGGGCCGCCGAAAACCCGGTCAAACACCAATTGAAATCCATTCAGGCTACTGGGGACGGGCCAAATCGCCCGGCTGGATGATCCCGCTGACGATATCCGCCGCGGTCGTGACCCCGCTGGCCGGCCCTGTGACCTTCAATTCACCCACTTTTTGACCGTCCCGCTCCACCTCCAGTTTGGTGCCGAAAGGCGGAATGGGGTTCAGCGAATAGTCGAGCACCACGAAGCGCAGGCGCTCTTCGACGCGCAGCACCTTGGCCGTGCCGGCATCCCGGGAGCGCACCAGTTCGGCCTTCAGGGGTTCGTTGGACACCCTGGGCTTCCGGTTTTTCGCGCAGCCGGTCGCCGCCAGCCCCGCCAGGGCCAGCAGGAATGCGAGACGAAGAAGGTTCACAGGCGTCAATAGACCGGTACGGCCCCTGTTACGTCAATGGCCTTGGATGCAGTGACCGGATCATAATCGTGATCCTGCTCTTGCTCTTGCTCTTGCTCTTGCTCTTGTTTTTCGTCCTGCAAAGCGGGGCCGTCGGCAGGGTGATTAAGATTACGATTAGGAGTAAGATTATGACACCGCCGGTTCCTGCCCAGCCGAAGCGGCGTTGACTTCCGTTCCCGCACGGCGAGCTTTAACGCATGGATTGGCAGCAACCAGCGGCCCTCGGGGTTGTCGCGCTGACCGCCGGGATACTCCTCTGGCGGCGCTTCCGTCCGCGCCGGTTTTCCTTCCACAAGGACACGCATTGCGGCTGCACCTCCCCCTCCGGTCCGCCTCCGCCCGGCCTGATCATCCGGGGGCGTCGCGGTGAACGGCCGCAGGTGATTCTCAAAGATCGTTGACCCCAACCCGCCCCATTTCCGCATGACCCAGTCGTACTCCCGGTTTTTCTCTCGTGCCACGCTGGCCGCGCTGGTGCTTGGTCCTGTCTCCCAGATGCGCTCATTGGGCGCGCCGGACCCCGATGTGCTCGAAGGCCAGAGCCTGGCGGCGGAAGTGAGCGCTTCCCGTCCGACCCACAGCTTTACCAATTCCGGCATCCTTCGGGTTCGCGACGCGGGCGGCAAACGCGTCAGCGTTCCGCTGACCATTCGCACATTGGTAAACGCCGGCGAGGACACCTGGCAGATGTCGTACGAGGCGAAGACCGGCGCCACGAACGAGACGCTGGTCATCACGCATCCGCCCGGAATGGCGCCGACCTACGAAATCAGCCGGTCGGCCATCGGCCAGCCGGCCGGTGCCCCCCAGCCGATCGGGTCGCAAGCCGGAGCCACGCCCTTTGCCGGTTCGGATTTTTGGGTGGGCGATCTCGGTCTCGACTTCCTGCACTGGCCCGGCCAGAAGATCATCCGGAAGGACAAGCCGGAGATGCGCCTGGGCCGTCCCTGCCGCATCCTGGAAAGCACGCTGCCGGGCGCTTCCGGCTACGAGCGCGTCCGTTCATGGATCGACCTGGAACACCACCAGCCGCTCATCGCCGAGGCCTACGATGCGCAGGGCAGGCTGGTGAAGGAGTTCAGTGTGGGCAGCGTGAAGAAGGTGGATGGTGTTTATCAGCTCAAGGACATGGAGATCACCAACGAGCGCGACGGAACGCTGACGCGCCTCGAGTTCGACCTGAACGTGGCCCCCTGAAAAGGGATGGGCCGGAGCGCGGTTCTGTGACCCGCAGCAACCTCCGTCCGCCAGCACGGCGGCGGAGAGTAAGGTTGAGATAAAGATTACGATTAGGAGGCGGCGTAGCGTAGGCGCGCCAAACATAGGTCCGCTGCTGCGGGTCACAGACCCGCTCTCGATCCTCCGCCTGTCGGACCGTCCGAACGCCTCACACCATGCTCTGCCCGCCGCCGTCGTAGCCTTGGCCGTCCAAGTCGAGCAGGATGTCGCGGGGTTCGGCACCCTTGCTCGGGCCGACGACGCCGCGGTCTTCCAACTCATCCATCAGGCGGGAGGCGCGGCCGTAGCCGAGCTTCAGCCGGCGCTGTAGCAGCGACACGCTGGCTTTCTTCTCCGAGCGGATGACCTCAATGCACTTCTGGATCAGCTCCTCGTCCGCGTCGCTCACGTCGGACTCGGGATCGAGCGACATCGAGCCCATGGAGCTGGGCGTGCTTTGGAGACGCTGGTGGATCTCCGGCTCGTAGCTGGGTTTGCCCTGCTTGGCGATGAACTCGACCAGTTGCTCGATCTCCTGATCGGTGATCAGGGCGCCCTGCGCGCGGGTCAGTTTTCCGCTGCCGGGCGGCAGATAGAGCATGTCACCCTTGCCCAGCAGCTTGTCCGCGCCCATCTGGTCGAGAATGGTGCGTGAGTCCACCTTGGCCGCGACCTGGAACGCAATGCGCGCCGGGATGTTCGCCTTGATGACGCCCGTGATGACATCCACGGAAGGCCGCTGCGTGGCCACGATGCAATGGATGCCGGCCGCGCGCGCCATCTGCGTGATGCGGGCGATGGCCATCTCGACGTCGGCGGGCGCGACCAGCATGAGGTCCGCCAGCTCGTCAATGATGACGACGACGTAGCTGAGCTTCTCCGGGATGACGATATCGTCGTCCCGCGGCACGACGATCTGCTCGTCCACCTCGACCGCGAACCCTTCCGCGCCGGGCTCCAGCTTCTCCTTCTTGGCCATCAGCGGCAGCTCTGGTTCGGCGACCGGCAGCGGCTTGTCCTTGGGACGGTCGTTGAAGCCCTTGATGTTGCGAACCCCGACCTTGGCGAAGATCTGGTAGCGCTTCTCCATCTCGTTCACGACCCAGCGCAAGGCGAGGATGACCTTCTTCGGATCGGTGACGACGGGGACGACGAGGTGGGGCAGGGCGTTGTACTGCTGCAGCTCGACGACCTTGGGGTCGATCATCACAAAGCGGAGCTGGTCGGGGCCGAACTTGTAGAGCAGCGACGCGATGATGGTGTTGATGCAGACCGATTTGCCGGAGCCGGTGCTGCCGGCGATCAGAACGTGCGGCATCTCGGCGAGATCGGCGATGATCGGGTGGCCGTAAACGTCCTTGCCCAGCGCGAGCGGGATGCGCGCCTTGGAATTGTTCCATTCGGGCGATTCCAGCAGGTCGCGCATGATGACCTTGGTCTTCACCGCGTTGGGCACCTCGATGCCAACGGAGGATTTCCCGGGGATGGGCGCGAGCACGTTCAGCCGCTCGGCCTTGAGCGCGGCGGCGAGGTTGTTCGTGAGTGCTGTGATCTTTTCGAGCTTCACGCCGGCGGACGGGTGCAGCTCATAGCGCGTGATGGTCGGGCCGCGCGTGATGTCGCCGGGGAAGACCTCGATGCCGAACTGGGCGAGCGTCTGCACCATCAGCCGCGAATTGGCGAGGTAGTCCTCCTTGGTCTCGGTGGATTTGACCGTGAGGTCGGGGCGGTTCAGCAGCTCGAGCGAAGGCAGGCAGTAGCCGTCGATCATCGGCGTGCTGGCGACGGTGATCGGGCGCGGCTTGCGCGGCTGCATTTTGCCGCGCACGAGGTTTCCGCCCGAAACGGGGGAAGGCAGGGGAACCAAGGCGGGCAGCTCGTCCTCTTCGTCCTCTTTTGGCGTGGGGACGTCGTCATCAGGTTCCGGCGTTGCTGCGGCACCCTCCGCCTGGCCCGGCTTCCAGTCGTCGGCGGCGGGCGGGGGTTCGGTCGGTTTGAGGGCTGCCTTGCGACCGAGAATGGCATTCGTTGGATTGGCGGCGGCAAGCTCCTTGCCGGAAATGACCAGGCCATCACCTACGGGGGTGGAGTCCACCGGGGGCTTGGGCTGGCTGTTGTCCTGGAACTTCGGCTCCGGGACCGGCTTCATGTCCGGACCCAGCGTGGGCTTGGCGGCTTCAGAGGCAGCGGCTGAAACCGGGCTGGGAGTCGCAGCGGCGGGTGCAGCCTTCGCCGGTTTCGGGGTTTTGGCCTTGGCTTCGCGGGCCGCCTGTTCCTCCAGCTGCCGGGTTTGCTTCGCCAGCTCCTTCGCCTCTTTCGCCATCGCGGCCTGCTCAGCGGCCAGCCGCTCGTCTTCGTTTTTGGGCTCGCGGACGAAGATGCGTTTGACCAGGTCGATGAAATGAACGTTGGCGAGCCCCGCCAGCGAGAGCACATAAAGCAGGACATAGAGCAGGATCGCCCCGGGCGTGTTCACCAAGTAGGTGATGGCATCATTTAATTGGTGGCCGAGCAGGCCGCCTGCGCCATTGGTATTGCCGGTGGTCCCCAGCCGCAGCCCGTAACCGGTGATCAGGTCGAAGCACCCCAGGCAGGCCGTGATCAGTCCGAAGCCGGCGAGCGGCGCGCGCCAGCCCTGCCGCAAATAGCCGAGCGCCGGGACGAAGCTCGCGAGGCCGAAACCTAGCAGCAGCGCCACCAGCACGTAGGCCCCGGCTCCGAGGCTGAAGCTGAGAAAAAAGGCGATGTAGGCACCCAGCCGGCCGAGCCAGTTGTGGGGTGGGCTGTTCGGAGGCTGCGCGACCTGGCCCAAGTCGTTGCGGTCGTAGGAGACCAGCGCCAACAGCAGCACCACCCCAAAGCCCAGCAGGAACAACCCCCACATCTCGGCGGAGCGATTGGGGCTGCTCTCTTCGGTAGTACTCTTGGCTCGCGACACGGGCTGATTACCGGATGCGTCGCCCGCGAACGCAAGCCGTTTGGGAAGGCCCTACCCGGTGGAAAATTCATTGAAGCTTGTCGTTGCCGGTCCGTCCGCCAACCTTGCCTTTCCGTTTAAGCCCTCCATGAAGCGCAGTCTTCCATTTCTATGCCTGTGTCTGGCCGCTTTGGCCGAAGACCTGAAACCGGCGGTGACATCCGCCGGCGGCACGGCCGTGACCATTACTGTGACGGCCGCCGAGCTGGTGCCGCTCGACCGCACGCTGCCGGTGGTCGGCACGCTCTTCGCCCGGGATGAGGCGATGCTGGCTGCCGAGGTCGAAGGCGTGGTGCAAAAGACCGGTGTTGAGTTTGGAGACCGCGTCAAGGATGGGCAGGAGATCGCGCTGATCGATACCGACACCTATGCCGCACTGGCCAACCAGGCCGCCGCGCGGCTGGAACAGGTCCGGGCCACCGCCGCCAATGCGGATCACGAGCTTTCGCGGCAGCTTGAGCTGCAGCATACTGGCATCGCCTCGCCGGCTGACCTCGATACCGCCAAGACTGCCGACGACAACGACCGCGCCGCCGTGGCGGCGGCGGATGCGGCCAAGCGGGTCGCGGAGCTGGATCTGGCCCATTCGCACGTGCGCGCACCCTTTGACGGCGCGGTGGCCGAACGGATCGCGACCAAGGGCGATTTCATGCAGAAGGGCAAGCCGATGTTCCGCCTCGTCAATGACGCGACCCTCAAGTTCATCGTGCAGGCCCCCGAAAGCTATGCCGCCGACGTGCAAAAGGAGCTGCCCGTCGAATTCACGGTGGATGCGTATCCCGGCGAAAAATTCAGCGGCAAGGTCTATCTCATTTCGCCGCAGGTGAACGCCACCACGCGCTCGTTTGCCTTCGGCGCACTGGTGCCCAACGAGGAGCGCCGGCTCAAGGCCGGCACGTTTGCCCGGGGCGAACTCATCATCCGGCGCGGTGTGCCTGCGATCATGATCCCGCTGGAGTCCGCCGTGGGGCTGTCCGGCGTCACCCGGGTGTTTGTGGTCGAGGGCAACGTGGCGAAGTCCCGCCCGGTGAAGCTGGGCCGCGTGAAAGACGGGCGGCAGGAGGTGCTGTCCGGGCTCAAGGCGGGCGAATTGGTGGTCACCAGCGGCCAGACCAAGCTCAGCGAGGGCAAGACTGTTGTGATCCGGGAGGCGGCCAAAACGGCGGGCATCACCTCGGTCGCGAAATGAACCCGGCTCCCGACCAGCCCTCCGCCAAGATCCAGGCACCGGGTCTCGGCCTCGCCGACCTGTGCATCCGCCGGCCGGTCTTCGCGACCATGCTCAACGTGCTGCTGCTCGTGGTCGGCTGGTCGGCCTTCCGCGATCTCGGCGTGGATCAGATCCCGAACGTCGAGCTGCCGATCATCACAGTTACGACCACCCTGCGCGGCGCTTCGCCGGAGGAGGTTGAAACTTCGGTCACCAAGCCGGTGGAGGAGATCATCAACACGGTCGAGGGGCTGGATGAGCTCAGCTCCTCCAGCCGCGAGGGCATCTCGTCGGTGACGGCGACGTTTCTGCTCGACCGTAACCGCGACCTCGCTGCGCAGGACGTGCGGGACAAGGTGAATTCCATCCTGGCCCGCCTGCCGCCCGGCATTGATCCGCCCATCGTGGACAAATTCGAGGTGGATGCGTCGCCGGTGATCATGGTCGCCATCAGCGCCCCGCGGGAGCTGCGGGAGATCACCTACATTGCGGACAAGCAGCTCAAGCAGAACCTTGAGACCGTTCCCGATGTTGGCGCGATCAGCATCATCGGTTCGCGTACCCGCGCCGTGCAGGTCGCGGTGGATACCGACCGGCTGCGGGCCTTCAACCTCAGCGTCGAGGATGTGCGGGACGCGCTCGCGGCGCAGAACGTCGAGGTGCCCGGCGGTCGCGTGGACCAGGGCTCACGCGAGCT
The DNA here is from genome assembly GCA_903922605.1 of uncultured Verrucomicrobiota bacterium. GTDB lineage: Bacteria > Verrucomicrobiota > Verrucomicrobiia > Limisphaerales > UBA9464 > CAIVQB01. Next base: position 82,377 of record CAIXUG010000062.1, read on the forward strand.
GGTGCTGCGTACGCTGGGGCGGCTGGAAAAGGTTTCGGATTTCAAACGGCTCATCGTCTCCAACAGCAATGGCCAGCCCATTTACTTGGAGCAAGTTGCGACCGTGACTGATGGGGTCGAGGAGCCGCGTACGCTGTCGCGCCTGAACGGCGTGAACGCGGTCACCCTGGTCATCCGCAAGCAGAGCGGCTCGAACTCGGTGAAGCTCATCGCCGCCATCAAGGAGCGGCTGGACCAGTTGCGCCCCACGCTGCCGTCGGACGTGCAGATTGACATCGTGCGCGACCAGTCCCGGTTCATCCTGCGGAACCTCGACGAGGTGTCCTTCCACCTGGTGCTGGGCATGATCCTGGTCGCGCTCACGGTCTTCCTTTTCCTGCACGACTGGCGCGGCACCCTCATCGCGAGCATCGCCATCCCGGTCAGCGTCATCGCCACGTTCACGCTGATGAAGTGGATGGGTTTCACGCTCAACAACTCGACGATGCTCGGCCTCACGTTCTCGGTCGGGGTCGTGATTGACGACGCCATCGTCGTGCTGGAAAACATCCACCGCGTGATGGAGGAGCGTGGCTGCTCCGCCTTTGAGGCCGCGCTGGCGGGCACGCGCGAGATCGCCCTCGCGGTGGTCGCGACCACGCTTTCCTTGGTGGTCATCTTCATTCCGCTCGCGTTCATGAAGGGCCGCACCGGCCTGTTTTTCTCCAGCTACGGCCTGACGGTGGCCTTTTCGATCCTCGTCTCGCTGTTCGTGAGCTTCACCCTCACGCCGATGCTGGCGTCGCGCTTCCTGAAGCACACCGACGACCCGAAGCTGCGCGAAAAGAAGGCGCACGGCGGCCCGCTGATGCGCTGGCTTTCGGACAAGTATCTGCTTGTGCTGCGCTGGAGTCTCCAGCACCGCTGGGTCGTGATGGGCGTCTGCGGCCTGTGCGTGGCGTCGCTCTTCTGGCTGCTGCCGGCCAGCAAGTTCACGTTCCTGCCGCTGGATGATTCGAGCGAGTTCGAGGTCGCGATGACGATGCCCGAGGGCACCAGTCTCGACCGCACCGCCGCGATCTGCGGCGAGATCGAGGCGGAACTGAAAGCCATGCACATGGCAGCTGATCCGAAGCCCGCTGTGACCGATACGACGATTACCATCGGCCCCACCAGTGGGCGTATCGGCAAGGGCGAAGGGGATGTGACGCAGGCGTCCATCTACTGCCGCTTGCCCGAACTCGGCAGCCGTACCGCCCAGATGCTGGGCCGGAGCCGTCGCTGGTCGCAGGATGACCTGATGAAGCAGGCCCGTGGAATCATGGCGCGTTACCCTGATGTGCGCTCCGGCGTGCAGCGCATCGGCGCGCTGGGCAGCGGTGGTCGCGGTGGCGATCTTACGCTCAACCTGCTCGGGCCGGATCTGGCCAAGCTCACGGAGTATTCCGATCGTCTGGTCGCGCTCCTGCGCACGAATCCGGGCATGCTGGACGTGGACACGACCCTTTCCAACCGCAAGCCCGAGCTGCAGGTCCACATTGACCGTGAGAAGGCCAGCCAGTTCGGCCTTCGCGTCGAGGACATCGCGGCCGCGCTGCGTTCGCTGGTGGGTGGCGAGATTGTCGGCAACTACAAGGAGGCCGACGACCAGTACGACGTGTGGCTGCGGGCCGACCGGCCCGGTCGCACCACCGCGGAGGATCTTAATCAGATCATGCTCCGCCGCAGCGCCACCACGCCAGGTGGGGTGGGCGAGCTGGTGCAGCTCTCCAATTTCGTCCGCCTCGAGGAGTCGCGCGGCCCGAACCAGATCGACCGCTTCCAACGTCAGCGCCGCGTAACCGTCCAGGCCAACCTCACCCCCGAATATGCGCTCGGCGTGGCGGTGAAGGACGTGCAGCAGGTGGTGAAAGAGCTGAACCTGCCGCCGGATTATTCCATCGTGTTCGTCGGCCGCGCCAAACAGCTCCAGGAGACGATGACCAATTTCCTCTTCGCCTTCCTCGTCGCGATCGTGTTCATGTACATGATCCTCGCGGCGCAGTTTGAGCACTTCGTCTATCCTATCTCGATCATGCTCGCGGTGCCGCTGGCGCTGCCGTTTGCGCTGATCTGGATGCTGGTGCTCGGGGAACAGCTCAATTTCTTCGCGATTTTCGGCCTCTTCATGCTCGTGGGCATCGTGAAGAAGAACGGCATCCTGCAGGTGGACTATACGAACACGCTCCGCGCCTCAGGCATGGAACGCGACGCGGCGATCCTGCGGGCGAACCAGGTCCGCCTGCGCCCGATCCTCATGACCACGATGCTGCTGGTCGTCTCGATGATCCCGATCGCCCTCGGCCAGGGGCCGGGCTCCGGCGGTCGCGCCTCGATGGCGAAGGTCATCATCGGCGGCCAGATGCTCTGCCTGCTGCTCACGCTGCTGGTCACGCCGGTGAGCTATTCGATCTTCGACGACTGGGGCCGAGGCATTTTCTGGCGAAAGAAGCCGGCGGCCTCCGGTGATCTGCCACCGGATGCGCTGCCGGTGGGGAAGTAGGAAACAGGACGCAAACGGAGTCGCGAAGCGTCTTGGAGTGCGGTGCTGCTGCACCGCTTTGGTCGGGGGAAACAAATGGAACCGTAGCGTTCACCGGCAGAAACGGACCCGTTCGTGCAAAGCGCCGGAGCACCGGCGCACTCCAGAACGCTCGCGCGCTCAGCGAGCGCTCCCGGTGCCCGCCACTTCACGCCCCAAACGCCGCGCGCAAACATTCCCGGCTGCGCGTCGCAATGGCTTCCGGACCTTCCTCGAACTTGAACACCTCGACGGACACGGTGCCGTTATAACCGCTCTCCTTCAGCGCCGCCGCGATGGGTGCGAAATCCACGTCGCCGAAGCCCGGACCCTTCAGGTTCCGGTCGTTGGCGTGGAAATAGGCGAACTCGCCGGCCGACTCACGGATGATCTGCGGGATGGGCTTCGCCTCGGCGCACATCGCCTTCACATCGAGCATGATCTTGAAGGCGGACGAATTCATCCGCCGCGCCAGTGCGATCGTGTCGGCGGCGGTGTTGAGGAAGTTCGTCTCCGTCGGTGACAGCGGTTCGAGGCAGATCGTCACGCCGCGTTCCTGGCCACGGGTGGCGGCGGCGCGGAAGGTTTCGAGGGTCCAGTCGGCGGCCTGTTCGGGCGTCACGCCCGGCAGGATGTCCCGCCGCTTGGGCGAGCCGAAGATCATCGATTGCCCGCCCACATCCGCGCAGAAGTTCACGGCCTCGACGAGGTAGTCGCTGGCCTGATGGCGCGAGGCTGCGTCCGGGCTGTTCACGTGCATGCCGTCCGTGTAGGCGAGTACCCAGTGGATGCCCGAGATGGCGATGCCTGCCCGCGCCGCCGTGCCGCGAATCTCCGTGCGCCACGCGGGGGAGATATCGGTGACGAGCGGCGCAAAGCAGAACGGGGCCAGTTCCAACGCGTCGTAGCCGGCCTGCTTCGCGAAGTCGCAGATACGGTCAAACGGCCAGTCCTTGAAGATCTCGTTGCAGATGGCGAAGCGCATGAAGGCGGGAAGTTTTCGGTTTTCGGTTTTCGGTTTTCGGCCCGGAGTTCGTGGGCCGAGGCTATCCGGGGCAGGGCTGCATCACAATGCCCGCAGCGAATCCACCAGCCGGCCGCGCAGGGCACGCCGGGTGGCCAGCCAGGTCCAGAGCGCGCCATTCAGGAACACGCCGAGCAGCGTGAGCGCCAATGAACCCCACGGCACGCCGGCTCCGGGCGTGAGCAGGGTGGGGAGCACGGCGACGAGGGCGGTCACGGTGCCGACGAGCAGGCCGATCACCAGCAGCGCCGAGTGCTCGACCAGTACCAGGCGCTGGAGCGCGGCCTGTTCGAAGCCGACGGCCTGCATGAGCGCGAGTTCACCCCGGCGCTCAAAGACATTCCGCAGCACCACCACCCCGAGGCCGACGCTGCCGAGCAGCAGCCCGAGCCCGCCCAGTATCTGGAAGGTGTTCAGGTAGGTGTTCTGCACCGCATTGAACGTGTCGAGGCGACGCGCGGCAGGCGTGACTTCGAGGCCGGTATCCTGCAACGCCCGGGTGAGCGTCGCGGACAACGTCTCGGTCACCACCACCGGCGCATCCACGAGGAAGGCGCGGTGGCCGCTCTCGCCGGGAAAACGCTTCACGAACTCGGCCTCGTCGATGATGACGCTGCCTTGAAGGATGGAGTTCGCCACCGCGCCGACGAAGCGGACCTTGAAAGGTCGTCCCCGCTCATCCACGTAATCGAGGGTATCGCCCAGCTGCTTTTGCAGCGCCCACTGGAGGGAATTGGCATCGGCAATGGCGGGGATGATAATCTCATCGGCCTTTGAGGCCGGGCCTTCGGTGTGCAGCGCCAGCCATCCGTTGGTCACGCTCACATTTTTTCCCAGCCCGGTGAAGGTGAACGCCCCGCGCTGCGCGAGCAGCTCCGGCTTCACCCCGAGCAGGCGCGGACGCTGCGCGCGGTTCAGGTTGAGGCAACTGGCGTCGTCGCCATCGCGGACGCGGAAGGGCACGACCGACACGTCCTTCAGCGATTTCGGGTCGAGCCCATAGAATTCTTGGCCTTTGCGCGTGTTCAGATCCTGGATGACGGGCAGCGAGCTTTCGGCCCACAGCGCGAAGCCGCCAGTACCGGAGTCGCGTCGGGTGGCATCGCGATTCGCATCCAACCGATTGGCCGCGACTGCGATGATGAGGAACGCCGCGCTGGCGAGCAGCGCCACCGTGGCCAGCGAGCGCGAAGGACGCCGCGATAGACCGCGCAGGGCGAGGGAGGTAAGTGATGGGCGGGAATGCCGGTCCGGGCCAGAGGGAAGAGCAGTCAGATCAGACCCTTCGCGGCCGGCTGATTCCCCCTCTCCGCCCCATCGGATGGGGGGGAGAGGGCCGGGGTGAGGTGGGGTGGTGGACGAATCCTTGGGCGTGGAGTCAGCCACACTGGTGTTCCCACCCCGCACCTCGGCCCTATCCCTGTTGAGGGGAGAGGGAGTATGCCGCGAAGAATTGGAGCGGCGTAGCCAGACGCGCACCCAAAGCAGGCCCGCAATGAGCAGCAGCGCGCCGGCACCGAAGAACGTTTCCGGGCTGCTTTCACGGGTGGCCCACGCAGCACCCGTCATTCCCAGGGCGGCGAGGCTGGCGATCAGGGCCCAACGGCGCGGCCAGCGGGAACCGCTTTCGGCCATGGTGAGGGCGGCCTCGTTCGCGCCCTCGTTGAGCAGTTCGCGCGCGGGGCGTTTCGCCTGTTTGCGGAGGGTTAGCCAGAGGGTGAAGGCGGCGACCGCGAGGCTGGAAAGGATGCCGGTGACCAACGTTTCCGCCGTCACATGAAATTCCAGCCCGGCACCGTTCACCGCGTCGCGCCAGATGGTCTTGAGCCCCCAGAGCACACCCTTCGCGTAGGCGATGCCGCCGAACGTGCCGAGCACCGTGCCGAGGATGGCCAGCCCAAAGCCCTCACGAAAGAGCAGGCGGCGTACCTGACGGGGTTCCCAGCCCAGCGCAAGCAGGATGCCGGTCTCGGTGGCGCGCTGCTCCAGCGAAAAGCTGAAGAGCATCGCCGTGAGCAACAAGGCCGAGGTGATGAGGAAGAGGCTAAAACCGATCATCAAGCCGCCGAACTCCTGTCCCGTGCCGCCTTCGGCCGCCGCCAAGGCCGGGGTCCGCACGTCGGTGAAATGCAGACCGTAGTCGGCGGGGTTCAGTTTTTTGCGGATTTCGGCAGCGATGGCGTCACGGATGGCCGTAACTTCCGGTGAAAGCTCAACCTCACCCCTCACCCCGGCCCTCTCCCCGTTGAGGGGAGAGGGAGTCTGCTGAGCGGGTGCATCAACCCTTTGGCGGCCGGACGATTCTCCCTCTCCGCCCCCTTGGAGGGGGGGTAGAGGGCCGGGGTGAGGTGGGGGTGTCGACGAATCCTTTGACGTGGAATCAGCCGTACTGGCGGTCTCACCCCTCACCCCAGGCCTCTGGGGAGAGGGGGATTGGGCATCCACGGCAGTGGGTGGCCTTGTGGACGCGCGAAACCAGCGGATGGCGGTCAGGTCGCCGAAACGGTTGGCCCACATTTTTTGGCCGGCGGCGAGAGTGATGAAGGCCTTGGGCGTGCCTCGCCATTGCTTCCAATACGCCTCATCCTGCTCGCGGATGGGATGCACCAGGTCAAAGCCGGCATCCCAGTCGCGCGTGCTCTCGGCCTTGGTGAGGCCGGGAAACTCCGGCATGAGTGTGCGATCCGCGTAGAGGCCACGCAGTGGGACGATGCTGCGGATGCGGAAGGTGTTGGTGTGCTCAACGAGCTGGGTGCCGGTGTCCACCCGGTAATAGGCCACTGCCAGTGTGTCACCGGGCTTCACCTTGAGATCGGTGGCGAGCCATTCGTTCACGACGATCTCGTCCTCCTTCAGATCGGCGGGCGTGTAGGGTGCCCCGACGGCGGCCACCATCGAATAGGGTGCCAGGTCATCGCCGTGGGTGAGCGAATTGACGAGGTAGGTGAGGACCGGGACGGCGGAGGTTGCGGATTGGGTGGTGAGGGCGGCGGCGACGGTGGTCGGTTCGAGGAAAATCCGGCGGGTCGTGAGCTCGGCGAAAGCGGGTGCAGGTTCACCCCCGGTGAGCTTGGGATCCGGTTCGACGGCGTGGATATCGAGTTCGGCGTCGGCGAGGGACCATGATGCGCTGACCCGGTTGCTGAGGAAACCGAGGTAGTCGGCCAGTGGCATTAAGGTGCCACGGTTGGAAGAGGGGAGAAGGCCGGATAACTTCACTCGCTCCAGCCAAGACTGCAGAGTTCTTCTCCAGTTTGACTGGTTGGGGTCGTAATGTTGAATGCTGGGTGTCTGGGCCAGCAACACATTCGCCCGTCCCGGAATTCCCGCCGCGGCGGAGAGCGTGGGCAGGTTGACGAATGCGTTGAACGGCTCGGTCTGATTTGCGAGGAAGCTGAAATCGCCGAGCCGGTATCCCGGCATGATGCCAGCCACGGTCAGGCGGAGCGCGACGGACACGTCATCTCGGGGTGTTATTACCGCGTCGCGGGAGAGGGCACTCGGCTTGTGCAATCGGAGGACCACCTGATCACCCTCCTTTGCCTTGAGCTGCCGGGCCAGGGCCTGGTTAAGCCATACTGTCGGGCCGCTGTAGTCGGGTTCAAGCGGTGGCCGATCCCTTCTGGAGGAATTGATCAGCTCATTGTGCCATGATTTGCGGAGTTCTAGTGACGAAACCCCGAAGACTTGGATGCGGTTCGCGGATGCGGTCCCGTCTTGACGCGCAATCGTCGCGGAAAGCTCAAGGGCCGCTTCGATCGGTGAATAATCCAGGTGGCGCACCGTGCCATTTTCCGGGATACGAAACCACATGGGTTTCCCTTCGCCAAAAAACGGATTCGCGGCGGGCGTGTTGCCTTCCGGGACCAGCTCATTGATGAAATTTTGGGTGAAAAAGCGGTCACCGGAGTTTAGCGCCGCCGTTTTGCCGGCCACGCGCCTCAGGGCCTTCGCCACGAGACTCTCCCTCACCGAATCCCCCACCACCAGCGCGCCAATCAGCACCGCCGCTGCGAGTGTCGCGCCGGCCAAGACACCCAATTGGGCACGAAAATAATGGTGCAACGAGCGCCGGGCGAGAGTGCGGAGGTTCATCATCGTAGCAGCCGAGGTGACGAGGCTCTGATCATTTTTGGATTCGAGGTTTGGAGTTTCGTCAGAGCCTCCTCACGTCGGCTGCTACGGGAACGAACTGGCCATCGCGCAGCTCCACCGTGCGCCCCATCAGTGCGGCCAGTTCGGGACTGTGCGTCACCACGATGAGCGTTACCCCTTCCTCCCGGTTCAGCTCGACCAGCAACTGGCCGATGCCCGTCGCACTGGCCCGGTCAAGGGCACCGGTGGGTTCATCGGCCAACAGGAGCGCCGGCTGATTGATCAGGGCACGGACCACGGCGGCCCGCTGGCGTTCTCCACCGCTGAGTTTGCCGGGCAAATGATCCAGCCGCGCACCTAGGCCCACGCGATCAAGCAGCTTGCGCGCGCGGACTTCTGCCTCGACGGAGCTCCGTTTGGCGTCGGCCAGCACTGGCAGGAGCACGTTTTCCAACACATTGCACTGTGGGAGCAGGTGATGGTTCTGGAAGATGAAGCCAACCTGCCGGTTGCGGAAGGCGGCAAGCTCCTTGGCGGACAGCTTGGTCAGGTCGCGACCCTCGAAGGTCAGGCTGCCAGAATCGGGCAGATCCAGCGTGCCGAGCAGGTTCAGCACGGTGCTCTTCCCGCAGCCGCTCGGCCCGACGATGGCGACCGATTCGCCGCGCGCGACCGTCAGCGAAGCCTCCCGCAGCACCGGCACCGGCACAGGGCCGGGATAGCTCTTGGAAACGGCGCGGAGTTCGAGCAGCGGGGCGGCAACGGACATGGTCGGAGGATAGGGAAGAGTTTTCCGTTGTCAGTTTTCAGTTTGCGAAAGCAGCCCCAGAAGCGGCGGGGTTGTACCGCAGGCGTTCGTTCCGTCGACCTGACGCATCGCTCAACGACGGGAGGGCGTAGCGCGCCATCCTACCAACAACTTTCTGGGGAAACTTTTTGACGCCACCATTAGTTGTGGGTTAGTTCAACCCAGCCTCAGCCGGTTGTATTGAGGCGCAAAAACTATGCGGTGTCCGAAGTGCGGTGGGCAGGACGACAAGGTCATTGATTCCCGCGCCTCGAAAGAGGGCTCGGTCATCCGACGTCGCCGTGAGTGTTTGAAGTGCCAGCACCGGTTCACCACCTACGAGGAGATCGAGCACGAGGAACTCTTTGTGGTGAAGCGGGATGCCCGCCGTGAGCTGTTCTCCAAGGAAAAGCTCACTGCCAGCCTCAAACGGGCCTGCCAGAAGCGCCCCGTATCCGAGCAGGCCATCGCCGACGCCGCCGAGCGCATCACCGACGAGATCACCGACGGCCATGAGCGCGAAGTGCCGAGCAAGGATCTGGGCGAGCGGGTGATGCGTGAGCTGCGCGGCCTGGATGCCGTGGCCTACGTGCGGTTTGCCAGCATCTACCGGGAATTTCAGGAAGTGGGTGAATTTGTGGAAGAAGTTCACCGCCTCGCCACCTTGCCGCCATCGGACAAGCGCCAAATGGCGCTGCTGCCCGATGGCTACGACGAACCCGAAACAAAGGAAAAACCATGATCCAGTTACGCGAAGACTGCCTTTTGGTCGAACAGCCCGGTGGGGGATATCTCCCTTGGACGGCTGACCAGCTCACGCTGGAATTCATCGGGGGAGCCGCGGATCTCGTGGACGACGAGGTGCTGCGTCACGTGGCCGCCGGAGTGTTGCACTATTTCCGCGAGGAGCTTGGCCGTACGACCGTGACGGTCGGTGAATTTGCACAGGCGCTTGCCCGTGTGCTCAACGGCCTTGGTTTCACCGCCGAGGTCACCGAGGTGAAGCTGAGCGATCCGGTGCGCGTCGCCGATTTGCGGACACTGGCCTGCGGTTCGGGCAAGCTGGGCGAACTGGAATTTTTCCAACGGCTCCGCGAAACCCTGCGCGAACAGCTCGCGGATTCGCCCAAAGCTGTCGAGTTTCGGGGCCTCCGCAGCTGCGTGAAGCAGTTGGCCGGGCGCAAGCACTGGTGCCCCACCTGCGATCGCATGGAGGCCTGGATTGTGGAATCTCTGCGGCGCTGGTTTGAGTTGGAGCCCGCCTCGGCCCACACGGCGCTGGTGGTGCGATAAATCGGCGACGGCTTATGATCGACCGGCAGCCACGCCCGTTGCCCACATGGGGTTGGGCCCTTGCGGCCCTCTTCTTTCCCAGCGGTGTTTTTGTGGCTTTCGGCACCGCCAGACTCCTCTCTTGGCCCAAGGCGATCATGGGAGCGTTGCTCTCCTATGGCTGCGTGGTCGCTTTTGCCCAGCTGATGGCGCACTGGGAACAAACCGGAGCCAACCCACTGGTGAGTAGCGTAACTCTGCTCTGTGGTATGATTATTTTCGTCGCCTGGGGCTGGGTGCTCCATTTCATCGGGCGACGGGCCGGCTATTGGTCACCCACGGTGCAGCGTGGTTGGAAGCGAGCGGGTTGGTTCGCCGTGGCGTTGCTTTGTTTGGGGAGCGCCGGGGTAGTGCTTCAGTTGGTTGCCCGTTCACGGGGCGCTTGAGGTTTGATCGGTCTCGGGGCCCTTTGCCGGGGTAAAACCGGCCCTTCCTGCTATCCTCAGCACCAAGGACTGGCTATCATCCACCCATGACTCTGTTCGAGAAAATCATCGCCCGGCAGATTCCCGCCGACATCGTTTACGAGGACGATCAGGTGCTCGCCTTCCGTGACATCAAGCCCCAGGCGCCGACCCACATCCTCATCGTCCCCAAGCGGCACATCGCCCGGGTCAGCGAAGCGCAAGCTGCCGATGCTGCGCTGCTGGGCCATCTGCTGTTGAAGGCGGCCGAAGTCGCCCGCGCCGCAGGATTGGGCGAAACCGGTTACCGCCTCGTGATCAACAACGGGCGCGATGGCGGGGAAACGGTGCCGCACCTGCACTGCCACATCGTGGGCGGACGGCCACTGTGCTGGCCTCCGGGTTGAGGCAAATTTCGAATGCCGAGTTTCGAACTGCGAGTTACGAGCCTTGCCACGCGCCTTTTGATTCGAAATTCGAAACTCGCCACTCGAAATCCCCCCTCAGCTTTTCCTCGCCCGCCACAGCAGCCAGAGCATCTCTTCGAGATAGGCACCGGGGCGCGGATAGGTGATGCCTTCGGTGATGTCGCCGGTCAGTTCGTCGGCAGTCAGGAAGGCGGCCGCACGGTTGCGCAGCGCCTGCGGGGCGTGGGCCTCCAAGTCGCGCACAAAATAGACAAAACTCGCGCCGATGTTCTTCGGATCACGCGGATCGCGGTACTGTGGCATGCGATTGAAATGCAGTTTGTCCACGGAGGTTGCGAGCCGGCCTTCGCAGTCGCCCAGGATCAGCTCCAGCTTGATTTCCTTCTGGTCGTATCCCGCCGCAATCAGGCGAATCGAAGCCCAGGGAATCGAGGTCGGACGATCCAGCGCATCGTAGATGACGAACGCCTCGTCGGTGGATTGCGCGAGGCGAAACATCCGTGGATCGGGCAGTTTTGGAATGTCGGTTTCTGGCACCACTTCGACCTCGATGCCTTCCGCGCTCAGCGTTCCCTGAAGGAAAAGCGCATCTTCCTCGCTGAGGTCGCGCGCGAGCATGCCAAACGCATCTCCGGCCACGAACCGCGCGTCGGCCGGCGTAAGGCCGCGCCCGCTGCTGAAGGCGCGTTCCAGCGCTTCCAGGGATGGCGGCGTCAGTGAGGTCTGGAGCAGGGCGTAACTCACCCGCACAGGCTGACCAAAGCTGCTGCCGAAGGGAAGAGCGGAACGCGCTTCGGGAGGCTTGCGCGCCGAATTTAGCGGGGCACCACCACCCGCAGCGCCCGCTGCAAGATGGAAAAACGCGTGGGCAACAGCCCGATATTGTCGCCTTCCACATGCCACGGTGTGCCGTCCGTGGCGGACATCGTGACCGCTTTTGACTGAAAGCAGACCGCATCCGGCGAGCTGGCGAGGCGATTCCCCTGCAAGGACAGAAAAACGCGCGTGATGGTGAGCCAGTTCACGTGTGGAAACACCGTGACATCGAGCTGGCCGTCATCCAGCTGGGCCTGGGGAAACACAGGATAGCGTCCACCATAAAAGCGTCCGTTTCCGATCAGGACGAGCTGGCCGGTGGCGCTGCATCCGGCCGCTTCGACGGTGACCTGCGGCCGAGGCCCCCGCAGGGCCTGCATGCTGGCCCACACGTAGGCGAGGATGCCCGCTTTCTTCTTCAGCTCCCAATTCACCAGACTCAAGGCGCGGGAATCGATGCCGGCACCCGCCATTTGCGCAAAATAACGGCGGCCCGAGGGATCTGCCGGCCAATCGGCGTAGGGCAGGTCGATGATCCGTTCGTGACCGGCTTGAATAACCCGCCAAGCCTCCTCAAACCGGGTCGGAATACGGAGTTCCTTGGCAAAAACATTGACCGTGCCCAGTGGCAGCACAGCTAGCCGGGCTTTAATAAGCCTTTCTGGTGAAGCAGCTAGGCCGTTCAGAACTTCATTGACCGTTCCGTCTCCACCGGCGGCAACCACGGTCGTGGCACCGTCCTCGACGGCAGCGGCGGCCATTGCGGGCGCCGTGCCGGGACCGGTGGTGGGACGAAACTCAACCCCTTGCAACTCAGCCAGTCGCGTACGGAACGTCTTCGCCTTATCGCCCCGCGCAGTAGGGTTGAAGATGACGCAGATCATCGCGCAAAGGGATTTGGTTCCAATCTGGGTCGCGTTCCCGAAATCAGTTCAGCGACGGATGGGATGGCAAAATCTGTAAAAGTTCGCTGAAAACAGCCCGATTATTGGGCTGGCACGCTGATCATGTACTCCATCGAGCGGTCGCTCGACTCAATGCGCTTCGGCAGGCCGGGGTATTCGTAGTCGAACTTGTAGTAGTAGTTCACCGTGCTCCGTCCGGGCGGCAACGGGATGCGCGCCTCCCAACGGTTCGCCGTGTTGGGAACGCGGGTCATGGGGAAGAAGTTGGTGCCGATCACCACACTTGCCTCGACGTTGGCATTGTTGGCGCCCCGGCGCGGCGAAGTCCATTGCACTTCAAAGGGATACACGCTGCCGGTCACGGGCGGAACGGTGTGTGGCGTGAGGTTTACATAGCTGGGCGCACAACCCGCGACGACCAATCCAAGGGCAACAACCGAAGCGAACTTCTTCATGCGCCCAGCATGGTTGCGGTGCCAAGTTGAAGCAACACGAGATGTGCCTGTTACCAGCGGTAAGACGTACCGACGAAGACTGGTCTGAGCGCCCTATGGAAGGGGGCAAGCCGACGGTCAAAGCGTAAGCCAATAGATTGCTGCTTCCGCTGAATTTGAACTGAGATTGGTAACAATCCCGAGGAAGTGCGTTGGCATCCGGAATCAGGGCGAGCTCGGCTCAGGCCATGTCTGGCTGCGGTGAGAAGCCGCTGAGCGAATGGGCCGTCAGAAAGAATTCCCTGAGTACCCGATACGGCCCATGTCGAACCATGAGTACGAATGAACAACGAAGGGCAAAACAGCGGATTTGCCCACGTTTGAGTGGTTTATGACGAAAATGTGCCTTCGCAGCTGGCTTGGAACAGGTGCGCCTAACATTGGAGGTAGGGCTCAATTTCTTCGAAAGGCCCGGTCGAGCACGATCGATCAGGCGGCGGAAGCTTGTTCGGAAGGGGAACGTTTCCGGAAAATCACTGAGGAAACCGGCAAAAAAGGCCTGACAAACTGCAGAAGGGGGTTGTGAAAACGAAAGGCCAATCGGGCCAAAAACGCTCCGGGAAAAGATCCGTAATCCGGGGCCGAAGTGTCAGAGAAATTAGGAAAAAAGGTCGGCAAAAAGCAGCTTTCAACGGATAACGTAAATAATTCTCCATAAGCAAGTTAAGTATCGGATGGGGGGAACCACTAGGAGCCCAGAGCGGGGGCATTTCTAATTTTTTTTCAAAAAGGTATTGTCACTCCGAAACTTTGAGGTAAGTTCTCTCCGTCGTCAGTAAACGGCGGTTGGAACAAGCAACTTGTTCGAAACAAAGTTGCCTGTGAAACTGTCGTCTAGTGGTTCATTGAAAATTTGATTGTGCGATTATAATGGCCAATAGCCATCAGCAATGATGGCTAAAACGTTAGTTTTTAACGGAGAGTTTGATTCTGGCTCAGAACGAACGCTGGCGGCGTGGATAAGACATGCAAGTCGTACGCCATTTGGGAAGTAGCAATATTTTCCAAGTGGAGTGGCGCAAGGGTGTGTAACACGTGGGTAATTTGCCATGAAGTTGGGAATAACTCGCTGAAAGGCGAGCTAATGCCGAATAACATCTTCCGCAAGCATTTGTGGAAGCTAAAAGCTGGGATCGCAAGACCTGGCGCTTTATGATAAGCCCGCGGCCTATCAGCTAGTTGGCGAGGTAATGGCTCACCAAGGCTAAGACGGGTAACTGGTCTGAGAGGACGACCAGTCACACTGGAACTGAGACACGGTCCAGACACCTACGGGTGGCAGCAGTCGAGAATTTTTCACAATGGGGGAAACCCTGATGGAGCGACGCCGCGTGGGGGATGAATGGCTTCGGCCCGTAAACCCCTGTCATTTGTGAACAATGTGTTCCTGTTAACAGCGGGAACATTGATAGTAGCAGAAGAGGAAGGGACGGCTAACTCTGTGCCAGCAGCCGCGGTAATACAGAGGTCCCAAGCGTTGTTCGGATTTACTGGGCGTAAAGGGTGCGTAGGCGGTTGGATAAGTGTGAAGTGAAAGCTCCAAGCTTAACTTGGAAAATGCTTCATATACTATCTGACTAGAGGGCCGGAGAGGAGATTGGAATTCTCGGTGTAGCAGTGAAATGCGTAGATATCGAGAGGAACACCAGTGGCGAAAGCGAATCTCTGGACGGCATCTGACGCTGAGGCACGAAAGCCAAGGTAGCAAACGGGATTAGATACCCCGGTAGTCTTGGCTGTAAACGGTGCGCACTTGCTGTGAGTGGAATTAACCCCGCTCGTGGCGAAGTTAACACGATAAGTGCGCCGCCTGGGAAGTACGGTCGCAAGATTAAAACTCAAAGAAATTGACGGGGGCCTGCACAAGCGGTGGAGTATGTGGCTTAATTCGATGCAACGCGAAGAACCTTACCTGGCCTTGACATGCAAATAGTAGAAGCCTGAAAGGGTGACGAGGTAGCAATACCAGTTTGCACAGGTGCTGCATGGCTGTCGTCAGCTCGTGTCGTGAGAT
>CAIXUG010000063.1 GCA_903922605.1 uncultured Verrucomicrobiota bacterium
CGGAATGACAGACGCCTTCACGCCGGGTCGGAGACCGGCGCTCCGTCGGGGGCTTTCTTTTCCGAAACGTCACCGGAGAAAATGTGGCGCGCGCCGATATATTCCGGCAACGATGAGTGAGCCAACTGACGCGACCCTGCCCGGATATGCCGAGGAAATGGATCTGGCGCGGCTGATCGCCCGGCGGGATCAGGTGGACGCACAGACACCTTGCGAATCGGTTCATCAAGACTTCTGCATCAAGGCCATCGATTATATCGGGGTGGTGGATCAGGGGCGGCTGATCGGCATCTGCAGCCGGGCCGATCTGAATGCGAAACTGGGGGGCCGTTTCGGCTTTTCGCTCTTTGGCCGTCGCCCCATTACCTGCTGTCTGGTCTCGCACCCCGTGCTGGTGCAGCGGAACACGCCCCTGCGGGTGCTCTTTCGCGAAGCCCTGGCCCGCTCCGGAAAGGCCTTTCATGAGGACGTGGCCGTGGTGGGTGCCCAGGGCGAGCCGCTCGGCCTCATCCCCATCGAGGCGATTGTCGGGTTGCAGAACCGGGTGCTGGAGTCGAAATATGAAAGCCTGCTCCGGCAGCAGGAGATCGAGAAGCAGCAGCGGCTCGAACTCCTGGCCATCACCGACCAGCTGAACCGGAGCAACGAGGAACTCGCCGCCGCCCGGGACATGGCCCTCGAATCGAACCGGATGAAGTCACGGTTCCTGGCCACCATGAGCCACGAGATCCGCACGCCCATGAATGGCATTCTGGGCATGAACGGCCTGCTGCTGGACACGCCCCTGACTCCCGAGCAACGCGAGTACGTGCGTTCGGTCCACAGCAGCGGGGAAGCCCTGCTGACGATCATCAACGACATTCTGGATTTCTCCAAAACCGAGGCCGAAAAGCTGGTGCTGGAGCATCTGGACTTCGATCTGCGGGAGACGGTCGAGGACGCGGTCGAACTGCTGGCGCCCAAGGCCTGCGAGAAGCAGCTGGAACTCACCCTGCTCATCCATCACGACGTGCCCTGCCGGCTGCAGGGCGACCCCGGCCGCCTGCGCCAGGTGCTCCTGAACCTCGTGGGCAATGCCATCAAATTTACCGCCCAGGGCGAAATTGCGGTGGAAGTCGCCTGCCGGGAGGTCCGGGATGGTGCGGCCGAGCTTCATTTTCAGGTGCGCGACACCGGCATCGGCATCGCGCCAAAGGTCCGGGATTCCCTGTTCCAGCCATTCGTCCAGGCGGACGCCTCATCCACGCGCCGTTTTGGTGGCACCGGCCTTGGGCTGGCCATCAGCCGGCGGCTGGTGGAACTCATGAGCGGGAGCATTGGCGTCGAGGAAGCAGCCCGCGGGGGCTCTACCTTCTGGTTCACCGTTCGGCTGGACTATCGTTCTGCTAAGGATGAGGAAATCATCTCCCAGTTCCGGGCCAACCAGCTCGCTTTTGGGAGCCGGCGGATCCTGCTGGTGGATGACCAGGCGACCAGCCGTGAGGTGCTCCGGCAGCTGGTGATCGACTGCGGGTTTTCAGCCCCGACCGTGGTGTCAAACGGCTTCGAGGCGATTGCCGAACTGCGGGCGGCCGTCCTGCGGGGGCAGCGGTTCGACCTCGCCCTCATCGACCGCCAGATGCCAGGCCTGGACGGCTTCGAACTCGCCGGTCACCTGCAGGCTGACGCCACATGCGGCGCGGTGCCGGCGGTCATGCTGGCGACCGTCAACGACCGCCTCGATCCTGCCTGCCTGCGCAACCTCGGAGTGGTGTGCAGCCTGGTCAAGCCGGTCAAACAAGCCGCGCTCCAACAGACCCTACTTCGGATCCTCAACGGCTCGCCGGCAGCGCCCACCGCCGGCATCACCAGCACCCGGCCGGTCGCCGACGATTCCATCGACGCCCGGCTGTCTTCCCTGCGCGTGCTGGTTGCCGAGGACAACGTGGTGAACCAGAAATTCATCCGGGCGCTGCTGAAGAAAATCGGATGCAAATGCGACCTAGTGGCCAACGGACTGGAAGTCCTCACCGCGCTGGACCGCCAACCCTATGACATGATCCTGATGGACTGCCACATGCCCGAACTGGACGGCTACGAGGCGACCCGCCAGATCCGTCAGCGCGCCGAGGCCTCACGTGAAATTCCCGTCATCGCGCTCACCGCCAATGCCATGCAGGGCGCCCGCGAAACCTGCCTGGAGGCCGGGATGGACGACTATGTCGCGAAACCAGTGAAACCCGAGGAACTGAAGGCCGCCCTCCATCGCTGCCTCCCCCTGCTACAACGGGCCAGTGAGCTTGCCACCTGCTGCATGGCAGAGTCTTGGAAACGCGAGGAGCACCAGATTCTGGAGGAATTGCCCGGACGGGTTTGATCGCCGGCCAGCGCTCAGAAAGGCCCTTGCAGCCGGAACCACGCGAAGGTGCCCACGAGCAGGCTCAGATTCGCGAGGATCGCGGCCGCGAGGTCATCAACCACCACGCCCCAGCCACCGGGAAGATTTTGCAACGGCCGCACCGGCCACGGCTTCCAGATGTCGAAGAGGCGAAAGAGAAGAAAGCCTGCGAACAGGACCGGCCAGGTGTTGGGGATGCCGGTTATCTCCGGGATCTCGGTCCCTGCAAAGCGGACTTTCCGCCAGGGCATAAATTCCAAAGAGGCCGATATCCAGACGGCAAGTGCCCAAATTCCGGCATAGACAACCGGCAGGGCGACAATCTCATCCAATACGATGGATCCGGGATCTTTCTGACCGAGGATCTGTTCCGCGCGGCCGCAAAACCAGACGGCCACAGGCACGCTTAGCACCATCAGGAGCCACACCGCGCCGGGCGGAAACATGACCACCAACAGCACCGACCACACCACGCCCATCACCGAGCCCCACGTCCCAGGCGCGAACGGGATACGGCCGATGCCGAATCCCTGGGCCACCCACACGATGAGCTTGGACTTCACTTCGTTATCTTCTTAGTCCGCTTCCTTCGGCTGCAAGAATTCGGCGGTTTGGTTGTCGGGGGTTAGCGCCTCGGCCACGTAATCCGATTCGCGGCTTTGAAAGCATGCCTTCATCTCCTTCACCAACTCGTCCCAGCTGAAGCGGAAATCCCGGCAGCCCATCCTTACCCCGTAGGTCAGTTCCGGCCCTTTCCTCGCGCCGAACAGGGCAAGGACGACAGCCGTGATCCACATGATCTCTGTGCCTCCGATCAGCGCAAAAATGGCTCCGCCGCTTTCCACGCTGCCGAACCTGCCTCACATGTCCGACAGATACAATGCCCGGTTGCGCCACAGATAGATGCTGCCGCTGAAGAGCGTCAGCGCCACCGTGATCCACTTGGCCAGTTCCGCGAAACGCACGATCCAGGGGATGCCAAAGAGGTGCCAGCCAAAGACGAATTCCCCCGCCACGCCCCATTGCGTGTAACTCAGCATGGTCAGAATCGAGATGATGGTCGTGAGCTGCCAGGCGGTCTTGTGCTTGCCGAAGCGCTCGGCCGCGAGAATGACGTTCTGGGAGGCGGCCAGCAGGCGCAGCCCGGTGATGGCCAGTTCGCGCGCGACTATGATGATCACCACCCACGGCTCGATCAGCCGGGGCTCGATGAAGGCGATGAACGCCGAGCAGGTGAGAATCTTGTCCGCCAGCGGATCCATGAGGATGCCGAAGTTCGTGATCAGCCCACGCCGCCGGGCGATGCTGCCATCCAGATAGTCCGTGATCGCCGCCAGCCACATCAGGATCACCGCCACGGACTCGTACCCGCGAAAGCCCGTGAACATCACCGCCAGAAAAAGCACGGTGAGCACCATCCGCGAGACGGTCAGCTTGTTGGGCAGGTTCACAGGGAGAGCGAGACGCGCCGGGAATAGCGGCGGTGACACCGAACGGCGAACAGAAAATTCAGCCGTCCGGGGATCAGGTCACATCGTTTCATCATGGACAGCCGTGATATCGGGGAGTTGGTGGGGCGAGCGTCCTCGCGAGCCGGAGCGGGATATGGCGCGGGCGGCCACGGCTCGCGCGGACGCTCGCCCCACCGCAAATTTTCCCGTCCGCCGCCAGCCGGTCAAAATAGGCC
>CAIXUG010000064.1 GCA_903922605.1 uncultured Verrucomicrobiota bacterium
ACACTCTTTCCCTACACGACGCTCTTCCGATCTCGGGCCTCCTTGGGCCGTCCCTGTTTCAGGTACAGGTCGGCCAGCATGGCCGCCGTCAGCGCGCTTTTGGGGAAGCGTTCCCGCAGTTCCTTGTAGATTGTCTCGGCCTTGGCGACCTCCCCCAGCGTCTCATAGCTCTCACCCATCTTTTGCAGCAGGACGGGTTCATCCGGCTTCAGCGCGGCGGCCTTGTCGAGGGCGGCGAGAACGTCCGGCTTGATTTTGTCCCGGAGCTTCGGCTCGCGGGCGCCGAGACGTCCGAAGGATAAGGCGAGATCGACCCAATAGGCGGCATTGTCCACGGGCTGCTTGCCGGCCTCGCGCAGGACTTTCAGGGCTTCCTCCGGCTGTTTCTGATCGGCCAGCAGCTGGGCCAGCGCCTGCGAACTCGTCAGCGAGGCCGGCAGGACCTTGAGCGCCTCACGGTAGGCCGCGATCGCCTCGTCCTTGCGGCCGAGCTGGTAATACGTGAGGGCCAGAAACGACTTGGAGGCCCCGGTGGAACCGGGCTGCGCCACCGTGCGCTTCAGCACGATCACCGCCTTCTCGCCCTGTTTGCGTTCGAGGTAGCGTCGCGCCACCTCCAACGCAAGCTGCTCATTGCCGGGATCGGCCGCGACGGACTTGGCGAAATACTCCAGGCCCTGGTCGTCAGTATTGTTGTCCTGGGCGACCAGGCCGGCGGCATAGGAGGCATGCGCCCGGACCAGGCGCTCCACTTCCGCATCGGAAACCGTAGGCCGGTCTGGCGACGATGGTTTTGCTGAGGCGGAAGAAGCAGGTGCTGACGCGGAGCCTTTCGCTCCGCCCTTGCTGGCGCAGCCCGCAGAGAATGCCGCCAAAGCTCCGCCCAGCAGCACAACCGAGGCTATGTGGGCGAGCTGCATGAGATTGGGACGGACAGGGAAAAGACAACGCGGCCCCGACGAAACGGAGCCGCGCTGGATAAGCATCGTGACGCCCGGAAGGCGTGTGGGCGAAGCCGGACTAGCGGCCCCAAGTACGCTTCTTATGGCGATTCTTACGGAGCTTCTTCCTCCGCTTGTGCTTGTTGATCTTCGCTTTACGACGCTTCTTAAGTGAACCCATATTCTGTTTTTCTTCGACTAACCAAACTGTTGTTGAGTCAGTAAACCACCTTGTTCAGGGGATACTCGATTATTCCTTCGGCACCGGCTGCCTTCAATTGAGGGATAAATTCACGGACGACGGACTCGTCAATGATCGTTTCCACGGCAACCCAGCCGGCAAGACTCAAACTGGACACCGTGGGATTACGCAATGCCGGGAGCGATTGCAACAGCTTTGGCAAATCGCTTTCACGAATGTTCATCTTGAGGCCCACCTTCGCCTCGGCCTCGATGGCCCCCCGGAGCAGCAGTGCCAGGGTCTCGATCTTCTGCCGTTTCCACGCATCCGTCCATGCCGTGTGGTTGGCGATCAGGCGCGGAGTGGACACCAGGAGCGTCTCCACGATACGGAGCTTGTTGGCGCGCAGCGAGGAGCCGGTCTCGGTGACTTCGACGATGGCATCGACCAGCTCACGGGCCTTCACCTCGGTTGCGCCCCACGAAAATTCCACTTCGGCCTTCACGCCGTTCTTCTTCAGCCAGCGCTTGGTCAGGCCCACGACCTCCGTCGCGACCCGCTTGCCTTCCAGGTCCTTCACGGACTGGATGGAAGACTCTTCGGGCACCGCGAGCACCCAGCGCGTGGGCTGGCGGGTGGACTTGCTGAACAGAAACTCACCCACCTCATGCACCTTGCTGTGGTTTTCCTGAATCCAGTCGAGGCCGGTGATGCCGGCATCCAGATAGCCCAGCTCCACATAACGGCTGATTTCCTGCGCCCGGATCAGGCGGATCTGCAGCTCGGAGTCGTCCACGTAGGGTTCGTAGCTGCGGCTGGACACGGTGATGTTCCAGCCGGCCTTGGCCATCTTCTCCAAGGTGGCATCCTGCAAGGAGCCCTTCGGCAGCCCGAGCTTGAGCTTCGGGGCCGGGGCGGCAGCAACAGGAGCGGATTTCTTGCTCATCGGTAAACGGAACGTGCTTCAGGTCACGCGGGGAGTTGAAACCGCTTCGCGGCCGGCGCTCCACGCGCGTGAACCGTTGAAACTGTCAGATCGTAGGAGGGCGTGCGACTTTTTTCTGCGCCGGTGAACGGAGGCACAGGGATGGTCCCGGGTCCCGCGTCCAAGGTCCAAGGTGCTGGACGCCACAAGCCTGATGTCACACCACAATGCGCTTGTCTCTCACTCAAACTCCATCCGCTTCCACCATTCCTCCAGTTCGTCGGCACCGAAATCGGCCAGGATGTGGCCATCCACGTCGATGGAAGGGGCCTTGGTCTGGTCGGTGAGTTCGCGCATCTCACGGCGAGCGTCGGCGTCGAGAAAGAGGTTCAGGGTCTCGTAGCGGACGCCATGCGCGTCCAGCCAGTCGATGGCCTCGTGGCACCAGGGGCAGCCGGGCTTGATGAAGAGTCGGACCGATTGGGGCTTCATGAGGCTACTCAGTGAGAAAGGTGTCGCCATGCTCGTAGGCCGGGGCGCAGCAGCAGAGCAGGCGCAGGGTCTCGTCGCCGGTATTCCAGAGCTTGTGCTTCTTACCCGGCGGAATGGCGATGGCGTCGCCGGCCTTCACCTCAAAGAGATCGGCCTCGATCCGTATCCGGCCGGTGCCGTGCGTGATGTAGTAAATCTCTTCCGTCCGGGCGTGATAATGCTCGTCGGTCGCCTTGCCCACCGGCAGCCGGGCCTCGGCCAGGCTCTGGTTGCGGATGGCGGAGTTGCGGTGCGACAGCAGCTCGCGGATCTCGGAGCTGTCCTTCGTGATGAACGCGGGTTGCGCGTCGAGATTGATGACGTCCATTGGTCCCAAGGATGAGGCCGGAAGGGGCTTCCGTAAAGCCGAGCGACGCCGGAGCGGTGTCCCTCACTTCATCTGAATCTTTTTCTGCATCGTAATCACGAGGAAAGTGGCGATTAAGATTATGATGATGATTAGGATTATGAGTGGGCAGGATACCACGGCGGAGGAGGGGCTTCGCTTCGGCCCATCCATCTGACTAATCTTTGCGCGTGTCCGAGACCTACGATCTGGCTGTGGTCGGCTCCGCCTTTGCCGGTTCGCTCACCGCGATGATTGCGCGACGGCTGGGCCGCTCGGTCGTGCTCCTTGAGCGCGGGCGGCATCCCCGCTTTGCCATTGGCGAATCCTCGACTCCGCTCGCCAACCTGCTGCTAGAACGGCTCGCGAACCGTTACGGGCTCCCCGCCCTGGCCCCGCTCGCGAAATGGGGATCATGGCAGCGGGAGCATCCGGAGATCGGTTGCGGCCTGAAGCGCGGCTTCACTTTTTACCATCATGACTTTGACCGGGCCTTTGCGCCGCGCACGGACCGGGCCAATGAACTGATGGTGGCCGCGAGCCCCAACGATACGATTTCCGACACCCACTGGTTCCGCCCCGACTTCGACCACTTTTTCCAGCGCGAGGCGGTTGCCCAAGGCGTGGTCTATCACGACGAGGTCAGCCTCACCGCCGCCGAGTTCGGCAATGACGGCGTCCGGCTCGCCGGCCGGCAGCGGGGGGAGCCCGTGGAGTTCCGCGCGCGCTTCGTGGTGGACGCCAGCGGGCCGCGCGGATTCCTGCACCGAGCGTTGGGACTCGGTGAGCGCTCTTTTGCCGGCTATCCCGCCACGCAGGCGCTGTACTCCCATTTCACCGGCGTGCGGCGCTGGGAGAACCTGAACCCGCCCGAAGGAACGCCGCCGTTCCCGCCGGACGATGCCGCGCTGCATCATGCCTTTCCTGGCGGCTGGATGTGGGTGTTGCGCTTCAACAACGGCATCACCAGCGCCGGCGTGTCCGTCAGTGATGAACTGGCGCAGGAACTGGTGCTGCACGAAGGCCAACCCGCCTGGCACCGCCTGCTGGCCCGCCTGCCCTCGGTCGCCCGGCAGTTTGCCCACGCCACGCCGACCCGCGAATTCACCCACATGCCGGCGCTGACCTTCCGCAGCACCCAGGCGGCGGGCGATCGCTGGGCGTTGCTGCCTTCCGCAGCGGGCTTTGTGGATCCCCTGCTCTCCACCGGCTTCACGCTCACGCTGCTGGGAGTGGAACGGTTGGCCGCACTGTTCGCCGAAAATCCGGTTCCATCGCGCCAAGATCTGGACGCCTACGCCGCCTCGGTGGATGCCGACGTGAACGCCGCCGCCGCGCTGATCGGCACCCTGCACCGGCACTTTGACCGGCCCGCCGATTTTCAGTCGCTGCTGATGCTTTACTTTGCCGCCGCCAGTTTCAGCGAGACAGCCCGGCGGCTGGACCGCCCGGAACTGGCCCCGGGATTCCTGCTGCGCGGGCATCCGGAATTTGCGGCCGGGCTCCACCGGATTCTGGAAGCGGTCCGGACCTCCGGTCTGCGCGGGGAAGCCCTGCTGCAGGCGGTCCGGGAAACGGTCACGCCGGTGGACGTGGGCGGCTGGTGCAATCCGGCCCGGCAGAACTGGTATCCGGTGGAGATGGCCCCGCTCTTCGCGGCGGCGGACCGGCTGGGCAGCAGCCGGGAAGAAATCCGCGCCATGCTGCTGCGCGCCGGCGTCGAGGCGGCTCAGTTGCCCGGCGGCGGCTGAACCGGCGACGCGTTGGTCGGATTGCGGAGGCCGGGCATGGGCGCATTGGTGCCCTCACCGGGACGCCGCCCGATGCGTGCGCGCAGCATTTCCTCGAACTTTGCCTTCTGTTCGGAAGTCATTTCGGCCAGCACCCGCTCGCGCAACTGTTCCAGTTCAACCTTGGCCTGGGGTGCCAGCGGTTCCCAGAGCTTCCGAAAGCGCTCCTGGCTCTCCTTGATCTGGACCTCAATCTTGGTTCGTTGCTCAGCGGTCAGCTCCAATTGCCGCTCGGTGCGGCGAAGCATTTCGAACCGCTGCCAGAGCATGAGGGGCAGGGTCTCCCGCTTGGCCACCTCGGCCTCACGGCGGGTTTTGGCCTGAATGTTGAAGATCGTGTAACCCGTGATGGCGCCAGCGGCAAAGATCAGCAGCGCGGCAAAAGTGAACTTCCAGGCTTTCACCAAGATTCGGAGGGAACCTCCATACCGCTGGGCACGACCAGGCTGTCAAGTTCCGCAGCGGCAAACTCCGTCACGGAGCCGTCATCTGGCAGCGTGGTCGGGGTGGAGAAGTTGATGACACAGGCAACCCCGGCGACCGCCAGGCTCGGCAGGGCCAACCGCCAGAAGGCCACCGTCCACTCCGTCAGCAGATCTTTCGGGACCGTGGCCAGACGCGCCATGATCCGGCGTTCAAAGGCCAGCGGCACCTGCTCCGAAGGCACATCCTGACGGGCGGCCTGAAGCAAGCTTTTCTGGAGCTGATCGTAGTTCATCACCGGTTAAAACTGACGTGACGGGGGGGACGGCGGTTACACATACTTCTCCGGATGCATCCGTTGTAGTATTTTTTTCATTTCGGCCCTCGCACGAAAAGCGCGGACTTTTACTAGGGGACCCGACCAACCGGTCAGTTCAGAAATCTCACGCACACTGCGGTCCTCAATCTCCAACAGGGTGATGATGAGGCGGCCGGCAGGTGACATCTTTTCCAGGACCTTGCGCACCAGGGAACGGGCCGCCTCGGCATCGTTTTCGGTGCTCTCGGGGGAGGCCGCGTACTGGTTCAGCCAATCGGACTCCTCGTTGGAGAGGTCCGTCGAGTTATGTTCGCGATTTCGCTGATGGCGGCGCAAAAAATCGTAGCAGGTGTGGACTGCCGTCCGCATCAGCCAGTGCTCAAACGGCGCATCGGCCCGCCACGTATCGAGCTTGGAGAAAGCCTTCAGGAAGGTCTCCTGAACGATATCCTGAACCTCGTCCTCCCGGCGGGCGTAGCGACGGGCGGTGGCAAACAGCCGGGGCTGGTAACGCCGGATCAGCTCCTCAAAGCGCGCGGTGTCACCACCGCGAACGGCGGCAACAATCTCGGCATCAGCAGGTTCCGGGTTCACCTGTAAATAGCCTGCCGAAATTTTCCAAAAAAATGAAGCGCGTTAAAATTCATTCTGTCCGCATAAAAAAAGCCGCCGCAAACGGATGCGGCGGCTGCTCAAACCGTGGACAGGCTGAGACAGGGGCGATGGAAGACCGGTTACTTGGTTTCTGCCTTGTGCTCGGGCTCGGCCTGCGCTGCCTTCTTTTCCTGGGCCTTGGCGCGCTTCTCGAGGTGGGCCAGCTTCTTGGTTTCCGCCTCGGTCAGTTTGCCGGCGGCCTTCTTCTCGCGGAGTTCCCTGAGCTGGGCGTCAGACTTGGCCTGCGCCGCCTTGCGCTTGGCTTCGCGCTGTTCCGGCGTGAGCGCCTCGGCCTGCTGTTTCTTGGGCGCATCCGGGGCGGGGGCCTTGTCCTCGGCGCGTAGGAAGTTGGCACCGCCGAGCAGGAGGCCGGCGATGCAGAGTGAACGGACGATGGTCTTCATTATACGAACGTGTGTGTTGACTGCGTTGGCCATTCCCACCTCCTGGCGGGATGGCTACAACTGTGACGGACATGGGATCTGACCGGTTGCGCCGGTTCCCGTTCAAAGCATCCGTCTCGGGCGGACGGCTCCTTGTTACCCCGGCGCAGTCTGCTAGGATCGCCGCGTGAGCGATCTCCTCGTTGGCGCCCTGGCGGTGCTGCTGGCCATGAATCTGACGGCCGCCCCGGGCAATCCGGTCGTGCCGCCGACGGGCATCACAGCCTCGGTGCCGAACACCAATGACCCGGTAGAGCAGGAACTCCAAAAGCTGCTGGTCGCCGATGACGCCGCCCAGGAAGCCGCCGAAAAACTGATCGCCGAGGCCGACCAACCGCCAGATCCGCTGCTCGCCCCCACGCAGCTCACCCTGCGTGCCCGGCTGGATGAGAAGTTCAAGCCGGTCCGCGAGGGCTACGAGGATTTCATCCAGCGCCATCCGAAGCACGCCCGGGGATGGATGGCCTATGCCAGTTTTCTGCACGACACCGGGGATGAGAAAGACGCCATCGAACGCTACGAGAAGGCACGGGAACTGGATCCAAAAGACCCCGCCGCCTGGAACAACCTTGCGAACATCTACGCGCACATCGGCCCGGTCGAAAAGGCGTTCCCCTATTACGACGAGGCGATCCGGCTCAAGCCCGACGAGCCGCTCTACCTGCACAACTTCGGCACGCTGGTCTTCCTCTTCCGCAAGGACGCCACGAACTACTTCAAATGCGATGAGCAGGAGGTTTTCGCCCGCGCGCTGGCGCTCTACGATCGCGCGCTGAAGCTGGATCCGAAGAATTTCCCCCTCGCCTCGGACGTGGCGCAGACCTACTACGGCATCAAGCCGCCCTCCACGAAGACGCCCGAGGAGGCGCGCGCGGCGGAACTGCATCTCGCCGACCAGGCCCTCGCCTCCTGGACCAATGCCTTCAGCATCGCTGGTGACGGCGTGGAACGGGAAGGCGTGTATCTGCACTTCGCCCGTTGGAATATCCGGGTCGGGCGCTTCGCGGAAGCGCGGACGAATCTCACCTCGGTCACGAACACCATGTACGCCCAGGTGAAGCAGCGGCTGGAACGCAACCTGGCCGAGAAGGATCCTCAGCCGGCGAAGCCGTGAGCCCCCTTGAGCGCGGAGCGGGGAACGCGGAGCGCGGAACGGAAGAGGCCCGATAATCCGTGGCCCAGTCGCCGTTCGAGGCAGGAATCTGACCTGCGGCGGTGATAGGAGACGAGGTGACGAGGCTCATTATTCTCCCTGCCTGCCGTTCCCGAGGCTCGGCCCCTTTTACGGCTTTTTCCCCTCAGCTTCACGTTCCCGCTTTTCCGCCACATTCGGAGCGATCTTCCGCAAGGCATCCAGTGCCAATGACCGGTTGTAGCTGTCATTGGGATCGGCCCGATTGGCTGGCGAATCCAGGAAGGCTGCGAGGAGCGGGATGGCAGGGGCCGCCCCGGGGCCCATCTCGCCAAAGCAATTTAGGATCATCCCCTTCATGTGCGGGTCGAAAACTGCCCATGCCTGCAGCAACGCCGGCAAAGCATCCGCCGGCTGATGCCGGATGTGCCACAGGGCGATGGCGGACGTGACGCGGAAATAGGCGTTGGTCGATTGACCGGCCCCTTCCTGCAACACGGGGACCGCCACGACCGCTCCCGAACCGATCTTGCCCAACGCCATGGCGGCCCACTCACGTTCGGCAGTGTACCCCGCCGAGCGGTCTTGGGGGCCGTCGAGACGAATGTTCTCCGCAATCGCCGGCACGGCATTGCTGGCCGCCGGCCCAAAACAGGAAATGGCCTCGACCACATAGAGGCGCACTTGAACATTCGGATCACGAAGGTGGTTGGTCAGGGCCGAAAACACGGTCGGCGAGCTGTTGGTCAACCCTCCCAAAGCCTCAGCCGCCGCCGCCCGTACTTCCGGGCGCGAATGACCGAGCGTCGCGATCAGCAGGGGTTCAGACTGCGGACGCAATCGTCGGGCGTCCTCGACAACCTGATAACGAAAAGCCATTTTCCGCTCGATATCCTGCGGTGCTGGGAGGGGGAGGTGCCGTCTCATGGCGAAAGGCAGACTTAAAAAACAGCGACGGTAGGCCGCCATCCCCCAGGACTCATATTTCATGGGCCGGACCGCCTCCAGCAGTGCCGGAAGCGCCTCCAAACCCATCGCTTGGATGGCCTCGCGCTGGGCCGGGGAACAATCGAAACGGGACGGATTGTTAGGGTCACCGGCTTTGATCTCCGCGATCCACCGGGACAACGGCTTGCCCTGGTAGGCCGGTTCGCGTGAGGCGAGCGTCCACCACACGGCCGCTCCGGCCAGGACAGGCAACAGGATCAGCAGGAGGCGGTAGTACCGTTTCATCCTTTAACTTGGGCAGGCAGGTTTCTCACGGCTCCTTATTCTCGCCCTCGCGTTCCCACTTGGCCGCGACGTCCGGAGCAATCTTCCGCAAGGCTTCCAAAGCGACCTGCCGGTTGAGAACCGCACCGAAACCGAAGACATTCGGGTCCGGTGTCGAATCCAGAAACCGGACGATGCGCGGCACGGCTTCGGCAGCCTCCGGCCCCATCTCGCCCAAGCAGGCAAGTATCATCGGCATCACGTCGGGGACTTTCTCGAAGTCCTCAATCAAGACCGGCAGCGCATCGGGCGCATGATGCCGTATCCGCCACAGGGCGATGGCAGAAGATATACGATAATATGAAGACGTCCGTTGGGCAGCCCCCGCCTGCAACACGGGCACCGCCGCAGCTGCCGCAGGCCCCATGCGGCCCAAGGCGTCGGCACCAGCCGCCCGCTCACGCTCAGAAGGGTTGAACCCGGCCGGGCGGTTGCGGGAAAGCAGGTTGTCCACAATCGCTGGCAACGCATTGCTGGCCGCCGCGCCGTAGTGGGCAATGGCGGCATGCACATACATGCGTACTTCCCCATCGGAGTCCTGGAGCCGGTTGGTCAGGGCCTGAAAGACTTCAGCCGGAAGGTTGGTCTGCCAACTCAAAGCCCAGATGGCAGTGCTCCGAACCTCGGAGCGCGGATGCCGGAGCGTGCTGAGGAGCAACGGTTTCGTTTGAGGCCAGAGGCCGTTACAGCGCTCGGCGACAAAACACCGAAAGACCCATTCTCCTTCAGGATTCAGACGCGCCGGCGCCGGCAGGACTCCACTCAGGCCGGGAGGCAGATGAAGATAGCAATGGCGATAGGTCGCCGACCACCAAGGCTCATAGTCTCGATCCCGAACCGATTCCAGCAGCCCGGGAATGGCGTTCAGGCCCATCGCCTTGACAGCCTCCGCTTCGGCTGGGGAGGGAGCGAAACGAGGCGGGTTGGCGGAGGGACCGGCCTTGATCTCCGCGATCCAGCGCAACAACGATTTGCCCCCGTAGGCAGGTTCGCGAGGGGTGAGCGCCCACCACACGGCTGCCCCGGCGAGTACGGCCAAAACGGGCACCAGGATCAAGAGGAGGCGGTGGCGCCGTTTCATGAGTTGCGATTAAACGGCGCTCACTGCGGCAGGGCCACCTGCCCCGGTCGGCTGAGGTAGTAAAGCAGGTCGCGCAGTTCGCTGTCCTTGAGCTGGGTGATGAGCCCTTCCGGCATCAGCGACATTTCACTGAGACTGGTGGACTTCACCTCGGCGCGGGGGATCGTCACCAGTTCGTTCGCCGTCTGGATGGAGAGCGACGTGGCATTCTGTTCCTTAACGATGCCCGTGATGACCCGGTCGTCCTTCGTTTCCACCGTGGTCGCCCGGTACTCGTTCGGGATGACGGCGTTCGGGAACAGGATGTTCTGGAGCAGATAGGAGAGATCGCTCCGGTTTGCCCCCGTGATGTCGGGGCCGACGTGACCGCCGCTGTCGAAGAGCGTGTGGCACTGGGCGCAGACCTTGTTGAAGACCACGCGCCCACGCGGCGCATCACCGGGCGTCGAGCCGCCCGCCCAATAGAGCCGGGTCACGCGATCAATCTCCTTCTGCATGTCGGGGCTGGTCTCCTGCATGACGCCCCACAGCTCGGTGAGCTGGGTCTTGATCGCGTCGTCCTTGAGGTTGCGGAGCTGGCGGACGAGATCGGCGGTAAGGTCGGTCTTGGGGATCTTGCCGGCAGCGACGGCGGCCAGCAGCGGCTTCGCGAAGGCGTTGCGCGAGGCGAGGGTGTTGAGCGCGTCGCGCTTCTCCGCGCCCAGGGAACCGTAGGCGGCCAATATGGCCGTGGGCGTCCCCGCATCATCGTAAGCCGCCAGGCCGCGCAGGGCGGTGCCACGCACGGCCGGGTCGGTCACGAGCTGCTGCAACAACGGCGGAAGGTCGGGATCGCGGATGCCCAGCAACGAATCCAACGCCGTGCGGCGGGCACCCGCCTCGGCCTTCGGATCGGCGGCGATCGCATGTAGGGACGACTTTGCCCGGGCGCTGCCGAACGTCAGCGAGAGCGTCTGCGTGAGCGTGCGGACCTCGGAGTTGCCGCTGGCGGCGAGCTTGGCCTCGACGGCATCCCAGCCGGCCGGCATCGGGGCGGTGCGACGGCCCTTTAGCGCGGCGCTGATCCCGCGTAGGATGTCGAGCTGGAGCTGGGCGTCGTCCGATTCACGAAGCATTTGTGCCAGCTGAGGCAGTGAGTCGGCCGCGCACACCGAGCCAGTCGCGACACAGAAGAGGCAGAGCAGATTGAGCAGGAACAATTTCATTGGGCGGAAGCAAGGCTGGCAGTGGCGAGACGGCGGGCGATGAACTCGCGGATCTTGGGGATTTTACAGGCGCGCAGCAGGTCGAGGCCGAAGCCCGGGTCGGTGGCGACCGTGCCTTCCGCCGCGTACCAGTAAAGTAGCGGCAGGTTGTGGTCTCCGCTGTCCTCGGCGTGGCCGACGAGCGCGAGGAGTGTGTCCTTGCGCTGCGTGGCCGGAAGCCGTTGCGCGGCGGAAGCGACGTAGCGGCGGACCACCGGCGAAGGATCGGCGGCCGCCAGACCGGCCAGGCCCTTGAGAGCGTTCTGGACACCCTCCTCGGACCAGTGGTCGGCCGGCCGGTAGGGCGCCGCTTCCGTCGCGACCTGGATGGCCCAGCCCCGCACAAACTCGTCGTGGCTCTGCACGAGTTCGCCGATGTCCTCAAAGGCCACGCCCCCCGTGACGTCCATGGCCCAAATGGCGCGGAGCGTCGAAGCCGTGTCACGGCCGGCCAGCATCAGCTCGCGCAGGCTGGAGCGGGCGGATTCGGACAGTTTGCCAGCCGTGGCCCGCTCGGCCAGCAGCCGCCGCGCGTGGCGGCACATCCATTCGTTCTTGGAGGGCACTAGTTTCACCAGGTCCTCATCGCTCAGCTTGGCCAGGTCCACCTGGGTCTTGGGCTGGTTGTTGTAAATGATCTTGTAGATGCGGCCGTTGCTGCGGTCGTGGCCCTCGTAATTGTTGTGGTGGCACTGGTTCTTGTCGTACCAGTCGATGACATAGACCGACCCGTCGGCGTCGTAGCGCTGGTTCAGCGTCTGGCTCCAGGAGTCGTTAAAATTCAGAAAATCCGGGCCGTGATGGCCGACATAGCCGGAACCCACCCGTTCCGGCACATCCATGTTCAGGCGTTGGCCGTGGATGTTGCCCATGATCAGCTTGCCGCGGTATTCGGCCGGCCAGCTCGCCCCGAGATAGACCATCATGCCCGCGTGGGCGTGACCGCCTCCTGCGGAATCGCTGCGGCCATTGCCGGCGTGCGGTCCCTGATTGCCGGCGTAGTGGAGATGGTCCGCGTGGGTCTGGATGTCCTCATAGACGTAGGGGAAGACCGGCTTGCGGCTGCCGTTCTCGCGATGCTTCGCGTTGCGCGCGGTTTCCTCCGCGCCGACGGTGAAGTGCTCCCCGCCCTGCCGGATGTAACGCCCACCCTGGATCATGTGGTAGAGGTGCGGAATCACGCAGGCCTCGATCCAGCACTGGCCGTTTTCATCGAAGTCCACACCCCACGGATTGCTCGTGCCCTCGGCAAAGACCTCGAAGATTTTCTTCGTCGGATGATAGCGCCAGACGCCGGCGTCCATCCATTGCCGCTCGGACTCGGTCGCGCCGGGCTTGCCGACATTGGAGGGGCAGAAGACACCGTGACAGCCATAGAGCCAGCCGTCCGGTCCCCAGCAGAAGGTGTTCAGCGTCTCATGCGTGTCGGCGTTGAAATTCCAGCCGTCGAGCAGCACCTGCGGCGGCCCGGCGGGCTTCGGCGCATCACCGTCGGTGATCGGGAGGAACATCAGGTAAGGCGCGGCCCCGATGAAGACACCGCCGTAGCCATACTCGATGCCGGAGACGAGATTCAGCCCTTCCAATACGACCGTGCGCTTGTCGAAGTGGCCGTCGCCGTCGGTGTCCTCGAACACGATCAGCCGGTCCTTGCCCCCGAGGATGTCCTTCAGCTTTTCCTCAGGGGTGCCGTTCTTCGGCGGCACACCGACACGCTTCGGATAGGTGTAACCTTCGACCACCCAGAGGCGGCCCCGGTCGTCGTCACAAAAGGCGATGGGCTGCTTGATGTCCGGCTCGCCGGCGAAAACGCGCATCTGAAATCCGGGCGGCAGGCTGGCGACCTCGGCGGCCTTTTCGGGAGTCAGCCCGGCGTAAAGCACAGTGTCCGCCGGTGGCGGCTCGTTCCGCTTCGCCTCGGCCAGGGAATATTCGTTGGCGAGCGTCGGACGGGCGGCGTACAGCTGGAAGTCGTCGAAATTCAGGTGCGCCCAGCCGCCCGAACGGTCATCCACCAGCCGGATGAAGATCTCCTTGCCCAGGTGGTCCTTCAGGTCCACGACCACCGGTCGCAGCGTCTCGCTATCCGTGCCACTCAGCTTGAGGAAGACATTCCCGGAGACGGCGTCCACAAGCTCCACGCGCTCTTCCGGCCAGGTGCCGCCCGCGAAGCGGAAGCTGCCCCAGGGCTGGGTCACCTTGAACGGGACCGAGGTCAGTGTGCCTTTCGGGTCGTCGCCCACCTTCTCGAACCCGCCGATCCAGTAATCGCCCGTGTGCTGCGAGGTCATGTCGCTGCGGCGCGCCTTCGGCAGGTCGCCCCTCACGGGCTGGCCGGTGAAGGCATTGCCGGTCGCGGTCCAGTCGCGCAGGTCGCCGGTCTCAAAGTCGAGGTTCAGGACATGGCCGTCCTTGCCCAACGGCCTGATACCGGCGGGTTCCGCCGCAGTGGCAGTCAGGACGACACCCAATACAAGCAGGCCGGAGAGCGAACGGCGTAAGTGCATGCAAATAGCAGGAAGACCAAGGGCGCAGGAGGCAAGGCTGTTTTCGAATTACGAATTTCGAACTGCGAACAGCGAGCGGCTGGGTGGGACGAGCGCTCGCCGGTCACCGTTCGCAGTTCGCCGTTTCCGATCACCGTTGAATTCTAGGTTTGGCGAATCGCCACCGGCACCGCTTCATTCCGCGCTCCATGGTGCGACGAATTTTCTGTCTCCTGCTCAGCCTGCTCACGCTGGGCCTGACTGGCTGCACTCCCGGCAGCATCATCGCGCATGAGCTGGTGAAATCTCCGAACCGCCAGCCCGCATGGCTCACGGAGCCCGGCCGCCTCCTGCCACCCGCCAAGGTTACGCTGAGCTACCACGCGACGATCCCGGCGAACCACATGTCCGTGCAAAAGGCCACCGTCGGCCAGCCACCGGCCATGCTGGAGGCCCTCGTGGTCGAACCCGCTCGCTATGGATTCAAGGCCAGCAGCCACTGGGAGCAGCAGGGATCGCATCCGGTCTTCCGCTTCGAGATGCGGCTCACGCCGTCCACGAACAGCGCCGATGCGCCGCTGATACCGCGTGGCACGATCTTCCTGCTGCACGGCTACGGCCTGAGAAAAGATGTGCTGCTCCCCTGGGGCTTCAGTCTGGCCGAGGTGGGCTGGCGCTGCGTGCTGGTGGACCTGCGGGGGCACGGGGATTCTGGCGGACCCCGCATCTACTTCGGCACGCATGAGGCGGATGACTTGCGTGATCTGCTCACCGAACTCGATCGCCGCCACGTCATCAGCGGGCCGGTGGGCGTGCTGGGCGATTCCTACGGCGCGGACATCGCCCTGCGCTGGGCCGCCCAAGACCCGCGCGTGCAGGCCACCGTGGCCCTGGCACCCTATGCCAAACTGGCGGATGCGATGGAAGGCATCCGCCAGAGCTATGCCCCGTGGGTGCCACGCGGCTGGGTCCGCTCGGCCGCCCAAAAAGTTCCGCGCCTGCTCGGGGTGCCCGCGGAAAGCCTGGACCCGGTCTCAGTCCTGCCCGCGCAAAAGGTCGAGGCCCTGTTTATCGCCGGTGAAAAGGATGTCGTGGCACCCGTGGCCGCAGTGCAGCAGCTCAAAGACCTGGCCCTGCCGGAAAGCCAGCTGCTCCTCGTGCCGCAGTCGGCACACGAGGAGCTGCCCTATGAGTTCGACATGCTCGAAAAGCCGGTGAAGGCGTGGTTTGACGCCCACCTGCACGGAGCGGCTCAGAGCGTCCGCACGCGATAGAAGCGAGTGCCATCCGTCGGCGGGGTCAGGCTTACATCCTCCGAATCGGAGGCCAGCGTCCGGGTCTCCACCTCTTCCCAGGCGGCGGCATCCAGGTCCGCACTCTGCTCCACAATCACCTGCTGCCCTGACTTGGCGGTGATCGTCAGGGTGAGCTGATCTCCCACCGCCACCAGGGTGGCGACCGGACCGGCCGGCTGTTCAAAATCGGTTCCATCAGTGAGATCGGGGATATGGTTTCCGTCGGCGTCATTTGGATCGATGATCTGCATGTTCCACAGGTCATATTCGTCCTGAAACGGCGTCGAAGGCACGCCGTCCAGGAAGTAAAAGCTTCCGGAGTAATTGTTGGCGGTGGCACCCCGCACCAGCAGCATGTCATCAACGGTGACGCCCACGGAACCGAGCACGATGTAGGCCTCGTTTGCCGGCCCGAACCAGTCGGCATCCGATCGCACCAGCTCGGTCTGGCTGCGCCGGGTCATGGGAAACGGTCCGGTGAACTCACCTGCCGTGCCCTGCCGCTGGAGATCCACTGACGCCTCGACCTGGGCGCCTTTCACGACATAGGTAAGCTTGCCGTCGTACTGATAGATTTCAAACGTATGGGTAAAGGTCAGCACGGGCAGGAACAGATCGCGCTCGAGGTTCACCCTGAGCTGCACGGTGCCGGTCGTCTGGCCGGCCGCCCGGTTCCAGGTGGCGGTGACAAAGCCCTGGATGACGTCCTCGCCATTATCGAGAGTCATGGTGCCCGACGTGCCAATACCGGAAACCGACTGGGACACTTTAAAGAAATCCGTCACCAGATCTCCGTCCGAGTCGGTCATGTTGGGGAGGTCGATGTAGAAGCTGAAGCCCAGCGGCCCGTCGAAACCGGGCACATCCAGCAGGGCCAAAGTGCCATATTTGGCTTCCCCGTCGGAATTGTACCATTCGCCATTCACATAGTCGTCAGCCGTGGTGAAACCCAGCGTGTAGGTCTGTCCCGACTGTTTGACACTCTGGGTCGAAACCCGCACCGAGGTGCAGTTCATCAGCATGCGGGCGTCATTGGCCCGGACAAAGATGTTGGAAAAGAGGAGGAAGCTGAGCAGCAGTTGAATTCTGAGGTTCACTCCCGCACTAGACCCAGCCCGGGGTTCAAAGACAAGCCAGCTTTTATATTATTACGGCACTCCAGTTACAGTGCCGATGGCACCTGCATGAAATTCATGCCGCAGGCATCTTGTTCGCTTGGGGAAGATGGGCCACGCCGTGGCCAGCGGACTGGTCCCGCACCTTTGGGCGGGCCGAGCGCTGGCCACGGCCATCGCGGCCCGACCACGGGGAATCCTATCCCAGCCGGTTCAGCGCGCTGAGAACGGCCTTGATCGAGGCCAGCTCGATATTGGTGTCCACGCCGGCGCCCCACTTGGAGCGGCCATCCGCCGAGCGGAGCTGGATGTAGGCGATGGCGCTCGCGGCCGTGTCGGCGCTGAGCGCGTGTTCCTTGAAATAGGACACCTCGACCTTCGGGCCGCCCGCACCCACCAGCGCCTGGACGAAGGCCGAGATCGGCCCGTTGCCCTCGCCGGACACGGAGATCTCTTTGCCATGATGAACCAATGACGCCCGGCAGCGGAACACGCCGCCCAAGCCATCCGCGTGGAAGTGCTTCAGCTCCCACGGCGTGTTGCGCTCGATGTATTCCTGCCAGAACATGCGCTTCAGCTCTTCGCCCTTCACCTCGCGGCCGAGGGCATCCACCAGGTCGTTAGCGATCGGGCCGAACTCGCGCTGCATGTCCTTCGGCAGCTCGATCCCGAACTCCGATTCGAGCAGATATGCCACCCCGCCCTTCCCCGACTGGCTGTTCACACGGATGACCTCGCGGTATTCGCGGCCGATATCCGTCGGATCAATGGTGAGATACGGCACGTCCCAGAATTCGCGGCCCCCCTTCTCCCATTCGGCGAGCCCCTTCTTGATCGCATCCTGATGCGAGCCGCTGAAGGCCGTGAAGACCAGTTCGCCGGCATACGGCTGGCGTGGCGGCACCGTGAGCCCGGTGCAGCGCTCATAGATCTCACGGAGAGAGCTCAGCTCGGAGAAGTCGAGCTGCGGATCAATGCCGTGCATGTACAGGTTCAGCGCGACGGTCACGACGTCGAGATTGCCGGTGCGCTCGCCATTGCCGAAGAGCGTGCCCTCGACGCGGTCCGCGCCGGCAAGCAGGCCCAGCTCGGTCGCGGCCACGCCGGTGTAACGGTCGTTGTGCGTGTGCAGCGAGACGATCAGCGAATCACGGTTGCGGATGTTCCGGCACACCCACTCGATCTGGTCGGCGTACACGTTCGGCATGGCGACCTCGACCGTGTCCGGCAGGTTCAGGATCATCTTCCGCTCCGGGGTCGGCTGCCACACGTCCATGACGGCCTCGGAAATCTCCTTCGCGAACTCGACCTCCGTCATGCTGAAGCTCTCGGGCGAATATTGGAGCCGGACATTGGTCCCGGCGAGCAAAGGCAGGCGCTCCTGAATCCACTTCGCCCCCTGCACCGCGATGGCCTTGATCTCGTCCTTGGACTTGCCAAAGACGACCCGGCGCTGGGCGGGCGAGGTGGAATTGTAGAGATGGATGATGACGTTCTTGGCCCCAATCAACGACTGGAAGGTCTTCTCGATCAGGTCTTCCCGCGCCTGCACGAGGCACTGGATGGTGACGTCGTCCGGAATGTGCCCCTTCTCGATGAGCAGGCGGTTGAAGGCGAACTCGGTGTTCGATGCCGAGGGAAAGCCGACCTCGATCTCCTTGAAACCGCATTTCACCAGCGCCTGAAACAGCTCCAGCTTCTGCGCGACATTCATGGGCACGGCGAGCGCCTGGTTGCCGTCACGGAGATCAACGCTGCACCAGATCGGCGCGGCGGTCAGCACGCGGTCGGGCCAGCGCCGGTCAGGCAGCCGCACCGGCGCAAACTGCCGGTATTTGGAGGCGGGATGTTTCAACATGTTGATATTGTAGTACGTGTTTCGTGTGACCTCACAGCCGCAGACCGCCGATAAAAAGCAAAAAGCCCCACCGTCGGTGGCGACAGCGGGGCGGAAAATTCGGTTCAGATCAGACTCAAGCCCCAACCGTCGCGCGGCTAAGCAGCAGCGCGAGCGCGATAAGTCGAAGGCTCAGAATGCGAATCACGCGGTTTGTATAGTGCGCGCCTGGCAGAGGGGCAAGCTTCAAGATCGCCAGCGGTAGGCAGCAGCCCGGGTAGACAGCGGGTTGGAATACGTGGTTGCCGGCTCCGACGGCCCGGCTCAGTGGCCCATCACCCGTCGCCAGATCCGTCCTGGGATGGCACACCAGTCGCGCCAGCGTCTCCGCCCATCTTCGCGCCGCTGTTCCCGGATCCAGCGCGGGTCGGCAAAGGGATCGGTTGCCACCGGGGTGGTTCCAGTGTCCTTCCGGAAAACGGCGCGCGTTTCGCGGGTCAGCGGCAGGCTGTTCGCAAACCGGTCGTGGGTGTTGGGCCAGGTCTTCGTGTGCTGGTAATCTGCCCGCACCAGTTCCTCACGGAACTCCGTGAACAGCTCCGGCAGCAATGGCTGCTCCGTCAGGAAAGGGCGGGTCACCCGGGAGAAAAAACGCAGCTTCGGCCAGTCCACCTGCGTGAAATGGAACAGCAGCAACGGCACGTCGTTGACGAACCAGCGGCCGTTGTCCCGTCGCAGCCGCCGGTGGTGCAGATTGAAGTGCGCCACGTTCACCCCGTCATGTCGCAGCACGTGCACGCCCCCGAACAGGACGGGCACGAGGTCCAGATAACGCTGGTCCACAAAGATGCCGCGCGCCGGATCATCCACGCACTCAAACTCCAACGCCGCGGCCCACCATTCCAGAAAACGGATCGACTCAGGGGAATCACGGACGCCGACCACGCCCGCATTGTAGGTTCCCGAGGTAAGCAGGACGCTGCGGACCGGCCACGCGCCGTCGTCGGGATAATCCACCACCGTATGCGGGGTGAGCAGCACTTCGCAGCCTTGCAGGATGCTGAAGATCGGCCCGAGGTCGCCGAACACCCCCATATCCGAGTCGAGATACAGGAGGGCGCTTTCGTGCCGCTCGCGGATGAGATGCAGTAGCAGGAAGGGTTTCAACGCGTTGCAGAGCGAGAACGAGTCGTAGCGGAAACAGAAGCCGCGTGGATCACGCAGTCGCAGGTCGGCCAATGAGACCACCGTGAAATCCTCCGCCTTGGGATCGTAAAATCCCTCCGGCTCATCCACCACCAGGACATAGGCCCGGCCGGCCGGATGCCGCTGCCGAAACGAACGCACCAGGGCACGCACGAAGCCTAGATGGTTTTTGGTGACGACGCTGCAAATGACGGGTTCCGGTGGCACTGGCCGGCTAGCTCTATCCCTTGAGCAGGCCGCAGGCAAATTCCAACTGCCATCCGCCGGATTTGTCGCCGGGACTGCTTGCAGGCCCGGTAGGCCGCCAGTTCAATGCCGGGGCCACATGAGAAACCAACTCCTCGCGAGACTGGAACGGTATGCCGTGGTCCGGCTGATCGCGATACCGGTCTGGTTGGCGGTGACGTTCAAATGGAGCCGGCTCCGTTATTGGACGCTGCGGCACTGGTTTCATAACAGCATCTTCGTTGAAGATTGGGAGATGGGCATGTGCTCCCACTGTCCCGAGCAGATGCTGGCTTATGTCCTGAACCGGTTCCACCCCACCTCCGTGCTCGATCTCGGCTGTGGCACTGGGCGGACCCTGGACTATCTGCTGGCACAGGGACTCGACGCCCAAGCCACGGAGGGATCGACCAAGGCAATTTCGCTGGCCAAGCGACCGGAAAAAATCCGCCGTCACGATCTGGAAAAGGCGCTGGATCTGGGACGCCGTTTTGACCTCCTGTGGTGCTTTGAAGTCGTGGAGCACATCCGCCCCGCCAAGGTGGAGGTGCTGTTGGACACCATCGCCCTCCACTCCGATCTGGTCGTGTTGAGCGCCGCCCGCCCCGGGCAGGGCGGCGATGGCCATTTTAACGAACAACCCCCGGAATACTGGATCGAACGGATGGGGCAGCGCGGCTACCAACTGCTCCGCGAAGAAACCGAAAGCTTGCGCGCCATTCCCGAGACCCACAGCGGCAACATGCTGGTATTCCAGCGGACGGGCCCCGGCAGCCTCTCCCCCGCGCACCCGGACAAACGGCTGGTCACGCGCCGCTTGCATGACTGGCTGCAAAACGGTGTCCCGCGATACCGGCACTGGCTGGGAAAACGTGCCCATCAACGGCTGGTCAGCCAAGGGACCGTCAGCTATCGGGGGGTCCAGTTTGACATCCGGGAGAGCCACACCCCCATTCCGGAAGCCATCGTCAACGGCCGCTACGAAGCCGAGGAGCAGACCTTGTGTGCCCGGCTGCTGCGGAACGATGACCGGGTGCTGGAATGCGGGGGCAACATCGGCTTTCTGGCCTTGCTGGCCCGCCGGCTCTGGGGCATCTCCACCTGGGTTTCGCTGGAGCCCAATCCCCGGACGGCTGCGCTGTACCGCGCCAATTTTGCGCTGAACGGCCAGACGCCCCAGCTGATTGAGGCGGCGGCCTCCGCCCAGGATGGCACGCTGGATCTTTTCTGCGGCGGCCTCAGCACGGAGGATTCCCTGATCGCGACCCGCGCCGATCAGAACCGCATCCAGGTGCCGACCCTGTCGTTCCAGAGCATCGTCACCAAGATCGGTTTTGCCCCCACGGCGCTGGTGATGGACATCGAAGGGGCCGAAACGCTGCTGCTGGAGGCGGAACTGCCGGCCTCGATCCGCGTGATCATCGTCGAGCTCCATCCCCACGCCATCGGACACAAGCAGTGCTTCGCCATTCTCGCGCGCCTATGGCGGGCCGGATTCGAGGTGGAGGCGGTGGCCGGACAGGTCCACGGTCTGGTGCGGATCAGGACCGCCCAAAGCTGAGCGGTGAATCCACTCAGCGTCGGGTGAACCACGTCCACTGGACCGTGCGGAAGGCGGCCCGCCACATTTCGCGGCAGACCCCGCGACGCAAGGCCTTGGGAGTAACCGGCGGCAGCTTGGCGCGCTGCAACTCCCAGCATTCGATGCAGGCGACCAGCTGGTAGTTGGCCTGCATGAGGCTCATCACCAGACCCGGCATGCCGTGCCGCCAACCGCCGCCAAAATAGCGGCCGAAAAATTCTCCCAGCGGACGCCGGATCAGGTAGAGCCAGTCCATGGTCACTCCGCGTTCCTCGAAACGCTGGGCCTCCAGCGGACCGTAGGCCAACGCCCGGGCCAGGAACCGGTGCACCTCCGGGCAGGCGCCGGGATGCTCCAGCGCCAGTGCCGGGTCGGCCGGCAGCGTCACCAGCCGGCCCTTGATTATCGCGGCCTCGTGGACCTTGCCGGACCAGCTGGCCACCCCTTTGCGGAAGAACCGCGTCTGGTGGTCTGGCCACAACTGCCCCTCCAGCCAGACATCGTGCAG
Source organism: uncultured Verrucomicrobiota bacterium (assembly GCA_903922605.1). Lineage (GTDB taxonomy): Bacteria > Verrucomicrobiota > Verrucomicrobiia > Limisphaerales > UBA9464 > CAIVQB01. Next base: position 21,537 of record CAIXUG010000064.1, read on the forward strand.
GTAGTTCTTGCGGGGCAAGGCGTAGGCGTCGGCGGACGGATCCTCGGCCAGTTCACGCAACCGGACGGCCAGGGTGGGTGGCACGGTTTCATCGGCATCCACCACGATGATCCAGTCACCCTTGCAGGCGGCCAGGGCCTGGTTCCGCACCTTCTCCACCGGATTGGCCATGGGCACTTCTACTATCCGGGCGCCCAATGCCGTCGCAATTTCCCGGGTATCGTCAGTGCTGGCCATATCTGCCACCACCACCTCATCCGCCCACAGGACGGAACGGACACAGCCGGCAATCCAGCGCGATTCGTTTCGGGTATGGATCAGGGCACTGATCGTGGGTCGGTTCATGACTCACCGCAGCGTGGGACGCAGGCCCCGGACTGTCATGCCGAAAAGGCATCCGGAAGCACGGGCGGCGGCGCGGCGCCGACGCGCGCGGTTCCGCACGCCTCGGTAGTTCACCCCTGCGAACCGTCCCCGGCCGGATGGGGATGCGGCGCCGGCACCCGGTTGAAAAAAGTTTCACCGCGCCAGATTCCACCGAGGCGCCCGGACATCTCCCCGTGACGCCGGCGACGCCAGCACACTTCCGCAAACGCGCTCGCCTGCGCCAGCCAGCCACGCGGCCCGTCAAAATGCTTCCGGGCATAGCGCAGCGCACTCGCAGCCATTTCGGCCTGCGCGACCGAGCTTAGCTTCCGGGTGCTCTGCCCCATGTGATGCACCACCCGCCAGTCGGGCCGATAATGCCACGTGTAACCGGCCTGGGACCAGCGGCGGCACCAGTCGCTGTCGTTGAAATAGATGGGAAACTGCTCATCCAACAGCCCGACTCGGGCAACGGCCTCCCGGCGGGCGAGCAGACTGACGAAAGCCGGATGGACCATGGTCCCCGGCTGGCTAAAATCGCGCCGGAGCTGGTAGAACTCGTCGAGTGCCCGGCCTCTCCGCCAGGGCGGCCAGTAGCGCCCGACACCGAAGGCAACCGCAAATGCAAACGGCGTCAGATGCCCGTTGTAGTAGTTTTGGAAGCGACCGTCGGGATACTCGTAGCGGCCCACCACACCGTTCACCGACGGCTCCCGCCGCAGCATCGCCTCAGCCATCGCCAGCGACTCCGGATCGGGAAGCACGGCGTCGTTGTTGAAAAAGAGGATATGCCGTCGCCCCATCACCTCGCGCAGGGCCACGTTGTTGCCGGCGGCGAAGCCACGGTTGGCCCCCTGCCGCAGGATTCGCACCTGCGGCCAGGCCTGGGCGACCGCCTCGGGTGAACCGTCGGCGGAACCGTTGTCCACTAGCCACACTTCCGGCGGCGCCGTCTGCCGCACGAGCGAACCGATCGCGTCCAGCAGCAACGGACCTCCGTTCCAGTTCACAACGATGGCGGCTGTTTGGGACATGATCGGCAGGCGGTGCTCAAGTCGGGGACACGGGGGCGGACATTCGCCGGGGCCTCATTGAAAAATCATTTTGCAGGCCGTGCGCCAGACCTCCCGCCGCACCCCCCTGCGCAAGGCGGACGGGGCGGGCGCGGCAGCGTTGCGCCAGACGGCCTCCCAGTATTGCAGCCCGATGAAAAGCTGATACATGGCGAGGATGAGGCTCAGCACGAGCCCCGAAAGACCGTGGCGCCAGCCGCCCCCAAAATAACGGCCGACAAATTCGGAGACCGGCCGGCGCACCAGGAACGGCCAGGCTTCGGGTTTCAACTCCCGCATCCGTTCGACCTCCAGCCGCGAATAATGAACGAGTTTGAGCATGAACCGGTGGATGTCATTGCAGTAGCCGGGATGTTCCAGGGCGCATTCGGGGACGGCCGGCAATGCTTCGAGACGGCCCCTGATCTCCGGCGGGTGATGGATCACGCCATCCCAAAAGGCGGCTCCACGGCGAAAAAAGCGGACTTGGTGATCGGGCCAGAAGATGTGTTCCACCCATTCTCCGTAGAAGTAATTGCGGCGCGGCAGCGCATAGGCCTCGGCGGTCGGCGTGGCGGACAGGTCGCGCAGCCGTGCGGCCAATCCGGGCGACACGGTTTCATCGGCATCCACCACGAGGATCCAGTCGCCCTTGCAGGCGGCCAAGGCCTGGTTCCGCACCATGTCGACGTTTTCGGCCAACGGCATCTCCACGATCCGGGCCCCCATCGAAGTGGCAATTTCCCGCGTGTCATCGGTGCTGCACATGTCCGCCACCACGATCTCATCCGCCCACAGGACGGAACGGACACAGCCGGCAATCCAGCGCGTTTCGTTTCGGGTGTGGATCAGGGCACTGATCATCGGTCGGTTCATGACTGACCGCAGCGTGGGACGCTGCTCCCGGACTGTCATGCCGAAAAGGCATCCCAAACGGGGCGCTCAGGCGGGCAACAGGCCAGTTTCCTTCGCCAAGGAGCGGACGGCGTCCTGCACGTCGGCGACCCGGATTTCCTCGGTGAAAAAGTCGAGACCGCGTCCCGTGACCGGCGGCTGCACCACCCGCCGCTTGGCACAATAGGGACCGATCCGCCCCGGATGCGCCGAATAGGTCGGTGGTGCGTCCAGCGGACAGCCGGACAATGAAACCACCGGCGTGCCCACCGCCGCCGCCACGTGCATGGGCCCCGAGTCGCAACCCACAAACAGGTCGCAATGGGACAGCAAGGCCGCCGTCTGCGGCAGTGGCAGCTTGCCGGCCAGGCTCACCGCCCGATCGCCCAGTCCCGCCTCCAGGCGTTCACCCTGCTTGATCAGGTCATCGCCGCCGATCCCGACGAAGCGCACCGGCATCCGCGCCGCCAAATCACGGGCAACTTCGATGAAACGCTCCACCGGCCAGAGCTTGTTGGCCTGTGAAGCGCCCAGACCGATCGCCACCAGGCGGTCGCCCGAACCCCGCAATTTTGCCGCCAGCCCCGCCCCGATTTCCTCCGCCGTGGAGTTCCAGTGCAGCTCCAACTGGCGTTCCCGCACCTGACCGCCCAGCGCCTCCAAGAAGGAATAGGCCTTGTCTGCCTCATGCACCCCACCCGCCAACGGCACCAGCCGCGTCAGCAGGCTTCGGCCGCCCAACACGTCGGCGGCCTCCGGGTCCGTCCAGCCAATCCGAACGGGGGCACCAGAGAGATAGGCGAGAATGCGTCCGTCGTAGAAACTGAAGTCGGTCTGCGGCACGAGCACGGCCTCGAAGCGGCGGGGCCAGAGCTCCTGCCGGGCGTATGCCAGCGCATCGCGATGCCGGCGCAACTGCTGATAGGTCGGATAGGCGGATGCCTTGAAGGACAGCAACTCGTCCACGTGCGGATTGGCCCGCATCAGCGGCACCCATTCGCTGCGGATGAGCAGTGATATCGTCGCCTGCGGGGCGGCCTGGCGCAGCTCCCGTAAAAACCCGGTCGTGACGACGAGGTCGCCCATGCCGTCGTAACGCACCACCAACAAACGCTGAACCTTGGCCAGGTCGAACGGTTTCGCGGGCAGCCGCAGACCGCTGAACGTCAGGGTGGGCCGCGCCCAGTAGCGCACCACCCGGGGCGAGGCCAGCCAGCCGACCAGCTGCCGCCAAAGATCGCGCGGCGCGGAACTCATGCTTCGGCGGAAGGCTTTGCGCGCGTGGCCTCCAGCAGCCGCCGGAAGGCCCCGCCCTTCGCCTCCAGTTCGGCCCAGGTGCCGGACTCCACGACGCGGCCGTGTTCCAGCACCACGATCAGGTTGGCGTTGCGGATGGTGGAAAGACGATGGGCGATCACCACCGAGGTTCGCCCCTGGCGCGCTTCGTCGAGAGCTTCCTGCACCTGCCGCTCGGACACGTTGTCGAGCGCGCTGGTGGCCTCATCGAGGAGCAGCAGCTGCGGGTCGCGCACCATCGCCCGCGCAATGGCCAGCCGTTGTTTTTGCCCGCCGGAAAGCAGCGTGCCGCGCTCGCCAATCACGGTGTCGAGCCCCTTGGCCTGCGCCTGAACCACGTCCTCCAGATGGGCGATGCGCAAGGCCTCGTTCATGCGCTCGCGTGATACGTCGGTCAACCCGAAGCTGATGTTGTCGGCGATCGTTTCATGAAAGAGAAACGCCTCCTGCTCGACCACGCCCAGGCGGCGGTGCCAGGCGTTCGGGGAAAATTCCCAGTAGTCCGTTCCATCCACCAGAATCCGGCCTCCGGTAGGCTCACGCAGCCGGATCAGCAAGCCGGCGATCGTGCTTTTGCCCGAGCCTGAGGCTCCAACGAGCGCGACCGTGGAGCCAGCCGGAACGCTGAACGAAACCCCATCCAGCGCGAGGGTGCCATTCGGATAGCGGTAGGTGAGGTTCTCGAACCGGATCTCGCTCCGCACCCCGTCGAATTCCCGGTTGCCAAAGGGCCGCGACGGGAACTGCGGCGTATCGAGCCACTTCTCCACCTCCCGCACGCCGCTGTAATTGTAGGCGAGCTGGCCCGTCACGCCCTGGAGCTGATTCACCATCGGAAGCAGGCGGATTAGCAGCACTCCGAGGACCATCAGGCTGGTGGCGGAGAGTTTTTCGGCCTCGATGAGGAAGTGATGCGCGCCGACAAGGATGATCATCGCACCCGCCACGCCAACCGTCTCGGCCACCGGCGACAGCAGCGAACCCAGCAGCGTACCCCGGCGTTCGACCGTCTCCAGCTCGCCGCTCACGCGGTTGAAGCCGTCCCGCGCCCTCCCTTGCGCATTGTTGGAACGGACGACGCGGATGCCCGCAAATATCTCGTTGAGGTAGGCGCCCAGCCGACGGAACACCTCGCCCCGTTCGCCGCCCCGCTGCTTGATGTGCTGGTGCAGCCGCCCGGCCATCACGCCCATGCCGACCACGAGCAGGACCAGCGCCCCACTGACCTGCCAGGACAGGATAAAGACGTAGCCCAGCATGAACAGGGCGATGCTGCTGCGCTGCAGGAAGAGCACCAGGTAGTCGAGCGCATTCATCGTGCGGACGCACTCGACAGTGAAAATGGCCGCCAGCTCACCGGCCTTGTTCGACTCGAACGTCTGCAACGGCGCCACCTGCAGCCGGGCGAAGAGGGAGTTTCGCAGGTTCATGCCACCCCGGCTCAGCAGACGGGAAGTGAGCACCTGCCCGGAGAACAGGACGAGGTTCTTCGCCAGCAACGCGACCACGATCAGGCCGCAGATCAGGCCGAAGTAGAAGTTGGCGTCGTGATCCGGAAAGAAGTCGCGCAGGTAATGGCCGTACTGGCCGCTGAGCAGCTTTTCGCGTTCCTCCCGACTGCCCTTCAGAAACAGCAGCATCGGGATCAGCAGGCCCACCCCGACCATTTCCAGCGGCGCGCTTAGCAGCGAGCACAGCATGACCGAGAGCAGCACCCAACGCCCCAGCCGCAGGTGCGGACGCAGCCGCCAGAAGCTGACGAGCAGGTCGCGGAAAAGATTGAAGGTGGACCCCATGGCTTCTTCCCCGTTCAGCCCCCGTTGACCAGCCACCAGCCACCCACACCAAAAGCGGCGGTGGCGCACGCCCCCATCAGGCCGCGGTACGCCCGTGCGCGGTGCGCCCCCAACGCCTGGGCCAGCCAGCCCAGCACGGATGAAAAGGACGCCATCGCGATCACCGTCCCCGCCGCGAACGCCGCCAGATACAGGACCGATTCCAAGTGCGTCGAAAAGGCCAGCGCCGGCAGCACACCCAGAAAATGGGAGGCGCCGGCAAATCCATGCAGCGTGCCGATGCCAAACGCCGCATGGGTATGCACATGGGCCGTTTCCGCCGGCGGATGGGCATGGTCCGGCGGGTGGAAATGGACGTGCTCATGCCGGGAGCCGTCGTGTTCGCGGGCGTGCGCGTGTACCTCCACCCGCAACGCCCGGCGCACCGTCCAGATGCCGATACCGATCAGCAGCACCCCGACGAGCCGCTCGCTGATGGAGGAGAGGCGTTCCAAAGGCAGCACTTCGCGCAGCGCCAGCGCCAGCAGTCCCACCAGCGCCACCCCGGCCGAATGTCCCAGGCCCCAGCGGGCGCCAGCAAGCCAGGCGCGGCGGTGCCCGCGCACCGCCAGCGGAGCGACCGCCGCCAGATGGTCCGGGCCGGAAACCACATGCAGCAGTCCGGCTAGAAGTCCTGACAGGGCGGCAAAAATCACGCGCCCGGAGGGTGCGGGGAAGTCAGCGACCGGAGCAAGCCCGCACCACCGGCTTGCCTTGCTCCGCCCTGCGGCCAAGCTCAACCCATGCAACTGTCGCCGCGCGATCTGGCCCGCCACATCGACCACACCCTGCTTAAGGCCGACGCCTCGGCCAAAGACATTGAGAAGCTCTGCGCCGAGGCCTTGGAACATCATTTCTGGTCCGTGTGTGTGAACGGCTCCCGCGTCGTGCAGGCCGCTGCCATCCTGGAAGGCAGTGACGTGAAAGTCGCTGCGGTCGTTGGCTTTCCGCTCGGCGCAATGGATGGCGACGCCAAACGCTACGAGACCGAGAACGTCATTGACCTCGGGGCGCAGGAAATTGACCTGGTGCTGAACATCGGCCGGCTCAAGGAGGGCGACGACAGGTACGTGCTGCGGGAGCTGCGCGATGTGGTCGAGGCGGCGGACGGCGTGCCGGTCAAAGTGATCCTCGAGACCTGCCTGCTGACCCGGGACGAGAAGCTCCGGGGCTGCTCACTGGTCGTGGAATCCGGGGCCAGTTTCGTGAAGACCTCCACCGGCTTCAGCACCGGCGGCGCCACGATTGAGGATGTGAAACTCATGCGCGAGGCCGTGGGGCCGAAGTTCGGCGTGAAAGCCAGTGGCGGCATCCGGGACACCGCAACCGCCCTGGCCATGATCGCGGCCGGAGCCACCCGACTCGGCACGAGCGCCGGCATCGCCATCGTCAAAGGTCACGACGCTGGCGGCGGGGCGTACTAATGGACTGACTGCTACCCCGGTCCGCCACTTTTCCTCCACCAGGCCTCCGCTTCGATGAGCTATCGCTGGGCTGAATTGCCAAAACACCAGAGTGATTTATCCGTGCGCATGAAGATGCGGCCTTGGGAGAGGGCGAGTGAGGCGTTCGTCGGTTCGTCAACCGGGCTCACGCCCAGGAGATGGAAATCCCGCGTCGCGGAGAACGCGAAGACGTCGCCTGATTGGTTGGGTACATAAATGATGTTTCCGACGATCGAGACGGAGGACCAAGTGCTGCCTTTTTTGCCGGGCCCTTGCAGTCGTTCCTGCCAGAGGACTTTGCCGGTGCGTTTCGCCCGGCATTCGGCGATACCGTTTTCACTGACCGAAAACAGATGATCCGCGGTGGCGACTGCGGAGCCGTAGCGGAATTTGGATTTTTGATCCGACCAGACCGTCTCCGCCGGTTTTCCTTTGGGCGACGGCGGATGAACCGCGATGGCGGAAATTCCACTCATGGGGAACAAAATTCCATCCGTCCAGAGCGGGGTCACATATGTTTGCAGCCCCAAGCCGTCCTGCTCCCACTCCAGTTCACCGGTGTTGGCCTCATAGGCGCCCAATCGAAAATCGAAGGCCATGATCAGTTCCCGGCGACCATGATCGCGAATGACCAGAGGCGTGCTCCAGGCACCGAAGGGCGGGCCGTTGCTGGATACGCGGACGAGATCCTGGGCGCGGGGCATCAGCGCTTCCCTGCGCCAGGCTATCTTGCCGGTCCGCTTATCGACGGCGACCATGGTTTCGTTCGTGCCCGGCCCGACGAAAACGTAGCAGAGGTTCCCCTCGAGACAGGGCGAAGAGGCGGTTCCGAACATGTGGGCGATCTTTCCCAGTTCGGTATGCCACAGTTCACGGCCTTTGAAATCGTAGCAACACAACCCGGCGGAACCGAAGAACGCGATGACCCGGGTACCATCGGTTACGGGCGAAGCGGCGCAGTACGGGTTGCTCCCATTCATCGTCGGCTCCGGCTGGTCGTAAGTTGGACCGCTTTGCCACAGGCGTTTGCCGGTGTCGCGATCCACACAGATGACCGTGCGACGAGTTCCCTCCGCCTGCGTGATGAAGACCCGGTCCCGCCAAACAATGGGGGATGAGTTGCCCGCTTCGGGAAGGTCCAGCCGCCAAAGGACGTTGTTGGTCCGGCTCCAGGTTGCCGGAAAGGCGGCGGAAGCTTCATCCGTCGAACCGTTGCTGAACGGTCCGCGCCAGTTGGGCCAGTTCGATGCCTGCGTGGTGATTGTCGCCTGTAATAACAAGCAGAGGAGCGTAAGCAGCCCGGACAATTTCCCCATGCGCATAGGACGCAGGTTGGCAGACTTCGGAAAGGCCAACAAGTTCACGGAAGGTCCGGTGTCAGCTTCCCCGGACCTCCGCTGTGGTCAGCGACCCGGTGGCTAAGCAAGAATGTCCTTCACCAGCTGCCCGTGGACATCCGTGAGGCGGAAGTCGCGGCCGGCATGACGGAAGGTGAACTTCTCGTGATCGAATCCGAGCAGGTGGAGGATCGTCGCGTGCAGGTCATGGACGTGGACCTTGTCATCCTGCGCGGCAAAGCCGAATTCGTCGGTCGCGCCGTGAACGTGGCCGCCCTTCACCCCGCCTCCGGCCATCCACATGGAGAAGCCGTGGTTGTTGTGGTCACGGCCGTTCTGCTTGCCGGCATTCGCGCCCGGCGTCGGTAGCTCCACGGTGGGCGTGCGGCCAAATTCACCGCCCCAGATCACCAGGGTGTCATCCAGCATCCCGCGATCCTTGAGGTCGGTGAGGAGGGCGGCAATGGCCTTGTCGCACTGGTTCGCCAGATTGCGATGGCCGGTCTCGATGTCGTCGTGGTTGTCCCACGGCTGGCCTTGGCCATGCCAGACTTGCACAAAACGCACCCCCCGCTCCAGCAACCGCCGGGCGATCAGGAGCTGCCGCGCCTGGACGCTGTCGCCGTAGCGCTGCCGCGTGGCCTCCGTCTCGCGCATGATGTCGAAGGCGTCGGCCGCCTCCATCTGCATCCGGTAGGCAAGTTCGAAACTCTGCACCCGCGCCTCAAGTTGCGCGTCCTTGGCCCGGGCCTTCTGGTGCCGGGCGTTGAGCTGCTGGAGCAGATCGAGCTGCGCACGCTGCTGGGGCAGTGCCGTGTAGTGGTTGTTGATGTTCTCGATCAGCTTCTCGAGCTGCGTGTGCTCGGTGTTGATGTAGGTGCCCTGGTACACGCCCGGCAGGAAACCCGACTGCCAGTTCTGCGACTCCTGGATCGGATAGCCGCCCGGGCACATGGCGATGAAACCGGGCAGGTTCTGATTCTCGGTACCCAGCCCGTAAGTCGTCCACGAACCCATGCTGGGCCGCGGTTGCCGGGCCTCACCGCAGTTCATCAGGAGCAGGGAAGGCTCATGATTCGGCACGTCGGCCTGCATGGACCGGATGATGCACATGTCGTCCGCATGCTGGGCGGTGTGCTTGAAGAGTTCGCTGATCTCCAACCCGCTCTGGCCGTACTTCTGGAACTTGAACGGCGACTTCCAGGCGGAACCCGTGCGGCGCTCGGTCGCGAAATGGATGGGGATTTCCTTGCCGTGAAACTTGTCCAGCGCCGGCTTCGGATCAAAGGTGTCCACATGCGACGGACCGCCGTTCATGAACAGGTGGATCACCCGTTTGGCCTTGCCCGGAAACTGCGGCGCGTGCGGGGCCAGCGGACTCGTGAAATCGCTCTCCGCGCGGGCTGGCAGGGCCGCTCCCAGCGAACCCATGACCGAGGCCAGCCCCAACGCCCCCATGCCCATCCCGCAGCGGGACAGGAATTCGCGGCGCGTCAGCGCGAGATGCTCGGGTGAGAACGGGTGGTGGCTCATGCAAAAGTCTCCGCTAAGGACGGTCCAATGGACGGAGCGATTCAAGCGGACTCATGGGGCGGAAGTTAACAGCATCGCCCGGGTGGGCAACGCCGAATGAAGACCCATCTTGGCTGCCGCAGCGGTTTGCGGCAACTGCACCTGCCATGCGGCCCAACGCGGTCGCAGGGTACCGACCGTTTTTGATTCCGCACCACACGACAGGCGAGGCATCCTTCGGCGGTGAAGTTCCCCCGTCGCCGCAGGCCACTGCTCGTCATTTTGGCCGTCGCGCTGGTTGCGTTGGTGGTCTGGCGCAGACAGCAGCCTTACGCCATTGGACAACGCCTTGCGAAGCTTCGCGCCGTGGGGCTCCCGACGACGCTCACCGAACTCGACACATGGTATCCCGCTGTGCCGGAAAAGGAAAACGCGGCCCTGCTCCTGATCGAAGCCGCGTCCTCCTTTCGGGCCGGTGGCGACACCAATCTGCCCATCGTCGGTTACGCCAAGGAACCGCCACGCGGCCGGCCCTGGCCACCCGAATTGCTGGTTGCAGCCCAGGCGCACCTGGCCAGCAATCAGGAAGGATTCGAAAAACTCCATGCTGCACTCCGCCATCCCCGGTCACGTTATCCCACAAACCCAACCTTGGGGATAGGTCCAACGGCACCTATGTTTCCTCTGAAAAAAGCCAACACTGAGTTGGCGTTGCACGCACAAATAGCGGCCGAAACCGGCCAATCAGCGGAGGCGATGCAATGCCTGCTCGACCAGGTCCGGCTCATCCGCACCATGGACGGATGCCCCCTCTTGACTTCGCACCTGGTGCAAATGGCACACGAACCCATTGCCGCCGGCAGTGCCGAACGCGTCTTTAGCCGCTGCGCTTTCTCGGAAGCCGAGTTGTCCTCACTTCAGCACGCCTATACGGAAGCGGCCGGCTCTTTGTCATACGAAAATGCCATGATTGGTGAAATCTGTTGGAACGTGGACGTTTTAAGCCGGCCAGCAGGTGAACTCGCCGACCTTTGGCCCGGCGTGACTGGCGACACTTGGCAAGACCATATGCGGAAGGCCGAGGCATGGCTTTACGGCTTCTCCGGCATGCAGCGGCGCGATTTGCGCATCGCCATCGACTATCTCGACGATCTCCGGGTCACGGCGAAGCTCCCACCGGGTCAGCGGCTTCTGGCCGCCAACCGTCTCAATGCCGAATTGGACGAGCGTCTGGCCCGCCAGTTCGTGCCGTTTACCCGATCTCTCCTGCCTACCATCGGCAAAGTCGTCGGCATCGACACGCATCGCTATGCCATCCTGCGCTGTACGGAGTCAGCCTGTGCCATTGAGCGCTGGCGGCTCGCGCATGGCGGGTCGCTGCCGCCGTCGCTCAGCACGCTCGCGCCGGAATACCTTGCCGCCGTGCCGGAAGACCCGATGGATGGGAAGCCCCTTAAATTACGGCCGCTCGTCCAAGGCTATGTCGTTTACAGCATTGGCGAGGACGGCACCGACGATGGCGGGAAGGAGCGCACGGGCGGCCAGTCCACGGGCTGGGACTACACATTCACGGTTGCCCGCTGAATGCACCCTTACACGAGCTTCTTCAGCTTCGGATCGGCCGCGAGCTTCTTGACCAGCTCCTTGATCTTCTGCGACTCGGACTTGGCGGCGACCAGCGTGGAGTCATCCGTCAGCACAATGATGCTGTCCTTCACGCCGACCAGGGTGATGGGCGTGCGGTTCTTCGTGCGGGCGTCGTAAACCACGTTGCGCGCGGAATCGACATGCAGGAACTCGCCCACGGCCGCGTTGCCCTCGGCATCCTGCTTCACATGGCGCGCCAGGGCGGGCCATGCGCCGAGATCGTCCCACTCGAACGAGCCGTCGGCGACCACGACGTTGTGCGCCTTCTCCATCAGCGCAAAGTCGATGCTGATCTTGCGGATGTCCGGATATTCCTTTGCCAGCACGCGATCGAGCGCCTTGGGCCCCTTGGTCGCAGCGGCAAACCAGCGGTGACAGGCGGCATTCATCTCGGGCTGATGCGTTTCCAGCCCGTTGGTGATGGTGACGAACGACCAGACGAACATTCCCGCGTTCCAGCGGTAGTTGCCCGCGTCCACGTACTCAATGGCTTTCTCCAGCACCGGCTTCTCGACGAACTGCTCGGCCTTGAAGAAGGCCGTCTTGTACGGCTTAACGCCAGAAGGCGGCGGCAGCGCCGTCAGGTCGTGCCGGATGTAGCCATAACCGGTCTCGGGTCCGGTCGGCTTGATGCCAATGGTCACGATGACCTGCCCGCGCGAAGCCAGGTCCAGCGCGTCGCCGAGCACCTGCTGGAACTTCTTCTCCTCGGGAATGACATGGTCCGCCGGCAGCACAGCCATGACGGCCGTGGTCGAACGCGCCCCGACAATCGCCGCGCCCAGCGCCACCGCCGCGCAGGTGTCGCGGCCGACCGGCTCGGCGATCACGTTTTCCTTCGGCAATTTCGGGAGCTGCTTGCGCACCGTCGGCGCCTGAACCGCATTGGTGATGATCAGGATGTTCTCGATCGGCACCAGCGGCAGCACGCGGTCCACGGCCTGTTGCAAAAACGAGCGCCCCCCGAGCAGCGTGATGAGCTGCTTCGGGGTGGCCTCACGGCTGACGGGCCAGAAACGCTCACCCTTCCCCCCCGCCATGATGATGACGTAGCGGTCGGACTTGGGGAATTTCGCGGCCTTCGGCGACTTCGAGGGTTTCGAGGACTTTTTAGACTGTGCCATAAAAGATGTTGGAGGAACGATGCCCGCGATCACTGGATTTCGACAAGGGTTTCGCCGTGGCGAAAGTTTTTTCCAGAAGGGCCAAAGGCCCGGCCATAAGCCAGCCCAGGGCAAGCGGGATGAAGTCCAGCGCCGCCCTGGGATCAGTGCCACAATCATCAAAGCCCTGAAGGGGCAGCACAATCCACGTGTCTATAGCGGTTCCATAAATTCTGTGGCCTAAAAAACTGGGGTCCGGTGGTGGACTTTCTTGAATCCGAGAGCCCCCGGCCCTGTGGAAGGCCCCTTCCCCCTCACCCCGGCCCTCTCCCTCAGGGAGAGGGAGAATCATCGTCCGCCTGCTGGTGAAAACCCGGCGCTGGCATGGCCGGACGCGCGGCCAAAACCCCAGCCCAACCCCCCCCAATCCGTGACCACTCCAGCCCCAAATGTGTCCACCATGTCCCCGCACACCCGTCCACCATGTCTTCGGTCTGTACACTCCCCAAGGGAGAGGGACGGGGTGAGGGGGAAGGGAGCTTACGTCCGTCGGTTGCTTCCGATTGTCAGGCAAGCCCTCGCAATTGCGGCTACAGTATTTTTGGAACGGCTCTAGCAAGGGTTGTCTCGCTCCTTCAGAGCTGAACCCGTTCTCCGTCCACCACCCAAGGGGTCGCTCGTGCCTCGCTTTGCCTTGGGCTGGCTTTTGACCAGGCCTTTGGCCTTCAACACAGAGCCGCTACGGGCTGATTCGTCGCCGTGCGAATGCGAGACAGGCCCGGATGTCTTCGGCCTCCAGATCGGGAAGCTCATCCACCACCTGCGCCGGAGTAAGGCCAGCTTCCATCAGTCCCAGCACGTCAGTCACACGAATTCTCAAGCCGCGAATGCAAGGGCGCCCGCCACAGTGCTTCGGATTGAAGGTAATTCGTTCCAACAAGTTCATGTTTAAGGCGATGGCTCCTCAACCGATCGGCAGATTTCTCATCAATCTGCCCCCGCTCTTCCTTACCCCCGAATCGCCTCCGCCAACCCCCTTACAAACCCGCTTACCTGTGGCACCAGCTCCGGTGACTTGCCGAACTCGGCAATGCGGTTCACCACGGCGCTGCCGACCACAATGGCCTCGGCGTGCTGGGCGACCTGACGGGCCTGGTCCGGGTTGGAAATGCCGAACCCGACCGCGATGGGCAGCTGGCTGTGGGCACGGATCTTCGCGGTCATCTCACCAATGGTGTCGCTGACCTTGGACTGCATCCCGGTCACGCCCTCTCGGCTGACGTAGTAAATGAAGCCCCGGGCGCGCGGCGCGATCAGGGCGATGCGCTCGTCGGGCGTGGTGGGCGCAATCAGGTACACCGGGCACAGACCCGCCTGCTCCATCAGCGCCTCGTAGTTGTCGGACTCTTCGGGGGGGAGATCCAGGACCAGCAGGCCATCCACACCGGCCTCCGCGGCGTTTTGGATGAACTGACCCACCCCGACGCGGTGCAGCAGGTTGTAATAGATGTAGAGCACCACCGGCACCTGGGACTCCCGGCGGATCGCCGCCACGGTCGCCAGCACCTTCGGCGGCGTCGTGCCGCTTTCCAGCCCGCGCTGGGCTGCGAGCTGGTTCACGATGCCGTCCGCGAGCGGATCGCTGAACGGCACACCCAGCTCCAGCACGTCCACGCCCGCCTGGTCAAAGGCCAGCGCGAGCTGGCGGGTGGCCTCGAGATTCGGGTCGCCCGCGCCGATGTAGATGACGAGGCCCTTCTGGCCACGGGCGCGCAGGTCGGCGAAGCGTTGGACGATTCGGTTCACGGACGCGGAGGTTGCGGTTGCCGGTGCGTGCGAGGCAAGCCGCAGCTGCGGCGCCTGACCGCCCGCCACGCGGTCGCGCTTGCGCTTCCCCCCGTCTGGGGCGACATACTACCCGCATGGTCGCCCCTGCGATTAAACCCAAACCGGCGCGCCGACCCAAAGCCGCGCCCAAAGCCGACGCAACCCTGGCCGAACTGCTGGCCCAGCTCGGTGATGCCTCGGTGAAGCCCGAGTCCAAGTCCGCCCTGACCGAGCGCGCCGTTCACGGCACCACGCTTTTCGTGGCGTCCTGCTCGGTCGAAACCCGCTTCGGCGTGTTCCAGGCGCACGTCTTCCAGGACCTGATCCACAAGGGCTACATCATCGCGCTGGCTCACGGAAACCTGCACGCCAAGACCCTTTATACCCGCATCCATTCGTCCTGCGTCACCAGCGAAACGCTGCGCGGCTGCGACTGCGACTGCGTGCAGCAGCTCGAAGGGGCGCTGGAGGTCATCTCCAAACGCCACCACGGGATTCTCTTCTACCTGATGCAGGAAGGCCGCGGCGTCGGCTACGTGGCGAAAGCGCGCGACCGCATGCTCGTGCAGGCCAGCAGGGACCGCATCTCGACCTTTCAGGCCTACGCCGCCATGGGGCTGAAGAAGGACTACCGCAATTACGAGGATGTCTCGCATGTCTGCCATCTGCTCGGTCTGACCAAGACCAGGTGGGTGCTGCTCACGAACAATCCGGACAAGATTTCGGCCATGAGTGCCGCCGGCCTGAAGGTGTTGCGCGCCGAGCCGCTGGAGTTCGAGCCGTCCCCGTTCAACCTCTTCTACCTGACCACCAAGGCACAGAGCGGCCACATCCTGAAGCGCCCCAGCGAAGCCCAGCTCAAGGCGGCGCTGCCACCCGAGCCGGTCGTGCCCTTCAAGCCGCACGCCCTCGCCGAGGCGCAGCGGTTCGTTTACGCGGCCTGCTACTTCCTGCCGGTCAAGCCGGTGGACAGCGAAATTCTCCTCAGCGAGACGCAGTTCAAGGAGCACCAGGCCGACATCGAGCGCCAGATGGCCGGACCGATGCCGCTGGTGAAGGACTGCTACCTCATCCGCGACCACCGGTTCATCGTGCAGATTGACCGCGACCGTTTCACGCGCTTCCGCAAGGAACGGCCCGAGGATCCGCTCGTACCGCTGCTCACCACACCGTACTGGTTCCGCGTCCATGTCTATTTCGACATCGTGAGCGCCCAGGAGTTTGTCGTGCTCACCTACGGCAAGCCGAAGATTTACGACCTGCCGATCCTGCGCCTGCAGAGCGAGTCGCTCTTCAACCGGCTGCCGCTGGCGAACATGGACAACCGCGACAAGTTCAAGCGCAGCCTTCGCGAGATCGTCCACTACGGGGTCGGTGCGATCTGCCTGCTCTACTTCGATGGCCGCGGTGCCGGTTTCGGTGCCCACGCCACCGACCGGATGCTGACCGAGCGCAGGGTCGCCTTCTCCAGTGACGAGGCGTACAAGAAGCTGGGCGTCACCTACGACAGCCGTGACTACGACGCCTGCTTCCAACTGCTCCGTCACCACGTGCCCAACGCCCGCGTGCAGATGATCATGAACTCGCCGAGCAGCCTCGTAAAAAAGACCGAGTATGCCGCGGCGCTCAACAAGCATGGCCTCGAAGTCGAGAAGTGGATCTTCCTCGACGATCACACCATTGCGGACTGAGTCCCTTTTCTCCCACTCCCTGCGCCGGTGAACCGCCAGCAACTGCCGTCCCACCTCGAAGCCATTTACGGGCCGGACGAAATCCGCATCCGGGTGGCAACTGTCGCTGCCCGACTCGACCCGTGGGCGGCCGAGATCCGCAAGCAGTCGGGGCAGCACCTGCTGGTAGTCTGCATCCTGCGCGGTGGCGTGTTCTTTTTCTCGGATCTCCTGCAGGCCATGCACGAGTCGGTGGAGCCGGCGTTCTGCCGCTGCCATGCCTATCGTAAGGGCGTCAACGGCGACGCGGCGGCGGAGCTGCAGGTTGATTTTCCGGTCACGGTCGCCGGACGGGCCGTGCTGCTCGTGGACAACATCTGCGACTCCGGCCGCACCCTCGCCGAAGTGGTCCGTCTCTGCCGCGAACGCGGGGCTGCCGAGGTCCGCACCGCCGTGCTGATCCACCGCCTGCGGGAGGACAGCCGGCTGACTCCCGACCACAGGGCGTTCACCCATCCGGGAACCGAATGGTTCGCGGGTTATGGATTGCGCGACGGCGACGCGGCGATGAACTTTCCCACGGTGTTCCGGGTGGTCCGAAGCACCGCCGTGTCGTGAATTCTCCATCTGATCCCCTTGGGCACGCCCTGCTCGCCCAGCGCCTGGCTTCCATTCCCCGGCACTTGGAAGCCATGCTCAGAAATCCGCCGCGCCGTGCGGATCTGTCTGTCCCACGCCGTGTCGTCGCCACCGGCATCGGGAGTTCTGAGGCGCACGCGCGTTACCTGGTGTGGCTGCTGAACAGCTTCGGCGACATCCCGGCAGAATTTGCACCGCTCGCCAGCTTCATCCATTGGCCCGGCCCGGAAGCCCGCGACTGCACGCTCGTCATCTTCAGCCAGGGGCTTTCGCAGAACACACGGCTCGTCCTAGACCGCCGGTCGCACTTCGCGCACACGGTGCTCTTCACGGCCTCCACCGAGGCCGGGCTGCGCGCCGCCGGCAAGGCGGATCGGGCGGAACTGTTCGTCCAGCTGCGTGAGGGCGGTGTTGAGTTTGTCCCCTTCCAGATGGAGGACGAATACACGATCCTCATCCGCACCGTCGGCCCGGCCTGCGGTTTTCTTGCCGCCCGCCAGTGGGCACAGACGCTGCCTGGCAGCCGCCTACCGCAACTGCACCCGCAAGATGTCCTGACCGGCTACGCCAGCGCCGAAGCCACCGCGCCGGTCGGGGCCTTCGCCGCGCGCCAAGCCGAATTACAAAACGGCTTCCTCCTGCTGGTGCCGCCTTCGCTCTTGCAAACCGGCCACAACCTCGTGTGCAAGTTCGTCGAAGGAGTTTATTGGCCAGCGCCGCAGGTGACGGATCTGATTTCCTTTGCTCACGGTCCGTTCCAGCAGATTGCCGCCGTGCCACGTCCGGTGGTCATCCTCCATACCGCCACGCCGCCAGAGATCGATTTGGCGGAGCGCGCCCGCACCATGTGCGCCGCCCTGAAGATCGAGCCCATCGTCATCGCACTGGCCGGCTCACGGACCTTGGTGCCACTGGAGGCCGAGGCGCTGTTCAATCCGGTCATTCTCCGCCTGGTGCAGCAGCTCGGACTCGACCAGTTGAACTGGCCCGGCAAGGGGCTCGACGGACCGCTCTATGCCTATCCCTGATCGTCGCCGCCTGCTTTCCGGGTCGCTGCTGGCCGTCACGTTGCTGTTGGCCGGCTGTGCCACCCCGAAACCACCGCCACCGCTGGACCGCCCGTCGGTCGCCACGGCTTGGGTGCGCACGGAACTGTATTTCGGCGCAGTCGATCCGGAGCTGTGGAGCCGGTTTCTCTCAGAAGTCGTCACCCCGCGGTTCCCGTCCGGCCTGACCGTTCTCGACGCGCAGGGCCAATGGCGCGGACATGACGGGCAGGTTCACAAGGTGCCCACCCGCATCCTGGTCATCCTGCACCCCGGCAGCGCGGAGACGAACTCCGCCCTCGACGACATCCGACGCGAGTTCATCGCCCGCTTCCATCATGAATCTGTCCTGCGCACGGACACGGGCGCGTCGGTTTCTTTCTGAGACCGAATTTGAACGACGGATTTCATGGATGGCACGGATAAGAATTTCTATCCGTGAAATCGGTGTAATCCGTGGTCAATTTGCTCTTACTCCCGCCTTACGATCCACTTCACCGCCTTCTCCGCCAGCGCATCGAAGGCCATCACGCACAGTTCCAGGTGCTCCTCCTTGGTGTCCTCAATCTTGTTGTGGCTGATGCCGTGCAGGCTTTGGACGAACATCATCACCGTAGGCACGCCGGCCGCCGCAACCTCGGCCGCATCGTGCAACGGGCCGCTCGGCAGCGGGTGAACCTTGCCGCAGGTTTCCCGGATTGACTCGTCGCAGAGCGCGATCAGCTCGTCGTGGAACGGACGCGGCGCGATCTGCCAGAGGCGCTCCCACGAAACCCGGACGTTCCCCTCCTTGGCAAAGTGTTCGCTGGCCGCCTTCGCCTCCGCCAGCATCCGTGCCAGCTTGGCGGGATCAAGGTGCCGCTGGTCGAGGGTGATCCGGCATTCCTCTACCACGCTGGTCACGATGCCAGGCTGGGTGGTGCAGGACCCGATGGTGCAGACCCCGCCGCCGCTGCGCTCGGCGATGCGGTAGATTTCCGGGCTCATCTTCGCGGCCGCGAGGAACGCGTCCCGGCGGCGGTTCATCGGCGTGCTGCCCGAATGGGCGGCCTGCCCGTGAAACGTGATAGCATGGCGCTCGACGCCGAATGTGCCCAACACCGCCCCGAGCGGCAGATCCAGGTCCAGCAATACCGGCCCCTGTTCGATGTGCAGCTCCAGGTAGGCAGCGGCATTGTTCAATTCCACGCCGCTCTCCTTCACCCGTTCGAAATCAATGCCCACGGTCTTCAGCGCCTCGGGCAGGCTGATGCCCTGCTTGTCCTTGAGCCCGCGCGCCTCGTTCAGGTCGAGGTTGCCCGAGCAGGCGGAGGAGCCGAACAGGCTCTTCCCGAAGCGTGCCCCCTCCTCATCCGCCCAGTCCACGAGCCGCACCGTCACCGGCGGCCGGCCATTGTACTGCGTACTGAGGCGCCGGAGGATTTCAAGGCCCGCCAGCACGTTGAGGCAGCCGTCGAGCCAGCCGCCGTTCGGTACGGAATCCATGTGCCCACCAATGATCAGCGCCCGCTCCGATTCGCCCCGCAGGGTCGCCCAGAGGTTGCCCGCCGCATCGGTATGCACCTCGACCGGCAACTCGGCGAGCTTCCGGCGGAGCCAGTCCCGTGTCGCCATCCAGGTCGGCGTGAAGGCCACCCGTTGCGCGCCCTTATCATCGGCGGTGAAGGCGCGCAGTTCCTTCAGTTCGGCCACGGTGCGCTTCGGATTGGGCAGCGGTCTCACGGAGTTTTCCAAGTGGTTTTGACGGATGCAGGCGAGCGTCGTTGGCCGGCCACAAATTCGCAACTGCCGCTTGGAATCTACGGGCACCGCTCGCTAGCTTCAACCGTCGGCAAACAATGCCGGTCCGCCATAAGCCATGCCTACGCTCGCGACTACCGTTGACGGTCTGAAGCTTCCGAATCCCTTCCTGATCGCCTCAGGACCTCCGGGGACGAACCTCAACGTCATCACCCGCGCCTTCAAAGAAGGCTGGGGCGCGGTGATCGCCAAGACAGTGAGCCTCGACGCCTCGAAGGTCAGCAACGTCTCTCCGCGCTACGCCAAGCTCCACGCCGCCAGCGGCGAGGTCATCGGCTGGGAAAACATCGAGCTCATCAGCGACCGGCCTTTTGCGCACTGGATCGACGAGTTCAAGCGGTGCAAGGACCAGTTCCCCGACCGCGTGCTCATCGCCTCCATCATGGAGGAGTATCGCCGGGATGCCTGGGTCGAGATCGTCGAGCGCTGCCAGGCGGCGGGCGTGGATGGCTTCGAACTGAACTTCTCCTGCCCGCACGGCCTGCCTGAGCGCAAGATGGGCTCGGCGATGGGTGAGGACCCGGAAATCCTTGAGCAGGTGTGCGGCTGGGTGAAGGCCACCACCAAAAAGCCCGTATGGGCGAAGATGACGCCGAACATCACGCACATCGAGGAGCCGGGCCGCGCGGCCCTCCGCGGTGGCGCGACCGGCCTGAGCGCCATCAACACGGTCCGCTGTGTGATGGGCGTCAACCTCGACACCCTGCGCCCTGAGCCGACGGTCGAGGGCTACACCACGGCGGGCGGCTATTCGTCGAAGGCGATCCGGCCCATCGCCCTGCGCATGGTGATGGAGCTGGCGACGATGATCCGCACCGAATTACCGGACCGCTCGCTCTCCGGGCTCGGCGGCATCGAGAGCGGTGCCGATGCGGCCCAGTTCATCCTGCTGGGCGCGGACACCGTGCAGGTCTGCACGGGCGTGATGAAGTTTGGCTACGGCTGCGTGAAGCCGATGTGCGACGAGCTGCTTGGCTTCATGGCGAAGCACCAGTTCGAGACGCTCGCGGACTTCAAGGGGAAGAGTCTCCCCTACTTCACCACCCACGCCGACCTCGTGCAGAAACAGGCCGCCCGCAAGGCGGCGCAGCAGACCCCGCCGAGCGACACCGCATGGACCGGTGACGAGTTCGTGAAGCAGTCGGATGCGCTGGCGAAGGGGGAATGAAGCTCCAATGGCCAAGCTCAAAGCTCAAAGCAGCGAAGATTCGGCCGTTCCTTTTTATCGTAGAGGAGCTCGGAGACTCTGACAGTGAGGCGATGGCAAGAGCGTACTCATTTGCACTACGCTTCACCTCCCTCACCCTTCATCGGGGAGAGGGTCGGGGTGAGGGGTGGGAATGCCCGACGCCCACCTCCCCACACTGAACCGGACTGTGGATTAGCTAAACGGCACGGATGGAATGCCTTTTATCCGTGCCATCCGTGCCATCCGTGGTTAATCACCCCTCATGTCGCTGCTGATCAAAAACGGGGAAATCGTCACCGCCAGCTCGCGCTATGTGGCGGACATCTGGTGCGAAGGCGAGACCATCACGCGGATTGACCGCGACATCGCGCCGCCGCCGGGTGCGACGGTGATTGATGCCACCGGCAAGTTTGTCTTCCCCGGGTTCATCGATCCGCACACGCACATCTATCTGCCCTTCATGGGCACCTTTTCCAAGGACACCTACGAGACCGGCAGCAAGGCCGCGCTCGTCGGCGGCACCACCACGATCTTCGACATGTGTTGTCCGTCGCGGGCGGACGAACCCAGCGCCGGCTTCGCAACATGGACAGTGCAGAGCACGGGCAAATCCGCCTGCGATTACAGCTATCACATGGGTGTGACAAGGTTCGACGCCGGCACCGAAGCGCAGCTTCGGGAGATCGTCGCGGCGGGCGTCAGCTCCTTCAAAATCTTCCTCGCCTACAAGGGGGCCTTCGGGATCAGCGACGAGGAACTTTGGCGCACGCTCAAGCTGGCCAAACAGCTCGGGGTCATCGTCGCCGCGCATTGCGAAAACGAAACGCTCGTCGCCGAGCGCCAGAAGGAACTCCTCGCCGCCGGCAAGACCGGTCCCGGCCAGCACCACGAGAGCCGTCCGCCGCTCGTCGAGGCCGAAGGCGTCCACCACCTGATGACCTTCGCCGAACTGACCGGTGCGGCGACCTACATCGTCCACCTCAGTTGCGAGGAGGCCTTGCAGCAGGCGCTCGCCGCCCGCCGGCGGGGCGTGAACGTCGCGGTCGAGACGCTCATCCAGTACCTGCTGCTCGACAAAACCCTCGCCGAGCAGAATGGCTTCGACGCGGCGAAGTTCGTCATGTCGCCGCCCCTGCGCGATGCCCGCAACCAGTCCGTGCTCTGGCACGCGCTGAAGTCGGGTCTCATACAGACTGTCGCGACCGACCACGCCCCCTTCGACTTCGCCAAACAGAAGCCGATGGGGCTCCATGATTTCACCAAGATTCCCAATGGCATTCCCGCTCTCGAGGACCGCGTGAATCTGCTCTACACCTACGGCATCCGCGCCGGAAAGCTCGACCTGCACACTTTCGTGGATGTCGCCAGCACCCAGGCCGCGAAGATTTTCGGCCTCTTCCCGCGCAAGGGCACCATCCAGCCCGGTAGCGACGCCGACCTGGTGGTGTTCGATCCCGACTGGCGCGGCACCATCTCCGCCGCGACGCAGATGATGAACGTGGACTACAGCGCCTTCGAGGGCTGGAAATTGGAAGGCCGCCCGAGCGTCGTCACCGTCCGCGGCGAAGTCGCGGTCCAGGACGGGAAGTTCGTGGGCACGGTCGGCCGTGGAAAGTTTCTCAAACGCGAGCCGAAGTATTTTTAACCATCTCCTTCTTTTCATGAGCGAAAACAGAGACCCGCGCCTTTACAACGAAGACCTTGCGCCCGTATCCCCCGCGCAAAGGACCTGGTCGCTCTGGAACTTCGCCGCACTGTGGGTCTCGATGGCGGCCTGCATCCCCACCTACATGCTCGCCTCGTCGCTCATCGGCGGTGGCATGAACTGGTGGCAGGCCGTGTTCACGATCTTCCTAGGCAATGCCATCTTGCTGGTGCCGATGATCCTGAATGCGCATGCCGGAACGCGCTACGGCATCCCCTTCCCTGTCTACTGCCGCGCGGCCTTCGGCACGCTGGGAGCGAACGTCCCGGCGCTGCTCCGGGCGCTGGTGGCCTGCGGTTGGTTTGGCATCCAGGCCTGGATCGGCGGCGAGGCGATCCACAAGATTCTCGCCGTCTTCATCCCCGCACTCGCAACTGGCACGGCGATTCCCGGGCTGGGCATCAGCCTCACGCAGCTGGTATGCTTCCTGTTCTTCTGGGGCGTGAACATGTGGGTGATCCATCGGGGCATCCATACCGTCCGCGTGCTGCTCAGCATCAAGGCCCCGCTGCTCGTCGCGCTTGGGCTCGTGCTGTTGTGGTGGGCCTATCATGCGGCCGGCGGATTCGGCCCGATCCTCTCGCAACCGTCGGCGTTCGATCCCGGTCAGCCCAAGGCGGGCCAGTTCGCCGCTTACTTCTTTCCCGCGCTCACGGGCATGGTCGGTTTTTGGGCGACGCTTTCGCTGAACATCCCCGACTTCTCGCGCTACGCCCGCACACAGCGCGACCAGATCCTCGGCCAGACCATCGGCCTGCCCCCCACGATGGCCCTCTACTCGTTCATCGGCGTCGCAGTCACGTCGGCCACAACGATCATCTATGGCCAGACCATCTGGGATCCGGTGGATGTGCTGACCCGCTTCCAGAATCCGGCTGTGCTGGTCATCGCCATGCTCGCACTGTGCCTCGCAACGTTGGCGACCAACATCGCCGCCAACGTCGTCAGTCCGGCGAATGACTTCGCCAATCTCGCCCCGGGAATCATCTCGTTCCGCGTCGGCGGCTTCATCACGGGCATCATCGGCGTGCTGATGATGCCCTGGAAGCTCATCGCGGACCCGAACGGCTACATCTTCACCTGGCTCATCGGCTACAGCGCCTTGCTCGGCCCCATCGCCGGCATTCTTATTGCCGACTATTTTGTGCTGCGCCGCATGAAGCTCGACGTGGAGGCGCTCTACCAGTCCGACGGCGAATATCGCTTCACCGGCGGTTTCAGTTTGGCCGCTATCGGAGCACTGGTTCTGGCCATCCTGCCGAATCTCCCCGGCTTTTTGGTGACAGTGAACCTGCTGTCCAAAGAGACGGTGCCCGCATTCCTAGTGGAGAGTTACCACTACGCCTGGTTCATCGGGTTCGCGGTCGCGTTTGCGGTCTATCTTCCGCTGCGGAAAATCAGGAACTGAGACCGCATGTTTGCCATGCTGCTGATCGGCTCGGTGTGGATATTTCACGGCTTGTACAGCAAGCTGCTCAACGGGATTCCGCGCCACCGGATGATCGTGGATCGGATCCTGGGAAAGCGTTTCGGATTCTTGGCCACGAAATTCGTCGGCGGCGCCGAGGTGCTGCTCGGCATCTGGGTGTTCACGGGTTGGCAGCCGGTCATCTGCGCAGGCCTTCAGACGCTTGCGATCGTGAGCATGAACACACTCGAAATCCTGCTCGCGCGAGACCTGCTTATTTCCGCCGCCGGAATGGTATTCCTGAATGCCGGCTTTCTGCTGTTCATCTGGCACTGGGCCTTGGCGGCGCAAAACTCCTGAGTTTTGAGGCCAATTCTTCTCAGTCCCGGCCGCCTCACGCTTGCGAAGCGGTGAGGTTGTCCCCTTTCATTCTTTGCATGGCGAGCAACCCGCAGCTACCTCCCTTCGGTCACACGCCCGCACCCTACACCGGCCCGTCCGCCGAGGAGGTGCTGGCGCTGCGCAAGGAGTTCCTCTCCCCTGCCATCTTCCACTATTACAAGCAGCCGCTGATGATTGTGGAGGGACGCGGCCAGTATCTCTTCGACGAAAAGGGACGGCGCTACCTCGACGGCTTCGCCGGCATTGTCACCGTGAGCGTCGGTCACTGCCATCCCCACGTCGTGGCGGCCGCGCAGCGGCAGTCAGCCCTGCTCCAGCACACCACCACGATCTACCTGCACCCGAACATCGCCGAATACGCACGAGCGCTTGCCGCCAAGATGCCCGGCGACCTCAAGGTCGTTTACTTCACCAACTCCGGGTCCGAGGCCAATGATCTGGCGCTGCTCATGGCGCGCGCCTATACCGGCAATTACGACGTCATCGCGCTGCGCAACGGCTATCACGGCGGCGGCCAGGCCACGATGGGGCTCACCTCGCAGAGTACCTGGAAGTTCAACGTGCCACATTCCTTCGGCGTGCAGCACGCACAGATGCCCGACACCTACCGCGGCCACTGGGGCCGGGACGACCCCGAGGCCGGCCGCAAGTACGCCGACGACGTGCAGAGCCTCATCCAGTGCGGCACCTCGGGCCAGGTCGCCGGCTTCATCGCCGAGAGCATCCAGGGCGTCGGCGGCGCGGTGGTGTATCCGGACGGCTACCTGCAGCACGCCTACGGGCACATCCGGGCGGCCGGCGGCATCTGCATTGCCGACGAGGTGCAATCGGGCTTCGGCCGCACCGGCACGCACTTCTGGGGCTTCGAGACCCAGGGCGTCATTCCCGACATCGTCACGATGGCCAAGGGCATCGGCAACGGCTGCCCGCTCGCCGCCGTGGTCACCACGCCGACGATCGCGCAGGGGCTCATGGGCCGCATCCACTTCAACACCTTCGGCGGCAATCCGGTTGTCACCGCGCAGGGCAAGGCCGTGCTGGAAGTGATCGAGCGCGAGGGCCTGCAGGCGAATTCGTTGCGGGTTGGCCATCACCTCAAGGCCGGCCTTACCAAGCTCGCGGGCAGGCACTCGCTCATCGGCGAGGTGCGCGGACTCGGACTTATGCTCGGGGTGGAAATGGTGAAGGACAGCGCGACGAAAGTGCCCGCTAAGGAAGAATGCACCGCCGTCTTCGAGAAGTGCCGCGAACTCGGCCTGCTCATCGGCAAAGGCGGCCTGCACGGCAACACCCTCCGCATCAAGCCCCCCCTGTGCCTCACCCTCGCCGACGCCGACTTCCTGCTCGAGGTCTTGGACCTCGCCTTGAAGTCGGTCTGAGAGGTGTGCCGAGTGCCAGCGCCGCAATGCACAATGGAGGGGGAGCGCAACCATCGCGCTCAACCCGGAGCCGCCGAGCGCACCGATTTTTCATTAACACCGGGTTTCAACCCGGTGCCCAGCCACCTCGCGAAGGAAAACCGTTTCCAACGGTTTTGGCCACGGAGTTCACCGGGCTGATTCGGGCAGAAAACCGTTGGAAACGGTTGCTGCCGCATGGGGGCCGAGACACCCGGTTGAAACCGGGTGTTAATGAGAAGCTCTTGCCAATGCAGTCAAATCTGGGTGTCGGTCACAAAAACAACTGCCCCGCTATCTCGTTGTCGCCGCTGCCGGTTCCGCCAACAACCCCGCAAACGGCAACCCGCTCGCATCCGGCGGCGCCGCCTCCAACCCGAGCGCACCGCTCCACCACCCATACGCAGCCTCGCCCTCCCTCAACGGCGCGTTCAGGCGATCCCTCACCGCCCCCAGCAGCGCGCCCAGCTCCGCTTCCGTGGGGAACGCATTATAATACCCCGTTTCCAGCCCCAGGCGCCGGGCCCAGCCGCCCGCCCGGGAAGGTTCGTCGCGGGCGAGCAATTGCAGCACGCACGTCCGGGCGAGCTGCCGGAGAAACCACACATCGATCAGCTCGAACTCGCCATCCGCCGCGAACTTCTGCTGCGCGCCAAACACGACGTGCTTCTGCGCGAAGGTGAAGACGCACATGCCCAGCCCCGTCCACGAGCGCAGCGTGTCCGCCACCGTCACGTCGCCGCCGGTGTTCTGCCCGCCAGCCGTGGCAAAGGCGGTCCCGAGTTTGCCCCAGAGCTGAAGCCCGGCACCCAGTTCCAGAAACCGCCGTACAAACCACGGCGAACCCTGCGCATAGGTCGGCGATGCGAGCACCAGCAGATCGGCCGTCGAGAGCAGCTCATGCACGCGCGACGTTGAGGTGATGGCCGGCAGGGCCCAGACCAGTTCCACAGCGATGTCCACGCCGGCTTCGTTCACCGCTTCCCGCGCGAACCAGACGAACGCCAGCGACGCACGATGGCTGTCATGCCGACCGGTCGCCGAGCTGGGCGAGAAGTGGAGAAGACGGAGAATGCGCATGGGTTGCGACCAGGGCGGATCACCGCAACTGGTATTCAAAAGGCACAAAATACATGTGCATTCCCCCCGGCGGCCAGCGCCAGCGGCGCTTCACATGTTTGACGGTTTCCCTGACGATTTCGAACTTCAGCGACTTTTGTGAAGCCTCCACCAGCAGCGGCACACCATCCGTCCCGACCGTGACGAGGAGCGTGAATGATCCGTTCTCACCAATCCTTAGCGCACTGGTAGGATAGGCGGGGGGCGGAAAAATGCCGCCCTGGCTGCGATACTGGTCCAGGACCGTGAGTTTACCAGCCAGCAAGGCTCGAAACTCAAAGGGCGCCTCCACGTCATGAGCCGGTCCCGGTGGCCAGACCCACGCATAGCGGACCATGTCGCGACAGGCTGAATCCAGCCTAGCGAAGCCGGAGCTGCCGGTCACCTCGACCTGATCGGCCAGGCCATCGGCGCCCACGCTGATCCGCAGCCTGACTTCGCCCGCTTCGCCGTGAAGTTGGGATTTCCATGGATAATCGGGTGCGGGCTGGCAGAGGGAAGCCGTCGGCTTGAAACCGCTGATCGGGCCATCCAGCAACTCACACACGGAAACAACCTGCGGCAACAGGCCCGCCCGGAAGGTTCTCTGCCCGATCCGACCCCAGGCGGCGGGATCGGGCGGCCTGAAACCCACCCCCCAATCAGAAGCATCCGGCTCCCTCGCCAGTTGCAACACCCGCCGCAGGGAGGCGCGCTGATAGGCCGGATCAAATCCGGGCGCATAGCGTTTGATCACCAAACCGGCCGCCCCATCCGGGTCCAGGACCACTTCGCGCCAGCCCTGCCCCGACGCCGCAAGGAACCGTTCGACCGTCCGACGGTCGCGCTGGAGAAATTCCTCAGAAATGAAATAGGCCTGCGAAAAGGCCTGATAACCCTGCTCATCAAACCGCAGGACGTTGATGGCCTTACCGGCCAGCTCCAGTTTTACTGCCTCGTCAATCGTGTAACCCTGCACCGCGTCGCATCCGCTTTCCAGCAGTGGCGTGAGATCCGCCTCCTGCTCGACCACGGTCAGTTGGTTGGTCGAAAGGCCATTGTTGGCCAACAGCAGCTCCAACGCCTTCCGTCCGTCGGGGTGGATGGCAATCTTCTTGCCCACCAGGTTCCTGGGACTCGTCAGGCCTCGCTCCTTGAAACTGAGCAGCGCCATTGGGCTCCCTTGGAACATCTGGCCGATGACCTTGATGGGGTGGCCCTTCGCCCGGGCCGCCAGCAACACGCTGCTTTCCGCACAGCCAATCCAGTTCGTGCCAGCGACGACACGCTCGACCACCTTCATTTCCGGGTCCACCGGCAGAATGGTCACATCGAGCCCCAGGTCCCGGTAATAGCCCTTCTCCTTGGCCACCAGGATGCCGGCAAACTGGACGTTGAACTTCCAGTCTAGCTGGAAGGTGACCGGCGTCAGCTTTTCGGCGACTAATGACCAGCTGAATGAGCAGAGGCAGGCGAGCAGGAATGGCAGGCGCGGGTTCATGCGACGAGTTCCACCGCGAGGGTCTCGATCGGGGCGGCCCGATACCTGGCCTGGAGTTCACCCGCGCTGTCAAACGTGTCACCACTCACCCGTCGTCCTTTGATGCGGAAGCTCAACTTTGTTTCCGCAAATGGCCAAGGCATCAATTGGAACGTTCGCGGGGCCACACGGCGTACCTGCACTTCACTCGTGCCGCCGTCAAGGAGCGGCAGCGGGTGGAGCAGGCTCGCCGGGCCGTCAAAGTCTACGCAGGAAAGCAGACTCAGGTTGTCGCACGCCTGGAGCAGCCGGAAATGTTCGGTGAGCCGTTCCATCGACAGGTCCTCGTCCCGGAAGCGGCCCGTGTCCGCCGCGGCGGCGCGGAGCTCGAGCTGGCGCTGCTGCTGCCGGGCGATGAAGCCGTCGAGCAGCGGCAGCTCCGCCGGCCGGATGGTGCTGCGATCCGCTCGCGCCGCGAGCAGGTTCGCGGTGTGCATCGAGACCAGGATGGCGGCGTACGGATTGTCCGCCGCCACCAGTTCCATCGCGTTCCCGCGCACGCCGAGGTAATCGGCCAGATCAATCTCCTCGAAGGCGGTGTACTTGCCCACGAGATCGGCCCCAAAGGCGCTCGGCTTGCCCGCCCGCGTGATGAGCGGTGCGGCGTCCCGCACAGCCCAGCCATCGTCATGCCGGCGGATGCCCTCGAGCACGTCCGGGCGCGGCTCGGGCGGACGGAAGCGTTCGTTGCCCCACGCGGCGGCGAACTCGCCCGCAAGCACGGCGTGGTCAGGATGGCGGATGAGGAACCAGCCTTCGGGAGTTTTTTGGCGGAGCATTTTAAGAGAGTGATCAGTAATCAGTAATCAGTAATCAGTCGGACTGAGATAGCTCCCGGTGCTTGCGTCTGTCTCACTGATAACTGATTTACTGATCACTGATTCACTGGGTTATTCGGCTTCCGGCTTCATGGCGGCCTCGTGCCACTGGTGCAGGAACAGCCACTCGAAGAAAATCACGATGAAGAAAAAAAGAAAGCCCAGCGCGCTGGCCGTGAGCACCAGCGCAAAAAGGTAGTCGGTCTGGAGCTGGCTGTTGGCGTAGGTGATCGAGTAGCCCAGCCCGCCCTGCCCCACCGCGTTCGAGCTCGCGAAGAACTCACCCGTGATGGCGCCAATGACCGAGATGCCGGCCGAGATACGAAGGCCCACGAAGAGATTCGGCACTGCGTGCGGGAAGCGGAGCTTCAGCAGCACCTGCGCCCGTGACGCATTCGACATGGTAAACAGGTCCACCAGGTTCTTGGGCACGGTAATCAGTCCCTGCGTCGTGTTGGCGATGATGGGGAACAGGCAGATGATGAAGGCCACGAGCATGACCGAGCGCAGTCCGGAGCCGAACCACATGAGGATGAGCGGCGCAACGGCGACGATCGGCACCGTCTGCAACAGGATGGTGTAGGGAAAGAACGATCGGCGGATGACCGGTGACTGGGCAAAGAAGAACGCGATGATGACACCCACCATAATGCTCATAGCGTAGCCCCCGGCAGCTTCCAACGCGGTGATGCGAAAAGCGTTGATCAGGCTCTCGTGCCGTTCGATGACCGCCGCCCACACCGCCGGCGGTGCGGGCAGGATGTAACCCGGGATCTTGAAGGCAACGCACGCGCCCTGCCAAAGCGCCAGCACAGCCAGCAGGACACCCAGAGGCCAGCCGGCGGATCGAAGTAGCTTTTTCATGGCCGAAAATCGTGGGTGGGAGGACTGGTGTTTCAGGCCAGGGCTTTCACGGCGCGCAGGGCGGCGCTGACTTCGCCCACCAGCGCCAGGTATTCGGGGGCACTTCGCAGGCTCGCGGTGCGCGGGAATGGGAATGGCACCGGAATCTCCCGCTCAATCCGGCCCGGCTTGGCGCGGAGCACGATGATGCGCGTGGAGAGAAAAACGGCCTCGGCGACGCTGTGCGTGACGAAGAACGTGGTGAACCGATCATTTTCGCGCAGGCGCAGGACCTCCTCGTTCAGGAAGTCGCGCGTCATCTCGTCGAGCGCGCCAAACGGCTCGTCCATCAGCAGGATTTTCGGGCGCGTGGCCAGGGCGCGGGCGATGGACACCCGCATCTTCATGCCGCCGCTAAGCTGGCGCGGATAGTGACTCGCAACATCGGCGAGACCGACGAGCTTCAGCAGGTCGGCGCACTTGGCCCGGCGCTGCTCCCGGGTGGTTTTGCGTTCGAGTTCGAGGCCGAGTTCGACATTGCCCAGCACCGTCCGCCACGGCAGCAGGGTCGCGTCCTGAAAAATGAAGGACATGATCTCGCGGGCCGCGTCGGGAGCCATGCCATCCAAGGTGATCCGCCCCGAGGTCAGCGGGCTCAGACCCGAAAGCAGCTTGAGCAGGGTGGATTTGCCGCAACCGCTCGGCCCGATCAGCGAGATGAAATCGCCTTTTGCCACCGTCAGGAGGACCCGGTCGAGCACGGTCGAGCCCGAGGCCCACGTCTTGGTGACGTCGGTGAGCGAAATGAAGGGCGGCGTTGACGGGCTGTCGCTCACGGGGTCGCGGGGATCCAGGCGGGCGGAGAAAGGATGGGCAGTTCCAGCGACGAGGGATAATCCGCGTCATGCAGAATCTGCGTGCGCGCTTGCCGCCAATCCCACGAGGTGGCGAAGGCCGGCGGGGTCGCCCAGTTCGGATGCCGGTCGTAGAGGGGGAATGCGTTGCTGCTGATTTCGAGGCGGAGCCGTTCTCCCGGGGCAAAGACACAGCTCGTCGGCTCCAGCGCGAATTGCCAGCGTTGGGGCATGTCCGGTTCGTGCGGCGGCTCACGAAAAAGGAAGTCACTACGTGCAATGCCGAGGCAGACATTCAGCACGCGGCCATCCCGGGTGACGCGCACGAGCTTGGCGACCAAGTCGGTCTGGGACGCCGAGGTCTGGGCGAACAAAATGACACGCGGCGCGCCGCAAACATGCAGGCGCTCGGCCAATTCCGGCCCGGTATAGACGAGGACGTTATTCAGCAGCTCGTCACGGGCCTGATTGAACTGCCCCGGAGCACCATTGCCGGGCGCGAGCACGGGTACTTCCGGCTCGTAGCAAAACGAATCGCGCGGCTCGTCCACGGTTGGATTTGACTCGCCAAGCAAGCCATCGCCTTTCGATGAGTTTGCAAAGCCGCCCGAATGAAGGAACCACGAAGCTGTCCGCGACAGGTCCCCTCTCCCCGCAACGGGGAGAGGGCTAGGGTGAGGGGTGGGAAGGCCTGAGGACTTCCCTTCGCCCGTAGATTCGCTGTCGGTGAATGGATGAGGTTCCTTCTTCTCGGATTGATCCAATTCATAGGTGGCCTCACCCCTCACCCCGCCCCTCTCCCCGTTGCGGGGAGAGGGAGTTGTGGCCGCCTTGGTCAAATTGGATGGCCAAGCATCCAGCGAGTGCCATTGGTTTTCGCCGAGCGCGAAAAGGCGGGCTTTGGGGTCATGCGCGAACTCCCCGCTGTCCTTCAGCCAGTGGTTGAACCAGCGCAGCAGCAGGGCGTCGGTGTCGAGATTTGCGGCCGGACCGAAATCGGTCTCCCCGGCGAACTGGCTCCATGGGATGTGCACCCACGGACCGGCCACCAGAAACTGGTTGGCTCGGGCGGAGTCCGAACCGGCATGGGCGACGAGATTCTCGTAGAGCGAGATGCTGCCGAACAGATACGGATCAAACCAGCCGGCCAGGTGCAGGCCGGGGACTTGAATGCGGTCGTAGCGACGCGAGATGTCGTGCGCGGCCCAGTAGTCACCCGGTTCCGTATGCGTCACCCAGTCGCGGTAGTAGGTGGGCAGGCCCCGGGCGTTCAGTTCGGGAATCCGGGCGTACGGAGTATGGGCAAAAAGGGACGGCAGCCTCAGCCACGCGGCCTCAAGAGCATCGCTCGCCCGGCGCAGTTTCAGACGGCGCGCGTCGGTCTTCAGCATCTGCGTGGCCCAACCGATGGTGCCGGCCAGTCGCAGCGCACCGTGATGGTAAAACCAGCCGTGAAACAGATCTCCCGCCGTCTGGGCCGGGGCGATGCAGGCGAGCCCGGCCGGCTGCTCGGCGGCGGCGAGCAGTTGCGTCATGCCCTGGTAGCTGAAGCCGTACATGCCGATGCGGCCGTCACTTTCGGGACGGGCGGCAAGCCATTCGATGGTGAAGGCACCATCGCTGCCCTCGTCGCGGAAGGGATAAAAGCGCCCCGAGCTGTCGCCCCGCCCGCGGACGTCCTGGATGACGACGTTGTAGCCGTGTCGCGCAAACCACTCGGGCTGCGCGTAGGTCACGGTCGTGGCAATCGCGCGGCCATACGGCTGACGCACCAGCAGTGTCGGCGCGGACACATCATCAGCGATGGCGGGAGGATAATAATGGTCCGAGACCAGTTCCGTACCGTCGGGAAGGCGCAGCCGGACTCCGCGTTCGAGCGTGACGCCGGAACCGCAATCCACGAGCTGCCCGGCACTATCCGCCGGCACATGTCGAATGCGCGGAGAAGATTTCCGCCCGGTTCGCGTGAGGCGTTTGTTGGGGGATGATTTCTTCGGCGGCATTTCGTAAGGGAGGCAGGAACCTCCTCACGGCGGTTCCTATGGTGTAACGGGATGATTAAACTCGGCCATTTCCATCAGCGCGGCGGCGACGCGGGTGGCCATCTCGTCGCACCATTTCCAGCCATTCTCGGCGGTCGCGGGATTGGGATCGCCCATCACGCCACTCGGTGCGATGTCGCGGGTGAGCCACGCGTAGGTGGCATAGGCAAACTCGGGCTTGAGCGTGCCTTTCGCACCGACCTGCGCGATATAGTTCACGGTGTATTTGTCCGGGTGGACCAGCTCGGGGGTCGCCGCCAGCAGCAGCGCCGTCTCCACTTCGCCAGCGTGAAAACCATAGGCCGCCTCCTGCGGGTTCACCCCGCTCGCGGGACCGCCGCCGTAAAGACAGAACATCTTCAGGCCGAATTCCGCCCGGAGATCGCGCGCCATCACATCGAGCAACGAATGGTTGCCCCCATGGCTGTTGAAGAACACGAACCGCTGGAAGCCCGCCGCGTGAACGCTCGCGGCGAGGTCCCGCAGCGTGGCCATGAAGGTGTCGCGGCTGGTGGACAGCGTGCCCGGAAAGCCAAGGTGCTCGTTGCTCTTCCCATAGCAGACCGGGGCCAATGCATAGGCCGGAAAATCCTTTGGCAGCTTCTGCAAGGCGTGACCGAGAATGAAGTTGTTGATGAGCGTGTCGGTCGCCAGCGGCAGGTGGTGCCCATGCTGTTCGATGGCGGCGGTGGGCAGGATGAGCAGCGTCCGGTCCTTGGGCAGCGCCTCAACCTGTTTCCAGGTCAGGTAGGGCAGAAAGCGTTCGGGTGGAATCCAGGTTTTCATCGGTGACGTTTCATCGGCCGCTCAGCGCACTTTCAGAATTCTCGTAGCCGTGCTCGCAATTGGGAAAGGCGGCAGGTCACCTTGAGCCATCGCTGCTTTCGATCCGTTCTTATCATTTCCGGGGGTCTTGTAGTCCGTTGGCTCCCTTCCCCCTCACCCCGACCCTCTCCCTTGGGGAGAGGGGGAATTACCGCCTGCTTCCCTGCGAAATCCCACGCTGGACTTGCCGGAACCACCTTCCGAGAACCCGTGAAGCCGCCCTGCTTTCCCCTCTCCTCGAGGGAGAGGGTCAGGGTGAGGGGGAAGGCAACTCGCGCATCCCCGGGCCTCCTGCCACTCAAGGTGGTTTCCCAATGGTTCTCATGTTTCATCTGCCCCATAACACACTTCTGTGACTGCTCTAGCCGCCCACCGCCGGCACGGAGGCGGACGCCGCTGCCTCCGCCCCGGCGACCTGTTCGAGGGAGGCGGCAAAGCCACGCATCTTGCCCGGGTTGAGCAGGCCGCGCGGGTCGTACTGCTGCTTGGCGACCAGCTTGGCGTCATCCGGTCGCCAGCGGCCGGAGCCTTCGAGAAAGTTGACGTGCGGATTCGCCACGCCCACCCCGATCTCACCGCAGAACCGGATCATTTCCTGCAGCCGCTCGTCGGTGGTGTAGCGGATGACCGGGAGAGCACCGGGCGTGACCACCCCATCCCACTTGGTCATCTCGATGTGAAACAGGAAGGCGTCGCCAAAGCGCGCCTTGAGCTGCCGGAGCTGGTCACGCGCGTGAGTCGGGGAAAAACCGCACTGGAGGTAGGTGAGGGAAGGATCTGCCTTCAGTGCCCAGAGCGTGGTGTGATTCCAGGTGTAATCGCTCAGTTGTGCGCCCCGCCGTGGCTCGGTGAAAGGCGCGACGAAGACCGGCGAACCGCCGGCGCTAACTGCTGCGTTGGTAAGGCGTTCCAGCTGATCATCGGCAACCTCGAAAAAGGCCAGTGCCCTTCCCTGTGGCACCCACTTTTGCAGTGGCGTGAAGTAACCGGGCAGCGGCCATTCGAAGTTGGTCACGAGGCGCTTCTTGAACGACTCGTTCAGTGCGATGGCCTCGATGAAGTCGAAGGATTTCGCAAAGGTGTCGTGCGCCACGGCGAGCTGCGCCCAGTTGGTCCGCAGGGCCAGCTTCAGTTCGACGCCGATGATGATGCCGTTGGTGCCCCAGGCATGGAGCACCTTGAAGATGTCGGGGCCGGTAAGGCGGAGTTCACGCGGCTCGGCCTCCATCGTGATGATGGTCAGGGCATGCACCGTCCCGTTTTCGCGCAGCCCCCCCCAAGTGATGCTGCCGATGCCGCCGCTGCCACCGGCACAGAAGCCCGCGACGCTGGCCTTCTGCACGGTGCTGGGGTAGCAGCGCAGCTCCCAGCCCACCCGCCGTGCGGCTGACTCAATGGCGCCGAGCCGAGCGGCCGGCTCGCAGATGGCCGTGCCATCCGACGTGATTTCCAAAATGCGGTCGAGCGCGGCGAGATCCAACACGATGCCGCCGTGCGTGGGAATGCACTGGCCGTAATTGCCCGTGC
Organism: uncultured Verrucomicrobiota bacterium; assembly: GCA_903922605.1. Lineage (GTDB taxonomy): Bacteria > Verrucomicrobiota > Verrucomicrobiia > Limisphaerales > UBA9464 > CAIVQB01. Next base: position 56,654 of record CAIXUG010000064.1, read on the forward strand.
CCGCTCCCCGCAAGGTCACCGGTATGCACCGGGCATGGGCGAAGGCGACGAGACGCCGGATGTCGCCCACGGATTTCGCCTGCACAACGACATCGGCGAGCTTGTGCTCCAGATCTCGCTTGAGCACCGGCGAGTACCAGTAGAAGTCGCGGCTGAGCGACTCGAGCTGATTGGCCGCCGTCACGATCTGCTCGCGCGGGAAGATTTCGGCCAGGGAATTGAAGTCGGCGGTGGTCATCGGCAGGAAGTTGGGTCTGAGGGATTCAGGTCAGTCGGGCTCCTGCTACCGCCGCTGGCTGTGCCGCCAGAGCTTCATGGCCGCCTGCATCCGCTCGTCCTCGAATATGGCGACACATTCCTTCCGCGCAACTGGCCCATTCACTTCGCAGCGCATATCGGACTTTCGCGCCACCGTTTTGGCGGGAATGTAGATCTGCCAGCAGTGCTTGGCCGCATCGCCGATGGTTGCCCCGAAGACCACACGGTCAACTTGCGACCACAGCGCCATGCTCATGCACATCGGGCAGGGTTCGCACGTCGTATAGAGCGTATAGCCTTGCAGACTCAGCCGTTTCAGTTTTTTGCAGGCGGACCGGAGCACGCGCACCTCCGCGTGGGAGCTGGGATCGTGCTCGGCGGCCACGGCATTGAGGCGGCGCAGAAACAGCCTCCCGGTGCCGGTCTCCACGACATCGGCACAGAAGGGTGACTGTTTCGGTGTGCCCAGACGCCGTGCGGTCCACGCCGCCAGATCGCGCATCTGGGCGAGGTCGAAAGATTGGGTGCTGTCTGTTTTGAATGAGCCCACTCCCCATTCATTGAAGCAGGCACCGCGCCAGACGGGCCTCCCCGCCAAGGAACGGTGAATTCATGGCAATCGGCGCGAAGCCTGCACTCGCGACGGTGCGAAACTTGTGCCCAAGCTGTGCCGCCTTTTGCATGAGCCGAGAAAAAATCACCAGCCTGCCGCTTAAAGAATTGCACCGCCGCCTGCTCGACGGCGACCTGACCGCCACCGCCCTGCTCGAAGCGGGGCTGGCCGCCGCCCAGGAATTCGCCAGCACGCCGATGTTCCTGTGGCGTGACGACGCGGCCGCAAGGCGGACTGCCCGGCGATTCGACGAGCAGCGGGACTTTGCCAGGCCGCTGGCCGGGTTGCCGGTCTCGGTAAAGGATCTTTTCGATCTGGCCGGTGCCCCGACCACCTGCGGCTCACCGTTCTATGCCTCAACCCGGCCTTTGCCCGCCGTGGACTCGGGCTACGTCGCCCGTTGGCGTCGCACCGGGGTCAGCTTCATCGGCAAGACTCACCTCAACGAGTTTGCCTACGGCATCACGGGTGAAAACCGGTGGTTCGGCAACTGCACCATTCCGGGATATCCGGACCGGCTGACGGGTGGCTCCAGTAGCGGGGCGGCAGCGAGCGTGCTATCCGGCGCGGCCTGCCTGGCGCTGGGTACCGATACCGGCGGTTCGCTGCGTGCCCCGGCGGCCTTGTGTGGGCTGGTAAGTTTTCGCCAGTCGCTCGGTTTTGCCGAATGGGAGGGTTCCTTCCCGCTCGCGCACAGCTTTGACACGGCGGGCTGGCTGCAACGCCACCTGAGCGATGTCGCGCTGGTAGCCCACGCGCTTCATCCCGAAATTTCCCTGCAACCACTGCGCGAACCGCCGCGCATGAGCCTGATGGATGGCCCCTGGCTGACCGCGTGTGCGCCGGAGGTTTTGTCAGCACAGCGCGATTTCGGCGCGGCGCTGGCCCAAGCGGGCTGCCAAATTGCATCCAGGGTTGCCACCGGCTGGGAAGGTGCCCGTGACCTTTTCGTCCCGATCCAGGCCAGTGAAGCGGCGGGCATTCACGCCCCATTTTTGCCCGCACACGCCGACCAGTATGACCCCGCGATCCTGGAGCGGTTGAAGATGGGGGCGGCGGTGAGTCCCGAGCGCTACGCCGAATTGCAGGCCGCCCGTGCGAAGTTTGTGGCGCAAAACGTCCTGCCGCTGTTTGCCCACGCCGACTTCCTGGTCGCCCCCGCCTCGGCGATGCCCAAGCTGGCCGCCGATGAGGATCAAAGCGCCACCCGACCTCGTTTGCTCACGCTGACCACTCCAGCCAGCCTGGCCGGATTGCCCGTGCTGACGATTCCATGGAAACCCCAGGGCGTACCCGGTTTCGGCTTTCAAGTGCTCGCCCCGCGCGGCCACGACGCCCGGCTGTGGGCCGTGGCCGAGTGGCTTTCGGAACGTCGTTTCGAGACCGGTCGCTGAACCACGGATTTCAGAGCTGACACGGATAAGTCCCTTCCCATCCGTGAAATCCGTGGTAAATCCTCTCCCTTTCACCGCTTAAAACCCGGCGCGAATGAGCCACGTTTCCGGGGCGGTTTCGCCAGCGCGGACGTTGACAGACTGGTCAAATACTTACAGGCGTTAACGAGACGAAGGAGAGGGACTGCGCCAGTCATTTTGAAATCTTCTCAGCATCTGGTGATGGAATGCTGAAATTTGATCATCATCACAAGGCCAACCATGATGAGCATTACTCCGAATCCCGAACGAATTGCAGTTGGTTTGTGATTTTGACGGCGATCATCGATTGACCGATGTTAAAAATCCCCCCGGACGATTTTCTGAAAGACGATCGGACTGGCACAGTCGATGTTTACCGGGTTCCGCCTGCACCCAACAGGCCGCCCGCCTAACGCAAACAACCAAACCCGATTTGTCGTCGATGAATCACCATTCCTGCCTGCATATCCCCGCACGGCTGGGCGGAGTCGCCCTGCTCACGAGTCTCGCCGCGTGGTCCGTGGCCGCCCAGAACGCCGCCTCCACCAACGCCCCGACGGTGATGGAAAAGACCGTGGTCGAAGGTTTGCCGCTGGACGAAACCGTGCTTCCCACCGCCCGGCCGCTGAGCTCGGTCCTTGGCGATGACCGCAGCATCATCGACACGCCCCGCTCCGTCAGCCTGATCACCAAGGCGCAGATGGAGGCGCGCGGCATCTCGCAGATGACCGACATCGGGCAGCTGGCTCCCGGCGCCTACACGCCCGAGCGTTACGGACTGCCGGGCGTACCGGTCATCCGCGGGGACCTCGCGGAGATCTACCAGAACGGCCAGCGGATGCTCTACAGCCGTGACTCCATCCTGCCCAGCTTCAACCAGGTCGAGGCTCTGGATGTGGTGAAGGGCCCCGGCTCCGCCATCTATGGCCCGCAGGGTCAGGGTCCGGGCGGCTACGTGAACTTCGTCACCAAGCAGCCGTACTTCGACCAGTTCCACGCTGACGTCACCACCAAATGGGGAACCTACGTCCCGGGTGGCCAGTCCTTTTTCAGCCCGGAATGGAACCTGGACCTCGGCGGGCCGATCAACAAGGAGCTGGCCTACCGGGTCAGTTATCTCGGGCGCGAAGCCGACAGCTACTACCAAAACGTCAAAAACGACACCCAGGACATTTTCACGGCGCTGACCTGGCGCCCCAATGAGAAGCTGGAACTGGACTGGACCGCGCAGTACATCAACAGCCGGTTCAACGAGATCACGGGCATCAACCGCGTCACGCAGGAACTGATCGATCGCGAGATCTACAACGCCGGCCCGGTGCTGCCAAACAACGCCTTCGGTGGTCCGGTCTATCCCGACGGCGGCTTTGCCATCCTGGATCCGGCGCAGGCCCACAAGGTCAAGATCTACGGATATGAGGCGCTCACCTCTCCCGGTGACATTGCCCTCGGGCAGAAGTTCAACTCGCAACTGATCACCACCTACTACCTCAGCGACTCCGCGAAGATCGTCAACCTCTCCTACGGCGAGTTCATGGAGACGCAGAAGTTCGAGCAGTATGGCTACAGCGAATTCGTGCCGGTAGACTGGATGATCAACAACCGCACCGAACTCCATTTCGATTTCGACGTGAAGGCGGGCAGTCATGACTTCGCCATCAAGACCATTTCCGGGGTGGATTTCCGCTACCAGAAGCTTCTGTCCTACCAGGACTTCACGGACGAGCCGTTTTTCATCTATGACCTGAGCAATCCCGCCAGTTCACTCACCTTCCCCACCGCCACCGGGACAGTCGGCGGCGGACTTCCGATCATCGGACATCCGAAATATGGCATTACCACGTTTTATGACTTTTCCAAGAATCCCCCCGTCCCGGTGGCGACACCCAACGGAAGCCAGGATTCGGAGCTGACGCAGGTCGGCCTTTTCACCCAGTGGGAGGCGCAGATTTTTGAGAAGTTTTCCATCGTGACCGGTGGCCGGCTCGACATCCTGGATGCCAATGCGGCCAGCCCGGAGATCGTGGGCTATTCCAAAGGATACTTCTATCAGGCCGAGGCGGATGTCCTGGATCCTTCCGTGTTTGTGAGCGGGATCTACAAATGGACCCCCACCGTGTCGTCCTACGTGACCTACGACCTGACCGAGGCGGTCACGGGCAGTCCCAATTTCGGCGGCGTCGATGGCACGGGCGGCAATTCGGGGTTGCGCCGGTCGTTGCAGGCGGAAAGCCAGCTGATCGAGGTCGGCACCAAAGCCAGCCTCTTTCACAATCAGGTCTATGTGGGTGTGGCCGCATTCGACCAGAGCCGTCTCCGTCCCAATCTGACCGGCCCGGCCTCGTTGATCGATACGCGCGGCATCGAGCTGGAAGCGGTCTATCAGCCGAACCGCAACTTCAACCTCAATGCCAACCTGACCCTTCAGGACTCCTACAATGAATATCCTCCGGGTGCTTCCGGATACGAGCAGACGGCAAACTACCTGGACGGATACCCGGTTGGGTTTCCGGCCGATTCCGCCGCCCCGGGCGGAGGCGCCGGGCTGGGGAATGGAAGCCCCAACTACGCGGGGAACAATGTGGGGCGACTCCCGCTGGCGGCCGCGCCGAAGCTGCTCTTCAACGCCTACGCGACCTACATGTTTGAATCGGGATTTGGCTTCAGCGTGGGACCCCAGGTGCAAAGCAGCCAGCGGGCAAACCAGGAGGGCACGCTCATCATTCCGGCCCAGTATGTGTTCAACGCATCGTTCTTCTACAAGCGGCCCAAATGGGAGGTGCAGATCAACTTCTTCAACTTCACCGACCAGCGGAACTGGACCTCGATCGACCCGGATTTCGCGGGCAACGACGTGATCTTCCCTGAGCTGCCGTTCCATATCAGCGGTCTGGTGAAGTACAAATTCTGAGTGTTGCTGCGTGTGTGTGCACCCTCCGTCCGCGCAAGCGGCGGAGGGCTTTTCGTGAAAGTGATGTTCTGCCCGGCTTCCAAGTTTCCAATCTGCGTTCTCCAGCACCGCCGCGAAGTCCGCGAGGGCCTGGACTGCGGCAGTCCTCTGCCGCTTTGGGCGGGGCGCGCTGCGAGAAGTCGGGTGGTTCAGCCCTTTGTTCATCCATCCGGCGGTCGAAAGTGCCAGAGGACTGGCGCAGTCCAAGACGCTACCGCGATCCCAAGCCCCGCCATAAAGTCCGCGAGGTATTGGAGTGCGGCGCAGCTGCGCCGCTTTGGTTGGGGCTCCCGGCAGGAGGTCGAGCCCGCCTTCCCTCCTCCTTTCCGCCCCAGAATCTCTGGCCCCACCCTGGCCCTTGCCGCCCTGCTACTGGGCCTCGCCCTGTTGACCAGTGGCTGCGGTCCCGGGGAAAAGACACCGACGGTGGTCGGCACCTCCGTTGACACCTCCACCAATTTCCCCGCCCTGCCGACCCTGAACTTCACCCACGACTGGGTGCCGGAGCCCGAGCATGGTGGCTACTAGGCCGCGTCACTGAAAGGCATCTGGAAAGAGCTTGGGGTGACCGTAAACGTCCTCATCGGCGGGCCGAACTCCGAGATCGAGAAGCGCGTTGCGCTCGATCCCTACGGGCTCGGGATCGTGCGCGGCGATGCGGTGTTCATCGCGGTCGAGCGCGGTCTGCCCATCATCGCCGTCAACTCGTACTTCCAGCACGATCCGCAGGGCGTGATGGTCCGGGCCGATTCCCCGGTAAAAACCTTCGCGGACCTTGATGATCGCGACCTTGCCATGCAGGTCGGCGCGCCGTGGCTTCTGTACCTGCAAAAGAAATACGGCCTGACGAGATCCGCGTGCGGCCGGTCACGGGCAGTGTCGCCAACTTCGTCCGCGACCCAAACTGGATCACCCAGGCCTATCCCACCAGCGAACCCTATTATGCCGCCAAGGAGGGCGTCGCCGCGCGCATGATCCAGATCAGCGACTCCGGTTTTGACCCGTACCGCGTCATCATCGCCAACAAGGAACTCGTGACGGAGCACCCCGAGCTGGTCGCCAAGTTCAGTCTTGGTGCCTATCGCGGCTGGCAGGAATATTTCCGCGATCCGCAGCCCATCCACGACTACCTCCTGAAAATCTCACCCACGATGGAAATGGGCGGCATGCGCTTCAGCTATGTGAAGTTGCGCGAGCTGAAGCTGGTAGATGGCGATCCGGCCAAGGGCGAAAGCATGGGCGCAGTCAGCCTCAGCCGCTGGGAGGAGCTCGGGAAGATCCTGCTCGACCTCGGCGTCATCAAACAGCATCTGCTCCTCTCCGATGTGGTCACCGACGCGTTTACGCCGGAAAAGTTGAACCATGATCCCACCCTACCCCCGCCGTTCTGGAGTGATGCGCCCATTCCCACCCAATAAGCGGGGCATCCCTGAGATCCGCCACGAGACCTGACCGACAAAAAACTGACAAATATCAGCAAACCACCGAACTTTCGTTCATGCCGAAACCCGCCCGCCTGCTGCTCAAGAATATCGGTTACCTGGTCACGATGGACCCGCAACGGCGCATTTTGCGGGACGCCTGGCTGTTGGCCGAGAACGGCTTCATTGTCTCCCTCGGTACCGGGCGGCCGCCCAAGGTGAGCGGGGCAAAGTCGGTCAACGCCCGGGGCGGCATCGCGACGCCGGGGATGATCAACACGCATCACCACATGTTCCAGAACCTGGCGCGTGCGTTTGAGCCGATCTCGAACCTCCCGCTGCTGCCCTGGCTCGCGGGGCACATGCCGCTCTGGCGCCACTTTTCGCCCGCCGACCTGTTCGTCGCCACCCAGGTGGCCGCCGCCGAGCTCATGCTCAGCGGCTGCACGATGACGAGCGACCATCACTACCTGTTCCCGCGCGACGGCAGCCCGGAAATGTTGGACGCCGGTTTCCATGCTGCGGCCGCAATGGGTATCCGCTACGTGGGCTGTCGGGGTTCCGTGAACCAGCCCAGCGACATCATGCCCGAATGGGCCACACAGGATCTCGACGTGATCCTCGCGGACTGTCAGCGGCTGCACGACCGGTTTCACCAGCGCGGCCCGGGAGCGATGGCCCACATCGCCTTTGCGCCCTGCACCATCTTCGGCTGCAGCGGCGAGCATTATCGGGAAAGCGCGAAGCTCGCCCGGTCGCTCAAGGTGCGTCTGCACACGCACTGCGGCGAAACCATCCCCGAGAACAAGGACGCCCGCGAACGGCTGGGCGCGCGCCCCTTTGCCTACATCGCGAAACACGGCTGGGAAGGCGACGACGTGTGGCTGGCCCACGGCATCCATTTCAACGACCGCGACGTGGCACATCTCACGCGAACGAAGACGGGCATCGCACACTGCCCCTGTTCCAACATGCGCCTCGGCTCCGGCGTCTGCCGCGTGAACGATCTCCGAAAGGGTGGCAGCGCGGTCAGTCTCGGGGTGGATGGCTCGGCCTCGAACGATTCCGGCCATATGTTGAATGAGGCCCGCCTTGCCCTCCTGCTCACACGGGTCGTTCACGGGGCGGGAAGCATTACCCCGGAACAGGCGCTCGAAATGGCCACGCTCGAAGGCGCGCGCAATCTCGGTCGCACCGCCGATCTGGGCTCGCTCGAGCCCGGCAAGTGCGCCGACCTGGCGGTGTTCCCGGCGGAGGACCTGTTCAGCAATGGCGCGCACAATCCCGTCCACGGCCTCCTGCTCTGCCACGCGCGCAACGTGGACACCCTCGTCATCCACGGCGAAGTCCGGGTCAGCGAAGGGCAGCTGGTGGGCGTGGATCTGCCGAAACTGCTGGCGAAACATCGGAAGACCGCGCGGCGCTTCCATGACGGATACCGAAAATGAAGCTCAAAATTCAAAGCTCAAAGCTCCACCGGAACAATCCTCCGCACGCAACTCCCGCCAAGGAAGCGGCTACGGTCCATGAAAGCGGGATCCACCAAAGCCACCCACAACGCCAAAGACTTGGAACTTTGAGCTTTGAGCTTTGCCTTTGCTTCCTCTTGGGCCTTTCAAGCCTCCTTGCTCTCCCCACCTCCGCGGCCGAGCCGGTAAAGATCCGCTTCCACACCGACTGGTATCCCCAGCCCGAGCACGGCGGCTTTTATCACGCCTGGCTGAAGGGGTATTACAAGGAGGCTGGTCTTGACGTCGAAATCAGCCCCGGCGGGCCGCAGGCCTTCGCTGTGCCCCGCGTCGGTGCGGGCCTGGCGGACATCGGCATGGGCAGCAGCGACGACGTCCTCATCGCGAACGACCGGGGCATCCCGGCGGTGGCGATCGGCGCGACCATGCAGAACGATCCGCAGGGCCTGATGTTCCATGTCGATGATCCGGTGAAGACCTTCGCCGATCTCGAAGGCCGGGCCATTGCGGTCACGCCCGGCACCGCCTGGTTTCCCTACCTCGTCAAAAAGTACGGGCTCAAAAAAGTGCGGGAGATCCCGCACACCTTCAGCATCGGTCCCTTCCTGAAGGACACGAACTACATCCAGATGTGCTTCCTCACCAGCGAGCCATTTTACGCCAAGCTGGCCGGCGTGGACACCCGCGTGCTGCTCGTCTCGGACACCGGCTATGCCCCCTACCGGGTCATCTTCACCCGCAAGGATTTTCTGGAGAAGCACCACAACGCGGTGAAGGCGTTTGTGGAGGCCAGCTATCGCGGCTGGCGCGATTACCTTGCCGATCCGTCGTTCGTGCATGCTGACCTGCGGAAGCGCAATCCCGAGCTGACGCCCGCGAAGATGGATTACTCCGCCAAGGCGCTCGTGGACTACAAGTTCGTCCTCGGTGACCCGGCCAAGGGCGAGTCGCAGGGCCTGATGCTGGCCAAACGCTGGCAGTTCCAGTTCGACACGCTCAAGGAACTCGGCGTCATCAAGGGCAAGTTCAACGTGGCCGACGCCTGGACGAGTGAGTTCATCCCCAAACCCTGAAAACCATGCCGGAACGCCTGGTAAAAATCGCCCTCGTCGCCGCCATCGCGCTCTACCTCGGCATCGTGGTGCTCAACAACCTGACCGATTACGGGTCGAACTTCGAGTTCGTGCGCCACGTGCTATCGATGGACACCACCTTTCCCGACAACCGTTTGAAGTGGCGCGCTCTGACCTCGCCCGTCATCCACCACGTTTTCTATGCCACGATCATCCTCTGGGAATCGGCCAGCACCGTCGCCCTCGCTGTCGGCGCCTGGAAGCTCTGGCATAAGCGCCAGGCGCCGGCGGCGGAGTTCAATGCCGCCAAGTCGTTCGCCGTCGGTGCGCTCGGCTTCAACCTGCTTCTGTGGTTCGTCGCGTTCCTCTGCGTCGGTGGCGAATGGTTCGTGATGTGGCAGTCACAGATCTGGAACGGCCAGTCCGCCGCCTTCCGCATGTTCGCCTGCATCGGGATCGTGCTGCTCTTCCTGCGCACGCCTGATACCGATCTATAGGATCTTTCCAAGGTCCAGCCCTAATGCTGTCGGATCATCACCGCCTGGGACAATACTCGGGACAGGGCGGGATTCCCGGGCTGCCCATCCGCGTCAAGCAGTTGCGCCAAGTTGGTCCAAGATCCTTTCTGGATGGTTACCGCGTCAGCCAATGGGTCCATCACGCGCAGCGCAGTCTCGCATGCATGGGCAGCCGAATCCCGGTCGATGACAGCATAGACTTCCAGATTGTCCGGCGTGTCGCACAGAATGAGAATCCAGAGCCCATCGCGGTCGGCGGTTAGCACGGGATTTATGAATCCCCGAGACCACCGCTGCTTGGCCTGATCCATGATGGACTTTTCAGTCTCAAAGAAGCCGTAAATCTGCCTCGACGAATCGTCCGCCTCCTTGGCCCGGGCCCTTTTTCCAAAAAAGTCGAGCTGATCAGCCAGGAAATCACGACGGCTTTCGAAGTTATGAACGGTGTCGGGACTCAGCCGTCCGACGTAGGCAACTACAGTTCCCGAAGGGTCATCGACCGTGACTTCCCGCCAGCGCCCGTCATGCAACGTCGCTGATTCCGGACAGGAACTCAGAACTCCCAGCGCGATCAAGCACGCCAGATTGCTGGCGACCCGGCGAAGCAATTGGATTGCGGGGGACATAATAATGGGTGCAAGTGCCCGATCGGCAGATCGGAAACCGTGCCGCCGCAGCGCTAATGCACCCGATTAACACCAGGTGACAGAGTAAACCGGAGGGCAGGTCACCATCTCATTCTGTCCATTCTGTCATTCTTGGCTTCGTCCCCTTCCTGTTTTCCTGCTTTCCAAATTCAATCCTCTTCCCCGCTACTCCCGCACGATGCGCGACACCTTGTCGTTCGGCGAGCCCGTGAACCAGCCGGCGTACTCCACAAAGTAGAGCGCGCCATCCGGCCCCAGCTGCATCGCCAGCGGCCCGCCCGTGAAGCCAATGGCAAACGGCTCAGTCTTCAGCACGGTGTTGCTCACCGGCTCCACCGTGGCAAAGCGGATCCATTTGCGAACGTAGTCGGCGTAGAACATTCCGCCCTGGTACTGCGCCGGGAAGTCGTGCTGTTTGCCCATTGGGCGGTAGATCGGACCGCAGGTCGCATTCGCACCGGCCTCGTGGATCCAGGTGATCCACGGTTCGGTCGCATCCGGCAGCGGGCACGGTCCGCCGCCAAAGGTGGAGTAGTTGGTGCCCATGCAGCGCGGCCAGCCGTAGTTATTCCCGCCGTGCAGCCAGTTGATCTCCTCCCAATCCTCCTTGCGGTCATAGCCGACTTCACCCACGTAAACGTTGCCCGTGACACTGTCGATGTTCAGCGTGTAAGGGTTGCGATGGCCGTAGGTGAAGACCGCCGGATTCGCATCGGCGCGGCCGACAAACGGATTATCCCGGGGAATCGAGCCGTCGAGATTCAGCCGCAGCGTCTTCCCCTGCAGCGCGCTCAGCACCTGCGGCGGATTGTTGGTGTCGTTCCAGAACTTCTCCGTGTCGGAGGACACGTTGTTGTCGCCCGCCGTGATGTAGAGCATGCCATCGCGCGGGTTGATGCCCAGCGCGCCGCCCTGGTGGAAGCCCCGCAGGCTGGGCACGGTCAGCAGGATCATTTCGGAGTCCAGCTTGAGTCCCGTGGCCCGTTCCGGGTTGTCCACGGTAAAGCGTGACACCCGGTTGCTCCAAGCGGTGGCGTTGGTCGGAGCCCAGGGGGCATAGTGCAGGTAGAGGCGGCCGTTCTTCAGGTAGTCCGGGTCAAAGTCGATCCCGTGCAATCCGCGCTCGTTCGACTCCCGCCCGGGCGTCGGTTCCCAGCAGACATTCAGCTTGGCGATGTGCTCGTGCTGCTTGGTCGCAAAATCATAGGCCCAGATGTCGCCGCGCCGGCCCGTGAACCAAAGGCGGCCGTCGGGGCAGAACTGGAGATAGACCGGCTCGGGGATGTCGCCCATCACGAGCACCTCATAGCGGAAGCCCTTGGGCAGCTTCACGGCCTTCACGGCCTTTTCCAGCGGCGTCAGCTCCGGGACCGGGGCCGGAGCCGCGGCTGGTTTGTCTTCAGCGTGAACCACACCGGCCAGGGCCAGCAGGACGGGGAGAATCAATCGACGGAACATGCGCGGGCTAGACTGCCCAAGCCGCTGCCGGATTCAAGACCCACGCCGATTTCCTTCGCCGCCGTCCGCAGCACCCCATCCGACAAAATACGCGCCCTCAGGCCGCCCCGCCCGCGCAACCACGCCTCCGCCCCGGGGCTCACGGCCTGGTTCATCCAGTAGCAGGGACGGCACTCCTCCACGCCCGCAAAGCGCACGCCTTGCACGGTGAACTCCCGACCGATCAACGCCAGGAGATCGCCTCCTCGTGTCAGCACGTTGCGCCGCAAGGCTGGCAATTCCAGATCGGGCAGGCCCAGTGCCTCAGCAAGGCCCAGCAGCGTTTCCTCGGCGAAGAAGGTGATCTGGCCGGGATTGTTTGGCTTGTAGTCCAGGAAACGGTCCCCCTCCAGCCCCCGGCCGGCGAGACAGCGCACGGCGGCCAGCTCGATCATCGGATGCTGCGCCGGCGGCTCGCCGTGGTGGCCGAAAAAATTATGGCCGGGCGACACCAGCAGCCGCACGACTTCGAAAGGATCGCTCACCACCGGGCGGATTAGGGCCGGCAGGGTCGGCTGGCAAGCCCACGCTCCGTCCAACCGGATGGATTGTTTTCACGGCCATGCGGAAAGTGGCTCATTCACCTCATTGGCGGCCAGGCTGGAGCCCATCAATCTCCGCGCGCGAAGCTTGAGCGAATCCCCTCGCCCGGCGCACAGTCCGCCTTACTCGTGTACGCCGCTTTCCGTCGCTGCCTCGCTGCCCTGCCCTGCCTTTGCTTGGCGCTGACCGCGTCCGGCGCGGACATCCGCCTTCAGCGCACCGTGCTGGCGACCAACCTGCACGAACCGATCGCCCTTGATGTGGCCTCTGACGGACGCGTTTTCTTCGCCGAACGACGCGGGGCGGTGAAGTTCTGGCAGCCGGATTCCGGTGAGACCACGACCATCGGCACACTCAATGTCTTCACCGGGCCCGAGGACGGATTGCTCGGTCTCGCGCTACATCCGGGCTTCGCGACCAATGGCTGGGTTTTCCTCTATCACGCAACTCCCGGGGTGCTGGAGAATCGCGCCTCGCGGTTCACCTTCACCAATGGCGCGCTCGACCTGACCTCGCAGAAAATCCTGCTGCGCGTGCCCACGCTCATCCCCAAGCCCAACCACTCCGGCGGCGGCCTCGGCTTTGACGCGCAGGGCAATCTCTACGTCTCGACCGGCGACTACACCTACGCCGACAAATCCGACGGCTTCGCACCGCTCGACCGGCGACCAGGCCACGAGCTGAACGACTCCGAGCGCACCGCCGCCAACACCGCCGATTTCCGCGGCAAGATCCTACGCATCCACCCGCAGGCCGATGGCACCTACACGATTCCCGCCGGCAACCTCTTCCCGCCCGGCACGGCCAAGGCCCTGCCGGAGATCTACGTGATGGGCTGCCGCAATCCCTTCCGTTTCACCGTCGATCCGCACACCGGCTGGCTCTGGTGGGGTGACGTGGGACCGGATGCTCTCGGCCCGGACCCGGCGCGCGGCCCGGCGGGCTTCGACGAGTTCAACGTGGCCAAAGCCGCCGGCAACTTCGGCTGGCCCTACTTCACCGCCGACAACCGGCCCTTCACGCTCTACGACTTTGCGACCAAGACGAGCGGCGCGGCGTTTGATCCGCAGCATCCCATCAACGACTCGCCAAACAACACCGGCCTGCGCGAACTGCCGCCCGCGCAGCCCGCCTTCCTGTGGTATCCGCCGGGCCCGTCCTCGCGCTGGCCGGAAGTCGGTTCCGGCGCGCGCTCGGCGATGGCGGGGCCGGTGTATCACTTCGACCCGGCGCTGAAGTCCGAGCGCAAGCTGCCGGCCGAATACGACGGCGCGGCCTTCCTGTTCGAATGGGAACGCCGCTGGATCAAGGCCGCCTGGCTCGACGACGCCGGCCATCTTCGCACGCTAAAGCCGTTCATGGCCGACGTGAAGTTCAAGCGCCCCATCTGCCTCAAGCTCGGCCCCGACGGCGCTCTCTACCTGCTCGAATGGGGCAGCAACTGGACCGACAACAAGGACGCGGCGCTGGTGCGAATCCAGGCGGTGCCGTAGCTCAATGCCGGTCAGGGCTTCTCCGCCACGATCTTGCCATCTCGCCAGATGTAGATGGGCGTTCCATGAGCCCGGGCTGTCTTGCGCGCAACTTTCGCCGCCCGACGGAGAGCACGGCCAACCCCGGCAGCAAAGTCCTCAGGGGCGGGTTTTTTAGAGGAAATCTTCATGGTGCCTTTTGCAGCAGTTTTGGACTGCTTCCCGAACTGTCATAGACCGCCCAACTGTCTGCAAGCGAACGGTAGTGCGAATTGAAGTTCGACCAACCACGCAGGAACCTTCGTAACACATAAGCACGCGGAACATTGTGGCCGCCTTGTTTGACCCGTGCTGCCACACGCTTTAGGGCAAATCGGCGCTTGGCAGACGCAAAAAGACGATCTCAAGGCGGTATCCATCCCTTATCCAAGCCTGCAATCGTGGAAGGTACGTAAGCCCGCTCAGAGTCGTCTCGAATGCAAAATCCGCTCGCGCTTTGGCCAGCCGGTCCAGTTCGGACAGAAACCAGCGACCCGCCGCAAGAGCGGCCAGTTCAGGCCGGAGCGGTGAAAAGCCTGCCGCCAGCAAGTCGGCATTCACGAAATGGATCACTCCGGCATCTTTCGGCAAATACTCCCGCGCGAAAGTCGTCTTTCCCGCACCGTTCGGCCCGGCGATGATGATGCAGCGAGGAGGGTTCATGCCGATTGAAAATGGCCATTCGCGCTCACACGAAAATTACAGCCCCAGCTTCCGGAAGCGGTTCTTCACTTCCTTCAGGTGGAAGTCGATGGAGCAGAGTCCTTCCAGTTCGCCCTTCTTGAAGTGCTTGGCCACCTCGCGGTCGGCCTTCAGGACTTCCAGGAAATCCGCGTCGTCGCGGCCCGCGTGCTTCACCTCCCAGGTCTTCATGGCATTGCGCTGGACGAGCGTGTAGGCGTCCTCGCGGGTTAGCCCCTTGCGGATGAGCGCAAGGAGAACCGTTTGGCTGTTCCACATGCCCAGGCTCAGGCCAAGGTTCTTCTTCATGTTCTCGGGATAGACGAGCAGGCCATCCATCAGCCGCGTGAGCAGGCCGAACATGTAGTCGAGCAGTGTGCAGGAATCGGGGAAGATGATGCGCTCGACGCTGCTGTGGCTGATGTCGCGCTCGTGCCACAGGGCCACGTTTTCCAAGGCGGGAATGGAGTTGCCGCGGATGACGCGGGCGAGGCCGGTGAGGCGTTCCCAGGTGATGGGGTTGCGCTTGTGCGGCATGGCGCTGCTGCCTTTCTGGCCCTTGGTGAAGGGTTCCTCGGCCTCCAGCACCTCGGTGCGCTGCAGGTGGCGGAACTCGACCGCCCAATTCTCAAAACTCGCGGCGACGAGCGCCAGGGCGAGCATGAACTCGGCGTGGATGTCGCGCTGCACGACCTGTGTGGCGATGGAGGCGGGCTCCAACCCCAGGCGGCGGCAGACGCTCGCCTCGACGGCGGGTGACAGGTGGGCGTTGGTGCCGACCGCGCCGCTCAGCTTGCCGATGGCGACCACGCTGCGCACGTGCCGGAGGCGACTGAGCGCACGGACGAATTCCTCGTGCATGAGCGCCAGCTTGAGCCCGAAGGTGGTCGGCTCGCCGTGGATGCCGTGGCTGCGACCGATGCAGGGTGTCATCATGTGTTCCCGGGCGCGGCGCGCGATGACGGGCAAAAGCGTCTCGACGTCCTTGATGAGAATGTCGGCGGACTGGACCATCTGGACGGCAAAGGCGGTGTCCACGATGTCGGAACTGGTGAGGCCGAAATGCAGCCAGCGGCTCGCGGGATCATCGATCTGCTCGGCGACCGCCGTGGTGAAACCAATGACATCGTGATTGAGCGTCTTCTCCAGCTCCTTGGCGCGTTCGGTCAGGGCCTTGGTGTCGGCGAAGCATTTGTCGGCCCCCGCCTTCATCTTGGCGAAATCCGGCTTGGGCACGATACCGGCGCGCATCAGGGCCTCACTGGCGATCAGTTCGATCTGCAGCCAGATCTTCAGGCGGTTTTCGTCGGTCCAGATGGCCCGCATTTCGGGGCGTGAGTAACGTTGAATCACGCGCCGATCGTATCGGGAGCGGGCCGTTCGGTCGAGTGCCGGACGATTTTGCGCAAAGCGCGGGGCGCGGCTGTGTCCGCAGGACCAACCGCAGCGACAGGATTTGCCAAGAAAGCGTCCAATTCTTTGCACCCAAATCCGGCTTCCGGAAGTTGCTGCGGGTGGGCCTGGCCACACCCGCGTTCCAACCGCTCCAGGCGTTTGTCCGATAGCCGCGAATCATTTTCCGCTCCGTCGGCGCGCCTTTGTGCGTCATCCTCACGGCATGATTCCGGCTGAATCCTCGGCTTCTGCCCCGCCCACGTCGTCCCGCCGACACGTGGGTGACCGCGTGACCCTCGACATTCATGATCTCGCCTTCGGTGGCGAAGGGGTCGGGCGCGTCGATGACTTCGTGGTGTTCGTGCCCTTCGTGTGCCCCGGCGAACGCGTCGAGGTGAAGCTCACGGAGGTGAAGAAGAGCTTTGCGCGCGGCCAGCTCGTGCGGCTGCTCAGCACCGCGCCCGAACGCGTCGAGCCGCGCTGCGAGTACTTCGGCGAATGCGGCGGCTGCCAGTATCAGCACCTCGACTACGCCGCGCAGCTCCGCTGGAAGCACAAGCAGATCGCCGATCTCTTCCAGCGTGTGGGCGGCTTCGACGGGGCACTGGTGCAACCGGTGATTCCCTGCCCCGCGCCTTATGGCTACCGCAACCGCATCATGGTCCGCAGCCAGTGGAACGGGCCGGCGCAGAAGCTGAACCTCGGTTTCATCCGGGCCGACTGCGGCCTCGTCTGCGACATCACCTCGTGCGCCATCGCCGAGCCCAAGCTGAACGAGGCCATCACCCAGTGGCGGCGCAACCCGCCCCCGAAAGGCGGCATCAAGACGCTGCTGCGCATCCCGCCCGAGGGTTGGGTGGTGCCGGAGCACAGTTTCTTCCAGAACAACTTCTTCCTGCTGCCTGCGCTGCTGAATGGCACCCGGGCACGGCTCCGCGACGCCGGCACGCGCCACCTCATCGACGCCTACTGCGGTGTGGGCTACTTCAGCCTGTCGCTGGCAGACGCGGTGGATTCCTTCCTCGGCGTGGAGCTGGATGCGCCCGCGATCCGGGCCGCCCGGGAAAACCAGTCGCGCCGGGGCATCACCAACGGCGAATACGTGGCCGGCGACACCGACGAGCTGCTGCCCTCGCTACTGTCCAAGCTGGACCCGGCGAAAACTGCCGTGCTGCTGGACCCGCCGCGTGTCGGCTGCCGTCCTCCGAGTCTGCACGTGCTGCGCGAAACCGGCCCCGCGCAGATCCTGTACGTGAGCTGCCACCCCGCGACGCTCGCCCGCGATCTCAAGCTGCTGTGCGCCGACGGCCGCTACCGGCTCGCCAATGTGGAACCGTTCGACATGTTCCCGCAGACCCAGCACGTGGAGTGCGTGGCAGACCTGCGGCTGGTGGGACAATGAAAGCCAAACCCAAACCCACGTCCGTGGACGGGTATCTTGCCTCCCTGAACGACGAGCAGCGCGTGACGCTGGAAAAACTGCGGAAGACCATCCGCGCGGCCGCGCCGCAGGCCGATGAATGCATCAGCTACAATATCCCGGCCTACCGGCAGAATGGTCGTCTGCTGGTCGCCTTTGCCGCCGCCAAGAAGCATTGCTCGTTCTTTCCGGGTGCCCTGCCAGTGACCACCCACAAGGCCGAACTCAAGGGTTACAGCACCAGCAAGGGCACGGTCCGCTTTCCGCCTGATCAGCCTCTACCGGCCGCGTTGGTCCGAAAGCTGGTGAAGACCCGGATTGCGGAACGGGGAACAGCCTCATGAGTCCGGACCGACCGCTAGGTAACCGCCTCGGGCGAACAATAGCTTCGACTTGACATAAGGGTGCGACGAACACGTTGGCATCTTGGAGCAATGGTGGCTTGCCACCGCTTTCGGCCCCCGACTGCGCTGGCGAATCAGGACCAAGGTTTGTCCACTCCATCGCGAGCATTCGAAAGCGGCGTCTGCGCTCCGCTCCGCCGCGCGCACTCCAAGACGCTCGCGCGCTCACCGATTGCCCCACGACCTCGCCCACCTAAAGGCTTATCAGGTTCAGGGGCGCAATTTGCGGCTTTTTTCAGGTCGTGGACTCACTCCTCAGACCGGCACCAAATCCTTGTCCTCCTGCTCCTCGGTCACCTCAGCCTCGTCGGTGTTGTAGTGCAGCGGGGCGAAACGTTCCGAATTGAAGCCGAGCTCGCCATTCAGGCCGGTCCGCAGCGCCGGATCGGACGGGTTGCGGATTTCTTCCAGCAGCACGCCGATCTCGCCGTCCTTCTGTCCGCTCTCGGCCTTCGTGAGGTTGCCACGGCCGATGTAGATTGCGCGGACGGTGTACACCGAATCCTTCTTCGGGAGCTGGGCAAACAGCTCATGGGCGAGCGGCGGAAACTCGTCGTTGATACAGACCACTTTTTGACCCTTCTGAAACATGCGCGGGGATTTTTAAGGCTAAAAAGGCGTGGCGCCAGTCCAAGGTGAGTCAATTCCGCCGTTGCCTGCCCCCGGGATTTCTGCGAAAGCGTCGGTCCGACGTGAGCCCGTCGCACGTCTTGCCGTGAAGATTCGGCAACGTTTTCCGCGATGGGCGCCGTCAGTTTCCCTGCCCATGAAGTCCCTAAATTCGAAAATTGCCGCCACCCTTGCGGCCCTGTCCCTGTTCAGCCTGAGTGCTGTTTCGGCCCTCGCCCAGACCGCCACCAACGTCATTTCCACCAACACTCCCGCCCTCAAGCACACGAAGCCCAAGGCGGACAAAAAGGAGAAGACCGATGACGCGACGAAGGCCAAGATTTACCCCTTCCACGGCACCGTCGCCTCGGTAGACAAAAAGGCCCTGACCATCACCCTGGCGGGCAAGGAAAAGCCCCGCGTGATCACGGTCGGCTCCAAGACCCTCATCGAGAAGGACGGCAAGCCGGCCACCTTCAGCCAGGTCGCCGTCGGTGACTACGCCAAGGGCCGCTTGGAAAAGGATGGCGAGAAAGAGGTCCTGGTGAAGGCCACTTTCGGACCGGCTCCCGAAAAGAAGGCCGGCGAGGCCAAGCCGGCCAAAAAGGCGAAGGCCGCCGCGACAACGCCGGCACCTGTGCCCGCAGCCGCACCCGCTCCGACGGCCACGGATACGAAGTAATCCGTCACTACTTTGAACAGCGGCCGTCCTGATTCCAGGTCGGCCGCTTTTTCATTTTCCGGAACCCCGCGTTGGAAACTGTTGCCGAAATTCCGCTACCGGCGTGTTCTTCCGTATACGACAACTTCCCCGCACATTGTTTGAAGCAACCCTTCTGAAAGCACACGACCTATGGGCCTGATCGACTATCTCAAGACGCAGCTGCTGGAAATCATCCAGTGGGAGGATGACTCGCGCGACACCATCTCCTGGCGCTTCCCCGACCAGGACAAGGAGATCAAGCGCGGCGCGCAGCTCATCGTCCGTGAATCACAGACGGCGCAGTTCATCTACGCCGGCGCGTTTGGTGACACCTTCGGGCCGGGCATGCACTCGCTCGTCACCGATAACATCCCGATCCTCTCCACGCTCAAGGGCTGGAAGTACGGCTTCGAAAGCCCCTTCAAGGCCGATGTCTATTTCGTCAACACGCGCCTGTTCACCGGCAACAAGTGGGGCACGAGCAACCCCATCATGCTCCGCGACGCCGACTTCGGCATCGTCCGGGCGCGGGCCTTCGGCACCTACGACTTCAAGGTCGTGGAGGTGAAGACCTTCCTCAAAGAGGTCGCCGGTACTGACGCGCATTTCCGGCTGGAGGAGTTTCAGGACACGATGCGCTCGCGGCTCGTGAGCGCGTTCACGGATGCGCTCGCGTCGAGCAAGGTGCCGGTGCTCGACATCGCCACGCGCTACACCGAGCTCGGGGAGGCGTTGCTGCCCGTGCTGAATCCGATCCTCACCGCCAAGTACGGCCTGGAGCTCGGCAGCTTCATCGTTGAGAACGTGAGCGTGCCGCCCGAGGTGGAGCAGGCCATCGACAAGCGCAGCAGCATGGCCGCCATCGGCAACCTGAACGACTACGTGAAGCTCCAGTTCGCCGAAAGCCTCGGTAAGAACCAGGGCACCGGGACCGCCGGCAGTGCGGCCGAGCTCGCCATGGGGTTTGGTCTCGCGGGCCAGCTCATGAACCAGCCCGGCGGAATGCTCGGTGGGCCCCAGGGCACGCCGCCAGCCGCGCCGACCGCTCCGTCCGGTGGTGCCACGGCCGCTTCGGCCATGCCGGAACTGCTTTCGCCCGCCGAGGTCGCGCAAAAGCTCGGCGTGGGTGAGGCCGACGTGCTGGCCTCCCTCGCCGACGGCTCGCTGAAGGGCAAGAAGATCGGCAGCCAGTGGCGCATCACGAAGCAGGCGCTGGAAGAGTTCCTGAAGAGCTGACCGACACTCGTCGAAGGACAAAACACAAACGGCCCGGCCGCATCAGCGACCGGGCCGTTTGCCTGTAAATCAGATCACTTCGTCGAGGCGAGGAATTCGACGAGGTTCCGCAGCTCCTGCTTGGTCAGCACGGTGCCGAAGCCTTCAGGCATGCCGCTCAGGCCCTTTTCGCGGCTCTCAATGTCGGATTTCTTCAGCTTGAGGATGCCATCTTCCGGCGAGTTGATCTCCAGAATCTCGGGCGTCTCCGACTTGATGACACCGGCGTAGGCCGTGCCGTTCTTCACCGTCACCAGCACGCTCTCAAAGCCTTGCGCGATCTCGGCGTTGGGATAGAGCACCGAGCGCACGATGTAGTCCCGCCCCTTGCGCCCCACGACGCCGGTCAGGTCGGGTCCGACCTCGCCACCTTCACCGCTGACCTTGTGGCAGCGCATGCAGCTGACCTCGGCCTTTTCGAAGAACACCTTCTTGCCATCCTCGGCATTGCCACCGAGCAGACAGACCTTCCACGGGTTGATGTCGAACTCCTTCGCCTTGGGCAATGCCGCCTCGTACTTGGCCACCAAAGGCTTGAGCGCCGGGCGCGCCGTGGCCGCATCCAGCACATCGAGCTGCAGTTCCGAGGTGACCTTGCCGGCCAGCAGGTCGTTCATCCATTGGCCCAGGAATTCGTCGGCCGAAGTCCCGGGCACTTTCGCGATCGTCGCGAAGGCATTCTGCTTCTCCGAAAGGGAGCCGGAGGCAATGACACCGGCCAGCTTGGCCACAGGATCATTCGCCATCGCAGGACCTCTCCCGGTGGCCGCCGCGAGCGGCGGGGCATCCACGCTGAGTTTCACCGCCGTTTTGCGGACGAGTTCTTCGGAATCGTTCTGGGCCGCCGCCAGGGCCGGCCCGTACTCCGGCGTCTGCATCTTCGACAGCGCGGTCAGCGCCGCCGCCCGGGTCTTGGCAACGCCCCGCTTCTCGATGACCAGTTTGGCCAGCGCCTCCGAGGCGGACACCGACTTCAGTTCGCCCGCCGCGCGGGCGGCGGCAGTCCGGACGTCATCCGGCGCGCTCGCCAGAAGTTGCGGCAGCACCGGCTGCAGCGCGTCACCCGGCAGCTTCGCGTCCCGCGCGAATGCGGTGGGACGCCACAGGCCGGTCACGCGGTCACGGCCGGAATTCTTCGGCCACTCGCCCAGCGCATCCAACGCCTCGGCGCGCAGCTCCTCGGGGAAGGCGTCGTTGGTGGCGAAGTTCGCCAAACGGGCGGCGGTCTCCTTGGTGCCGAAGCGGTAGTTGGCATTGAGCGCGCGGCGGATGAACGGGCGGCGATGCGGCTGCAGTTTGCCGGGCCAGAGGTCCGGCCCGCCCAGCTTCGCGGCCAGCAGGTCCATCGCGCCCGAGATGGGCTCGTCGTTGATGGCCCGGGCGGCTTCCGTGACGATCTTGGGATTGCTGTCGTCGAGGAACACACCGATCTCATTCCGCTGCAGACGGCGCAGCGCGAGCAGCACGCCCATGCGGATGCCGTCATCGGGGTTCTTCACCGCCGCCAACAGGGTGTCGATGTCGTTCACCGCGACCAGCGCGGTGACGGCCGCATAGCGGATGTGCGGGTCCTGATCCGCATTCGCCTTGAGCTGCGCGAAGAGAGTCGGCACCGCCTCGCGCCGGCCCAGCTTGCCAAGCGCGATCGTCGCCAGCGCCTGCACGTGCAGGTCGGCATCCGTCGTGCCCTTCACGAGGATATCATACGCTTTGAGATAGCCGGCGTCGCCCAGGACGCGGGCGGCGTTGGCCCGGACGTGGGCATCGGCATCCGCCATGAGCGGCAGGAGCGCGTCGAGTTCGGGAGTCGAAAGATCGCGCCGGGCTTTGTGGGCCCGGGCCTCGATCTGGCCGAGCGCCCAGATGGCGTGCAGCCGCGCATGAACCTCGTTGCCGGCCCGGGTCAGCTTGATCAATGCCGGCACGCTCTTCTCACCGCGGGCCGCGAGTTCGAACTGCGCCCCCTGCCGGACGCGGTAGTTGGCATGTGCCAGCAGCTTCAGCAGTTCGCCGTCCTTGCGCTGGGCAAAGCCGGCCTTCAGCAGCGCCTGCGTGTCCTTCACGCCGGCCGCGCCGATGGTGGTCGGGTCGAAGAAACGGTAGATGCGGCCCTTGCCGACCGGCTCCCAGCCGTCCACCCAGTCCAGCACCCAGAAGGCGCCGTCCGGGCCCCACTTCGCATCGGTCGCCTCGATGGCCCAGACCATTTTCTTGTCATCGACGATCTCAAAGCTCGCGCCCTTGGGCTTGTGTTTGAAGCTCCACACGCCGGAGCCGGCCCCGCTGCCCCGGAAATCGCAGAGCGTGTAGGTGCCCTGCCATTCCGGCCCGAGCCCGGTACCCGGATAATAGCTCACACCCGACGGGCCGGCGGCGATGTTCTTGATCGGCGGGGTCAGGAAGGCCGGCTGGGCGTCATTCTGCGGATACCACATCTTCTCCGAGTTCCATGGGCCGCGTGCGTTCGGCTGTTCGAGAAACTGCCAACCCACCCGCCAGCCGCTGTCGCCGCTCTCCATCAGCCAGGTCCAGCGGGACTGGTCACCACCGTCGGAATTGTTGTCACCGGTGAAAACGTCGCCCCATTCATCAAACACGAGCTGCTGCGGATTCCGCAGACCACGGTAGAACATCTCCATTTCGGAGCCATCGGGGTTGCAACGGAAGACTCCGCCGCAGTCGGGGTTGCCGACGAGGTGCCCCTCGGTTTGGAGCATCGAGGCGCGGTCGCCGATGCTGAAATAAAGCTTCCCGTCCGGCCCCCAGGCCAGCCCGTGCAGGTCGTGGCCGAGAAAACCGACTCGGATGCCGTGCCCGTAGCTGATGCTCTGGCGTGAATCCGCCACGCCATCGCCGTCCTCGTCATGCAGCTTCCAGATGTTCGGGATGTTGGCGAACCAGAGATCCTTGCCCCGTGCCAGCACGCCGGACGCAACGCCGTCCAGCGGGGTTGCAAAATTCTCGGCGTACACCACCGAGAAATCCGCCTTGCCCACGCCCTTGGTATCGCGCAGCAGCCGGACGATCTCCGTGTTCTTGTAGTAGCCCTTCATCTCCTCGTCGGTAAGATGACGCTTCATTTCCGCGAGGCGATCCTCCACGGACTTGCTGGCCAGATCCTCATCCAGCCAGGGCATGATGCCGCGGATATCGGGCACGCCGCGCCACGCGCGGAAGGATTCGGCGACGAACACCCGGCCATCGTCCACCAGGTCAAACGCAACCCCGTGCGCCACGATGGGTTCGGCCGCCCACAGCTCGCCTTTCCAGCCGGTCGGAATCTGGAAGCGCTTCAGGTTCTTCTCCCCCTCATCCGAGGCGGGGGCCAGTTTCGGAGCATCGAAACTGCCCTGCGGCCCCAGTTTGTGCTGGGCCAGGGCGGGCACGGCGGCGGCGAACGCCAGCGCGCCAAAAATGGCGCGCCGGATCATCTGTCTTGCGGTCAACGGCATAAAGTCGGCGACAATATTGTCAGAAAGGCCGGACGCAAGCTACAGCTATGGATTCAACAGAATGGCTAAGGCAGCCAATGATGGCACCTATTCAACTATTCAAATCAACGAATTCGGATTCGTTGATTTGTATCTTGATCCAACTCGCCCTTCAGGCATACATCTTGCCCATGATCTCGCTGATCCGTGACCTCCATGCAGCCGCCCGGGCCTCAGGCAAACCGGCGGTCTCCATCGAGTTTTTCCCGCCCAAGACCGATGAGGGCGACCGGAACCTGTTCGAGAAGACCCTCCCGGCCCTGCTCACCATCAAGCCGGCCTACTGCTCCGTGACCTACGGCGCCGGCGGCACCACGCGGGACAAGACGCTTACCATCGTCGAGCGCATCCAGAAGGAGTTCGACCTCACGACGATGATGCACCTCACGTGCGTCAACGCCACCCAGGCCGAACTGGCGGCCGTCATTGCCGATGCCCGGGCCCGGGGCGTCCGCAACATCCTCGCATTGCGGGGTGATCCGCCGGCCGGAGCCGCCGAATGGACCGCCACCGAGGGTGGCTTCCGCTACTCCCGCGAACTCGTCGCCTACCTCCATCAGCTCGGCGGCTTCACCATCGGTACGGCCGGATTCCCGGAAGGCCATATCGCCCAGACCGGCGGCAAAGAGGTGGATTGGGGCTTCCTCGCCGACAAAATCCGCGCCGGAACCGACTTCGTGGTCACGCAGCTTTTCTTCGACAACGCCGACTTCCTGCGGATGCGCGACCATCTGGCGAAGAAGCTGGGCGTGAACGTGCCGATCATCCCCGGTCTGCTCCCGGTGCTGGCCCGCGGCCAGACCAAGAAATTCACCGCGCTATGCGGGGCGGCATTGCCCGCTCCGTTCGTAGCCCGCCTCGATGAACTGGGCGACAATGATGCCGCCGTGACCCAGTTTGGCATCGAATACTGCGTGAAGCAGGCCGAGGAACTTATCCGCGAGGGCGTTCCCGGCATCCATTTCTACACGTTGAACAAGCCCTACTCGACCGTGCAGGTCGTAAAAGCGTTGGGGTTGGCCTGAGCCGTTTTGGGGTCCCGGGTCCCGAGTCCGAGGTCCAAAGTCTTCAGTCCCGGGGCTGAGGTCTTGGGTAGGAAATTCAAAGCTCAAAGCTCAAACGCGGAAGAGATGAGCCACTTTCCTCACTCCTCACTCGCAATTCGCAATTCGTCACTCCCTTCATCCTTCACTTCGCAGAATCTCCAAGGGCGGTTGGTCGGCGATTCCCCGGCTGGTGATTAGGCCGACTAGTACGGTCAGTACGGTCACTCCGGCGACCGCCAGAACCGGTGGCCAGGGGGCCAAGGCGTAGTCGGCCTTGAAGGCGAATTTCGCCAGCGCCCAACTGGCGGTGACAGCCAGCCCCGCCCCGGTGATCCCGGACAGCAGTCCCAGCGTGGCGTATTCGGCGAAGAGGATTTTGCGGATTTGTACGCGGGTCGCGCCGAGGGTGCGGAGCAGGATGGCCTCCTGCATCCGCTGCCAGCGCCCGCTGATGATGGCTCCCGCGAGCACGATGAGACCAGTCACCACCGTGAACAGCGCCATGAAGCGGATGACGAAGCCCACCTTGGTAAGGATGCCATCGAGGGTCTGCAGCACCAACGTGAGGTCAATGGCGCTGACGTTGGGGAAAGCTTTCACCAACTCCCGCTGCATCCGGGCGGATTCGGCGGAACCGGCCACATGCGTGGCCACGACGTGCATGGCCGGGGCGTCTTCCAGCACGCCGGCAGGGAACACGACGAAGAAGTTCGGCCGCACCTGCCGCCAGTCCACCTTGCGCAGACTGGCCACACGGCAGGCCACCGGCACGCCCTGGATGTCGAAGGTCAGGTCGTCGTCGAGGCCGACCTGGAGTTCCTTCGCAATGCCGTCTTCGACGGAAACAGGGACGCGAGCCAGTGAGCCAGTAAGCGAGGGAGCCAGTGGGTCAGAAGTGGACGCGGTAGGCAGACCACTCTGGCTTTCTGGCTTACTGGCTTTCTCACCTGCCTTCCCCGAGTCAGACTGGCTGAACACGGGTACGAACGTCCCCGCCACAATCTCCTCGCTGTCCACGAGGTTCGTGCGCCAGGTCGAACGGTATTCGCGGCGCAGCACCCACTCGGGAATGTGTTTTGATTTGTCCTGCGCCAACGTCTCGGTGGACACGCCTTTGATCGATTTCAGGCGCATGGTCACGATGGGGGCCTGGTCGAGCACCGGCAGATTCTGTGCCTGCAACAGGGCGATGACACCGTCCCGCTGGTCCGGCTGGATGTCGAAGAGGATGGCGTTGGGTTTCGCGCCGTTGCCCGGGGGGAAGAGCTGGGTCAGGAGCGTATCGCGCACCAGATTCAGCGTGAGGATGAGAAACGTGCCGAGGCCGAGCGACAGCAGCAGGAGCGTGGTGCGATTTTGCGGACGATGCAGGCTGGCCAACCCCTGCCGCCACACAAAGGGCAGCGACCGGGGCGTCAGCCGGCGCGCCAGCCAGACCACCAACTGGGACACACCGGCCAGCAGCGCGAAGGCGGCCGCCAAACCGGCGGCAAAGGCCAGCCCTTCGCGGGGACGTTCGGTCTGGGCCATCGCAAAGACGGTCACCGCGAGAACAATCAGGGCGATCACCACGGCGCGGACCGGATCGCGTGGTACCAGCCAGCTCCGAAGCTTTCCAACGGTCCCACGGTCACCGGCCTCGTTACCCACCTCAAAGGCCGCCCGAATCGCCGCGAGCGGACTCACGCGCCGGACTTCGAGCAGCGGCAGCAGCGCGAACAGCACGCAGATGGCGAAACCGGCGGCCGTCGCCTCGATGGCCGCTCCCCACGCGAAGTGCGGGGCGAATGCGAAGGGCACAAAGCTCGCCACGAGGGCCGGCAGCCGTTGCGCCACGAGCGCACCGAGGGCCACGCCGGCCAATGAACCGATGGCTCCCAATGCCAGCCCCTGCGCGAGATAGATGCCAAAGGTATCGGCCAGTGGCGCGCCGAGACAGCGCAGCACCGCGACATTCGGCAGCTTCTGCCGCACATGCACATGAATGGCGCTCGCGATGCCAACCGCGCCCAAGAGCAGCGCCACGAGCGCCACGAGGTTCAGGAAGCGGTAGAGGTTCCCGAGGGCCTCGCCCAGATCCTTCTGGCGCTTCTTCACCGTGTCGAAGTCGAGCCGCAACCGGGTGAATTCCGGTTCGAGCGGTTTGGTCAGCGCCTCGATGTCGGTGTTTTCCGAAAAGCGGAAATGCACGCGATAACGGGCCAGCGAACCGCCCTTGAGCAACTCCGTTTTGGGCAGATCAGCGGCGGGCAAATAGAGGCGCGGCGCAATGGTCGCAAAGGCCACGCCATCACCGGGCACCTTGCGCAGGGCTCCCAGAATATGGAAGGAGGCGGCCCCCAATTTGACGGTATCACCGGGCTTGGCGTCGAACTGCTGCAAAACGCCTTCCTCGATCAACAGGCCTTTGCCCGCGCGAAACTCGGCGGCGGCGGAGGCCGGTTCCGTTTCCAACTGGCCGTAAAACGGGAAACCACCGCTGATCGCCCGGGCATTGACCAGCCGGGTGCCGTTGGTCAGCACCAGCATCGTGGAAAAACTGGTCTCTCGCGCCGTCTCACCCCCCAACCGCGCGATCATCGCTTCCGCTTCCGGGGAAAAAGGCTGGCGGGCGGTGATGACCAGGTCCGCGCCGAGCAGGGCCTTGGACTGCTGTTGGATGGCCTGTTCCAGGTTGCGCCCGAGCGAACCGATGGCCACGAGCGCGGCGATGCCCAATGAAATGCTACTGGAAAAGAGCAGCAGACGGCGGCGCGACGAACGCGTGTCGCGCCAGGCCATCAGCCAGGTCCAGCGGGAGAACAGCGCGCGCAGCCACTTCATGCGCGCAGGTTAGCGGGGAAACTGGTCCGCGCCACCCCAGGGTACAGACCCAGCAGCAACCCAACCCGCTCAGCTCCCGGCGGTCGCCAATGGCTGGCGGGCATGGCCGACTCTCTGGGCGGAGAATAATTCGTGCGGAAAAACGGGCTGCTGTTTGACGTGCTGCTCCAAGATTCGCGGCACGATTTCATTGATCGCCGCCTGCAGGGCCAACTGAAACTGGGCTGCCGCCGCCCGCTGCATTTCATCGCGCAGTTTTTCGTAATCCTGCTTTGTCAGCGGGGGCGGAATTTGCCGGCCCTTTTCCTTCGCGGTCGCAATCCATTCAGCCACCACTTCGGACAGATTATGCAACGCCTGTTCTTGGGTTTCCCCATCGGCCATGCAGCCGGGCAACTCTCCCACCATTGCCAGGAAGGCTTCATCCTCTGTGCTCCACACGATTTGGACAGAATATGGGTTCATCCGCTAAAGCTGGTAATTCCTGATGACTTCCGCGACTTGCCTGACTTGGTAAGGCTTTGCCTTTCCATCACTTCTGGGCTGTAAAACGAGAATTTCAAAGACACCTTCCCGCACGAATTTCACATGGCTGCCCTTGCCCTGTTTCCGCTCAAAATTCAAAGCGCGCAGCAATCCGCATAAGTCATCAAAATGGACATTTGCATTGGAAGTGCCACTTAGGATGCGTTCTTTGATTTTGTCGTGTTTGCTCACTCGGCTGCCAGCCAAGGCTTCATGGCTTTCGAGTCACGTCAACCCAAATGAATCCTACAGAATTTATCTCACTGACCCAAGGTAGCAGAAAAATTGCGAGTAGCAGCAAGGAACATCTTTCCAGCAGCCATCCAATGGCCTGCGGCTTAGTCGTGAATGCCCGTCGAAAGACAACTGCAATCCCTATTTGGTTTCAAATCGACGTAAAAGCCATCGGAAAATACGGCTACTCCTTAAGACTGCCATGCAAACGCATCATCACTGGAACACAATTTTTCGCGAAGCGACTGGCTTGAGGAACGCTGGTTTCGACACGATTGCTTTAAGTTTGCGGTTCCTCACTTGGCTTCTGCGCCAGCATCCGTAGTTTCGTGCCACTTCCGCGCATGACACGAATCCGTCTCTGGCTGACCGCCTTGCTTGCCCTCGTGACGTTATCGTCACAGGTGCGGGCCGTTGACTTGGTGCCTGTTCAGTCCCAATGGCGCTATCTGAAGGGAACCGCCGAGGCCTCTTCACCGGACGCGACCGCGTGGCGCCAGCCCGGCTTCAACAACGCCGGCTGGCTGAGCGGCCCGGCCACCTTCTGGTATGGCGACGTCTTCACCGGAACGCAGATCACCGACATGCAGAACAACTACTCCTCGTTGTTCTTCCGGACGAAATTCACGGTGGTCAATCCCGCCGACATTGCGCAACTGGTGCTGCACGCCCAGTGCGACGACGGCTTCATCGTGTGGATCAACGGACACGAGGTGGCGCGTTATAACGTCCCGGACGGGGATCTGCCCTACAACGCCTTCGCCCTCGTCGCCGTCAGTCCCGATCCGGCGGTGTTCAATGACTATTTGCTCGCGGACCCGAAGACCACGTTGGTCGCGGGCGAAAACGTCATGGCCGTGCACGTCTTCAACGTGGCCCTGACCAGCAGCGACATCGTCTGGGACGCGGCCTTGCAGGCCACCTTCGACGAGACCGCACCGACCATCGCCCATCTTTATCCCACCGCCGGCGCGACGGTGCGTGAACTGGCCACCGTCGAGGTGGAATTCAGCGAGGCGGTGACGGGCGTGGATGCGGGCGACCTGCTGATCAATGGCGTTGCCGCGAGCGCCGTTTCCGCAGTCAGCCCGGCGCAGTACGTCTTCAGCTTTCCCAAAGCGGCCGCCGGCCAGGTCACGGTGGCCTTCAGCAAGGGACATGGCATCACCGACCTCGCCGGCACGCCGCATCCGTTTGGCGGAGGTTCGTGGACCTACACCGTCACCCCCGACCTGATTCCCCCGGGCATGGAGATCAGCGAGTTCATGGCCGACAATCAGAAGGGCATCCGCGATGAGGACGGCGATCGTACCGACTGGATCGAAATCCATAACGGCACGACCGAAACCCTGTCGTTGACCGGCTGGGCACTGACAGACACCGCCTCGGACCTGGCCAAATGGCAGTTCCCGCCGCTGACTCTGCCCGCCAACGCCTACCTGCTCGTCTATGCCTCGGGCAAAAACCGGACGAATGCCGCCGCCCCGCTGCACACCAGCTTCAAACTCGGCAGCAGCGGCGGCTATCTGGCACTGGTGACACCGGGCGGCGAAGTCATGTCGGAGTTCAGCCCGACCTACCCACCCCAGCGGGCGGATGTCAGCTATGGCCGGGCCACCGGGGCGCCCAATGTCACGGGCTATTTTGTCAAACCAACCCCCGGAGCGGCCAACACGACCGGCGGGGCCGGCTTTGCGCCGGACGTGATCTTTTCCACTGCGGGCGGGACTTTCACGACCGCCTTTCAGCTCACCCTGTCCCTGGGCGATACCAACAGCAGCGCGGTCATTCACTACACGACCAACGATACGCTGCCCGATACGAACAGTCCCGCCTACACCGGGCCGATCAGCATCGGCAATCCCATGCGAATCCGGGCGCGGGCCTTCGCCGACGGATTGCTGCCCGGCACACCGCACAGTGAAACCTATCTGCGCATGGCGCCCGCCCTGGCCACGTTCACTTCGGATCTGCCCATCATGGTCATCCATAATTTCGGTGCCGGGCGCCCGCCCGACACCGGTTCGCAGAACGGACAGTTTGAAGTCTATGAGCCGGTCAACGGTGTCACCTCGCTCACCAATGCGCCGGTCTTCACCAGCCGCGTCGGCATCGGGGCGCGCGGTTCCAGCACGCTCGGCGACGCGAAAGTGAACATGAGCCTCGAACTCCATGACGAGTTTGACGCCAGCCTCAATTACCAGCTGCTGGGCCTCCCGGCGGAATCCGACTGGGTGCTTTACGGGCCGGACGCCTTCGAGCCGGTGCTGATCCACAATCCCTTCATGCACCAGCTCAGCCGCGACATCGGGCGCTACTCGCCCCGTACCCGGTTCGTGGAGGTGTACCTGGTGACCAGTTCGGTCCAGTCGCAGGTGACTTCGACGACCTACTTCGGAATCTACGTGCTCGAAGAAAAGATCAAGCGCGGCAAGGACCGCGTGGATATTGACGAAGTCCTGCCCCAATTCACCAAATCTCCCCAGATCACCGGCGGCTACATGATGAAGATCGACCGGCCCGGACCGGGCGAAAGCGGCTTCTACGCGGCCAACCAGGGCATCATCTACGTCGATCCCAAGGAGCGGGAAATCACCCTGCCGGAATGGTCCGCCCAGCATCAGTACCTCCAGAATTACATGAACGCCTTTGGCAACGTCCTGTACGGGGCCAACTGGACGAACCCCACCAACGGCTACGCCGCCTACCTCGATCCCGACTCGTGGATCGACCACCATCTGCTGAACATCCTCGCGCTCAACGTGGACGCCCTGCGCCTGAGCGCGAACTTTTATAAGCCGCGCAGCGGACGCCTGGAATTTGGCCCGCTGTGGGACTTCGACCGGTCCCTGGGTTCCACCGACGGACGCGACTTCAATCCGCGGCTGTGGAGCGGCCAGCAGGGGGGCGGCACCGACTTCTTCAACGAGACGACCCAGGCCTGGTGGGGCCGGCTGTTCCGCGACCTGGAATTTTACCAGCGCTATATCGACCGCTATCAGGCACTGCGCCAGAATCAGTTCTCCACGACCAACCTGTGGCGGCTGACCGACAGCATGGTCAGCCAGATCCGCCTGGCCCAGCCCCGTGAACGGACGCGCTGGGGCGGCAATTACCGGACCGCCAGCGGCGGCGGCGGGGGCACCTATGCCACCGAGGTGCAGTGGATGAAGAACTGGCTCTCCAACCGCGTGTCGTTCATCGACAGCCAGTTCGTGCGGCCGGTGGGCATTACGACACCGGGAGGACCGTTCACCAACACCACTCAGGTCACCCTCAGCAGCGCGACCGTCGGCACCACCTATTACACGCTCGATGGCAGCGATCCGCGACTGCCCGGCGGCGGCCTGTCGCCCAAGGCCAAGACGTATGACGGCACGCCCATCCAGCTGAGCGCGAACGCCCGCATCGTCGCCCGGGTGCAAAATCCGGCGCACACCGCCCTCACCGGTGTCGAGAAGCCGCCGCTGATCTCGAAATGGTCGGGCCCCGTGGTTGACACCTTCTACAACACCATGCCGCCGCTGCTCGTGACGGAAATCATGTTCCATCCGCCGGCGCCCCCGGCGGGTTCGACCAATTCGGCGGGCGATTTTGAGTTCATCGAGCTGAAGAACACCTCCAACCATTCCCTGAGCCTGGTCGGCTTCCAGATCGCCGGCGCAGTCTCGTTCACGTTCCCGGCCAATGGCCCCCTGACCACCCTCGGGCCGGGCGGCCGCACCCTGGTCGTGCACAACCGAGCCGCATTCCTCACGCGCTACCCCACGGCACCGGGCATTGCCGGCGAATACACCGGCCAGCTTTCCAACGGCAACGGGCACATCCGCGTGATCGGACCGTTGCAGGAGCCGGTGAGCGACTTCGCCTACGATGACGGCTGGGCACCGCTGGCGGATGGCTTCGGCTTTTCGCTCGTGCTGCGTGGCGAGAGAATACCCCCCGATCGGCTCGGTGAGCCGGCCAGTTGGAGGCTCAGCGCGAAGGTCGGGGGTTCGCCGGGAACGCCCGATCCCCTCCCCGTAAGCGTCCAACCGGTGCTCGTCAACGAGACGCTGGCCAACAGTCAGGCACCCCTGCTCGACAGTGTGGAACTCATCAACGCCGGCGCCGCGGCCCAGGACATCGGCGGCTGGTGGCTCACGGATGACTATCACACGCCGCAGAAGTACCGCTTGCCTGCCACCACCGTGATTCCGGCCGGAGGTTACGCCGTGCTCGATGAAAACCAGTTCCGCCCCGGGGGCAACGGCAACATCGGCTTCTCCTTCAGCTCGCAGGGCGACGAGGCCCATCTGTTTTCCGCAGACGCCACTGGCGAACTCACGGGCTATCATCACGGCCTGAGTTTCGGAGCCTCGTTTTCCGGCTTCAGCTTTGGCCGGCTGGTAACCAGCGAGGGACGCGAGCATTTCGTCCCCCAATCCGCGCGTTCCTTCGGCAGCGCCAACCTCGGACCACAGGTCGGGCCGGTGATCGTCTCGGAAATCAACTATCATCCGGCCGACAACGGCACCACCAACAACACGGCGGACGAGTTCATCGAGCTGCGGAACATCTCCGCCGGCCCGGTGTCGCTCTTCGATCCGGCGCACACGACCAACCGCTGGCGGTTGCGCGGGGCGGTGGACTTCGATTTCCCCACCGACGTGACCATCCCGAGCGGAGAGTTTGCCCTGGTCATCAGCTTTGATCCGGCCACGAATGCCACCCAGCTCGCCGCGTTCCGCAGCCGCTTCAATCCGCCGGCCGCCACCCCGATCATCGGCCCCTGGCAGGGTGCCCTGAACAACGCGGGGGATTCAGTCCGCCTGCTGGCACCCGACGCGCCGGTGGCTGGCAACGATACGCCGCCTTACGTGGTGATCGATGAGATCGAATACCAGCCAACCCCACCGTGGCCGACCGAGGCATCCGGCACCGGCAACTCGTTGCAGCGCATCGCCAGCCGACAGTACGGCGATGAACCCAACAACTGGTTTGCCGCCGCCCCGAGTGCCGGATTGCCCAATCTGCCCAGCGACTTCCTGGGTACCGACGCTGATGGTGATGGCCTCCCTGACGAATGGGAAACCGCGCAGGGCCTTGATCCCCATTCCGCCATTGGTGATGACGGTGCGAATGGCGATCCGGATGGGGATGGCTTCACTAATGCGCAGGAATTCGTTGCCGGCACCAATCCGAAAGACCCGGCCAGCCGGCTTCAGCTCAGCCCCGTCGCGGACGACGACCGGACGCTGAGCTTCCAGGCCCAAGCCGGTCACAGTTACACCATCCGGACCCGCTCCAGCCTGCAAGATGAGCCTTGGCAGGTCTTGAAATCATTTCCGGCGCAACAGGTTCCGGCCGTTCTTGAATTTGACGCTCCCAAAACCGAAAGCGCGCGCTTCTACCAGCTTTCGACCCCCTGAACCAGCGATAGCCGGTCTTCAGCGAGCTGCCGGCAGCTTGCCGGCAGAGGGTGCGGACGGACGGACGGACGGGAGGAAAGCTCTCCCATCGCCGGCTGCGACAACCCCCTGCCCCGGTAACATCTGCCGGAGCGAAAGCTCCCAAAAAATGGCATGAACACTGCGCGCTTTCGCGGCCCGTGCTAAGGTTTCCTCGTCTCATGCGCATTGTCTTTCGAGCGGTCGCCGCCCTGCTGTTGGCAGCGGCTGTGACCGTGGCCGTTCGCCGGTCATCCCCCCATTCTCCAACCGAACACGCTGGAATAAGCCAGCCTACGGCATTGGCCAGTGCCGCCCTCCCGGCTTCACCTGCGCCACCGGCAGTCCAACGCCCAATCTGGACCAATGAGGTCCGGCTGATGCCTTCGGCTGAGCTCCGCTGGCACGCCGCGATGCCGGAGCCTGATTTCGCGCATTTTCGCGATTGGACCGACCGCTATCTGGCCGCCGACTCGGCCGGCAAGGCAGAGCTGACCACCGAGGGAGTGGCCAAAGCCAAGGCGCGTCGGGAAGATATGGCGGCCCTGATCCGCCAGGATCCGCGCCGGGCGTTGGAATTGGCAGTGCCCGTCGGCCTCCGGTCGGCCCTGCCGACGGAAGTCGTTGCCCAGCTGGAACAACGCGTGGATGGCCGGGGCGAACTGGCCGTGCTCGGAGCCACGCCGGGACCGGACGCGGGGGCGGATTTTGAATCCTTCTTTCGCACGGCGGCGGTCAACGGAGACCGGTTCCGGGCCTACGTCTATGGCCGTCGTGATGGCGACCCGACCCGTTTTGACATCCCCTTGCACGGCATCGCGCTCGACGGGCAGCTCGCCGTCGATGAAAACCCGCTGCGCGTACTGGATGCGGCCGAAGCAGCACCCATCCTGGCGCGCGATCCGGTGTGCGCAGTCTCCGGGCTGGCCGCCGCCAGTTTCGGTGAGGCGGTGGCGGTGGACAACGGTTCCCAAACCCTCGTGCTCTGTTCCCCCGCCCATGCGGAACTGCTGAACGAACAGCTGATCCTGGCCGAATCCGGTGGCAGCGGTCTGGCCACCCCCAACGGCAGCCCGTTGCCGGCCTCGGCCTACACGGAGGGGGTGAAGCGGCTCCTGTTCATCCGCGTGGACTTTTCGGACCTCGCAGGCGCGCCGTTCAGCGACACGACGGGCACCAATCTCACCAAGAATCTCAGCCAGTTTTATCAGGATCAGTCGTATGCCCGCACCAGCTTCAAGTTGATCGGTGCTGGCTCGGCGATCACGCCGACGCTGCGGATGCCCAAGACGGCGAAGTACTACGGCACCAACGACGCGGCGCTGCTGATGACCGACGCGCGCAACGCCGCGACCACGGCGGGCTTTCCCCAGGGCAGCTTCGATTTCGACCTGATCTGCTTCGGCGCCGTGCCGGGTTTCAACTTCGCCGGTCTCGGTTATGTGGGCGGACGCGGCTGCTGGATCCGGGCGGCCTTTGACACGGCGGCGGGCGTGCCGGGGCATGAGCTGGGGCACAACTACGGGCTGAACCACGCCAACTTCTGGGACACCGGAGGCGTGAGCGCGACGGCGGCCAACGGCAACAACGTGGAATACGGCGACCCCTTCGACACGATGGGAAATGCCACCGCCGGCAAGCGGCACTTCAACGCCCGCAGCAAGGCGTTGCTGAACTGGCTGGTAGCCGCCGGTGTGCGGACCATCACCACCAACGGCACCTACCGCGTCTTCGCGATGGACGCGACCAACGCGACCGGCATCCGGGCGCTGAAGCTCGCCCGCAACGCCAAGACCAACTACTGGTTCGAGTTCCGCCAGCTCTTCACCGACAACCGCTGGCTGATGAGCGGACTGGGCGTGCGCTGGGGCCGCTCCGACAACAACCAGCAAAGCCTCCTGCTGGACACGACTCCCGGCTCGGCCGACGCCAAGGACGACTCTGCCGTGGTGATTGGCCGGACGTTCGACGATCCGGCGATCAATCTGCACGTCACGCCCATTGGCAAAGGTGGCACGGTGCCGGAATCGCTGGATGTCGTGGTCATGATCGGCGCGTTTCCCAGCAACCAGCCGCCCACGCTGGCCATCAAGGCCTCAACGGCGGCCCTGGCCGTCAATGCCACCGTGACTTTTACCGCCACGGCGGCGGATGCGGATGGGGATCCGTTGGCCTATTATTGGGATTTCGGCGACGGAACCTTCGGCAACAACAGCACGACCGCCCAGAAGAGCTGGGCCACCGCCGGAGAATACCTGGTGCGCTGCACCACCACCGACATGAAGGGCGGCACTGCCAGCGACTCGGTGGTGGTGCGCGTCGGCAGCCCGACCACCGTCCGGCTGGCAGGGCGTGTCCTGCACGACGGCCAGCCGTTCGAGGGCGTACGCGTGTCGGTCTCGAACACCAAGCTCACTTACACCGACAGCGACGGCACCTACCTGCTGGTCGGCCTGGCCAAGGGCACCTACACGGTGACGGCGGCGGCGGAAGGGCTGCTCTTCACCAAGAACGGCTTCACGAATCCTCTGAACGTGACGGCCAACCGGACTGGCATCAATTTCAACGCCTCCCTGCCGGGCGACCTGGAAATGGTGACACTCGTGCCTTCCGGGTCGGAATGGCTCTTCTCCGACCAGGGCAAGGATCTGGGCACCACATGGCAGGCGAGCGCCTTCGACGATTCGCTCTGGCGCAAGGGCGCGGCCCTTCTGGGTTACGGCGACCCCGGCGTGGTAACGACCCTGGATTTTGGCCCCGACCCCAATGCCAAGTACATCACCTCGTATTTCCGGCACGCCTTTATCGTGGATGATCCGACCCGCTTCCTCGCGGTCACACTCGGACTGCTGCGGGACGACGGCGGCGTGGTTTACCTGAACGGCAAGGAGGTCTTCCGCAGCAACATGCCCACGGGAACCGTGAACTTTGGCACCCTGGCCTCCACCACGGTGGGCGGCACCGATGAACGGACATTTTTCGAGACCGATCTCAATGCCGCCAGTTTTGTGAAGGGAACCAACACCCTGGCGGTGGAAATCCACCAGTCGGTCGCCACCAGTTCGGACCTCAGCTTTGACCTCCAGCTCACCGCCTTGGTAGCCCCACCCTTGGTGCCTCCGGTGCTGACCTTCTCACCGGCCACGGGCGGTGGCTTGCGGATCAGCTGGCCCGTCAGCTATGTGGGCTGGCACGTGGAGACCGCCTCCCAGTTGGGCGAAGCCGCCTCGTGGCAGGTGGCCGATGCAACGGTAGAAAACGGTGGCGGGGAGCAATTTGTCATCCTGCCGCTGGCCGACACGGCCCGCTTTTACCGGCTGGCACACTGAGGCCAAAGAAAACGCCCGCACACGCAGGAGCCGACGTGAGGCGGCTCAGTTTTCCCGGGGAGAAAATGGCCAATCGTCGCCTCGTCTCCGACGTGCGCCGGGTGTTTGAATGGCGTTAACGCCCTTCGGTCATGGGCGCAGGCAGGCTGTTTTCCGAGCCTTTCGGCGCGTTCCAAGGGCGTGAAGAAAGCTCATCGTCCGACTTGCAGCCAACAGCCAGCAGAGAAAGACCGGCCAGCACCAGCAAGAGGAGGGGAAAACGAGGCACGGACTTCATGGTCAACCAATAGAGGATCTTGTCGCCCTGGCCAACTGCAACCTCATCCGGTTTCCGGCCTGGCAGCTGATTGACGATGCGGCCCACGAAGGTTTTGTGCTCAGTCGGGGCCTCTTGGGCCGCATTTGCATCGCCAAAACAAAAACGCCGACGGGTTGTCCGTCGGCGTTTTTTAAATTGTCGGGTTTAGCGCCCCTCAGTCATGGAAGCCGGGAGGCCGTTTTCCCAGCTCTTCGGTGTGTTCCAAGGCCGGGCCGACAGGTCATCGTCGGATTTGCATCCCGTGACCAGCAGCGAAAGCCCGGCCAGAGTTAACCAGAGCAGAAAAAGGCGGCTCACTGACTTCATGCTGGATCAATAGAGGAACTTGTCGCCTTCCGCAACTGCGACATCACCCTGCTTCCAATCCGGCAGCAGATTGGCGATCGAGCGGTTCTTCTCGACACTGACGATGCGGGCCTTGCCGATGAGCTTGTCACCATGGCGGACCATCACCACGCCGTGCTCCTTGGCACCCTGATCTTCGCCGGCGTCGAGCAGCACAAAGTCCCATTTGGCGTCCACGGCAAGGATGCTGCCCTTCAGGCCGGGCATCTCGACGAGCTTCTCGCTGTTGTCCTCGTAGCGGCTGAGCCGGGACCGGAGGCTGGCGATGTCGCGGATGAAGATTTTCTTCTCGTCGCTCAGGGCGTTGCGGGCCTCATTGGCATCACGCAGATCGGTCTGCAGCTTGACGACCTGATCGGGCTGGACACCCAGGGCCTGCCAACGGGCGAGCTCCTGGTTGGCCTCGTTGCGCTCCTTGCTGGCCTTGCTCAGATCCGTGGCCAGCTTGTCGGCCCGGGTCTTCTGCATGGTCGCGTCGTTGGAGGCGGTTTCGAGGGCCGACTTGGTTTCCGACAGCTCCTTGCCCGCCTTCTCGGCGTTGGCCTTGGCCAGCTTGGCGTCGGCTTCGGCCTTCCCCCGGGCGGCGGTTTCCGCCGTAAGCTTATTCTGGGTGTCGCCCAATGTGGCGGTTTGCTGCTCGATGGCAGGCTTGGTGACAACGAAGTTGACGACCAGTGCGGCGATGCCGGCCACCAGTGCGAGAACAAGAGCAAGACGAAGCATGACTAAGGCGAGTTGAAAATTGTGACGGCACGACGCTACGGGTGCCCCGTAAAGGTGTCAACGTTCGCTTGCGTGAACGTGACGGACGGATTTTCGGACGGCAGCAACGGGTGACCCGGAGACCCCGGAAATTACGGCTGAGCCACGGGAAAAGAGTCGGCGCAGCCGCTCGAAAATTAGCCGGATCGTTGCATTTGTTGCTTGTCAGGTCTGGGATTCAGGAGTTTAAAGCCTTCGTAAGCATGGCCAACCAAACTTGGCCATGGTGTGCAAACCCATAATGCGGCCGTCCAAACTCCGGCCGCGGTTCTGTTACAACCGTATGAACTACACAGCCTGCCAACCGTCAACCCGTGTCGATTTCTATCGGCGCGCACTCCTCGTGGGCCTCGGTGCCCAGCTCATCGCCCCCTCCGCCTTTCTGCTGGCGGAAGACGCCTCCACCAAGGCGCCGGCCGAGATGAAGAAGACCGTCATCACCGGTTCCCTGATCCCCACCGCGGACACCGTCGGAACCTCCCCGATTGAGACGATCAGCAGCGCCGACATCCAGAAAGTGGGCGGTACGGACATCCTGCAGACGTTGAAGGCCCTGAGCACCTCGTTCATGGGCAACGGCAACATCGGGCAGTCGCTGAACAACGGCGGTTTCGGCGAGGCCTATCTGGCCATCCGCAACCTGCCCACCCTGATCCTGGTCGACGGGAAACGGGTGAACATCAGCGCCTTCAGCACCTATGTCGGCACCTTCTCGGTCGATCTGAACACCATTCCGGTGGCCATGGTCGACCGCATTGAAGTCCTGAAGGACGGCGCCTCGACCACGTACGGCTCGGATGCCATCGGCGGCGTCATCAACATCATCACCAAGCAGGGTTGGAACGGCGCCGAGGTTTCCGGCCGCTACGGTTTTGGCCTCGACAAGGGGGTTTCCAATGAGGCCCGCGGCTCCGCCGTGATCGGTTACGCGAAAGACCAGACGCGCCTCACCGTGGGCGCCAATTACTACTACTCCGACCCGATCTATGCCGGGGACCGGGGTCTCGCCGCCCTCGGGGTCAACGAGCTCGCGGCGGCGGGCTTGAACGCGCCCAGCTACATCAGCGGCAACTATCCCGGACGGGCGGGCAATTACATTCTGGCCGGCTCCCCCCTGGCGGTGGGCGCGCCCGGATACAGGGCGGGGCTGAACGCGCCGCCGATCGTCAGTGGCGGACCCTTTGCCTCGGTTGCCGATTACAACGCCGCCGCCTTCCAACAGCTGGGATATGATCCCTATATCCTCATCAATTCGACGCCGGCCAGCCAGGCCCTGGGGGGATCGAAAACCATTTTCAACACGACCGATCTCCACCCGGTGACCATCCAGCGTCAGGATCGTCGGAACGTGGTCGGCAATCTGGAACAGGACCTGTTCCAGGACCACCTCACCTTCTACGCCCAGCTGCTTTACTCCAAGACCGAGAGCCTGGCCCAGCTGGCCCCGTCACCGGTCAGTTCACTGGGCCTCTACAATCTGTTCGTGCCGGCCAACAATCCGTACAACCCCTTCGGAACGGACACGGGACTGGGCGCCGCGGCAAACTACGGCATCCGCACCCGCCTGATCGAGACTGGCAACCGTCAGTTCAACACCGACTCCGATGCGCTTCACGCCGTGGCCGGGTTCAAGGGCGATGTCTTCGAAGACAAATACCACTATGACATCAGCGTCGATTACAGCCGGACGCAGCAGGAGCAGGTCCAGAACAGCGCCGGCTCACCGGCGCTGAACCTGGCGATGACGCCCCTGGCCGGGTCGAGCACGCTGAGCCAGTTGAAGGATTCCAGCGGAAACTACGTGCCGCTCTACAATATCTTTGCGCTTCCGGGCTTCAACAGCCCCCAGACGATCAAGGCCATCACCGCCTCCGGTTTCCAGACGGGCTTCTCCGACCTGCTCGCCGTGGAAGGAACCATGCGGGGGGAAATCTTTGACCTGCCCGCCGGACCGTTGCAACTGGCCGTCGGTGGCCAGTATGTCGGCGAGAGCCTCAGCCTGGCCTCCGATCCCCTGCTCGCCTCCGGAAATCTCATCGGCCTGGGCAGTTACCCGATCTTTCCCGGTGGCAACCGCGACCGTGTGGCGGGGTTCGTCGAGGCGGCCATCCCACTCACCTCCCCCCAGCAGGGGATCCCGGGATTGTACCGGTTCGACCTTTCGGCCTCCGGACGCATTGAGTACTTGGATTCATTGAACAACTCCAAGTCCTCAACCGTTCCCAAGGTGGGCTTCCGCTGGCAGCCGCTGGACGAGCAGGTGACCATCGCCGGCACCTATTCCCAGGGCTTCGTGGTGCCGGCACTCACCCAGCTTTACGGGCCGGCCGTGTCAAGCGACCCCTACATCGTCCTGCCGGATGATACCAACGGATTCAAACCCTCGGCGACCCAGAACGGACAGGTCAATTTCCTGAGCAACTCCGACCTGGGGCCGGCCTCCTCCGAGACGTTCACGACCAGCCTCACCTATTCCCCGAAGCAGATCAAAAATCTGACCCTGGAAGTCAGCTATTATCACATCACTGAGACGGATGTGGCCTTTTACCCCACCGCCACCGCCGTGGCGGCCGATCTCAACCAGAATGGCGCGGCGTCCACCTGGGTGAACAACCCGAATCTTCATGGCGCCCCCATTTACCTCGACCAGAACAACAACCCCTATGTGCCCACGGCGGGGGTCCAGTCCACCTACATCAATGCCAGCAACGTCGGGATATTCAACCTCCCCCTCATGCCGGGTGGCGCGCTGCGGACCCAGGGCTTTGATGTGTCGGGCGACTACCTGCTGGATACCGGAGCGGCGGGCACGATCCGGTTCTTTGCCCAGGCGAACATCCTGCTCACCTACGAAATCAAGCTGCCGGGCGGTTCGGAATACCTGAACTACAAGGGGCAATATACCGACACCCAGGCCGTGGCCGCTCCCCAGGGGATGATCCCGAACTACAACATCACGGCCGGCTTCACGTGGAGCTACCGGGATTTCGACTACACGGTCGTCGCGCACTATCTGCCCGGAGTGATCGACTTGGGCGACCTCCATCCCTCGGTGGGTGCGCCGGCCAATGATTTCACGGCCAGCGGAGCCGCCTGGCATGTGCCGGCCTACTACAAGATCGACATGCAGCTCGCCTACACGTTCAAGAGCCCCGAGAAGAAGTGGTATGACAATACCCGCGTCGCGGTCGGCCTGAACAACGTGACCGACGAGCAGCCCAAGCTGATCGCCTCATCCTCCGAGGACAACACCGACAAGTCGTCTTACGACATCATCGGCCGTTTCCTCTACGTCGAGGTTTCCAAGAAGTTCTGATTCCGGCTGCACGCCAAACATACAGGGCCGGTCCTTAAGGACCGGCCTTTTTCTTTAGGGCAAGCCCGGCATCTGTCCTCATCAAAAACCCCTTTCCGAGAACTGCACCCGGGCAGTCGGAATAATTTCCGGCGCAGGCGAATCCGGCGGCCGGAAAATTCACCTGCCCGCCGGATTTCCTGCTTGTCACCTTTCCGATTCAGGGCTTTATAGCCTTCGTAAGCATGGCCACCCAAACTTGGCCGTGGTGTACAAACACACAAATGCGGCCGTCCAAACTCCGGTCGCTGTTCTGTTACAACTGTATGAACTACACAGCCTACCACCCGTCAACCCGTGTCGATTTCTATCGGCGCGCCCTCCTCGTGGGCCTGGGAGCCCAGCTTCT
Organism: uncultured Verrucomicrobiota bacterium; assembly: GCA_903922605.1. Taxonomy (GTDB): domain Bacteria; phylum Verrucomicrobiota; class Verrucomicrobiia; order Limisphaerales; family UBA9464; genus CAIVQB01. Next base: position 99,063 of record CAIXUG010000064.1, read on the forward strand.
CGCCCCCGCCGCAATCCTGCTGGCGGAAGACGCGTCCACCAACGCGCCGATGGAGATGAAGAAGACCATCATCATCGGTTCCAACATCCCCACCGCCGAGACCGAAACCGCCCAGCCCGTCGACATCTATGACCGGGCCAAGATTGACCGGATGGGTGTGACCACCGTGAACGACCTGCTCCAGCGCGTGCCCCAGGCCAGCGCGGCCGGATTGAACGGCAACAACGGGGGCACCGGCTTTGCCTCGGGCGCAACTGGGGTTTCCCTCCGTGGCCTGGGTTTGAATGCCACGCTCATCCTGTTGAACGGCCGGCGGATCGCCCCCTATGGCTTCGCGGACAATGGGACCGACGCGTTTGTCGATCTGAACGCACTGCCCCTCGAGGCGATCGAATCGGTCGAAATCCTGAAAGCCGGCAATTCCGCCCTCTACGGCGCCGACGCCATCGCCGGCGTCATCAACATCAAGACCCGGAAGGATTACCGCGGTGGCGAACTGGATTTCTTCTACGGCAACACGCAGCATCAGGACGCATCGACCGTGAAGGGCTCCATCACGTTTGGGGCCGGCAATGACAAGACCGACGTGATGATCGTGGCGGACTATTATCACCAGAACGACCTGTTCAACCGGGACCGCCCCTTCTCGGCGATCAACAACCTGGCACCGTTGGGTGGTGCCAACCTGGGCAGTTCCTACGTTTATCCCGGCCGTTTCACGGTGCCGAGAAGCGCACCAGGACTGGCCGGCACCCCTTACGCCGCGGCGACCGGCTCCATCACGCTGGTGCCGCCGATCGACACCAACGGTTCGGCCCCCGCCGGCAGCTACCATCCGTTCACCGACGCCGACCGTTATAACTTCAACTCGTCGTCCCAGGCGCTCCCCCGCTCGGAACGCATGGGCGTGTTCGGCACCTTCAACCACAAGATTTTCGACGAAAAGGTCGAGGCCTTTGGTGAAATCATGTTCCGCCATCTGGATGAGCACATTGAGCTCGCACCCTCAACGCTTGACCTCTCGGGCTCGGGCAGCGGCCAGGGCATTCCCTTGGGCACGGTGACCATCGACCAGGGCGTGCGCACGGTGGGCAACCAGCTCGTCATTCCCGCTTCCAATCCCTTCAATCCGTTCGGGGTGGACCTCTCCACCGGACGCGAGCGCATGGTGGAGGCCGGCAACCGCACTTACGACATCGACACGGACGCCTACCGGTTTGTCGGCGGGTTGCGGGGCGAGATCAACGAGCACTTCAGCTACGAGACGGCGGTCCTCTACAATCGCGCCCAGACGATCGACAACGCGCACGCCCTCAGCCTGAATGCGATCCAGGCGGCCCTGAATGACACCAACCCCGCCACGGCCCTGAACCTGTTCGGCGGGCCAAGCGCACCGAACAATCCCGACACGATCAACGGGATCAAGGTCAGGACCACGGAGATCGGCACCACCGAGCTGCTGTCCTGGGATGCCAAGTTCTATGGTGATGTGTTCACCCTGCCCGGCGGCACCGTGCAATATGCGGCCGGCGTCGAGTATCGGACCGAGCAGTTCTCCGACCGCCATGACCAGCTCCAGCTGGATGGCGCCATCGTCGGCCAGACTCCTTCGCTGGACAACTCAGGCCGCCGCGATGTGACCAGCGCCTACGTGGAAAGCCGCATCCCCATCACCGGGCCGAAGTGGAACGTGCTGCCCTTCTATCGGTTGGACATCACGGCGGCGGGACGGCTGGACCACTATAGCGACTTCGGCACTTCAGAAGTCCCCAACGTCGGCATTGAGTGGCGTCCCTTCAACGAGGAATTGCTGCTCCGGGCCTCGTACTCGGAGAATTTCCGTCCGGCCTCGCTGCAGCAGCTCTTCAACCACGCCCTGGACGCCCTCAGCGGGACACCGTTCACCGATCCGCTCCGGGGTACTCCGGTGCAGGAAGTTAACCTCAAGAGTGGCGGCAATCCCAACTTGCAGCCGGAAACCGCCTCCCAATGGACGGCCGGCCTGGTGTATACCCCGGCGTTTGCCAAGGGCCTGAAAGCCTCGGTGGACTGGCTGCAAATCAAGCGGGTGAACGAAATTGGCACGACCTCCGACTATTTCGGCTACGACTATGTGGCCGTACAGCCCGGACGATATACCCGGGCACCGTATGAGGGCGATGCCGCCTTCATGGCCTCCAATCCCGGCTTGCCCCTGCCCGCAATCGACCCCGCCACTGGACAGCGCGCGGGTGAGCTGCTGTCGCTGAATGACTCCTACGCCAACCTCGGCGCCACCATCTCCGACTACATTGACTTCGGACTCAATTATGAGCTGCCGACCGACACGGCCGGAACATGGTCCTTCGGCCTCAACTCCACGTATCTGCTCAGCTTCCGCATCCTGGACCCGGCCTCCGGAACATATCTTCCGCAGGACGGACAGGTCTATTACAGCGGCACGGACGGCCTGCCCAAGTGGCGGACCACGGCCAGCGCGTTCTGGAACTATCGCAAGTTCGAGATCGGCATCTTCGCGAACTACATTGGTGAAGTCGACTACAGCAATCCGGTCACCGGCGACCCCATGACCGTGGATGGCTTCCTGACGTTCGATGTGCAGGCATCCTACAAGCTGCCGTGGGACGTCAAGGTCACCGTCGGTGTCAACAACATCGCCGATTCGGCCCCGCCGCTCTATGTCGGTGAGAGCAACAGCAACTTCGCCTACCTGAGCAGCCTCGAGAGCCCGCTCCAGCGTTACTACTACTTCTCGCTCCAGAAGAAGTTCTGATCCCGGCTTTTGGCCTCAGGCCATTCTCAGGGCCGGTCCTCATGGACCGGCCTTTTTCTTTGGGACGTCCCCGCCCGCCCGACGCCCTTCCGGCAAGCCGGGCATTGACACCCGGCCCGACCTTTCTACGCTCCCCCGGTAAATACCGGTTCGCAGCCCCGATTTACTTTCGGGGCTTTTTGTTGCCGGCGCATCTCACAAAATACGCATACATGGCCAATACGATTCTCGTCGGCGCCCAATGGGGCGACGAAGGCAAGGGCAAGATCATCGACGTGCTCACCGAGCAGGCCGAGATCGTCGTCCGCACCCAGGGCGGCAACAACGCCGGGCACACCGTTTACGTCGGGCCCGTCAAATACGTCCTGCACCTCATTCCCAGCGGCATCCTGCGGGCCGACAAGGTCTGCGTGATCGGTAACGGCGTCGTGCTGGACCCGGTGAGCCTCGTGGGCGAGATCGACGGCCTGGAAAAGCTCGGAGTGAAGGTGAACCCACAGAACCTGCTCATTTCCGAGACCGCCCACGTCGTTTTCCCCTGGCACCGTGAGCTGGACGGCCAGCGCGAGGTCCGCAAGGGCAAGCAGAAGATCGGCACAACCAAGCGCGGCATCGGCCCGACCTACGGCGACAAGGCCGCTCGCGTGGGCCTGCGCGTGATCGACATCCTCAACCCCAAGCGCTTCGCCGAGAAACTGCGTGAGCGGCTCGACGAGAACAACGAGGTGCTCAAGGCCTTGGGCGCGCACCAGTTGGACTACGACCAGCTCCTGGCCGACTACTCCAAGGCCGCCGACCGGCTCCGTCCGTTCGTCACCAACACGGTCATTTACCTGCACAAGGCCACCCGCCGCCACGCCAACATCCTGTTCGAAGGCGCGCAGGGCACCTTCCTTGACCTCGACCACGGCACCTACCCGTTTGTCACCTCCTCGAACACAACCTCCGGCGGCGCCTGCACCGGTTCGGGCGTGCCCCCGAACCGCATGGACCGCGTGGTCGGTGTGATGAAGGCCTACACCACCCGCGTGGGTGAGGGGCCGTTGCCGACAGAAAATGCCGAGATCTCCGACCTGCTCCACGGCATGGGCCGCGAATTTGGCGCCACCACCGGCCGGGCACGCCGGTGCGGCTGGTTTGACGCCGTCGCCACGCGGCATGCCGCGATGGTCAATGGCATTGATGAGCTGGCCATCACCAACATCGACGGCCTGGACTCGCTCAAGACCATCAAGGTCTGCACCGGCTACCGTGTCGATGGCCAGTTGCTCGACTACGTTCCCGCCGATTGCGAAGTGCTCGCCCGCTGCGAACCGGTGTTCCAGGAGTTCCCCGGCTGGCAGACCTCGACCGAGCAGATCACCTCCTGGGAGGCGCTGCCGGTAAACTGCCGCCACTACCTGCTGACCCTGGCGCAGCTCACCAACGCCCGCCTCACCATTGCCAGCGTCGGTCCCGCCCGCGAACAGACGATGTTTCTCTAGGTCTCGGATCACGCCTTGCCCGGCGGCACCGCCCGAAGCACATTCCCTCCATGGAATCGCCCGCCCAGCGGCCGTTTATTACCGTCGAGGAATACCTTGAGGGTGAGCCTGCCAGCACCGTCCGCCACGAGTACATCGGCGGCGCGGTCTATGCGATGGCGGGCGGCAGCAAGGAGCACAACCAGATCTGCGGGAATTTTTACTTGGCCTTGGACCGCCATTTTGGCGACGCCAACGCCTGCCGGGTGTTCTTCAACGATCTCAAAGTCCGCCTCCTCATCAGCGGGGAGGACATCTTCTACTACCCGGACGTGGCCGTTGCCTGCGACCCGCGCGATACCGACTCGCATTCCCTGCGCTTTCCCCGGCTGATCGTCGAAGTGCTGTCACCCACCACCGAACAGACCGACCGCCGGGAAAAGCTCCTGGCCTACCGCACCATCCCCACGTTGGAGGAATACGTCATCGTCGCACAGGATCGGATCGAGGTGACGCTGTTCCGACGGGCGGAGGGCTGGCAGTCAGCCACCTTCACCCAACTCGACCAGACCGTACGGCTGGCCTCGGTGGATTTGGAACTGCCCGTGGCGGCGATCTATCGGCGCATCTTCGCATGAGCGCCGACCCCAAGCTCTCCGCCGCCGCGCAGGCGAACCTGCCGCAACACGTCGCCGTCATCATGGATGGCAACGGTCGCTGGGCCAAGCAGCGCCACCTGCCGCGCGTCGAGGGCCACCGCAACGGGGTCGAGTCCGTGCGCAACATCGTGCGCGCCTGCGGCGAGATCGGCGTGAAATACCTCACGCTTTACGCTTTCTCCGTGGAGAACTGGAACCGCCCCAAGGACGAGGTGGACACGCTGATGAAGTATCTCGCGCGGTTCCTGAAGAACGAGATCGGCGAACTGAACCGCAGCAACGTTCGCCTCGAGGCCATCGGCCAGATCTGGCGCCTGCCGGAAGCCGTCCAGCAGCAGCTGGAGAAGACCAAGGCCGCCCTCGCCAAGAACAACGGTCTTACCCTCATCCTCGCCCTCAGTTATGGCGGGCGCACGGAGATCGTCGAGGCGATCCGCACCATTGCCGAGAAGGTCAAGACGGGCTCGATCGAGGCCGCCGAGATCAATGAGCGCGTGCTGGCCGAGCACCTCTATACCCGCCATTTCCCCGATCCCGACCTGCTCATCCGCACGAGCGGCGAGATGCGCGTGAGCAACTTCCTGCTCTGGCAGATCAGCTATTCCGAGTTCGTGGTCACCCCGACGCTCTGGCCCGATTTCCGCAAAGCGCAGCTCTTTGAGGCGCTGGAGGAGTACGCCCGCCGTCACCGCCGCTTCGGCGGACTGTAAGCGGGAAGAATTTCGACTTTCGAGTTTCGAACGGCGCGCGAACTGTCGGAGGCGGCTCGTTCCTGGCTCACTGACCCACTCACTCACTCACTCACCTGCTTCTTTCCTCCTTCCTCTTGCGTGAGCCGCCGTTTTCGGCGGAAAGTTGCCGCACCGGCACGAACCACCGGTTCCAGTTTCCTCCCTGCTACCATGGCCAAAGTCATCGCTGAAATGCTTGTCGAGTCCGTGAAGATGGAACTTCCGGATGTCAAAACCGTCCGCTTCCAGTGGCCTGAGGGCTACGATCCGGGTGATTTTAAGACCGGCCAGTTCATCACCGTCTATTGGCCGCACAAGACCAAGTACAAGCGCGCCTACTCGCTCAGCTCCTCCGGCCTCGACAAGGGCCACTACGAGGTGACCGTGAAGCGCGACGGCAAGATGGGCACCAGCATCGTGGACTGGGTCGAGACCGGCGATAAGTTGTTCGTCATCCCACCGGCCGGGCGCTTCCTCCCCGTGTTCGAGCCACCGGGCAAGCACCTCATCTGCGTGGCAGGCGGCTCGGGTGTCACGCCCTTCCGCGGCTTCGTGCGAGAAGCGACGAGGCGCAACCTCGATACGCACATCACCGTGCTCTACACGGTCAAAACCACCTCCGACATCATCTTTGAGGAGGAATTCCACGCCCTGGAGGCGGAGAATCCGCGCTTCAAGTTCCACGTCACCTGCACCCGGCTCGCCCCGGAACACCCGTGGACCGGCCGGCGCGGACGCATCACGCCCGACTGGGTGAAGAGCTTCGTGACCGACGCGGCGAACACCGTGTTCTACGCCTGCGGCACCAACGAGATGGTCGCCGCCGTCGAACACCTCGTCCTCCACGATTTGGGGCTGCCCAAGGAGCAGATGAAGCTGGAGAAGTGGGGCTGACCCTCCGTGACCTCCAAGGCTCAAAGCGTGGATGAGTTTCTGGCCGACCTTCCGGCTGTGAAACGCACCATGCTGGAGCCCCTGCGGAAGGCCGTCAACAAGGCAGCCCCCAAGGCCGTCGAGTCCATGGATTACGGCATGCCCTGCTGGAAGCACGGCGAGGAAATGCTCTGCGCCCTCAACGCGCAGAAAAATTATTTCGCGTTCTACATCGGCTCGTCCGCGCACGCGGCCTGCGCCGAACTGCTGCAGGGACTGGACTGTGGCAAAAGCTGCATCCGGTTCAAGCGGGCGGAGCAGTTGCCGGCCACTTCGGTCACGAAGCTGGTGAAGGCACGGCTGGCCAACTGGCCAGATTGATTTACGCCATGTTGCCGCGTTTCACTCGGGTCGCCGTCACGGTCGCCACTGCGTTGCTTTTCCTTTTTCGATGCGCGCACGCCCCGACCTCGCCCCCTTACCGAACCGTCACTCAGCTTAACCGCCACCACCCGATCTCGATCATCTACGTCGATGAGGCGAGCCAAAAGGCCCTGGGCAAGTTCCCGATTGATCGCCGCTACTTTGGCGAACTGGTTGCGCGGCTCTCACCAGCGAAGCCCCGCTTCGTGGTGCTGAAATTCTTCTTCACCGATCCGCGTCCTGGCGATGCGGCGCTGATTCGCGCCCTCCAGTCGGCGACCAATGTGCTGACCCAGTTCGGTGGTGTGCCCCAGGATGAGGGCTATTCGGTGGCCCAGCTCGCCCGCTGGTCGCGCGGCTCGAACACATTTTCCTTCCCTGATTTTCCGCACGCCTGGCCGCCGACGCCGGAACTTGCAAAATCTTTCACCGCCGCCGGCACCGTGAACCTGAGCGCCGACCACGGAGTCTACCTGGTCACCAGCATCCGAGGGATCGTTTACCCGTCACTTCCACTCGCGGTATTGGAGCAGGAGTTGGGCACGCCCGCGGTTGTCCAGCGTGACCACGTGGTGGTGGGAAAGGTCAGTGTGCCGCTGAGACCGGATGGAACCTTTATCTTCGACCTGTCCGAGCCGGGCAAGCTCTACCCGACCTACTCGTTCGTCGAGGTGCTCACCGGCCGCGTGCCGGCCACCACGTTCACCAACCAGATCGTGCTCGTCTTTGCCAAGACACCCGACGCGCCAGTGTTCCAGCTCGGCTATCCGCAGCCCCACGACGCCGCCGAATTGATGGCCGACACCATCAATACAGTTTTGAAACAGTTCTGAGGGCGGTTAAGCCACCCCCGTGGATAGAACCGTCCACCTGCAGCGCCCCCTGAAATGGATGAAGGCGTCGTTGGCAAACGGAAGTCTCGAATGCTAAACTGCCGCCATGACGACGACCTTTGCGGTCAACACTGACGAGCTGGATGAGCGGTTTCTCGCCAGCGTGAAGGCCATGTTTCCCCATCAAACCGTCGAGATCGCCGTAAGCAACCCGACCGAGATGGACGAGACGGAATACCTGCTCAGCACGCCCGCCAACCGGGAACGGCTGCTCAAAGCCATCGCCGACGTAGAGGCTGGACGCAACATCGTGATCCCCGACCAGTCCCTGTTTCGATGAGGGAGGTCACGTTCCAAAAGGAAGCGTTTGACGAGTTCACCGCTTGGGCTTCCCAGGATGTCAAGGCCTTTGAACGGCTCACGCGGCTGATCCGCGAATCGGCCCGTGATCCCTTTACTGGCATCGGCAAGCCCGAGCCGCTGCGCTACAATCTAAAGGGTTGTTGGTCCCGTAGGCTGACGGATGAGCATCGTCTGGTTTACCGCGTGAACGACACCTCTCTGACCATTGTCTCCTGCCGTTTTCACTACTGATGAACCCTCTGAAACGCACCCCGCTTTTCGCCGCGCACCAGAAGCTCGGCGGCAAACTTATCGAATTCGGCGGCTGGGAAATGCCCGTCCAGTATTCGTCCATCGTCGATGAGCACCTGTGTGTCCGGCGCGCCGCCGGCGTCTTCGACATCTGCCACATGGGCGAGGCCCTCGTCACCGGACCGGGCGCGGAAGCGTTCCTCAACGAGACGCTGACCAATGACGTCCGCAAGCTCACCGTTGGGCTCGGCCAGTATTCCCAGATGTGCAATGAACATGGCGGCACTGTGGACGACCTTTACGTCTACCGTCTCGCGCCGATGGAGTTCCTGCTCATCATCAACGCCAGCCGGATCGACATCGATGTCGCCACCTTGCAGGAACGCCTCTGCGCCTCCCCGCACCGCTCCGGCGTGATCTTCGAGAATGCCTCCGACCGCCTGGGGGCCATTGCGATCCAAGGACCGCGCGTGGCCGGCTTCATCGACCAGCTTTTCCTCGGCCCTTCACTGGCCGGCACGGTGGTGAATGCCGCCAGTGAGCTGAAGAAAAACCAGATCGGCGCATGGAACTGGGCCGGGCAGCGCATCTGGGTCGCCCGCACGGGCTACACCGGCGAGGATGGCTTCGAGGTCGTCGCGCCGGCCGCCCTCGTGGAGGACATCTGGTTCAAGGCGCTCGCGGCCGGACACACGGCGTGCATCCAGCCCATCGGGCTCGGCGCGCGCGATACGCTGCGCACCGAGGTTTGCTACCCGCTTTACGGTCACGAACTCGACGAACAGACCTCGCCCATCGAGGCCGGCCTCGGTTTCTTTGTCTCCTTCGACAAGGGCGATTTCGTGGGCCGCACCGCGCTGCTGGAACAGAAGACCGACGGCACGAAGAAGAAATCCGTCGCCTTCAAGATGGCCGAGAAGTCCGCCCCGCCCCGCCCCGGCTACGCGATCTTCTCCGGCGGTCAGAAGGTCGGCGACGTCGTGAGCGGCACGCAAAGCCCCTCGCTCAACCTCGGCATCGGCCTCGGCTACGTGCCGCCCGAACTCGTCGTATCCGGCACCAAGCTTGAGATTGAGATCCGCGGCCGCCGCTTTGCCGCCGAAGTGGTGAAGAAGCCCATCTACCGCAAAGCCTGATTGACCCCCGTGCAACGACCTTCCCACACTCTCCCCACATGAGCTCGCAAGTGCCCGCCGATCTTCGTTACGCCAAGTCTCACGAATGGGTCCGCCTCGCCGGCGACGTGGCCACCGTGGGCATCACCGACCACGCGCAGCACGAGCTGACGGACGTGGTGTTCGTCGAGCTGCCCGCCGCAGGCCGCAAAGTGAAGGCCGGGGAAAGCATCGCGGTCGTGGAGTCGGTTAAAACCGCCAGCGACATCTACTCGCCCGTCAGCGGCGAGATCATCGCGGTGAACCAGGCCGTGGCCGACAATCCGGGCCTCGTGAACTCCGCCCCCTACGCCGAGGGCCATTTCCTGCAGATCCGCCTCAGCGATCCTACCGAGGCCGCCGCCCTGCTCAGCCCCGCCGACTACGCCAAGCAGATCGGCGCGTAGGCGGGCACCTCGTCTTTTGAAAGTATCGGAATGACCGGCATTCAACGTTGAACGTCCAACGTTGAACGTTGGACGTTCAAAGCCACAGCCTCTACCCGTTCCGGAACCGCTGCCGCTCCTTGCGGTTGTAGGTCTTCAGGTCGAAGGCCATTTCATCCAGCGCCCCGTTGACCTGCGCGATGAAGGTCGTGCAGCTCGATGCGAGTCCGCCGAAGCCGATCACCGTGTCGCGTTCCGCGTGATCATCGGTCACGACCAGCACCTCGCCGAACTCCTTCAGCCGGTAGGCGGCGCGTTCGATCAGGTCATCCGCCGTCTTCCCGTCGCGGGAAAAAAGCACCTCGACATCCCGGGTGGACGGCAGCTTCGCCGTGCCCGGCGCCGCGCCCTGCCCGTCGAACACGATCGTGATCGGCGTGTGCGTGGCGTCGCGGTACTGCGTGAGCCGGGCCACCAGCGCCTCGCGGGCGGCGGCGGAATGGCGCGCCATGCCCGGGGCGAGTTCAGGCCAGCCATGGAGCAGGCTGTAACCATCGACGAGGATGCGGACCAGTGGCACGGCGGAAGTGTGCTCCGAAGCCCCGGTCGCATGAAGCCGAATGCGCCGGCAAACCCGGGCACGGACGATCGCAAACGATACGGGGGTTAACTCCGCCGTTCCAGCCTTGCCCCGAAAGCATCATTGCCCCAAGGCTCTGGCGGTGAGCTTGGAAGACCTGCAGCATATGTTTTTCTACGGGGACCATTTTCTCGGCATTACCTGGAATGCCTGGAAAGTGGTCGGCTGGCTGGCCAACGCCGCCTTTGCCTCGCGTTTCATCGTGCAATGGTACGCCACGGAGAGGCTCCGGCAGGTCGTCGTACCCGTCGCCTTCTGGTGGCTGAGCATCTTCGGCTCACTGTTGCTGCTGGCGTACTCCCTCTACCGGCACGATTCGGTGTTCATCTTCGCCAACGCCTTCAACTGGATCCCCTATATTCGCAACCTTGTGATCCACAAACGGCATGTGCGCGCCCACATCGAATGTCGGGTCTGCCTGAAGGTGAACCCGCCCGGCTCGCGCTTCTGCTCGGAATGCGGCAAAGGGCTGCCTCTGGCCCCTACCTGAAGCATCGGTGCGGACGAAACCGGACTTATTTCTTCGCGCCGCCCGTGGACAGGCCGGAGGACGCCAACGGCTGCAGGTTGAACCGGGCCAGCACGTTGCTGGCATAGGCCGGGTGGGCGGCACCAAACTTCTGCAGCTCGGTCACAATCGCCAGCACTTCCGGATTCCGCTTCTGGGCCTCGATGATATAGGGCTTCTGAGCTTCCATCTGCCGATACAGCACCTTGTCGTTGCGGTAGATGAAAACGCCCAAGCTCAGGGTGATAACCATGAGCCCGCACAGGCAGAGCCAGACCACTGAGACCAACTGGGCCACTTCGTCACGCAGCGCCTTGGTTTCCGAACTGTCAGAGGAGGGTTCGCGCAGGTCGTCCATGGGATCAGCGGGTTGATTTCGCCGGCGCATTGGTGGTGAGCTTGATTCCCAGGCGGTTTAGCAATGGGCTCAATGCCGTCCCCACGCCGGGATTGGCCTGCCCATACTCGACCGACATGCCGACCAGTGTTTCAATGACCCGGCTGTTTTGCTGAAAAGCCGCCAGGGCGTTGTTGTTTTGCTCCAGCTCACGCGCATAAATGACGTGAAAAGCACACAGGGCGGCCAAGGCAACGGCCACCACCAACTGACAGCCTGCAAGGAGGGCCAGAGTCGAAGTTTTTTTCATGTGCGAACGCCACACAGCCTAATCCCGCCGCCGCCCATTCCAAGGTTTTTCCCCGGTTCAGGCCAGTCGCCGGAAATCCGGATCAGGCGGCAGTCCCGCGAGCAATTCTCTCACGGTGCGCGACTGTCCCGGAAGCACCAGGCCGGGAGCGAGTTCCGCCAGCGGCTCCAGCACGAAACGCCGCCTGTGGGCCCGGGGATGCGGCAGCGCCAACGCCAGCGAATCGCGCCGCTCGTCACCCCAGGCGATCAGGTCCAGATCGAGCAGACGCGACTCGTTCAGCACCTTCTTCGGTTGGCGGCCAAACTCACGCTCGGCCGCCTGAAGTTTCGCCAGCAGGGTTTCCGGTGTTTCCCCCGGAAGCGGGGTGAACAACGCCACGGCATTGACGAACAGGGGCGAGCCGGGCGGGCAATCCACCGGTGTGCTCTGCCACAAGGAGGAACGGCGTAGCGGCCCTTCAGCCAGGCTACCGAGCCAAACCAGAGCCGCCCGCACCTGAGCAACGGGGTCGCCGAGATTCGATCCCACTGCCACCACCGCCTCGCGGCCGGCCAATTTCATTGGGCCTGCCTCATTTGAGCCCGAGCACGTTCTGCATGTCGTAGATACCCGGTGCGCGTCCGACCACCCATTGAGCGGCGCGCAAGGCACCATTGGCGAAAGTGTCGCGGCTGCTGGCCTTGTGGGTCAGTTCCACGCGCTCGCCGTTGGCGGCAAAAATGACCGTGTGATCGCCGACCACATCCCCGCCCCGGATCGCGTGGATGCCGATCTCGGAATCCGTGCGCTCGCCGACGATGCCGTGCCGGCCGTGCCGCAGCGCCTCTGCCAGCTGCACTTTCCGCACCTCGCCGAGAATCTCCAGCAAGGTCGTGGCCGTGCCGCTGGGTGCATCCTTCTTGAGCCGGTGGTGCATCTCGACCACTTCGAGGTCAAAAGACGGCCCGAGAATTTCCGCCGCCTTGCGCGTGAGCCAGAAGAGGGTGTTCACGCCGGTCGAGTAGTTCGAGGCCCAGACCATCGGCACCTTGGGCGCGTGCGCCCGGATGGCCGCCTTCTCCGCCTCAGAGTGGCCGGTCGTGCCGATGACCAATGCCTTGCCTGCCTCGGCACAGGCGGCGGCCACGCCGGCCGTGGCGTCGTGAAAGCTGAAGTCGATGACCGCGTCGGCCTGCGGCAGGATCACCAGCAAGTCGTCCCCTTGGTCCACCGTGGCGATCACCTGAAGTCCCGGAATGCGGGCGGCACAGGCAATGAGTGCCTGTCCCATGCGGCCCTTGGAGCCGTTGATGATGAGTCTTGTCATAAAGTAAGAAAGTGCAGTGGAACGCCTATGGCGCGCAATCGCCCCGCCGGCAAGCCAGGCAACGGTGAATCTGGCACCGCTGCGGCAGCTCAACCCGCGAGTCGATCACCGGGTCGCGCAGCACGCTTCCCGGGCCTGCTTCATTTCAGCAGCCCGAGCTCCGCGATGGTCGCCTTCATGATCTCGCGCATCTTCGGCGTGGCCGGCACGAGTGGCAGCCGGACCTCCTCGGTCATCATGCCCATGAGGGCCAGCGCGGCCTTGGCCGGAACCGGATTCGTCTCAAGGAACAGGTTCTTGAACAGCGGATAGAGCGCCGTGTGCAGCCGCAGCGCGCCCTTGGCATCGCCGGCCGCAAACTTCGCCACCATGGTGCTCACCTGCTTCGGCGCAACATTGGACGCCACGCTGATGACACCGTGCGCCCCGACCACCATGAACGGCAGCGTCAGGGAGTCGTCACCGCTCAGGATGATGAACTTCGGGCCACAGGCAGCGGCGAGCTGGCTCACGCGATCAGCGTTTCCGCCCGCCTCTTTGATGCCGACGATGTTCGGAAAATCCTTCGCCAGCCGCTGCGTCGTATCGATGCCAATCTCGATGCCACAGCGTCCCGGAATGCTGTACAGCAGGATGGGGAGCTTCGTGGACGTGGCGATGGCCTTGAAGTGCTGGTAAACCCCCTCCTGCGACGGCTTGTTGTAATACGGCGCGACCTGCAGCGAGCCATCCGCCCCGACGGCCTCGGCCTTCTTGGTGAGTTCGATGGCCTCCTTCGTGGAGTTCGCGCCCGTGCCCGCCACGACCTTGACCTTGCCGCCGGCGAACTTCACCGCCAGCTCGACCACGCGGATGTGTTCATCGTAGTCGAGCGTGGGCGACTCGCCGGTGGTGCCCACCGGCACAATGCCGTCCACGCCACCCTTGATCTGCGATTTGACGAGCTTCTCGAGTGCGGCCTCATCAAGCAGGCCGTTTCGGAAGGGCGTGACAATCGCGGTATAGGTGCCGGTAAACATAACGAAAACGGGCCGGAACATCGGCAACGCGGGACGCTTTGGAAAGGGATTTTGTGCTGGGGCCTTTCGGAGACGGACTGAGGCACGCTCTGTCGTAGCGCAGAATTGTATTCTGCCGTATCGCCGAGTTGCACTCGGCAGGGCTTGAATATCGGTCACGCACCCTGCCCACCGTTGCGTCTGCGGATTGCAAATCCGCGACACAGCAGAATACAATTCTGCGCTACCTGCGCTGATCATTCATCTCGCGGATTGAGCCGCAGCGGTCTGGAAGGCCATGCTCGGCCCATGTTACGAACGCTCCCTTCGCTCGGCTGTGCCCTGCTCGGCAGCCTGCTGCTGGTTGCCTTGGCCGGTTGTGTCACCGCACCGCAGCCAGCCGTACGCCCGATGATCGGCGAGTCGGTCGTCTTCATTGGCGAGGAGCCGGCGGCCCTGGCCTTCCGTCCGCTGGCATCGGCGACCTTCACCGTTCGGAGCACCTACCGACCCGGCACCAACACGGTGGACTATGTCGCCGGTCGCGACTATTCGGTCGATTTCACCAACGGCACATTGCGCCGAGTTCCGGGCTCGCGCCTGCCGGATTTCCGCAGGAACATGCTATTTGGCCAGACGGAATTCGACCATTCGAAGTTCCCAGGCTTCGGCAACAACGGCTTCTTCGCCTTCGTGGATTACTCGTTCAGCGCGACCAACGCCTGGCCGTTGCCCGCGTCTCCCACGCCGCTGCTGCCCAAATCGGCAGCCAAACTGCGTGCCGGCGGTGAGTTCAGGCTGGTGGCCTTTGGCGACAGCATCACGGCGGGCGGTGACGCGACCCAACCGGGACTGATCTTCTGGAACCGCTGGGCCGACGCGTTGCGCGCTGAACATCCTCAGGCGCACATCACGGCGATCAATGGCGCGACCGGCGGCGACAGCACGGTGCAGGGACTCGCACGCCTGCAGGCCAAGGTACTGGACCAGCACCCCGACCTCATGCTGATCGGCTTCGGCATGAATGACCACAACAAAGGTGGGGTGCCTGTGCCGCAGTTCGCCGCCAACCTGAAGGAGCTGATCACACGCATCCGCACCACGACCGGAGCGGAAGTGGTGCTTTTCTCCGCGTTTCCACCCAACCCGCACTGGAAATACGGCTCGCATCACATGGAGGATTACGCGGCCGTCACGGAGCAGGTCGCCCACGACACCGGCTGCGCCTTCGCGGATGTGTTTCATCCTTGGCAGACCTTCGCGTCGCGAAAGAAGCCCGAAGACCTGCTCGCCAACGACATCAACCATCCGAATGACTTCGGCCATTGGATCTATTTCGAGGCACTGAACGGGCTTGGGCTTTGAAAATTCAGAGCTCCAAATTCAAAACTGGGGCGGCATACCACAGGTCTCTTGGCGTGAATTCGAAACGCGAAATTCGGAACTCGAAATTCTCCCCGGTTCGCTCCTTGACCGGCTTCCGCGACAGGCATACCACCACATCATAGTTCCCAAAGATTTCCGCCTGCCCCAGCGCCTATGAATGCACCCAAGTCCCGTCGTGAATTTCTCGCCGATGTCGGCCGCGGCATGCTGGTCGCCACGGTGGGCGGCGGGCTCGCCACCGAACTTGGCCTTGCCCCGGCCTTTGCCGCCGACGTGCCCGACACGCTCGACTTCGGCGCGCTCGAACCGCTCGTGCGGCTCATGCAGGAGACGCCGGCGAGCCGGATTCTGCCCGCCCTCGTCACCCAGTTGAAATCCGGGGCTGATCTGCGCCGCCTGGTCGCCGCCGCCGCGCTGGCCAACGCCCGCACCTTCGGTGGGGAGGACTACATCGGCTTCCACACGATGATGGCCCTCTCGCCCGCGCTGCACATGGCGGGTGAACTGCCCGAGGCGCAGGCGGCGCTGCCTGTCTTCAAGGTGCTCTACCGCAACACCAGCCGCATCGAGGTCCACGGCGGCCGCAAGGACGAGGTGCTGCATCCGGTGACGCCCGCACCGCTCGCCGCCGGCCAGTCCGGGGGCGAAGTTCTGCGCGAGGCCGTCCATCGCAAGGACGTCAATGCGGCCGAACAGACTCTCGCCACGCTTGCGCAGACCAGTCCGGAGGAGGCGTTCAACCAGCTTCTCCACACCGTGCAAGAAGACACCGAGGTCCACCGCGTGGTGCTGCCCTACCGCGCCTGGGACCTGCTGGATCTGGTCGGCAAGGAACATGCCCACACGATGCTCCGTCAGTCGGTCCGGTACTGCGTGAAGAACGAATCCTGGTCCGCCGCCGCCGAGCGCAGCGAGCCGCGCATCCTCCTGCCCAAGCTGCTGGAGGAGCACAGGCTGCTCGACCGCACACCCGGCACCCGAACCGCCGAGGACAAGTGGGTGGATGAACTCAGCCAGACCATCTTCCAATCCACGCCCGCGCAGGCCGCCGCCGCCGCCGCGGCGGCGCTGGCCGAAGGGTGTGCCCCGGCAGCCGTCGGTGAGGCGGTTGCCCTCGCGGCCAACCAGCTCATCCTCCGCGACTTCGGCCGCCGGCCCCAGGATGAAATCACCGGCAAACCGATGGGCAGCGTCCATGGCGACAGCATCGGCGTTCACGCGAGCGATTCCGCGTGCGCCTGGCGCAACCTCGCCCGCGTGAGCAATGCCCGGAACACCTTCGCCTGCCTCATTCTCGGGGCCTACCAGGTCGCGCTGGACCGCACCAATCGCGGCGGGGATTTCCTCCATTGGGAGCCGCTGCCGCTGGCCGTCCACCGTGCCCAGATCAAAATCACCGACGCGGACGCGCTTCTGCGCGAGACCGACGAGGCCATCCGGGGGAACCTTCAGGCCCATGCTGCCGCCCTCGTATCCCGCTACGGCGAGCTCGGCCACCCGCCGCGCGCGGTATTTGACCTGATGCTGCGGTATGCCATCAGCGAGGATGGGGCGCTGCACGCGGAAAAATACTACCACACCGTGACTGACGAATTCGCCTCGACCCGCCCCGCCTTCCGCTGGCGGCAGCTCGTTTCGCTGGCCCGGGTCACCGCAAGCGAATACGGGCGCCCTGCCGCTGGCATGGCCGAAGCGCGGGAAGTGCTCAAGCTGAGCGCTTGAGCGGAGATAGGAGCTAGGAAGTACCGGCCGGTGGGCCCGTTCGGCATGCCTTTCAAAGAAGTTGCTGACCAGCGGCCCGGATCAGGGGCAGACTCGCATCCACGCACATGAAACGACTTCTTCTCGCCTGCTTCCTGGCCGCGACTTCGCTCTTCGCGGCGGACCTCAGCTCGCTCAACGGCATCTGGATCGTCAAATCGGCCGAGGCCAATGGCAGCCCCGTGACCAGCGATGGGCTTGATTCCATTGTGCTGACGCTCAAAGACGGCACTTACGAGTATGCCAGCGCTGAAGGCACCGCCAAAGGCAAGTTCTCCGTGGATTTCTCCAAAAACCCGGCGACGATGGATGCGACCGAGACCGAAGGGCAGAATGTGGGCCGAACGATCGTGGCGATCACCGAGCTGACGGCCGATGGCTGGCGGGCCAATTACGCCTTCGGCGGCGGCGATCGGCCCACCGAGTTCAAGACCGCGCAGGACAGCGGCCAGGTGCTGACCACCTACAAGCGAAAGCCCGGCACCGAGCCTGCCGTGAAGCCGTTGCGGGTGTTGCTGCTCGCCGGCGGCTGCTGCCACGACTACGAACACCAGAAGGACATTCTGAAGACCGGCCTGGAAGCCCGCGCCAATGTCACGGTGGACTTCATCTTCACGCCCGACGGCAGCACCAAGCCGCCGCTGCCCATCTACGGAAAGCCCGACTATGCCGCCGGCTATGACGTCGTGCTGCACGACGAATGCGCGTCGGACATCAACGAACCGGCCGTGATCGAAGGGGTGCTGAAACCCCACCGCGACGGCATCCCGGCGGTGAACCTCCATTGCGCGATGCACTGCTACCGCATTGGCAATCCTGGCGAGCCCGCCTTGCCCGGCGGCCCGCGTGCCATGTGGTTTGACTATCTCGGCCTGCAATCCAGCGGTCACGGAGCCCAGAAGCCGATCGCGATCACCTTCCTGGATCCCGACAGCCCGATCACCAAGAGCCTGGGAAATTGGACGACCGTCAACGAGGAGCTGTACAACAACATCCAGGTCTGGGGGAACACCAAGCCCCTCGCGCGCGGCAAACAGGATGCCGGCGACCGGCCCGGCCAGAACGACACCACGGTCGTCTGGACCCACGAATACGGCCCGAAACACACGCGCGTCTTCTCCACCACCATCGGCCACAACAACGCGACGGTCAGCGACCCGCGCTATCTCGACCTCGTCACCCGCGGCCTGCTCTGGGCCACGGGCCACCTCACCGCCGACGGCAAGCCCGCCTCGGGTTACGGACCCGGTGGCAAGTGAAGCGCGGGACTATTCTGGACGTTGAACGTTCAACTCGGATGTCCCAATTAAACCCCAGTCGGTGTTCTTCCGATAGGGAATGAAGGGCGTGCCAGGTGGCAGGCGAAAAATAAGGGCCGATTCCACCCATCCTCTGGCCGGTTCAGGACAATATTGGGGTCGTGAAGGACAAAAAAGTCGCTTTGGTGTTTGGCGTGGGAACTGCCATAGTCACGCCTGTTGTTTCACGGCAATTTTCGGCATGGTCCAACTGGGTCGCTGCTTCGGCGGTGGCAATTTCGGATCGGAAGCCGGCTGTGAATGTTTGTCTTTGAATCATTGGCTTAAAAACCAGTCCGCCTTACATGCCTGCTTCCGCACCGACCAGCATCCCTGACCGCATACGCTCCCTGTTCATCTCGGTCGTCCAGTGGATCGACGCCGACTACCATACACCAGAGGTCACCAAAAGCCCTACGAAGCCCGAACGCGTGGAGTGGATCCGCACGATCCCCTTCGTCATCCTGCATGCCGGCTGCCTCGGGGTGTTCTTTACCGGCGCGAGCTGGTTTGCCGTGGGCGCGGCGGTGTTCCTGTATTTCATCCGGATGTTCGCCATCACCGGGTTTTACCACCGATACTTCTCGCACCGCACCTTCTCGACCTCGCGGGCGTGGCAGTTCGTACTCGCGCTCTGGGGCGGCATCTGTGTGCAGCGCGGGGCGCTCTGGTGGGCCTACACGCACCGCCATCACCACCAGCATTCGGACGAGGAGCATGACAAGCACTCGCCCCGGCAGCATGGCTTCCTCTGGTCGCACATCGGCTGGATCACCAGCTCGAAGAATTTCCCGACCGACTACCGCCGCGTGAAGGATCTCGCGAAGTATCCCGAACTGGTCTTCCTGAACCGCTTTGACGTGCTGGTGCCGGTGCTCTTCGCCATCGTGCTGTTCTTCCTCGGCCAGTCGTTGCACACCCATTTCCCGGGTCTGCATACGAGCGGCGGGCAGATGCTGGTGTGGGGCTTCTTCATCAGCACCACCGCGCTCTTTCACGGCACCGCCTGCATCAACTCCCTCGCCCACGTCTTCGGCAAGAAGCGTTACGCGACCGACGACGACTCGCGGAACAGCCTCCTCCTCGCCCTCATCACGCTCGGCGAGGGCTGGCACAACAACCACCACCAGCACATGGGCACCGTGCGCCAGGGCTTCTACTGGTGGGAGATCGACATCACGTACTACCTGCTCCGCGTCATGTCCTGGACGGGCCTGATCTGGGACCTGCGACCGGTGCCGATCGACGCCTACGACCCGGCGAAACAGATCCCGCGAAAACGCTGACCGATCTTTCGACGATTACAACCGGGGTTTCGCCAGCGAAACTCCGGTTTTCCGTTAAAACCCTCAGATAAACCCCGATTCTCCGGCCCCGATGCCCCGCCCACGCCTCGCCATCGTCGGTACCGGGATCGCCGGCCTGAGTGCGGCATGGTTTCTCCGCGACCGCTACGCGCTGACGCTGTTCGAGCGGGCGGATTATCTCGGCGGTCACACCAATACCATCGACGTCGCCGAGCAGGGCCGGCAGGTCGCCTTCGACACCGGGTTCATGGTGTTCAACCGTGTCACCTATCCGAACCTCTGCCGGTTCTTTGCGCAGCTGGAGGTGCCGGTGAAGCCCACGGACATGAGCTTCAGCGTGCAGCACGTGCCCCGGGGCCTGGAGTTCTGCGGTTCCAGCCTGAACCACCTGTTTGCCCAGCGGAAAAACCTGCTCCGACCGTCGTTCTACCGCCTGCTGCTCGCCATCAACCGCTTCAACGCGGAGGCCGTCCCCGCCCTCACCGATCCGCGCTGGGCGGATACGACGGTGGGCGATTACGTGCGCGCGCGCGGCTATGGCGAAGACTTCCTCGATTGCTATCTCGTGCCGATGAGCAGCGCGGTGTGGAGCACGCCGCCGGACCTGATGCTGGAGTTCCCCGCCGTCACGCTCCTGCGGTTCTTCCACAACCACGGCTTCCTTGGGCTGAGCACGCAACATCCCTGGTGGACGGTGGACGGTGGGGCCCGCGAATACGTGCGTCGGCTGCGCCCCATCCTGGAACGGGCGGGCGCAGAGCTTCGCCCCAATTCTCCCGTCACCCAAGTCACGCGACTGGCCGGCGGCGGAGCGTCGGTAACGGCAGCCGATGGAACGATGGGAGTCTTCGACAAGGTGATTCTCGCCTGCCACGGCGATCAAGCTCTGCAATTGCTGGCCAATGCGGACGCGGACGAACGCCGCTTGCTGGGCGAGTTCCACTACCAGCCCAACCTCGCCACCATCCATACCGACACCTCGGTGATGCCCCGGGCACGACTCGCGTGGTCGGCTTGGAATTACCGCATCGAATCCGCACCTGGTGGCGTCACGCGACCGCAGACCATCTACTGGATGAACAAGCTCCAAGGCGTGAGCGACCGGGAGAACTATTTTGTGTCCATCAACGGAGAAGCCTCGGTGAACCCGGCGAAAATCATCCGCCAGATCGCTTACGAGCATCCGCTGTTCAGCCTGGGAGCGATGCGGGCGCAGGCCGAATTGCCGGGGTTGAACCGGCGCTCTCCCGATCAGGCGGTTTACTTCGCGGGCAGCTACTTCCGCTACGGGTTCCACGAGGATGCCTTCACCTCCGGCTTGGACTGCGCCCGCGCCGTGACCGGCGAACCGCTATGGGATTGAGTGCTGCCTTCCGGGGAGGGCCTTTGGGTACTGATTTCAGGTCATCCCGAAATTGGGACGCCAAATCCCAAGGCCATGAATCCTGCGGTCAGAAAACGATTTCGGGATTGGCCCGATTCGGCGCAAAATCCGCGCTCCTGGCAGTTTCGTGAGTTTCCCGGTGCCTCGTCAGCGAGGTGGGCACGCTTCGTGCGGATGCCCGTCCCAGCATGTTTTGCACATTAATTCGTCCCGAAATCGGGACGCTTCCGCTCAAGGAAAAAAAGGGGCGCACTCCTGGTCGGATTGGTGCGGTATCCCGCTTCATTGGGGCGAAATATGCCTTACCCGACCCTCATCGCAGTTTACTGAATTTCCCTGAAACCCCCGTCGTCGGGGCGTGTCATCCATCGGAAGCAAAGACTCGTTTGACCCTCAGATGCAAAAACCCCACGCTGTGCGAATCATGAAGTTTCACCCGCTGCTGACCGCCGCCTTGTTGTCGGCGTCCGCTGGCGTGACGTTTGCCGATACGGTCACGCAAAGGCCGGTCTCGCTCGAAGATTGCGTCGTTGAGGCGCTGCAGCGAAACCTGAGCCTTCGGATAGCCCGCTTTGCCCCCCAGGTCGCCCGGCTGACGCTGAGCACCGATTACGCGCCTTACGACCCCACGTTCAGCGCCCGGGCCGGCCAGGCATTTTCGGGCAGCCCGCCCCAGACGAGCCCCAGCGGTGCCATCATCGGCGCGAACAACACCTGGGTGGACACCTATCAGGCGGGCCTGGCAGGCGCCCTGCCCACGGGTCTGAACTACAGTTTGACGGGGAACGCGAATCGCAGCCAGACGCCCGATTCTTTCAACCCCAACTTCATCTACACCCCCTCCGCCTCGGTCAACCTCACCCAGCCGTTGCTGAGGAACATGTGGATTGACGCGACGCGGCTGAACATCTCGCTCGACAAGCTGGCCCTGAAATCCAGCGAACAGGCGGTCCGCGCTCAGGTGCTCGACACCTTGCTGAGTGTCGAGCTGGGCTATTATTCGTTGATTTCCGCGCTCGAAAATGTCCGGGTCTCGCAGAAGGCGCTGGAAGTTTCCGAACGGTTCCTTTTCGAGACCAAGAAGCGCGTCGAGGTGGGCAGCCTGGCCCCGCTGGATGCAAAGCAGGCGGAATCCGAGGTGGCCCGCAACCAGGCTGCGCTCGTCACCGCCCGCCAAAACGCCGGGGATGCCGAGCGGGTGCTTAAAAGGCTGGTCGATGACGACTTCGCCGCGCACGCGGACCAGATGCTGACCCCCACCGAAAAGCTGAACCACATTCCCAGCGTGCAGAGCCGGGCGGATAGCTGGTCCCACGCCTTTGAAATGCGGCCGGACTACGTGCAGCAGAAGCTGCTGCTGCAGCAGGACAAAATCACCCTCCGCTTCACCCGCAACCAGATCTTCCCCCAGCTCGACCTCAGCGGCTCCTATGGCGTTTCGGCCAACGACCCGACGCTGGGAAGCTCCATCCTCGAACTCGGCCAGAGGAACAACCCGAACTACTCCTGGGGCGTGCGATTCTCGGTCCCGTTGAGCAACCTGGCGGCCCGCAACGCCTACAAGCAGGCCAAGCTCACCCAGCAGCAGCAACTGCTGACGTTCAAGCAACTGGAGCAGACAATCATGATCGCCGTGGACAATGACATCCGGGCGATCGAGGGCTATCGCGAGGGGATCGTGGCCACCAAGGAGGCCCGCATCTATGCCGAGGCCGCACTGGATGCCGAGCAGAAGAAACTGGAGAGCGGCAAGAGCACCAATTATCAGGTGCTCCAGATCCAGCGTGACCTGACGACGGCCGAAAAGGACGAGATCGACGCGCTGGCCAACTACAACAAGGCCCTGGCACAACTGGCCCACGACGAAGGCTCCACTTTGGAACGGCTGAAAGTGAAGCTGGACATCCGCTGAGCGAAAACCGTCGCCAGCGATCGGAAAGGCAAAACGGCCACACTTCTGGGTGTGGCCGTTTGTTTTGGAGCAACCGGTTTGCTTGCCAGGACAGATTCAGGAGACCGCACCGACCTGACGGCGCACCGAGTCGCAGATGGTGCTCGACCAGCGTTCCAATTCGGACTGGTCGGGCCCTTCCACGAGCAGGCGGGCCTTGGGCTCGGTACCGGAATAGCGGAGCAGCACGCGCCCGCCCTTGGGCTTGAGCTCCGCCTCGGCCTTGGCAACCAGATCCAGCACCTCGTCGAGGTCCGCAAACGGCGTCTTTACACGCACTTTCACGTTGGAAACCAGCTGCGGATACCGTGTCCAGCAGCGGGCGAGACGGGAAAGGGCCTCGCCCCGCGTCTTCATCGCGCTGAGAATCTGCAGGGCGGCCACCAGGCCGTCACCGGTCGTGCTGTGATCGCGGAAGATCATGTGACCGCTCTGCTCGCCGCCCAGATTGTACCCCTCGCTCAGCATCGCATCGATCACGTTCTTGTCGCCCACGGGTGTACGGATGACCGTGCCGCCGGACTTCTGGATGGCGGCATCAAGACCGGCGTTGCTCATCACGGTGGCGACCAGCGTCTTCTTGTTCAGGGTTCCCTCCGCCAGCATCTGGACGCCGGAGATGGCCATGATGTCGTCGCCGTCGATGAGGCGGCCCTGCTCGTCGCACAGCAGCACGCGGTCGGCGTCGCCATCGTGCGCGATGCCGATGTCGGCCCGGTACTCGCGGACCTTCTGGCAGAGGTTTTGCGGGTGCATCGAACCGCACTCCTGATTGATGTTCGTGCCGTTGGGCTGGGTGCCGAAGACGATCAGTTCGGCCCCGAGCTCCTGCAGCACCGCCGGGGTCGTCTTGTAGGAGGCGCCATGGGCGCAATCGATGACGATGCGCATGCCCTCCAGGGTCATGCCGCGCGGGAAGCTTGCCTTGGCGTGCTCGACGTAGCGGCCGATGGCGTCGTCGATGCGGTAGGCCTTGCCGATCTCGTTGGCGGTCGGGCGGATGTTTTCAATCTCGCCGCTGAACACGAGGTCTTCGATCTGGTCCTCGACCAGGTCGTCCAGCTTGTAGCCGTCCGGGCGGAAAAACTTGATGCCGTTGTCATCGTACGGATTGTGCGAGGCCGTGATGACGATGCCCGCGTCAGCCCGCAAGGAGCGGGTGACATAGGCCACCCCGGGAGTGGGCAGCGGCCCGATGAAAATCACATCCACCCCCATGGACAGGACGCCGGAGGAAAGCGCGTTTTCGAGCATGTAGCCGGAGAGACGCGTGTCCTTGCCGATGACGATGCGGTAGCGGACGCGGTTGCGCGCCGGCCCGTGCAGGTTCTTGAAGACGTGCGCCGCCGCCCGACCGAGCTTGAGGGCGGTTTCCGCCGTCACCGGCTCGACGTTGGCCCGGCCGCGGACACCGTCCGTGCCGAAAATGCGTTTGTTATGGGACATAGACAGGATTCGAACTAACGGGACGAAGGTAGGGGCGAAGGGGGCAGACGCTCAATCTGGACTTCTGCCGGCGTGACCGACAGCACCTGGGTGTCCGCCGGCGCATAGACATGGATGGAGCGGGTCATGCGCGATTCCGAAGCCTCCACCAGATTCACATATACCTCGAGATCCTGCGGGCGCGCCTTGACCAGGGCGGTGGGATCGCCCCGCAGCTTGACCGACACCGTGGCCGGACTCACCTCGTAGTGGCCGAGATCGGCGGCGGGCGTCAGCACGGTGATGGGCAGTCCGTCGAAGGTGCGCTCTTCCGTGCCCAGCTCGGGGCCAGGGCCATTGAGCGCGATGCCGGAATGGACCGCGAACCAGATCAGGGAGGCCAGCAGCAGCGAGAAAATCTTCTGCCAGCGGTTGTGCGTGAAGAGATGCTTCAGCATGGCTCAGTCCGGGTTGAAGGCCTTGCCACTTTGCAGGCGCTGCGCAAAGGTCCGAACCCGCTGCAGCCAGCTGCGCTGCTCCGTTTTGCGAACGATTACCGAAGTCAGATAGGCGCGCAGCTCCTCGACGGAGATCGACTTGCAGAACGAACCCCGGTGGGCATAGGAAATCGCCCCCGTCTCTTCCGACACAACGACGCAGATCGCATCCGTCTCCTCGCTCAGGCCGATGGCCGCCCGGTGCCGCGTGCCCACGGATTTCGGCAGGTCCTGCCGCTGCGTCAGCGGGAAGATGCACGCCGCCTTGAGGATGCGTCCGTCGCGCACGATCACCCCGCCGTCGTGGATCGCATTGTTCGGGAAGAAGATCGTCTCCATCATCTCCGGCGTCAGCTCGCAATCCACGTTGATGCCGCCTTCGACCGCCTCGGCGAGCTGCTGGTTCTGCTCCAGCGCGATCAGCGCGCCGATCCGCACCGGGGCCAGGCGGTCCACGGTCTGGATGATTTCCTCGACGTATTCGCGCTGCTCGCGGGCGGTGTTGAAGAGCGGCAGGTTGCCCAATTCGGCCAGGATGCGCCGGAGCTCGGGTTGGAAGATCACGACCACCGCGATGGCCAGCACGCTGAAGAACTGCCCCAGCAGCACGTTCAGGACGTTCAGGCTGAGCACCCGGGTGACGATCGTGAGCGTGAGCAGCAGCGCGAGGAAGCCGGTGACCACGGGCGCGCCGCGCGTGCCCCGGACGAACAGGAACGCGGAATAGATCCCGACCGTGAGAATCAGGATCTCAACAGCGGGTCGCCAACCGACCTGAATCCATGGCCAGATGTGGTTCACTCGTCTGATTTGTCCGCGCGCCGGGCGAGGATCGCCTCGGTCATGCGCAGGGTCTGCACTGTGGCGGCCACGTCATGGGTCCGGAACAGCTGTACCCCCTGCCCGACCGCCCAGGCCGTACCGGCGAGGCTTCCCGGAAGACGATGCGTGGTCTCCGCTCCGAGCAGCTTGCCAAGAAAGGATTTCCGCGACACTCCCACGAGTAACGGACGGTCCAAGGTTTTAAATTCCGCCAGCCGGGCAAGCAAATCCAAATTATGCTCCAATGTCTTCCCGAAACCGAAGCCCGGGTCGAGCACGACCTGCTCCGGGGAGACGCCGGCAGCGGCCAGTTGCGCCAGGCAGGTGACGAAGAACGCCTTCACCTCACCCACCACGTCCCCGTAATGCGGTTCCAGCTGCATGGTCTGCGGCGTGCCCTGCATGTGCATCGCCACGTAACCGGCGCCGGCTTCCGCCACGGCCGCCCACATCTCCGGCCGCAGCTGCGTCGCCGCAATGTCGTTCACGATGGCGGCCCCGGCTGCCAACGCCGCGCGAGCGACCGCCGGTTTCTGGGTGTCAATGGACAGGGGCACGCTCACCCGCCCACTCAGCGCCTCGATCACCGGCAGCACGCGTCGCAGTTCCTCCTCCACGGAGACGAGGGCAGCGCCCGGCCGGGTGGATTCGCCGCCCACATCCAGAATGTCCGCGCCCTCGGCGACCAGTTGCAGCGCGTGCTCCACCGCCGCCTGCGGCTCCAGAAACTGGCCGCCGTCGGAAAACGAGTCGGGCGTGATGTTCACCACGCCCATGACCAGCGCGGGCCGTGGAAACACGAACCGGAACCGCCGCCCCTGCCACACCCGTTCCGTGTTCTCAGACATTGGCTCAGTAAGTCTGATTCGCCGCCGCTGCCGCCACTCCGCGCTGGATCAGCTCGATCTCATAGCCTTCCGGCGCGTCCACGAACGCGAAACCGCCGCTGCCATCGGGCCGCATCGTTGGGCCGTCGGAATATTTCAGCCCCAGCGCCGCCAGGTGTTTGCCAAACTCCTCCAGTGAATCCACCTGGAAGGCCAAGTGGGTGAGATCGGGCTGCACCTCCACGGGGCCGGAGTTGGGAAAGTGGCACAGCTCGATGGTCTCCTCGCTCTCCGGCGCCTTGAGAAAGACCAGCTCGGAACCGCGCGGTGACTTGTGCCGGCGCACTTCTTCAAGCCCGAGGACTTCCTTGTAGAATTTCACCGAGCGTTCGAGGTCATTCAGCCGGTAGCGGGTATGGAGCAGTTTTGAAACGCGCATGACGTCGCCAACCTAGCCAAGGACAGCAGCCTCCGCGACAGCGGAAAGTTTCGGCCCTTTTTCCAATGGGGTCATTTTTTCACCGTGGTTGGGCCCGGGCATTGGAGGCGCGAGCGGACCTGATAGGCTCATAGCCAGCCAACCGCTTGCGCTGCCGGAAAGCGCGCTAGCGTCTTGGAGTGCGGGCGGCGGAGCGAAGCGCAGCTCCCGCTTTCGGCCGTGAGCGATCAAGCGCACTTTCCTGAAGGTGATTCACACATTCACCTTACGTCCGAAAGCGGTGGCAAGCCACCCGCACTCCACGACGCTGGCGCGCTCGACGTATCCCCCTGATCCCGTTCACCCCCTGCTTCTCCTATAGCCGGACTATTTCGCTGGTTTCCGTCGCCTAGCCTTTACCATCCTCAAGCGCATGGCCCAATCGTTAGCCGGCAAGGTCTTCGTCATCGTAGGCGGAACCACTGGCCTCGGGCTTTCCGCTGCGCGCGCGCTCATCGCCGCGGGATCACGCATGGTGATCGTGGGGCGCAACCCCGAAAACATCGCCGCCGCCATGGCAGCCCTCGGCCCCTCGGCCCGGGCGCTGGCCGGTGATGCCACCGAAACGGAAACGGCTCCGGAAGCCATCCGGCTCGCGCTCACCGAATTTGGCGGATTTCACGGGCTTTATCACGTCGCTGGAGGCAGCGGTCGCCGCCGCGGCGATGGCCCGTTGCATGCGCTGACCGACGAGGGCTGGGACTTCACGCTCCAGCTCAACCTCACCTCGCTCTTCCTCTCGAACCGCGCCGCCGTCCGCCAGTTTCTGGCTCAACAGACAGGGGGCAGTGTCGTCAACTGCAGTTCGGTGCTGGGATTCTCGCCCTCGCCGAAGTTCTTCGCCACGCACGCCTATGCGGCGGCCAAGGCGGCCGTTCTCGGGCTCACCAAGTCCGCCGCCGCGCATTACGCCCCGCAGGGAATCCGCTTCAACGCGGTCGCTCCCGGCCTGGTCGCAACGCCCATGTCCCGGCGGGCGCAGGAGGATACGGCAATCCTTGACTTCATCCGCACCAAGCAGCCGCTGGATGGCGGACGCATCGGTCAGCCCGAGGATCTGGACGCCGCCGTGCTCTGGCTGCTCTCCGACGAAAGCCGTTTCGTTACCGGCCAGGTCATCGCCGTGGATGGCGGCTGGAGCGTGAGCGAAGGGCAGAGCCCCATGCCTGCGGTAGATCCTTTGCCCTCTGCCAGCCAACCATGAGCGATCAAAAATACCTGCTCGGCCTCGATCTGGGCGGCACGAGCGTGAAAGCGGTTGCAGTCACCCCGGAAGGCAAGACGCTCGAGACTTACAACCGCCCCTTCGAGCTGGCGAAGCCCATGGCCTTCGCCGCCTGCGCGACGGAGGTCGTTGCTTTCGCCCTCGAAGACTGGGGCAAACCCGAGCGCATTGGTCTGTCCGCCCCCGGCATCGCCAACAAGGAAGGCACCGCCATTGCCCATATGCCCTCGCGCTTTCACGGGTTGGAAGGCTTCAACTGGGGGCAGCATTTCAAGCGCAAGGAAGGCGTCAAAGTGCTCAACGACGCCCAGGCCGCACTGCTCGGTGAGGTCTGGCTCGGCGCGGCACGCGGGTCTTGGGATGTAGTGCTGATCACCCTCGGCACCGGGGTGGGCGGCGCGGCGATGGTCGATGGCCAGCTCTTGCGGGGCCACACGGGCAAGGCCGGCCATTTTGGCCACGTCTCGCTCGATCCCGCCGGAACGGCCGACATCTGCGGCATGCCTGGCAGTCTGGAGGACGCCATCGGCAACCACAACATCGTGGCTCGCTCGGGCGGACGCTTCACCACGACCCTCGACCTGATCAAGGCGGCCCTACAGGGCGATGCCGGAGCGACCGAGATCTGGCGCAAATCGGTCCGAGCGCTGGCCGCCGCCATCGCCTCCCTCGGAAACGTGCTCGATCCCGAAGTCGTGATCATCGGCGGCGGCATTGCCGGGTCCGGTCCCCTGCTCTTCAAGCCCCTGAACGAGTTCCTCGCCGCGATGGAATGGCAGCCAGGGGGGCAGAGCATGCGGGTCGTACCGGCCGCTCTCAGTGATCTGGCTGGCGCGTATGGCGCTGCCTGGAACACCTACCGCTGAACCGGCGGTCGAGTTCGGGAGGCCCGTGTCTTCATCCTGCTCTCGCTCTTGCTCCCCTTCCGTCAACTCCGACCGCTTCTCCGGTTTACAAGGCCCCCCTTTGTCCGCCATCTTTGGCAGAGATGACTGACGCTGTCCGCCATGACTGGTCCCTCGCCGAACTTCGCGCGTTGCACGACGTGCCGCTGCTCGACCTTGTATTTCGCGCAGCGACCGTCCACCGGCAGTTCCACAACCCGCGCGAGATGCAGGTGAGCAAGCTCATCAGCATCAAGACCGGCGCCTGCCCCGAAGATTGCTCCTACTGCGCCCAATCCTCGCGCTACAGCACCGGCGTGGGGGCGGAACGGCTCATGGAAAAGTCCAAAGTCGTCGAGATCGCGGCCCGCGCGAAGGAAGCCGGTGTGTCTCGCGTGTGCCTCGGGGCCGCGTGGCGCAGCGTGAAGGACAACGACCAGTTCGACCGCGTGCTGGATATGGTCCGCGACGTCACGGACATGGGCCTTGAGGTCTGCTGCACCCTCGGGATGCTGAGCGAATCGCAGGCCAAAAAGCTCGAGGATGCCGGCCTCTACGCCTACAACCACAACGTGGATTCCTCGGAGGAATTCTACGAGACGATCATCACCACGCGCACCTACGCCGACCGGCTCAACACCTTGGCCAATGTCCGCAAGACCGGCATGACGATGTGCTCCGGCGGCATCATTGGCCTCGGTGAGACGGTGGACGACCGGCTCAAGATGCTCCAGACGCTGGTGGCGATTCAGCCGCATCCCGAATCGGTACCCATCAACATCCTGTCAAAGGTCGAAGGCACCCCGCTCGCCAAGAACGACGACGTCCCTGTCTGGGAGGTTATCCGCATGATCGCGGTGACCCGTCTCGTAATGCCGAAGTCGGATGTCCGCCTCACCGCCGGCCGCGTCAAGCTCGACGCCACGGCCCAGGCCCTGTGCTTCCTCGCCGGGACGAACTCGATCTTCTCCAGCGAGACCGAGTTCATGCTCACCAAGGCGGTGCCCTCGCCCAGTTACGACGCCGATGCGGCGCTGCTCCAGGCGCTCGGTCTGACTATGCGCGCCCCGTTTGTGAACCCGCATTCACCTCGCGCCGAGGAACTGGCCGGACAGATTGAGGCCCGCCGGACCGCTCCCGCGACCTTCTGCGAACGCAACGAGGCCGTCTGCGCCGTGACGTGAGCGCATTTCAATCCCGCTCCAGCGCCCGCACGAACTTGCGGGGCGAATCGGGCGACGCCGGCGCCTGAAATTGAACCTTGCCGGAAAGATTGGTGAGGATGGTCCCGTTTTCCCAGTTCAACAGGTCGGCCGAGGACTGGATCTGATACGACAGGCCTTTTCCACCCCGGAGCATCAGGGCGCCATCCGACGGCTTCGCCCCCGCCGGGATCAGCAGTGACGGTTCCTTCACCTGGAGAAACTGCCGGGCGGCCACGTCGGTCAGCGTCTGAACGATTCCGGAAGGCCATTCGATCCGGATCAGGTCCGCCTTCGCTGCCTCCCCGAGTCCGAACAGGGCGGTCAGATCGTTCTGGGAGGCGAAGCCGTGGCCGCCGGATATTTCACGCATCTGCCAGACATCCCGGCCGCCCAGCCGGGCCCGGACGCGGACCTTGGCCCCGATGGCGGCGCGGTTGGACACCCGCCCTTCGCAGTGGATGGAGATCCACCCGTTGCTGTTGCCATCGTTGCGCCAGAGGAAATTCTTGAGGCTGTTGAAATAGTTCGCCTGGAAGAGATCGGGAAAGCCGTCGTGATCGTAGTCGGCCCAGGCACAGCCGCCGCCGGAGCCATCCACGCCCGTCGTGACGAGCTTGCCCGTGGTCACCTTTGAAAAAGTCCCGTCGCCATTGTTATGGTAGAGATACGGAGGTGTGGGCGATCCCAAGCCGGCGTTGAGCACCAGCAGGTCGAGCCAGCCGTCATTGTCAAAATCGGCCCAGGCGCAGTCGGGCGCGTTTCGCGGCGTGTCCTGGGTAATGATGTCATTGGCCACCTTCGTAAACGTGCCGTCGCCGTTGTTCCGGAACAGGGAATTGCCGGTCGCATTGTTGCCCACGAAGAGGTCCAGAAAGCCGTCGTTGTTGTAGTCGCCCCAGGCGCAGGTGGTCCCGGCCGTCTCCGCCGTGACGTTGTTGGTCAGCGGCCGGAATTGTCCGTTGCCCTCGTTGTGAAAGAGCCGGTTCCGCCCGCCACGTCCGGCGCCGCCGGCAATGGCCAGATCGACCAGCCCGTCATTGTCATAGTCACCCCACGCACAGCCCTGGGCCGAGCCGGTTTTACTGAGGAGCGCATGGTTGGTGACCGCGGTGAAGGTTCCGTCACCGTTCCCGTGAAACAGAAAGTCATTGCCACCGGAATTCCCGTTCACCAGGAACAGGTCCAGATTCCCGTCATTGTCGTAATCCGCCCAAGCCCGTCCCTGCACGCCGGGAAAGTTGGTCAGCGACGCGGGGCTGACGTTGGTGAAGCTGCCAGCGCCCAAGTTGCGAAACAGCGCGGACCGCCCGCCGGCATCGGGCACGAACAGGTCCAGCTGACCATCATTGTCGAAGTCACCCCAGATGCCGCTGCCTTGGGTCGCGATCGCGCCAGAAACACCCGCCGCCTTCGTGGCTTCGGTGAATGTGCCGTCACGATTGTTGAGATAGAGCCGGTTGGCGTCGCCGGTGGTGAAAAGATCCGGAAACCCATCGCCGTCATAATCCGACCACGCCGCCCCGGCGCCCAATCCCGCGGTCGCCACGGGGGCCGCGGTCACCCGCGTGAAGCCGGAGACCAGATCAAGCCGTGCCGCCCGGCTGACGGCCACCCCGGCGACATTCGTCAGCATCACCACGTAACTGCCGGTATTGGCGGCCTGCACGTTGGTCAGGGAAAGCACCGCATTGGTCGCGCCCGGCAGGTCGGAGCCACCGAGGCGCCACTGGAAGGCCGGGGCGGGCGAGGCGGTAAACGTCACGCGAAACGTGACGGTGGCACCGGCATTGACGGCCTGGCTGATCGGTTGAACCGAAATCGTGGGTGGCGCGGCGGCCCCAACTGCGTTGGTGAAAACCAGACCACCGAGCAGACCGGCGAGGGCAAACGTGCGTATCATTTCCCTCTAACCGCCGCCGATCCGGAAATCATACGCCGGGGCGGCCCGAAGTTTGGAAGAAAACCATCAGGGTCCTCGGTGAAATCCGCGTTTCAGGGTTCCCATCCGGTTCCGCGAACCACCGCGACGAGCGCCTCCAAAAGACGGTCCGGGCGGCTCATCTGCCCGGAACGCACTTTCCAGGTCAGTTCGTCCAGCCTGCGGGTCCGCTCCGCGAGCGATGCCAGGATGTGGTCGCGAAGCTTGGGGGAGAGCGGGCCGAGGCAGTCCCATTTCCAGCGGCCATCCACCTGGATCATCGCGAGCGAATGCTCCGGCAGCCAGGGAACCATCGCGTGCCCGGCAGCGATGGTGAGGTTGTGATTCGTGGGCTGACCGGCCACCAAGGGTTCGAGCGTCAGGGTGAAGGCCCTCAAGCTGTTGGTCGGATCGCGGAGCACCTTCGACGCGGCCTGCCGGAATTCGGCCGCAGTACGAACATAGTTGGCCAGCGCCGGACGAAACACCTCCTCATCGCTCCGGAAATGGATGCGGGCAAGCAACGCCGGTGCGTCGTCAAAGGAGTAAGCCGCATCCACTTCCTGGACCAGCTTCCGCAATTCCTTCGCCGTCGCCGCGCGTTCGGCCAGCCCACGCACGGACACCGTCAGCAAGGTCAGGGCGATTCCCAGCGCCAGGGTCACGGCCACGACAGCCGTCACCCGGGCCATCTGCCTCTGAAAAAGCCGATGCGCCAGCGCCTGCACCCGACTGGCCAACACCTCAGAGAGGGGCGGCATCGTGCCTCCCACCAGCGGCGTGCTACGCAACCCGGTCGGGGCGGCGGTGAGCCGCCCACTCAGCAAGGCTCCGGTCACCAACCCGGCCGTGAGAATCACGCCGCGTTGGCAGAAGAATTTCCGCAGCTTGTCCAGCGCCCGCACCACCCGGGCCCGCGCCGCATTGTCATTGGTGCCCAGCGCCGCGCCAATCTCGTGAAAGCTCTTCTCCTCAAAAAAGCGCAGCAGGATCGCGTTCCGATCCTTGGAGCCGAGCGCGGCCAGGGCATCATCAATCAGCGGGGTGATCTGGTCCCAGGCGGGCTCGGATTCATCGGGAGAGTGGGGCGGTTCCATCTGGGCGGCCTCCAGTTCGCGCCGCTGACGCCGCCCTTCGGTCTTCTGGGCATCCAGCGCGGCGTAACGGGTGGCCCGGAAGAGCCAGCCCGTCAGCGCGACCTCCCGGGTCAGCGAAGACGCTTTGCGCGCCAGCACGATGAACACGGCTTGGGTGATTTCTTCGGCCACGGTCTGGTTCCCGACCTGGCGAAGAGCCGAGGCCCAGACCAGCCCCGTGTGCCGTCGGACGAGTTCGGCGAAGGCCGCTTCCGACTGGCTGGCGGCATATTCGGCCAGCAATTCCTGATCGCTGGGGCCCGGCTTTGTCGGCGCGGCGGAGTCAACGGCGCGGGCATTGCCCTCACCCGAGGTCAGGTCGTGATGGTCCAGAAACGTCATCGGTCTTCAGCGGTGAGTCGGGCAGCGCATGACCACGACACACTCAGCTTTCAGGGAGAACGGACGCCAAACTGAAAACCGTACATCTTTTTTCAAGCTGAAGTTGTCGGACCGCCTCCTGAAGGCTGGAAAACCGGCGCTTTCTCCGCCTTCCGGCCCGAATCAGGGCTCAGCCATGCGGCCACAGTTGGAAAAGCCGCCGAAACTTTCCTCTGTCGCGGCGGGTGGTGACCTTGGCATGAATGATCCCGCCATGAACGAACCGACGCCCCCGCCTTACAATCCGCCGCCAGCCTCCGTGCCACCAACCCGCGCCTGGGACGTTGCCTGCCATCTGGCGGCGTTCGCCGGCTACCTGACCGGCATCGGCCTGGTGGCGGGGCCGCTCATTGTCTGGCTGCTGAAACGGGCCGAAATGCCTTCGGTGGATGCTCACGGCAAGGAATCGCTCAACTTCCATTTGTCCATCTTGATTTACGGCCTTGTCCTGACCTTCGGCACCTGTTTTATCGGCTGGTTTCTGGTCATCCCACTGGCGATCTTCCAGATCGTCTGCACGATTCTCGCCGCGATCAAAGCCAGCGAGGGTGGATTCTACCGCTACCCGCTCACGATCCGGCTGGTCACCTGAGCGCGGAGCAATCAAGCTCAGCCGCCCGTAGCCCGATCACCATTTGCGAGGAGATGCGATTTACGATTTACGATTTACGTGGCTCGCCGTTCGCAGTTCGCCGTTCGCAGTCCTCCCCCTTCCCGTGAATAACCGACCGCCCTGCCGGAGTCCGCTTTTGACTTCGGCGACAACGGGTTCAAGCTCACGACACACTCGGATTCATGCGGCTCACCACAAAATCACTTTGGCTCTCCGCGTTGCTGCTCGGCAGCGCTGGCGGTGGCAGCATTGCGCAGGCGGCGCTGGACCCGGCGCAGGCTGAGTTTTTCGAGAGCAAGGTCCGCCCGGTGTTCGCGGAGCATTGCTACAAGTGCCACAGCGCCAAGGCGGAAAAGCTGAAGGGCGAGCTGCGGCTCGACACCAAGGCCGGCACGGCCAAAGGCGGGGCCAACGGCCCGCTGTTCATCGCCGGCAAGCCGGCGGAAAGTCTGCTCATCCAGGCGGTGCATGGCACGGCCAAGGATCTCGATATCATGCCGCCCAAGGGCGAGCCGTTGAAGCCCGAACAGATCGCGGCGCTGGAAGCCTGGGTGCAGATGGGCGCGCCCGATCCCCGCGAGGACTTGGTCGTAGTCAATCCGGCCGAAAACCATTGGGCCTTCAAGAAGCCCATCGAGCCGAAGCTTCCGGAAATTCAAAATTCAAAATTCAAAATTCAAAATTCGATTGACCGGTTTGTCCGGGCGAAATTGGCGGAGAAAGGACTCACCCCCTCACCAGCGGCAGACCGCCGCACCTTGCTCCGGCGGGCGACTTTTGATCTGACCGGTCTGCCGCCGACGCCGGAGGAGATGCACGATTTCCTCAGCGACCCCTCCCCCGAAGCCTTCACCAAGGTGGTGGATCGCCTGCTGGCCTCGCCCCGCTACGGCGAGCGCTGGGGCCGTCACTGGCTGGATGTGGCGCGCTATGCCGATTCGAAGGGCTACGTCTTCGAGGAGGAACGCCGTTACGCCTATGCCTACACCTACCGCGACTGGGTGGTGAATGCGCTGAACCGCGACCTGCCTTACGACCAGTTCCTGATCCAGCAGATCGCGGGCGATCAGATCGCGACCAAAGACGATCCCTGGCCGATGGCCGCACAGGGCTTCCTGACCTTGGGCCGGCGCTTCCTGAACAACACGCCGGACATCATCGACGACCGGCTCGACGTGGTGTTCCGTGGCACGATGGGCCTCACGGTCGCCTGCGCCCGTTGCCACGACCACAAGTTCGACCCGATCCCGACCGCTGACTACTACTCGCTCTATGGCGTCTTCGACAGCAGCCATGAGCCGGGCGAAAAGCCGCTGCTAGGACCGAATCCCAATCCGGCCCTTGCCGCCCAATACGTCGAGGAACGGGCGAAGCGGGAAAAGGAACTGGCCGACTATCGCGTGGAACGTACGGCCGAGGTGCTGAAGAAGCTGCGCGAACGAGTCGGCGACTACCTCACAGCGGCCTACGATTCGCTCGGCCTCGACTGGACGAACCTCGAAGGCCTCGCCCGCGTCCGCAGCCTTGATCCCGGCCTGGTGGCCTCGTGGAAGACGCGTTTCGAGCAGTGGCGCGGCGGGCACAACCCGGTCTTTGCGCCGTGGTTTGCCTTTGCGTCCCTTTCGACCAACGACTTCGCCGCGCAATCCGCCGGCGTGATCGCCAAACTGAAGCAGCCCGAAGCCGGCAAGCCGATCAACGCCGCCGTGGTCCAGTCGTTCATCACGCAGCCGCCGACCAACTTCGCCGAGGTTGCATCGCGCTATGGCCAATTGTTGGGGACCGCCGACACCGCCTGGACCGATGCGCTCGCGGCGGCGACCAAAGATTCCAAGCCCGCTCCCACCGCTCTCGCGGACGCGACGCAGGAGGAACTGCGCCTCGTACTCACCGGGGCGGATTCGCCCGTGAAGGAGGCGTCGAAGGACATCGACCGTTTCTTTGACACACCCACCGCCCAGAAGCTGCGCGGGCTCCGTCGCAAGCTCGACGAGCTGGATGCCACGCATCCCGGAGCCCCGCTGCGGGCCATGGCGCTGGAAGACAACGCCACGCCCAACGAACCGGTCGTCTTCAAGCGCGGCAATCCGGGCAACCACGGGCCCCAGGTGCCCCGGCAGTTCCTCGGCCTCGTCGCCGGCAAGGATCGGAAACCCTTCACCAAGGGCAGCGGACGGCTCGAACTCGCGCAGGCCATCGCCAGCCGCGACAACCCGCTCACGGCCCGCGTGCTGGTGAACCGCGTCTGGCTGCATTACTTCGGCGCCCCGCTCGTCCGCACCCCGAGCGACTTTGGCGTCCGCAGCGATCCACCGATCAACCCCGAGCTGCTCGACCATCTCGCCGTCTGGTTCATGGACCACGGCTGGTCCCTCAAACAGCTGCACCGCTACATCCTGCTTTCCGCAACCTACCAGCAGACCAGCGATCCCGGTGACGACGCCCGGCTCGTGGCCTCGTTTGCGCGCAACGACAAGGCCGACCCGTTAAACCAGTTCCTCTGGCGCATGAACCGCAAGCGGGTGGATTTCGAGGCCATGCGCGACAGCCTGCTCGCCGTCTCGGGGCAGCTCGACGACACGGTCGGCGGCCAACCGGTCGAAATATATGAGGGCAAGGAAGCTCCCCGGCGCACGCTCTATGGCTTCATCGACCGCCAGAATCTGCCCGGCCTGTTGCGCGCCTTCGACTTCGCCAGCCCCGACACCACGTCGCCCATGCGCTACCAGACCACGGTGCCGCAGCAGGCGCTGTTCCTGATGAACAGCCCGTTCATGGCGGCCCGCGCCCGGGAGTTTGTCACCCGGCCCTACCTGCACGGGGCCGCTCCTGCCGACCGGCTCGCACGAATGTACGAGCTGGCCTACCAGCGCCCGCCCAGCCCCGAGGAAAACCAGCTGGCGCTCCATTTCGTCAACCAGCCGATTGCGGCGGCCCCGGAACCCCTACCCGCCTCGGCCTGGAGCTATGGGACCGGTGAGTTCGATACGAATACCACCCATGTGAAGGACTGGCGCAAGCTCGCCCACTTCAACGGTAAGACCTGGCAGCATGAGGAAAAGCTGCCTTCCGCCAAGGGCCAATGGACCAGCCTCAACGCCGAAGGGGGGCACCCCGGCCATACCGCCGCCGACTCCGCCATCCGCCGCTGGACTGCTCCCGTCGATGGCTCCGTGCGCATCCGGGGCACGCTTGATCATCCCGGCGAGGCCGGCGACGGGGTGCGTGGCCGGATCGTTTCCAGCCGCACCGGCGAACTGGGTACTTGGGTCGCGCATCACGGCAAGGAAAAGACGGAGATCGCCGAAGTGAAGGTGAAGCGCGGGGACACGCTTGATTTCGTCGTCGAGCCGCAGCAGGACGAAAACACGGACAGCTTCAACTGGGCTCCCGTGATTGAACTGACCGGCGAGTCCCCCGCGCACAGCACCGGGACGCGTTCCTGGAATGCCCGCCGTGACTTCGGCGGCCCGCAGGAGGTCCCCCACCCGCTTTCCCCGTGGGAGCAGCTCGCGCAGGTGCTGCTGAGCGCCAATGAGTTTGTGTTCGTGGACTGAGCGGGCCGGCTTGCGAGCCGCTCTTCACGTCCTTAGCTTCGCCGCGCTTGAAAAAAACCGTCCGCCCCGAAATCCCGCGCAAGACGATCTATCGTCTGTCGGTCTATCTGCGCTGCCTGCAGCGGTTGCGGGAGAACCAGCTCCAGACGGTGAGCAGCGAGGCCTTGGCCCGCGTCGCCGGGGTGAAGCCGACGCAGCTGCGGAAGGATCTCACCTATTTCGGACAGTTTGGGACGCGTGGGCTGGGCTATGACGTGGATCAGCTCGCGAAGATGATTTCCGACCTGCTCGGCACGAACCGCCTCCAGCCGGTCGTGCTCATCGGGGTCGGCAATCTCGGCACCGCGCTGCTCAGCTACCGCGGCTTCGAGCAGGAAGGTTTCGAGATTGTAGGCGCGTTTGACCAGGACATGAAGCGGCCGCGGGACAAACCGATCAAAACGCCGCTCTATTCGCTGGAACGCCTCAGCGAAATCATCCACGACCGCGCCGTCCGGATGGCCATCATCACCGTGCCTGCCGAGGCCGCCCAGGAGGTGGCCAACCAGCTCGTCGAACACGGCGTCACCGGCATCCTCAACTTCTCGCCGGCCATGCTCTCCGTGCCCGAACACGTCATGGTCAACAACGTGAACCTGGCCATCGAGCTGGAGAACCTCAGTTACTTTATCCAGGACTGAGCTTAGTAGGACGGGCCGCCGGCCCGTCGAGTACGCCGACCTGCCAGGTTGGCGTGCGGGCTGGCAGCCCGCACTACATAACGGGCCAGCGGCCCGTCCTACTAAGCCGACAAATTCCCTGTTGTCGTCCCGTCCCGGCTGTCAAATTGCCGGTGCCATGCCCGCCGAGCCGAGCGCCAGTTCCCGCGCCGAGACCGCTGCCGAGCTGCTTCGTCGCAGCCTCGAACGCGGCCGGCTCGCGCATGCGTATCTCTTTCTGGGCGACGATCTCGGCGTGCTGGAGGATGCCGCCCTCCGCCTCGCGCAGACGCTGAACTGCCTGCAGCCCCCGACGCTCGGAGCGAACGGCGTGCCGGTCGAACCCTGCGGGACCTGCCTCAACTGCCGCCGTATCACCTCGCGGAACCATCCCGATGTCGCCTGGGTACGGCCGGAGATGAAGTCACGGATCATCAGCGTGGACCAGACGCGTGGGGTCATCGACCGGATGAACCTCAAGACCACGGAAGCGGCGCACAAGATCGCCATTTTCGTGGCGGCGGACCGCATGAACACCAGCGCGTCGAACGCCTTCCTCAAGACGCTGGAGGAGCCGCCGGCCGGGTCGGTGCTCATCTTGCTCAGCGTCGAGCCGGACCGCCTGCTCGAAACGATCCTCTCACGCTGCCAGCGGCTCAGTTTCGCCAGCGGCCTCGTGCGGGTCGAGGAATCGGTCGCCGGCTGGATCGGTGAATTTGCCGCGCTCGCACAGCCCGCCTCGCCCGGCCTGATGGGGCGTTACCGGCTGCTGGGCACGCTGCTGAACACCCTTTCGCAGACGAAGGAGATCATCGAGGAGGCGCTCACCGCGCAATCGCCGCTGACGAAGCATCCCGACGCCGAGCCGTCCCAGCGCGAGCGCTGGGAGGATGAACTTACCGCCTCGGTCGAGGCGGAGTATCGCCGGCGTCGCGCCGCCTTCCTCGCCGGCTTGCAGGCATGGCTGCGTGACGTCTGGCTGGGGACGCTCGGCACCGAAGCCGGGCTGGCGTTCCTGCCGCAGTTTGCCCCGGCGACCGCAGCGGTCGCCCGCCGGCTTTCGCCCCCGGAGGCGCGTCGCAATCTGGAATCGTGGGAAGCCACGCAGCGCATGCTGTTCACCAACGCGCAGGAAGCCCTCGTGCTGGAGGTCGGCCTGCTCCGGCTCACGCTGTGAAAGCCTCATCAGCACCGGCCGCCGGCCCTGTGCGCCTGGAAGCGCGCGAGGTTTATACGTTGGTGTTTGGCCTGTTTCTGGGGCTTGCCCTGCTCAAGTTCGGCAACCCCGTCATCCTCGACCGTCAGGTCACCGCCCCCGCCGATCTGGGCGAGGCGTTGACGACCTCTTGGCCGGTGAAATGGGGAAACACGCTGCTCCTGCTGCTCGCCCTGGCCGCCGTGCCACTGGCCAAGCAGGGGCGCGAGCTCCCCGGCAAATCCGCCAAACTGTGGGACTTCGCCCCCTGGATGGCACCCCTGCTCTGGCTCGGCTGGCAATACGGCGCCGGCACGCATTCGGTGGATGCCACCCTCACCCAGGTCACGCTCACGCACTTCACCGCGTGCGTGACGTGCTACCTTATCGGTTACTTCGTCCTCAGCCGGGTGGCCACGCGCCTGCTGCTGATCGGCCTGCTCGCCGCCCTCACGCTCTGCCTGGTGCGCGGGGTGAACCAGCACAACGTCGAGTTCAAGCGCGACCGCCAGGCGCTCGTCGAAGGCCAGAGCGCTGGCTGGACGAACTTCCCACCCGAAGCGCTGGCGGAGATGAAACAGAGCGGGCTGATCCTCCACACCAATGGCGTGGACATCGCCAACCCGGTCATCCTGCTGAAGCTCGAACGCGGCCGCATCAACGGCACCCTGGTCTATCCCAACGCCTTTGCCGGCGTGCTGCTGCTGCTGCTGCCCGCCGCCTTGGCGCTCGCGGTGTTTGGCACCGCCGACATGAAACCGTCCATCCGGGGGCTGCTCATCACGCTGACGGTCCTGCTGGGTTTCGGCTGCCTGTATTGGACCGGCTCCAAATCCGGCTGGCTGATTGCGCTCGGCCTCGGAGCCGGCTGCCTGTTCCGGCTGAACTGGTCGCGCCGCTGGAAAATGATCGCCCTGTCGGTACTGCTGGTGCTGGGGCTGACCGCCTTCGCCGTGAAATTTCGCAGCTACTTCGCCAACGGTGCCACGAGCGTCGGGGCGCGCTTTGACTACTGGCGGGCGGCCACAAAAACGGCGGTGGACAATCCGTGGTTTGGCACGGGGCCGGGAACCTTCCAGCGCCCCTACGCCAAACTGAAGTCGCCCGACGCCGAGATGGCCCGGCTCGTTCACAACGACTATCTGGAACAGTTCTCCGACTCCGGCCTCGTGGGCGGCCTCGCCTATCTCTCCTGGATCGCCCTGACCATCACCCTGCTGGCCCGCAAATGGGCGTCCGCCAAGGACCCGCTGATGTTTGCGCTGTTCCTTGGCCTCATCGGCTGGTTCGCGCAGGGGTTTGTCGAGTTTGGCCTCTATATTCCGGCGCTCGCTTGGACGGCTTTTGCCTTTGCCGGCACGTTGCTCGCCGCACCGCGCCCGGAAGTTACTCGGTGAAATGCAACCGTGCCGTCAGGGATGGACAGAAACGACGGCGCAGCAGAAGCTGATCCGAGGTACCGCCCGCCTATGATGACTCACAACACCCGCTTCGCGTACACCGTCATTACGAACACTCTGGCTATCCTCTGCCTGACACTCGGCATCTCCTGGCTGGAGCCGCTGGCTGTGCCACTGTGGCTAATGCCCGAGTGGCGTAGACGAAGGAAAGTGTCTCCACGATTCGCCTTGGCCGGAAGTGTTCTGGGCGTTGCCGTGGCCGTGTGGACGTTCAGCATCGCTTGGCGTTTGGGAACTGTCTTCACCAGAAAGCCTGAGGAGCCTTGGCTCATGACGTTATGGGTCGTTGTTTGGGCCCTCATGCTCATCACAGAAAGTGTTTGGTGGTGGCAGAGCCGGCCACAAAATCTGGCAAAGCCGGAAGGCAGCGCCTAGATCCCCAGGTTCGACAACATGGTGGCGATCCGGTTGACCACCTCTACGAGCTTCGGGTGGGTTTGCTCAAATTCCGAAACCGAGCCCGTCAGCCGATCCTGCGCCGACTGGCGTGCCGCCGGGCGGCCGCCTTCAATGATCACCTCGTCCGCATACGCGCGCGTGTGCGCAGCGATGTTCTGCGCCTGCTCACCGCGCGTCTTCGCCAGTTCGCCGACCTCCTGCTTGAGGGTGGCCACCAGCGCCAGCAATTCCGCGCGGCGGGTGTCCGGAATGGACTGCGATTGACGGATGCGGGCTTCGATCTCGGCGATGGTTTTAGGAATCATACGGCAGTCTGACTGACCGCCCGCAACCTAGCCCAGTCGGGGGCGCGTGGAAAGCAGGGTTAACCCGCCCCTTGGAAGGCGGGCACATCCTTTCACTGTGGTCGGCCGCTGACATCGGAAGGCGGGTCACCCCTGATGAACGCGGGCCGTTCTCCCTCACCCTGCCATCTCCCGCTGGGAGAGGGAAACGCCGGGGGATGTCGCCGGCCAGCGGGAGATTTCCCGGCCAATCCCGCGCGTGCCTTGGCCGAGCGGCGGGCGACCATTCTCCCTCTCCTGGCGGGAGAGGGCCGGGGTGAGGGGGAACGGCCACCCGACTTTGCCCGCGTTCCGAATGCCCCAGACCAACCACTGTAAATAGATGCGCCCGTGGAAGGCCTGCACATGGCCCTGGTCCCATTCCCTCAGCTGCCTTAGACGCGAAGGAAAATCTTCCGGTTGTAGAGGAACCGGCAGATCAGGAAGGAGCAGCCCAGCCCCAAAAGGGCGATCACCAGGTTGCCCAGACCGTGATGGATGCCTTCGAAGAAGGCGCTGACATTGCCCCCGACCAGGCGCTTCGCCACGCCGTCGAAGCTCACGACCGCGGCAATCAGATAGATCGTGATGGCGTTCGTCCCGATCCAGACCCACGGGCGGCACCAGGTCCGGTGATTGCGCACGTCGATGAGGTAGTAGAACGAGGCCAGCAGGACCGAACTGATGCCGGCGGTCAGCAGGACGAACGAGGAGGTCCAGATTTTCTTGATGATCGGGAACTGGAAGTTCCAGAGGAGTGCGGCCGCGATTCCGGCAACTCCCCAGAGCAGAAGCAGACGGACCTTCCGGGCAGGCTCGACCGATGGATTCCGGATCAGCAGGCCGGCGAACACCCCCAACAGGCTCGACGCGATCGCCGGAAGCGTGCTGAGGATGCCTTCCGGATCGTGGTCGCCGTCCCATCTCCGGAAGGGCAGATACATCTTGTCGATCCAGTTGGTGAGATTGTGCCCCTCGGCAAAATCGCCCGCTCCAAACCCGGGCACTGGGATGAACGTGAGCATCGCCCAGTAGCCGACCAGCAGCGAGACCGTGAGGACCACCAGCGCCCGCGTGTTCAGCCAGACAAACGCCAGCCCCGCCGCGCACGAACAAAGGGCGAGACGCTGCAGCACGCCCAGCAGCCGCACATGGTCCAATCCGTTCGCGATGCCATGATAGACCAGGATTCCAAAAAGGAAGAGAATCGCACTGCGACGGACGATCTTGAGCGAAGCCTGTCCTTTGCCCTCGGCGGCGACCGCCTTGGTCAGGGAGAACACCAGGGAAACCCCGATGAGGAAGGCAAACAGGGGAAAGATGAGGTCGTAGAAATGAAATCCCGCCCACGGGGCATGCTGGAGCCGCGCGTTCAACGAGGGCTCCATCGGGAACATCTCCGAAATCGACTCAAAGACTTCCTCCATCCCCACGATGAAGAACATGTCGAAGCCCCGCAGGGCATCCAGCGACATGATGCGTTGCGTGGGCTGTGGCGCTGGTTCCGGGGACTGCCGTGACACCAGATCCGAGGATGGCGAGGAGGTCGTGGACATGCGCGGACTCTGCCGGCCTTGGCTTCCGGTTCAAACGAAAATTCGAAGTGACGAGTGACGAGTGACGAGTGACGAGTGACGAGTGACGAGTGACGAGTTGCGAGGCGCGGTGGCAATGTGCTGCCAGCGTCCCGCTGGCAGGAGTTGACAAAGCACGCGATGGAGAAGCTCTCTCGCGCCAGGCTTCGGGCGGCTCCTGCCGGCAAGATGCCGGCAGCACAGTGAGCTCCGAAGGACGGTGCCGCTGGCCCGTCTTCCAATCATGATCAACTCCCTCTTCCCGCCTTTGCGTCTTCGTTGTTCATCTCTTGTCGGTTTCTTTTTGCCAGCTTTCAGGGAAACTGAAGTCATGTCACCGAAGTCCCACGCAGTTCGCCGTCCACGAGGAGCGGCCGGGCGTTGCCGCGTGGCGCGATACGGTCTGTTTTCCGCGTTGCTGCTCCTGCTGGGATCGGCGTCGCACGGCGCCGAGTCGCCGTCCGTGACCCGGTTCCACCGCGAGGTCGAACCCCTTCTCAGCCGGTATTGTCACGCCTGTCACGGCGAAGGGGAGAAGTCCGGGAACATCGCCTTTGATCAGCTGCTGACGGACGACGCCCGGCTGAACCCGGTGCTTTGGTCCCAGGTCCTGATCAACGTGCGGACCGGCCTGATGCCGCCGGCCAAGAAGCCACATCCGTCCCCGGAGGAAATCGCCCGTATGGCGGACTGGATCAAATACGGAGTCTTCCAGATTGACCCGGCGGATCCGGATCCGGGCCGGGTGACCGTGCACCGGTTGAACCGCACCGAGTATCGCAACACGATCCGCGACCTGATGGCCGTTGATTTCGACACGGACATCGAATTCCCACCGGATGACACGGGCCATGGCTTTGACAACAACGGGCGGGTGCTCACGGTATCTCCGCTGCTGCTGGAACAGTATCTCGCCGCGGGCCGGACGATCGTTTCCCAGGCCGTGCCGGCGGTGGCCGAAGCCGGCAGCGGAAAGTGGTTTCCGGAGCCGGTGCCCGAGAGCACCGCCGAACGGCGTAGCTATGCCGGAGAGCTGCTGCGCACCTTCGCCGCGAGGGCGTTCCGCCGTCCACCCGACGAGGAGACCATCGGGCGGCTGGTCGCGCTGGCCGAAGATACTTATACGCAGCCCGGCCAGCGTTTCG
This sequence comes from uncultured Verrucomicrobiota bacterium, assembly GCA_903922605.1. Taxonomy (GTDB): domain Bacteria; phylum Verrucomicrobiota; class Verrucomicrobiia; order Limisphaerales; family UBA9464; genus CAIVQB01. The sequence goes on from CAIXUG010000064.1 coordinate 143,903, forward strand.
AGAACGGCATTGCGCAGGCGATGTCGGCGACGCTGGCCTCCTCTCGATTCCTGTTCCGGGAGGAAGCGGCCGACCCCGGCACTTCCGCGGGTGCACACCCGTTCATCGACGATTATTCCCTCGCCTCGCGCCTCTCCTACTTCCTTTGGTCTTCCATGCCCGACGACGAGCTTTTCCGCCTGGCGCAGGGACGGATGCTCCGGCCGAACCTGCGGTCCCAGGTGGCCCGGATGCTCGCCGACCGGCGTTCCGAGGCCTTCGTGAGAAACTTCACCGGACAGTGGCTGCAGACCCGCAACCTGGAAACCATTGCCATCGATGCGCCGGCGGTGCTCGCCCATGACGAGGGACCCAATCCCGAATTGCTTCACCTGCGCGACCGCCTCAAGGAACTGATCGCCAAACCGGAGGCCGGACGCACCGCCGCCGACCGGGCCGAACTGGCGACATCCCGGGAACGCTTCCTGCAAATCGCCAAATCCCCTCACCTCGACTTCGATGCAGGACTGCGTCGGGCGATGCGCGATGAAGTCGAACGTTTCTTCAGTGGCATCGTCCATGAGGACCGGAGCGTCCTGGAACTGGTCGAAAGTGATTACTCCTACCTGAACGAACGGCTCGCCCGGCATTACGGCCTCACCCAGCTGCAAGTCACCGGGCCGGAGCTCCGCCGGGTGACGCTGCCCGCCGACAGCCCGCGTGGAGGAGTGCTGACCATGGGCGGCACGCTGTTGGTCACGTCGAATCCCTCGCGCACCTCCCCGGTGAAACGGGGGCGCTTCATCCTGGAGAACATCCTGGGCTATCCCACGCCGTTGCCCCCGCCCAACATTCCCCCGCTGGAAGATGCGGCGAACGGGCTGAAGAAAAAGGATCCGACCCTGCGGGAAATGCTGGCCGTTCACCGCCAGGATCCGAAGTGCAGCTCGTGCCACGACCGGATGGACCCGCTCGGGTTGGCGCTGGAAAACTTCAACGCGCTCGGCCAGTGGCGGGAACACGACAACGCCGCCCCCATCGATGCCAACGGACGCCTCATCACCGGCGAGCCCTTCCACAACGTCCGCGAACTGAAGCGCCTTCTGGTCACCAACCACCGTCTTTCCTTCTACCGGACCCTTACCGAAAAACTGCTGATCTATGCGCTGGGCCGTGGCCTCGACTACTCCGATACCGAGACCGTCGATCGTATCGTGGACCGGCTCGAGCGTGAGCACGGAAGATTCTCGACACTCCTCCTCGGCGTGATTGAGTCGGTTCCCTTCCAAAAGTGCCGCGCCGCTGCCACACTTGCGGGCGCGGGAACCCCGGAGGCCCCGCCACCGCCCGGGGAAACGAAACCAAGCCCATGAAGCCGAAGCATCCGTCCGACCCTCGGCGGGCCGCCGCGCGAGCCGCGAGCCTGAGCCGGCGTCATTTCCTGCGCGGCCTGGGCGCTTCCATTGCCCTGCCGGCGTTGGCGTCGCTTCGTCCCTTCACCGCCCTCGCCGCCGAGCCCGAGGCGGCCGCCCGGCTGGCGGCCACGGCCACTGGGGCGCCGCTCCGCACGGTCTTTGTCTTCTTTCCCAATGGCGCCATTCCCGCCGGCTGGTGGCCCGGGCGACCCGGGCCGGATTTCGAATTCAGCGACACGCTGCGGGCGTTGGCCCCCTTCCGGCAGCACCTGCAGGTCGTCGGCGGTCTGGACCATGCCTCTGCCAATCCCGGCCCGGACGGCCCGGGCGACCATGCCCGCGCCACGGGCGTTTTTCTGACGGGCGTGCGGCTGAACAAAAGCGACACCGACATCCGGGCCGGAATCTCCATCGACCAGGTCATTGCCCGGCACACCGGTCACCTGACGCGGTTTCCTTCCCTGGAGCTGACCTGCGACAATGTCCGGCCGACCAGTTCCTGCGACTTCAATTATTCCTGCGCCTACCAGTACAACCTTTCCTGGACCTCCCCCACCACTCCGGCCGCGCCCGCCGCCAATCCCCGGCTCGTGTTCGAGCGGCTCTTTGGGGCCGGAGCCCCGGGTGAACGCGCGGCCAACCTGCGGCGTCATCAGCGCGAGCAAAGGTCCGTGCTGGACTTCGTGCTCGACGACGCGCGCCGGCTGCGGGACCGCCTGGCCACGGAAGACCGGGACAAGCTTGAGCAATACCTCACCGGCGTCCGCTCCATTGAGACGCGCATCCAGAGCGCGGAACGGCTGGGCCCGCCCTTGGATCCGGCCGTCGCTACGCCAGCTGGCATTCCTGCGGACCATGCGGAGTACGTCCGGCTGATGTACGATCTGCTCGTCCTCGCCTTTCAGACCGATTCGACCCGCGTCGCGACCCTCTGCCTGGCCCACGATGGCGACAACCGCGCTTTCCCAGAGATCGGCATCCACCAGGCCCATCACTCCCTGTCCCATCATGTGAACGTGCCGGAGCGGATCCGGCAGGTCATGGAGATTGACCGCTGGTATGTGAAGCAGTTCGCCTACTTTCTGCAGCGGCTGCAGGAGGCCAGGGATTCCGACGGCCAGTCGCTGCTGCACAACTCGATGATCGTCTATGGCGGTGGCACGGCCGACGCCAACCTTCACACCCACTCCAACCTGCCGATTCTCCTGTCCGGCAACGGTGGCGGCGCCCTCACCACAGGGCGCTACCTTCAAAACGTGTCCGATCCCCTGAGCAACCTCTTCCTCAGCCTCGCGGACTGCATGGGCGTCACGGGACTGGACCGCTTCGGTGATTCGACGGGGCGCCTGCGAGTCTGACGACGACGGAATCAGAAGCACGAAACGCCGGCCACTCAGGCAGCCGATTTTGCGTTCAGTTTGGACGTGCGTGGAAGCGGCCTAGCCGCGTCGGAATAGCCCGGACCGCCATTCCTTGTCGGTCTTGGCCTTCACGAGCTTCCAACCGGCGGCACCGAATGCCGCCACCACGTCCGGAAATTGCGTCGCCAGAATCCCGGCCAGCACCAGCGATCCGCCGGGCTTCAGCCGCGCCAGGATGCGGTCACGCTCGGCGATCAGCAGGTCGCAGATCAGGTTCGCGCACACCACGTCGAACTGCTCCTTCGCCTTGCGCGGCAGTTTGGTCACGTCAGACAGCTCCGGTTTCACGGCGGCAGCGACGCCGTTGAGGACGGCATTTTCCCCGGTGATCCGCACGCAATCGGGATCAAAATCAAACGCGCGCACCGGCGTGTAGCCGAGCTTCGCAGCGGCAATGGCCAGGATTCCGGACCCGGTGCCCATGTCCATGAACGACTGTGCCGCCCCGGACTTCCGCAGCGCGGCAACCTGGGTGAGACAGAAGTTGGTGGTTGCGTGCTGGCCGGTGCCGAAGCTCAGGCCCGGGTCGAGCAGCACGACGTGCTGGCCGGATTTCGGGGCGCGCTTCGACCACGTCGGCTTCACGAGCAGCGACCGGCCGATCTCGATGGGCCGGAAATGGCGCTTCCACGATTCGCTCCAGTCCTTCGGCGCCACCTTGCGGATGGCGATGCGCCCGGGCTGGACGTGGATTCCATTCTCCTCCGCCTCGGCCAGGCCCTCGCGCAGGAGGCCCTTGGTCTCGGCCACCTCTCTGTCGGGCAGCGCCCAATAAACGCTCACCGTGACCAGCCCGGTCGCGGCATCGGTATAGGTGCTCGGAGTCTGACCGAACTCGCGTTGGAGCAGCGCGGCGAGGGCGTCCTCGGCGAGCGCATTGGTCGTGATCGAGATTTGCCGGAGCGGATTGGCGGCCGGAGCCGCTTTCAGGGGAGATCGCGCCATGGGGTGAAATTCAGGAGCTGCAATTCGTTGCGGATCTTGCCGGCCTTCGAAATCCCGGCATCCACCCAGGTGGCGCTGGCATACTCGACCTCGACGTGCTCAAACCAGCGCAGCGGCTGGTCGAGCAGCTGCGACAGCAGGCCGCGGATCACGCCGCCGTGGCAGAAGACGGCCACGGTCTTGCCCGGCTGTTCGGTGAGAATCTGCTGCAGGCTCACGGCCAGCCGATCCCGGAAATGGGCGAGCGATTCGGCGCCCGTCACGCGGTCATGCTCCAGATGGTGCAGCCAGTCAAAGGCGGACATGCCAAACCGAGCCTCGACCTCGTTCCAGCCGAAGCCGGTCCAATCGCCAAAATCAATCTCCCGCAGACCGGGCAGGATCACCGGTTCGCCGGGAAAGTGACGGCGGAATGGCGCGTAGGTCAGGGCCACGCGACGCATCGGGCTGGCGTATACGGCATCGAACGAAGTCCGGGCGAGCCAGGTGGCCAGGCGCTCGGCCTGCGCATGCCCGGCAGGCGAAAGCTCCATGTCAATCCGGCTGCCGCCGAAGACCCGGTGGTACTTCGTTTCGACTTCGCCGTGGCGGAGGAGGAAAAGACGGGTGGGGGTCATCAAGGCTGTGGGGGCGCTCGCGGGCAGATCGGCGGTCATTCGGAAGGTGTCTTGGCAAATGGGAATGGAGAGCAGCGGACGGTCAGGCGTCGGCCGCGCGCAGGTGAAGGACTTTTATCTCGCGGTCGGCGTGATCCGTGCGGAAGAAAACTGCAATTTCTCGGAGAATTACACCTTCAAGGGGACGACCAACTTCGTCAGGCTGCTGAAATTCTCCACGTCGAAACGGATCGTTTTCCAGCTGCTTCAGCAGGCGGAAAAATCGCCGTCGGGTGTCGGGCGTCAGCGCGGACAACTGTTCCGAGACCTGGTGGGCCACCAGCAGGGTATAGCCACTACTCATGCGGCCTGATCGTCTGGAAAGCGTCGTTGCAGCTCTTCCAACGAGACCCAGTTCGCGGGATCCTTGTCGTCAATCTTCCGGGCCATTTCGCGGCGCCACTCAACATCCTGCTGCAGGCGGAGCTGGACCAGATAGGAGGCCATCTGCTGCTGGGCCTTGGGCGGCAGCTCGGCAACATCGCGCATCAGTTCAGCAGTCGACTTCACGCCGTCAAAATGGCTGCCTGTTGGGCCGAAAGCAACTCCCCGATGCCCACCCGCGCGAGCCGGATCATCTCGGCGAGCTGCGTGTCGGTGAAGGTGGACTCTTCCCCGGCGGCCTGGAGCTCGATGAATTCGCCGGAGCCGGTCATGACCAGGTTCATGTCCACGGAGGCGTCCCGGTCCTCCAGATAGTTCAGGTCCAGCACCGGTGTGCCATTCACGACGCCGCAGCTCACGGCGGCCACCGGCTGGGTGAAGGCAGGCTCCGTGAGCTTCCCTTCGCCGATGAGCTTCTTCATCGCGAGGGAGATGGCGACGTAGGCCCCGGTGATGCTGGCGGTGCGGGTACCGCCATCGGCCTGCAGGACGTCGCAATCCACCCAGAGGGTGCGCGGCCCGAGTTTCTCCAGGTCGAGCACGGCGCGGAGCGAGCGGCCGATGAGCCGCTGGATCTCCTGCGAACGCCCGTCGAGCTTGAGCTTCGAGATGTCGCGCGCCTTCCGGTCGAGGGTCGAATAGGGCAGCATCGAATACTCCGCCGTGATCCAGCCGCCGGTCACCTTCTGATCCTTCATCCAGCGCGGCACCGACTCCTCAACAGTGACGGCGCAGATCACGCGGGTGCTGCCCCACTCGATCAGCGTGGAGCCGGTCGCATGCGGCGCGATGTGGTTCTGGAAGCGGACGGGTCGGAGCTGGTCGGCACCACGGCCGTCAGCGCGCAAGGCGGGCGAATTCATGAGCCGCAGAGCCTATGCCAGATCTGGCACCCTAGGCAACGTGCGACGTTCGGAACTCCCTGCCGGCACCCGCAGTAACCAAGATTTGTGCACCGAATTATATCGCGACGGACAGCCAATTGATCTAAAGAGAAAACGATTCCGCCATCAGGCGATGCGGACCGATGCCAGCCCGCACTTATGCTGCCCACCGATTCAACCCCAGCCCAGGAGCATCCGCCTCGCCCGCGCATTCTGGTCATCGAAGATGAACCGGTGATCCGCAGCTGCCTCGAGCTGATGCTCAAGCGCGAAGGCTATCAGGTGACCGTCACAGAAAACGGCCGGCAGGGGCTGGAGAGCGCCCTGACCGCCCCACCCGATCTGATCCTCTGTGACAGCAGCATGCCTCTGCTCGATGGCCGCTCCGTCTTGCGCGCCGTCCGGGCCGATCCACGGATCCGGACAGTGCAGTTCATCTTCCTGAGCGGCATGAACACCCCGGCGGATCACCGGTCCGGCATGAACATGGGGGCCGACGACTACCTCACCAAACCGTTTTCGAGCGCGGATCTGGTGGCCGCCGTGCGCAGCCGGCTGGAACGGGCGGCCGCTCATGCCGATGTCCGGCCCTCCGCCCACACCGCCTCCCACTGTGATGGGGAACGGCCCGCCGTGGGTTTCCGGCCCGACTACAAATCGGCGATCCCCCTGGAAGTGCTCGGCGTTTCACCCCGCGAAGCCGAGGTGCTGCTCTGGGTTGCCCAGGGAAAATCCAACGCCGAGATCGCCTCAATTCTTGGCCTGAGCGAGTTCACGGTGAAGCGGCACATGGCCGCCATCTTTGGCAAACTCGGCGTGGACAGCCGCAACGCCGCCAGCGTCATGGCGTTGGCCGTGCTCAGCGCCCCGCCCGATTGATCGCCCTTCCACGAAGAATGCAATTGCCTTCAGGCACGCCCCGGGAAACAAAGACACCCAACTTCGCTGCACCCGTAGCTCAGCTGGATAGAGCATCTGCCTTCTAAGCAGACGGTCGTGGGTTCGACTCCCGCCGGGTGCACCACTTTTCCCCGCCATAAACGGATCAGCGCCGGAAAATCCGGCTTGCCCCGCGACCGGCGGCGACCAGCATCGCTTCCATGAATTCTCCCTTTGTGCTCGCCACCGGCCTGCTGCTTTGCGTGTTTTCAACTTCAGGGGCTGACGTTGCCAAAACCGCCCCGCTGCCAGCGCTGCCGGCTCCCATCGGAGTGCCCAGTCCCGGCCCGACGAACGACCTGCCCTATGCACCGCAGCCGATCCTGCAGGGTGGCGTGGTCGTCCCGCTGTATCCGCCCGATTCGCCGCAACTGAACCAGGCCCGTATACGCGAGGCCGAGCAGTACAGCCTGAGCAAGTCGGTCCCCGGCCGGATCAGCAGCATCGTCAACATTCACAATCCCTCCATCGAGGTGCATACGGTGGAGGGCGGCATCAACACCGGGGCGACCGTAATCCTCGCCGCCGGCGGCGGTCACAACTCGCTGAACGTGGGCGGCGAAAGCGCCGACCAGGTGGCCTTCTTCTACAACTACGGCATCAACACCGTGATCCTCCGCAACCGGCTGCGGAAGGACGGTTACAACGTGACGACCAACGCGGTGAACGATGCGTTGCAGGCGATCCGCCTCGTGCGCGCACACGCGGCGGACTGGAAGCTGGACCCGAACAAGATCGGCATCATGGGCTTTTCCGCGGGGGCGGAACTGGCCGCGCCGGCGGCGCTGTTCTTCGGGGAGTTCGACCGGCAGAACAGCAGCCCCACGGACCCGCTGGCGGGCATCACCTCCCGCCCTGACTTCGTGGCCTTGGTCTATCCCGGCCCGACACCGTTTGCCCGCGGTGCCTCTCCGGCCATTCCGCGCAATACTCCGCCGGCCTTCATCACCTGCGGGGGCTCGGGAGACCGCGTCCACGCGATCTGGGCGGAAGAATATACCCTGGCGATGCTCCAGGCGGGCATTCCCAACGTCGAATCCCACATATATGGCAATGGGCGGCATCCCGGTGATCCCCTACCCGATGGCAGCCGGATGAGCGGAGGGCTCACGGACCGCAACAACACCCCGTTTGGTGCCTGGCAGTACCGCTATGTCGAATGGTTCCGCGACCTGGGTTTCCTGCAAAAGCCCGGCGTTGAAACGAAGGCCGCCCGCGATATTGCCGGCTTCCTCGCCCAACCCGCCCCGAATCCCATTGAACGACGCAGTCCCGGAGCCCCGGCAGCGAAGTAAATTGTCCGGTTTCTTCCGACGCCCGCGTCGGGCAAAGTTCAGCCATGCCGCCTGAATCGGACACGCCGGTATCCGTCGCACCCCATCGCATCGAGCTCAGCCTGCGGGACGTGGGGCAGCTCTTTAACACGATGGATCCGTCGCCCTTCCACGACAAAGATCTGGATCACGACGCGGAGGAGTTCATCGAGAGCTGGGCGTTTGAGTTCCGGGCGCACGAACCGGTCACCCTGATCGTGCATCTGGAAGTGCTGCCCGCCGGTCCCTCCCCGCAGCCCATGGTCGAGGAGGCGATTCACAACTACTTCACCAACCGCGCCCGGCTGAACCGGTTGGAATTTCGCCGGCTGATGGCCGATGGCCGAAAGAGCCTCATCATCGGCCTGCTGTTTCTAGGGGTGTGCCTCACCATTAGCGAACTGGTGGTCGGGCGTAAAGCAGGTCCTCTTTCCGACGTGTTCCGCGAAAGCCTCACCATCGGTGGCTGGGTGGCCATGTGGCGCCCGCTGGAGATCTACCTCTACGACTGGTGGCCGCTCCGCCATCGCGGCAGGGTCTATGCGAAGCTCAGCCACATGCCCGTCGAGGTAAGAAAGAAGGGATGAGGCGGTGGATCAAAGAGAATTGAGAACCGTCACCTCGTCTCCTACCATGCCCTGGCTTTTTGAACCGGCTGCCAAAACCAATTCCCCTTATGTTCCTCGGACTCCGCACGGTCATCTACGCCGCCCCTGATCTCGCTGCAGCCCGTGAGTGGTGGATCAGCGCACTGGGATTTTCGCCCTACTTTGACCAGCCGTTTTACGTCGGCTTCAACGTCGACGGCTACGAACTGGGTCTGGACCCGAACGCACCGCCCGCCACGGGCGAAGGCGGTGCGACCAGTTACTGGGGTGTGGCGGAAATCCAAGCGGCCCAGCAACACCTGCTCGCGCTCGGCGCGGTGGCGGTCATGCCGGTGACTGAGGTCGGCGAAGGCATCAAGGTCGCGACCCTGCGCGACCCGTGGGGCAACGTGGTCGGCCTGATCGAGAACCCGCACTTCAAGCTGCCGTCCGTGGGGGTGATCGCCTCCAGTTCTGAATCTTCACCATAAATCACGTGCGTTATCGCCAGCACGGTAGGCCGAGCGGTTGGGCAACTGGAAGGGCCTTGGCTGGGGCAGGTCGCAACGGATCATTACCCATCTGCTTGCTACGCATTCACGCGCGGATCGCCCAACGGAGTTTCGCCGGCGCGCTCCGGGAATTGGAGCGCAGCTCTTCGGGCGTGGGCCGGATGACCTCGTGGGCAATGGCCGCATAGACGCCGTTGCGCTCGCCTTCCTGGAAGGCCTTCTTCACCCGGCGGTCTTCGCCTGAATGAAAGGTGAGGACCGCCACGCGCCCGCCGGAGCGGAGGCACGCCGGCAGGTTGCGCAGCCACGTGTCGAGCACGCCGAACTCGTCGTTCACCGCGATGCGCAGGGCCTGGAAGACGCGGCGGATGCAGGTGTTGTCCGTGTCGCGATCGCGCGCCAATCGCAGCCGCTGGAGAATCTCGCGGATCACTTCGGCGAGCTGTCGCGTGCGGGTGATCGGCGAAAGGTTGCGGGCAACGACCAGTTCGCGTGCGAGCACGTCGGCGTGAGGCTCGTCGGCGTTTTCCGCCAGCAGCGCGGCGAGCTTGTCCGCACGGATGGACGCTAGGAGTTCCGTCGCCGAGGGTGCGCGCTGCGGGTTCAGCCGCAAATCCAGCGGACCGTCATCCTTGAACGTGAAACCACGCGCCGGATCGTCGAGCTGCATCGAGGACACGCCGAGATCGGCCAGAATGGCATCAGCACTGTCGAGACCGAGTTCGGCCAGCACCTGCGGCAGTCCGGCAAAGTTGCGCCGGACCGGCGTAAAAACATCGTCGCCAAAACCGGCCGCCCGCAGGCGCTCCACGGTCTTGGGCTGCTCAATGGGGTCCACGTCGAGGCCGATGAGGCGTCCCCCCGGAACGATGTGCGTGAGCAATTCCAAAGCGTGTCCGCCGAAGCCCAGAGTACAATCCACGACCACCGCCCCGGGCTGTATCCTGAGCACCTCCAAGATTTCCGCTACCATGATGGGGCGGTGGGAACCGGCGGGGGTCTTGCCGCTGGCAATCACTTTGGCCACGTCTCCGGTGTAGCGTGACGGATCGTGCTCCTTGTACTTCTCCTCAAACCGGCGCGGGTTCCTGCCCGCATAACGCACACGGCGTTTGTGCGGTACTGGATCGGGGACGAACGAGTCGTTCGGATTCATGCAACGGCCCTCCACAAACGTCTCACCATTGTGGCCGTACTGTCCGCAGGTCCTTGATTCGATGATGTACAACGGCGGCTGACTTGTGCCGAGGCAGTGGTCGGCGCGCTAGCGTCTTGGACTGCGGCAGCCCTCTGCCGCTTTCGACCGCCAGATGGACGGACAACGGGCTGAAGTATGACTGCCTCTTGACGGTTGCCCCGACCAAAGCGGTAGAGGACCACCGCAGTCCAAGACCTCGCGGACTTCGGGGCGGGCTTTGGCAGCCACAAATCCCCACGAAAAGACGCATCAAAATGAGTCCAGGCGTCAATCCACACGTTGCTGTCCACCAAGACGGGCATCACTCCTCACCCCGGGTCATCTCGTAAAACTCCTCGGCAGTAAAAGGCAGTTTGGGACGGGTTGCGCGGAGCAGCTTGACCAGCTCTTCCCCTTGGGGGCGTTCCTTGCCATCAGGCTGCACCTCAATGGCGAGGCGCACCATAGTGTGCTCCGGTAGCGCCACCGGACCGATCGGCCGGAATTGGCCGTTCTCGTAAATGGCATCCACTGTCGCAGTCATGGCCGTAGCTTATCGGACTTGCCCGCCGCCACAAGCACAGGCTTACCGGCTCACCAAAGCCCGGTGCTTCGCGAAGGCCGGGCGTAGCGAGCGGCTCAGCTCGTCCTGCAGCGCCTGCAGCTCGGCATACGTCGCCACCGCCTTCGCGTTCGGCACGGCGGTCTCAGCCTTGTTGAGGGTCACGAACTGGTCGGTGATGTCGGCGATACCGACCTTCTCTCCCTTCGAAAGCCGCCAGCTCCAGAGTGCCTGGAGGGCCGCACCGTAGGCCGCACCCTCGCTCACCTTGAGCGTGACGACTTCGGCGTTGAAGACGTCGGCCATGATCTGCCGCCAGAGTTTCGATTTCGCACCGCCCCCGGTGGCGCGCACCTGCGTGGCTTTCACGCCGAGTTCCGCGAGGCGGCGCAGGCCGTAGTTCATGCCGAGTGTGACGCCTTCCATCGTCGCCCGCGCATAATGCGCCGCCGCAAAGGTCTTGGGCCGCACTCCGAAGAAGATCCCCGTGCCATCGGGCACGTTGGGAGTACGTTCGCCTTCGAGATAGGGCAGCAGCAGCAGGCCGTCGGACCCGGCGGGAGCCTTCGCCGCCGTCTTCTCGAAGGCGGCATGGTCGAGCTCGAAATCGCGCCGGACCATCTCGGTGGCGACGGTCACGTTCATCGTGCAGAGCAGTGGCAACCAGTGGTTGGTCGAGTCACAGAACGCCGCGATCTCACCGCGCGGATCCACGACCGGCTTGTCCGCGCAGGCATAGATGGTGCCGCTCGTGCCAAAGCTGGCCGTGACCACACCTTCGCGCGTGTTCCCGGTGCCGATGGCGCCCATCATGTTGTCGCCACCGCCCGCGCTGACGAGCATGCCGGGATTGAGGCCCAGCTCCTTCGCCGTCGCCGCGCTGAGCTGGCCGGCGGGCACTTCGCTCGAGGAAAGTTTGGGCAATTTGCCGAGCAGGTCGGCGTCGATGGCCCTGACGGCGGCCTCACACCAGCGGCGCTTGCGCACGTCCATCAGCGCCGTGCCGGAGGCGTCGCCGTATTCCATGAACGCATTGCCGGTCAGCCAGAAGTTCAGGTAGTCATGCGGCAGCAGGACGGTGGCGAGCTTCGCGAAATTTTTCGGCTCGTGCTTTTTCAGCCACAGGATCTTGCCGGCGGTGAAGCCGGGCAGCACCGCGTTGCCGGTAGCCTTGATCGTCGCTTTCGGCCCACCGAGTGCGGCCGTGATCTCCTCGCATTCCGCCGCCGTGGCGGTGTCGCACCAGAGTTTTGCCGGGCGTATGACCTCGCCGGATTTGTCGAGCGGCACAAAGCCGTGCTGCTGGCCGCTAACACCGATGGCGACGACTTCGCCTGCCCCCGCCTTCGCCTCTTTCAGCGCGGCCCGGATGGCCTTGGCCGTGGCTTCGCGCCAGGTGTGCGGATGCTGCTCTTTCGCCCCGGCTGGCAGGCCGGGGATGAGATCGTAGGCGCTGGAACCGGCCCCGAGGACCTTGCCGGACTTGGCGTCCACCACGAGCGCCTTGGTGGACTGCGTGCCTGAATCGATACCGAGAAGAAGCGAACGTTGAGCCATAGGATGCCGGAGAGAGTGGGAAAGGTGGCCCGCGCAGACAATAGGCAATACCCGATACCTCCCATTAGTCAGGCTTGCCTTGTCCGTGACAGTGACGTTACATCATGCAAGCAAGAAGTGGGGGCCGTAGCTCGGTCCAAACTGCAATGTCCACGGCAGCCAACCAGCCCGTGTCTCATCACAACCGCGCTACGGCACCCCACTTCAGAATTTTCAAGCCACCGGAGGCTTCAGTGCGCCGCGCCGCCATACCTATGCTGCCAGCACTGACAGCGCCTCCGTCTTTTCACTGATTTCAAGCTCACTTCGGGATTTCGTAACCGGTTCCTCACTATTCCCGACTGGCGCGGCGCATTGAAACTTCCGGTCACTGTCTCTACGTCAAAGATCACCATTTGGTTCGCACTATTTATTCGCGACTGCGGACACAAAGGCATTGGCCAAAGGAACCGGTTCACCGCGCAGGGCCCGCCGCTCGGACTGGAACAGCGTGCCCACAAAGAACGGATGGCCCCGCAGTTCCCCGCCCCGTACCGCACCGCCGTCATCGAAGGCCGTGAACCAAAATCCGGCCTCTTCGAGTGCCGTACGGTAAGTTTCGTTCAATCCAAACCGACAATGATAAGCCTCACGGGCCTCCGCAGTCCCGTAAGCCGCCAAAAGCCGGCTGCCATGCACGAACCGTACCCGATCCGTCACTTCCACCAAGGCACAGTTCAGCGCCGCAATGACCGGTACACTTGCCAGGGCATTGGTCTCCGTGTGGTCCGCTTCCACCAGGCCAACGACGTTGCGCGCAAATTCGAGCAGCGCGTGTTGAAAGCCCCCACAGCTGCCCAGCAACGGGATCCCCTGCTCCCGTGCATACCGGGCCACTGCCAAAACCCCGTCCATCGAGCGGTACGGGCTTCCGGGCGTGAGCCAGAAACCGTCGAACCGGGCCAGAGAGGAGGTCGTCACCGCGTCCGACCCCAGCCAGCACCACTCGACCGCGGCCCCGGCAGCAGTTCGCGCGGCTTCGAGGGCCTGCGGGATGGCCACATGGGCGGTGATTCGTTCGTCGTGATCGCCCACCAGGGCGATGGTTGGGATGCGCTCCATACACTACGAATTCTGGAGCGCCATACCCAGTGGATCAAGCCTCCGCCCGTGCGGGAACGGAAGTCCCAGCGGGTCAGTCCAGCTTGAGGACGTGGATGCTGCCGGCGCTGGTATCGAGCGCGACTTTGACGCCGCCGCCGTTCACCGCGCCCTTGAGGTGGTCACGCTCCTTCTTGCCGACGATGGTAATCGGCAGATCGCAGGACACGCTGCCCGCCGAGGTGTCGGCATCCAGATCGAAAGCGGCATTGGCCGGCACTGCCACCGTGATGCCGCCGCCCGAGGTGTCCAGCTTCACCGCCCCGCCCAACGGGGCGGAAAAACGGGCGGAAATCGAGCCGCCAGAAGTGGAGGCATCCACCGCTCCCGTAACGTTCTCCACCTTGATGCCGCCGCCGGAGGTGTCGAGGTGGGCCGGTCCGGCGAAGTTTTTCACCGTGATGCCGCCCCCGGACGTGTCGGCGTGCAACGAGCCCGAACCGCCGGTGGATTCGATGCCCCCGCCGCTGGTGTCCACCTTGAGCGTGCCATCGCAATCCGTCAGATGGATGCTGCCGCCTGAGGTGTCACCATTGATCGGCCCGTGAATGCGGGCAAACTTCAGGGATCCACCACTGGTGTCGGCCTTCACCTCGCCCGTGAGATCGCTGACCATGATATGGCCGCCGCTGGTGTTGAGCTTGACGTTGAATTTCGCCGGCACGTGCACGATGTATTTGCCCTCCAGCTTCTGGCCTCCCCAGCTCCAGTTCCAGCTGCTCTTGCCCGCCTTGCGGGAGCGCACCGTCACGGTGTCGCCATCCCGCTGGAAGGTGACCGGACGCTCGGCTAGATACTTCTTCTCGGCCTCCTCCGATTTCAGGCCGACCTTGCGGTAAACATCGATGCTGACCTCATTGTCGGCGGTGGTGGTGACCTCTATGGCCCCGAAATCCACGTCCACGACGAGCTTGCCACCGGAGGCGGCCGTGAATTTCTTGGCGAGGGTTTCCTCCGTGGCCGCGTTCAGGGCGGCGGCGGCGGCGACGGTGGTGAGCAGAATCAGGGCATTGCGGCGATAGTTCATAAGATGATCAGTCAGACGACGCGGAATCCGCGCACCAGGGGATATAACCGGCGAGCCGGCGATTTGTTTCAGGGAAGTTTGAGGGGAAGGAAAAAGGTAAAAGGTGGGGAGGAGACAGGAGTCAGGAGATGGTATGGCGATTGCCTGAGTAGGTGGCTCTGGGAGGGCGCGGTTCCACCCGCGCCCCATATGTCTTCTCCGCCGAGAAAATTGAAAATCCAGAACGTAAAGTGTGCAAATGGGATAATTTGTACGTGCCCAGCGCGAAGAAATTTACGGCGCGGGTGGAACCGCACCCTCCCTCGCGACCACGACCGATTCGATCTCGCCTTGCGCCAGCCGTGTGCGCAGGAGTCGCCCGGTAGGAGCGGCCTTGGCCGAGCGCACCACGGCTCCCGTGGCGGCATCCAGCGTGATCGAGTAGCCCCGTTCCAGCACGTTGAGCGGGGACAGCAGGCGCAACGCCTCAGACAGCCGGGCGACGTCGGTGCGGGGTGCGATCAGCCCGGTCTTCGCAGCATTCAGCAGGCGACGGCGAAGTTCTTCCACATCGGCCCGCCGACGCTGGATGGCGTTGGCGGGCTTGAGCGCCACGATACGCCGGGACCACACGGTCAGTCGTTGCTGCTCGGCCCGGATGGCTCCCCGGGCGAGCCGCAGCAGTGTTCCCGTGTAATCGTCCACCCGCTGCGCCTGGTTTTCGAGCCGGCGGCGGGGATGGCAGCGCAGGAAACGGCGACCCAGGCCTCGCCATTCGTCCCGCGACCATTCCAGGCGCTGCCGCGTCAGCTGCCGCAGCCGCTGACCGGCGGCGTTCACGAAACCGGCGCAACCCACGTAACCCTGCGTGAGAATCTCCGCCGCCGCGCTCGGTGTCGCCGCACGCAGGTCGGCCACAAAGTCGGCGATCGTGAAATCAATCTCGTGACCGACGGCGGAGATCACGGGCACCGCCGAGGCCGCGATGGCCCGAGCGACCACTTCCTCGTTGAAGCACCACAGGTCCTCCAGCGAGCCACCGCCGCGCGTGAGAAGGATCGCGTCCAGACGAGAAGAAGAGAGTGAGCCAGTGGGCGAGTAAGCCAGTAGGTCAGGGGGGCTAATCTCACTTACTGGCTTACTGGCTTTCTCACCGGCTTCGGCGGCGGCCCAGCGGTTAAGCAAGGCAATGGCGGCCGCAATTTCCACCTCCGCGCCCTTCCCTTGCACCCGCACGGGTACGAGCACGATTTCCAGTCCGGCGAACCGCCGGCCAATCACGTGCAGCACATCCTGAATCGCCGCGCCGGTCGGGGATGTCACCAGACCAATGCGCCGCGGAAAGGCCGGAATCTGACGTTTGCGCGCCGGGTCAAACAGGCCTTCGGCATTCAGCTTTGCCTTGAGCCGCTCAAAGGCCGCCTGCAGGGCGCCCACGCCCTGCACTTCAGCCGACGTGACCCGCAATTGGTAGGCACCCCGGGGCTCGTACACGGTCAGTTCGCCGCCGAGTGTCACCCGTGCGCCATCGCGCAGAAATGCGCGATCCACCCCATCCTCGCCCCGGAAGAGCACGCAGTTGAGCTGCGCGTTGGCATCCTTGAGCACGAAATAGGCATGCCCGGAGGATTGCAGCCGCCAGTTGGAAATTTCGCCGCTGACGAAGACCTTCGCAAACTCCTTCTCAATCAGCTTCTTCAACCGCAACGTGAGGTCAGTGACCGAGAACACCTGGCGCGTCTCCGCCACCGGGAAAAGTTCCCCGAAGTCCCATTGTGTTGACGGTTTGCGCCCCATCCTTGGGGCTAAGGTGCGGGGTTTCGCGGAAGGGGACAACCTGCCTTAAATGGGGATTTACGGAGAATGCCGAGTTTCGAATTTTGAATTTCGAGTGAAACAGGGAGGCGTCACACCTCACCTTCGGCTCACGGCTTTGCCTCGTGTCGCATCTCATCGATCCGGCGGGCCAGGTCGGGCTGGGTTGGCCAGACTTTCTGGAGCGATTCGAGGACTTGCAGCTGGACGGCGGCATTCGTGTCCTGCAAGCCCTTCAGCGCCGGTTCCACGATGGTATCGGGCACCCAGATTCCCACGTCGTGAAAGAGCGCCAGCGCCGCGGTCCGGTTGCCGCTGTGGGGATTCGTCAGCGCCGCCGCCAGAACCGGCAGCGCGTCGGCCTGATTTTCGTGATTCATGAGGTACATCCGCACCAGCACACCACGGGTGCGCTCGTCCAAGGGACGCGGGCAATGGCGTTTGAGCCACGAAGGGAGATTGTCCCATGTCTTTCGATAAAGCCGGGTGAACGCCGAGTCCGGCCGGACCATGACGCGGACCAGGGCCGGCACCGGCACCGGGGGGTTAGTCTTCACTTCGGAGGGACTGATTCCCCGCGAGCGCTGCCGGCTCATGGTCGAAAGGAAATCCTCGGCCACGCGGTCTTCGGCGGGCACGCGGTAGTGCAGCGAATACGCGAGCGCCCCGGCCAGCAGCAGCAAAGCCACCACGGCAATTCCGCCGATCAGACGTTGGAGGGGCCGGCGTTTCATCGGACAGGTTGGAGCGGTTTGCCAGACCGAGCATCGCACCCGGGCCGCCCTACTTCGCGAATTCCACGCAGCGTGTCTCGCGGATGACTGTGATCCGGATCTGCCCCGGATACAGGAGTTCGTCCTCGATCTTGCGGGCGAGCTGGCGGGCCAGTAGCAACGAGGCGCTGTCATCCACCACCTCCGGGCGCACGACCACCCGCAATTCGCGACCGGCCTGGACGGCGAACGCCTTTTCCACCCCGGGAAAACTCAGGGCGATCTGCTCCAGGTTCTCCAGCCGCTTGATATAGGTCGTCATGCTCTCGCTGCGGGAGCCGGGGCGCGAGGCGCTGATCGCGTCGGCGGCGGCGACGAGGATGCCGTAGAGGTTCTCGTGGGCGACCTCCTGGTGGTGGCTGGCCACGCCATTGACGATGTCGAGCGGCTCGCCGTGGCGCTTGAGGAAATCGGCCCCGACGAGGGCGTGGGGCCCCTCGATCTCGTGGGTCATCGCCTTGCCGATGTCGTGGAGCAGACCGGCCCGCTTGGCGGCCTGGATGTTCTCGCCCATTTCTGCCGCCATCAGGCCGCACAGGTGCGCCACCTCGACGCAGTGCTCCAGCACGTTCTGCGAATAGCTGTGCCGGAAGTGCAGCTTGCCCAGGACCTTCGCCACCTCGGGATTCAGCGGTGGCAGGCCGGAGCGGAACACGGCGTCCTCGCCGGTGCGCTGGATGAATCCGTCCATCTCCGTGGTCACCGCGTTTACGACCTCCTCGATGCGGGTCGGGTGGATGCGCCCATCCAGAATGAGCCGCTCCATGGACTGACGGGCGACCTCGCGGCGCACCGGGTCAAAACCGGAAAGCACCACGGCATTGGGCGTGTCATCCACGAGCACAGTCACGCCGGTCACGGCCTCGAAGGCGCGAATGTTGCGCCCTTCGCGGCCAATGATGCGGCCCTTCATGTCGTCACCGGTCAGCGCGACCGTCGCGGTGGTCGTTTCAAAGGTATGGGTGGCGGCGTAGCGCTGCAGCGCGGTGGCCAGGATGCGCCGGGCCTGCTCCTCGGAGCGGTGCCGCGCGTCATCGAGGATGTGGCGGGAAAGGTCGGCGGCGTCCTTGGACGATTCGCGCTCGATCTCCTTGAGCAGCAGCGTGCGGGCGGAGGCGCTGTCGAGCCCGGATACCTGCTCCATCCGCGCCTTGCAGTCGGCAGCCAGCCGGCGCAGGTCGATGCGTTCCTTTTCCAGGTCGGTACGGGAGGTGTCAATCTGCTCGGCACGCTGGCGCAGGTCCGTTTCCTGCAGCGCAAAACGGTCCATCTGCCGGTTGACCAGCGACTCGCGCTCGGCGATGCGGCGTTCGTCGGTCGTGATGGCCTCGCGCTGGGAGGCGAGGGATTTTTCCAGATCGGCGCGGTCCCGCACGAGCTGTTCCTGGGCGGCGACCTTGGCGGAAAGCTGGGCGGCCTCGGAACTGCGACGGAGCTTTTCCTCCTGTTCCCGCTCCTTGGCGCTGAGCTCGGCCCGCAGGGCGCGTTCCTTGAGCCGGGATATGACAAAACCGACGCCATAACCGGCGCCAGCGCACAGCAGTGCCACGATGAGCACAGTCTCCGTCTGCATGGTTTCAGCACTCCGCCGCGCGATAGATCAGGACTCGCGACGGTGTCAGCAAGTAATGAAGTTGAATGTCGTGCGGCCCCACCGGCACCCGGGTCACGATCTGCTCGTCAAACCCGATTCCGCAGAAGTCCGCACAAGTAGCCTCTGCGAGTAACCGGTCATAGAAGCCTCTGCCTCTGCCGAGCCGATTTCCCGCGGCGTCGAACGCTACGCCGGGAACGATAACCAAGTCCAGTTCGGTAAGAGAAACCTTAAGAAGATCCGGGTGCGGTTCCCGGACACCGAACTTGCCGGCGACCAGGTCATCCTCGTGGTGGTTGACCTCGTAGGCGACGTATTGGCCGGTGGCGGGATCAAAACCGGGCAGCGTCACCCGCTTGCCCGCCGCCAGTGCTGCCGCGATCAGACCGGTAGCCGAAAGCTCGTCAGGCAATGACCACGTTAACAATAGCGTACGAGCCTCGCGCCAGACGGACCACGCCATCATGCGCTGAAGAAAAGCACTGGCCGCTAAGGCGCGCTGCTCCGGAGTCAGCAGTGCGACGCGGGCGCGAACTTCGCGGCGCAGCGTCGTCTTGGCGGCCGCCAACTCGCTGGCTTCGGCCAGGTCGCTCATGCGGGTTGGTCGGCAGCGGTGGAGCCACCGGCTTCCTTCCGAGCCGCATCCGCCAGCGCCCGCCAGCGTTCCACCCGTTCCTTGATCTTCTTCTCCACGCCTTGGTCGCTGGGCTCGTAATAACGGCGCGGCTGGCCCAGGTAATCCTGCGGCACGAAATGCCCCTCGTAGTCGTGCGCGTAGCGGTAGCCCTCGCCATGGCCGAGCCGCTTCGCGCCCTGATAGTGCGCATCGCGCAGGTGCGACGGCACTTCCAACGTGCGGCCCGACTTCACATCTGCGAGGGCGGCATCGATGGCCGTGATGACTGAATTGCTCTTGTTGGCCGTGGCGATGTAGAGCGCGGCCTCGGCGATCGGGATACGCGCCTCAGGCCAGCCGATGAACTCTGCCGCCTCGGCCGCCGCCCGCGCAAGCACCAGCGCCATGGGATCGGCCAGGCCAACATCCTCCGCCGCATGCACGACAATGCGCCGGGCGATGAAGCGCGGGTCTTCGCCGGCATGGATCATCTTCGCCAGCCAATAGAGCGTGGCATCCGGATCCGAGCCGCGCATGGATTTGATGAAGGCGCTGATCGTGTCGTAGTGCGCGTCGCCGTCGCCGTCGTACACGATCGCCTTCTGCTGGATGCATTGCTCCGCAACGGCGAGGTCGAAGTGGATCACCCCGTCAGGTCCCGGCGGCGTGGTCAGTGCACCGATCTCCAACGAGTTGAGGGATTTGCGCGCGTCGCCATCCGAAACCCGCGCAATGTGCGCGAGGGCGTTGTCCTCGGCGGCGATCTTCAGGTGGCCCAGGCCGCGCTCGGCATCGGCCAGCGCCCGGCGCAGCAGGCCGAGGATTTCCTCCTCCGTGAGCGGGCGCAGCTCGAAGATCTGCGAACGGGAGACGAGCGGCGAGTTGACGAAGAAAAACGGGTTGTGGGTCGTCGCGCCGATGAGCTTCACCACGCCGCTCTCGACATCCGGCAGCAGCACGTCCTGCTGCGATTTGCTGAACCGGTGGATCTCGTCGATGAAGAGGATGGTCGGCTGGCCGGAATTGAGCAGGCGGTTCGACGCGGCAGCGAGCACGCGGCGCATGTCGGCCACGTTGGACTCGACGCCGCTAAGCCGCTCGAACTTCGCCTTCGTCTGAGTGGCGATGATCTGGGCAAGCGAGGTCTTCCCGGTACCCGGCGGGCCGAAAAAGATGAGCGACTGGACCCGGTCCGCCTCGATGGCCCGGCGCAGCAATTGGCCAGGCGCGAGGATGTGGGATTGCCCGGCGTATTCGGCGAGGTTGCGCGGACGCATCCGGGCGGCGAGCGGGGCCGAGGTGGCAAAGGCGGCCGACGGGGGCTCCGCTGTCGCCGTTACCGGCGGCGCGGGTGCGTTAAAGAGGTCGGCCTGAGCCACGCTGGAGAAGATTCGCGAAGAAGCGGACAGCGTCGAGCCAGAGTTGGGAGTCAGAAGGAAGATGCGACGGGCTGGCTGTGCCGAATGGCATCTTGCCTCGACCCACTACGGGGCCTTGAAAACATTAGTAACCACTCCGTCGAAATTAAATTCAACCACGGTATCACCCTTGGCCGGGCCAAACATCCTGAGGTGAAAGTGATAGAAGGTCGGATTTCTGGGATCAAATGCTTGAACCAGATCGTATTTCGGCCCGTACATCCACCGTTCCCCGCAGATGAATGGAATCACCCCCCTCACATATACCGGCGGCCCGGCAAGTCGCAGGACATCCTTTTGGGTGTGATTGATCCTCACGGCACGCACATCACGGCTGAGCACGCCGTAGCAATAGATCGCCAGCCATAGCATGGCGGCGAGGCTTGCGCCGATCAGGATTCGGAAGCCGATGCCCTTTGTTTTTTCGGATCTCATTCTCGGCCAGGCGAGACAAACTGTTAACGGGCGGTCAAGTCAGCCCACGGCGTTCGTCTTCTAAGCACCAGCATACCCACACAGGCCCGCCTGCCAAGTGCCCTCACCATGACTCACACCGTTTCAGGGCACCTGAACATATACGGGCACGTCCACCTCGAACTGGTCGCCTTCACGAGCCATCGTCAGATGCAGGACATCGGTCTGGTCGGCCGTGTTTTCGTAGCGGTCCCGCGACCAGGCTGAAACGGGTTCCCCATTGATCCGGAGGCATCGGTCCCCCGGCCGAATCTGACGGACCGTCCCGGCGCTTTCGGAAAATACAAACAGCACGTTCCACGGATTCACTGACCGGTCAAACGCAATGCCCGTACTCCGGACCGCCGGCAGCCGCACCCGCCCCGTCTGATTGGGCAGGAAACGCACCCGCTGGCGTGCGGGATCAAATGTGACGGCAAAGCGGTCCAATACCAGCGCACCCAAAGCATACCGGTCAGGCGAGGTCGTTGACATGGTCGGCTCGATGAAATCGAGACCGCCCAGCCGAAAACCATCCGCCAGCCGGCCCACGCGGCTTTCCGTCCTGCCGGAAATCATTTGGACCGGTGCGCCGGCGTGCGCAGGTGCGGTAAAGCGCAGCCCCAATTTTTCGGCTGGCAGAACGAGAGCGCCGGAAAAACCGCTGTCGATCATGAAAACCATGGTTTGCCCTTGTAGTTCGACACTCACGCATGGAGTGCCATTGCGCAGGACATACTCCTGACTCGCTCCCGTCAGCTCGGGGGCGGAGTTCGTCGGCGCCAACCGCAGCTCGCCGGCGCCGTAATCCAAGGTCCACTGGCAGCCTTGGAAAAACTGAAACCCCAGCAGACCATCCAAAGGGATGCCCAAGCTGGAAGTGAGCCGCGAGAGGTCGCTGACCGCCATGGGGACATTGACAAATGCCCTGCCTTTGAGGCGGACCAAGGGTGCCGTGACGACCGGAAGCGATGCGGGGATGCCGTTGTCGCCCACGAAATTCAAATGCGACCGCGCACTTGCATTCGTGGTGCCCGCAGTCAGCAGCGCAAACTCCGGCCGGCAGACGGAAATAAGCGCCCCTGTATCGACCAAAAAATTCCAAGTCCTTGATCCGGCGTCGACCTGAACCAGCGGCACGTGTCCCAGCTGGGTAAACGGCACAACGACGGCGGCCACCGATGCTTTCTGCGGCTCCCCGGCGACCACCACCGGCGCGAGCATTCCGGCAAGAAACACTGACAGAGCAGCTTTCCCGTTGGAAAATTCAGCCTTAGCCACGCTGAAGAAGATTCGCCAAGACCCGGCCATCGTCGAGCCGCAATCTGCCACCATCCTGCTGGTCAACGGCCGCGAAAAGACGCTATCGTTGGCGAATGTCCGTCGTAGTCGTCGTCAAGAAAGCAGGCCGGGCCGTCATCGCGGCCGACAGTCAGACTTCGTTTGGCAGCACGAAGCTCCGCCCCCCGTATGACTTGTCGGCAACCAAGCTCCACCGGGTCGGCACGGCCCACGTGGGCTTGGTCGGAGACGCGGCCCATCACGATGTCTTTGGGAGCCTGATCGATAAATGCCCCGGTGATTTTTCCTTCCAGTCGAAGCAGCACATTTTTGAAACGGCGCTGAAAATGCACCGGAATTTGAAGGAGAAATTCTTCCTCGAAACGAGGGAGGACAAGGACGGACAATCCTACGAGTCCAGCCAGCTTGACTGTCTCATCGCGGCACCGAGTGGCATCTTCGGGCTGTACTCCTACCGGGAGGTGCACGAGTTCGGAAAATTCTGGGCGATGGGCTCGGGAATGCGGCTGGCTCTCGGAGCGATGTTCGCCAGCTATGACCGGCTGGAGTCGCCGGAGGAAATCGCCCAAATGGGCATCGCGGCAGCGACCGAGTTCGACACCTCTTGCGGCGGTCCCATTTGGTTGGAAACCGTAAAACTCGCCGAAAGAAAGGCTCCGGCACCGCCGGATGCCGGAAAATGAAAAATCCCCACCCTGGCCGTGGGAAGCAGTTCCTTCTACCTGAGGACTAGGTGGGAGCAACGGGCAACGTTCGCCTTCCAGTTAAGGCCTGGCGGCAGTTATATGCACCGTCTTGTGCTCCCGTGTTTTGTTACAAGGTCGAAGGACATGAGCCTCGATACACGCACCGGGCAGGGAAATTTCAAAAGAGCCGCAACTTGCGTTGCGCGGCTAACTTCGCTGACAAATTGCCAAACTCAAGCGGTGATTTTGGGGACAGGCGAATCGCGAATTACGAGTTGCGAATTCCGAGTGTGAAGGAGGCCGAAAGTAGGACGGCGCGTCCCGCCCGTCCTCTAACCCCTTCCCCAATCAACCCCCATCGAGTGCGCCATCCCGACGCTCTGGATGAGCGCGCCAGCGTCTTGGAGTGCGGTGCTGCTGCACCGCTTTGCGAGGCAGGCAACGGTAATCAGAGCGCTCTCAGGCGTGGAGGGAACCGTCCGTGCAAAGCGCCGGAGCACCAGCGCACCCCAAAACTTCGCGGAACCCAAGGCCTGCCCATGAGCACGCCCTGGTTTCTCTCGCCGAAGGGACACGCTCAGTTGGGGCGCGGGCCGCCGCCCGGAGGACCACCGGCACCGGGCGGGCCGCCAAAGCCCATACGGGGCCCCATCCAGTCCTTGTTGATCCCGTCGCGAAGCTTGTCCTCATTGAGGAAGCCCTTCTGATCCTTGTCCCAGCTCTTGGCCCAGCGGTCGAAGGCACCGAGGAACTCGGCCTGGGTCACGGTCTTGTCCTTGTTTTCATCCATCGCGACCAGCAGAGCCGGGCCGATGAAATTGCCCGGGCCAAAGCCGCCACCGCCCGGTCCGCCAGGCGGGCCATCCGTGCCGGGAGGCGGCGCGAAGGCCGTGTTCAGCCCCTTGGTGATCTGGGCCTGCTGCACTTCGCCCTTTTTGTCGGCATCCCAGGCCGTAAACCATTTCTCACCCAGCGCATGGAATTCCGCCGGGGACAGCTGGCCGTCCTTGTCACTGTCCGCGAGGGCCAGCAACGGTTCCGCGAGGAAATTGCCGGGGCCAAATCCTTCCGGACCTCCTCGCCCACCGGGGCCGCCCGGACCTCCCCGACCACCCGGACCTCCGGGACCACCGCCAAACATCCGGTCCTGAACTTCCTTTCCCTTCGATTTGCCCGAGAGCTGGTCGGTGACCGACGCGCTACGGGCGACCACGAACGCCTTGATCGGCTTGGAGGAGGGGAAACCAAAGCCACCATCACCACCACCGGGAACACGCCGCGTCATCCGCATGCCGCCCGCCTGGGGACCATTGCCCGGCGTGGGACCGCCACCATTACCGCGATCACCCTCGTTGCCCGGGCCGCGGAAGTTGCCATCAGGACCGCCGGGGGCGGGGGTCTGGCCCGCGACGGACTGCTCGAAGCGCTGGCGCTTGTCCGCGCCTTCCTCGGCTACCGCGTCGTGGATGGCGGCACCTACCTCGTCCACCTGGGCCTGCAGACGCTCCGGCTTGCCGAGAGTGGTGTTGATGCGCTCCAGTTCTGCGCGGTAGCGCTGGTTAAAAGCCGCGACGGCAAAGGTGCGCTCCAGGAAGCGGTTCGAGCCGGTCCACGGATGCGTGATGCTGAGCTGCTCGCGCTCCTCCTGGGAGCCCTTCATGCCGAAGGTGCCGAACGAGTGGTCGAGATCCCACGGGATGAAGGTGAACTTGTTCGAGCGCGGGTCGAGGTACAGGTAAAAGTTCTGCCCCATGTCGAGAATGCTGTCGAAGTTGGCCAGCCAGACGTTGACCGCCAGGTACCGGGCAAATGCATCCAGATCAATGAAGTCCGCCAGACGCTGGGCGTAATCTGCGTCTTCCGCGTGCGAAACGAACTTCGCGAACTCGATGAGGCGCTTTTTCTGCAGCTCGACCGGCTTGGTCTTGGGGTCGTAGGGGGTCTCGTACTTCGACCAGTCATCGCCCAGATCGGAAAACAGCTTTGATGTGACGGGCTTGAGGATCATGCCGCCCTTCACGCCGAACCGGTCCTTGGCAAACGCGGCGTCCACATTCTCAGGCATCGTGTAGAGGCCGAAGTAGGTGTTGGTGTGGGCGCCCGGGGCATCCACATAGACCTTGGCGTAGGTCGTACGCGGCGCGGGCACGCCGGCGTCGCGGAAAAGCCGGTAGGCCAGCGTGTCATTCATCATGCCCGCGTCGGTGGTGTTGTTTTGGAAATCCAGCGTGCTGTGGCCGGCGAGCTTCTGGCCCTTCACGAACTTGTTCAGGTCGGCCTTCAAAGGGCGCTTGTTGCCGCCCTGCGATTCCATATAGGTGCCGTTGCCCTTGTAGCGCACGCCCACATTGGTGAAGGTGATGCCGCCCAGTTCCAGGTCCGCGTGAACGTACTCGAACTCCAGTCCCATCATGGACGAGGACAGGCCGTTACGCTTGCCGGGCAAGCCCTGAAGCATCGAATCGCGCCCGCCCAGATCCGCCATCGGGCCAAAGCCGCCGCCCCCTTCCCCGCGCTTGGGTTCCAACGCCTTCCATTCATCGGCGGTGAAGCGCAGGTGGACGGTCCAGACGTTGGTCGGATTGTACAGTTCGGAGGCGATCAGCGGGAGGCCCGCCGCGCTCGCCCCAAGGGTCGCGCCGATGAATGTTGCCAGAGCCAGGGTATGTCTCATTGCCGGAATGACCGGCGTGTTACGGGACGGTTACGATACTTCAAGACCGAATTAGTCTCTGGGTTCGATTTCAGTCATTGAGAAGTGGCAGTACCGGTCGGCCGCCTGGTCTCGATCTGGCGCAAAACGATGCAGGCGCGGACAAAGACGAAGATGCTGACACTGCCAGGCAGGTAGATGATACCCCGGGCCACATTCAGCGAGAAATGTTCCGGAGGAAGCGGCGACAAAACCAGCGTAAGCACTTCGGCCAGCAGCGCCACACCGAGATACCAAGCCATGACAAAGATGAGGCAGTGCCGCATCGAACGGGGACCGAACAGCGGTTGCTTGCAGAAGGTGGCGGTATAGACCGTGAACCAGGGCACGAGCGTCAATACCGCCAACAGCCACGGTGAAATCCGAGGAAACAGGTTCCCGTAGAACAACATCTGCCCGACGGCCCCAAAGAAGAAGCCCCCATTCGCAAGACTGAGTGTCCCCATCACTCCAATGAGACAGTCTGGCCGGAAAACCGTTCCGCCCCTTACAGCTTCTTCAGTTCCGTCAGCCAACGCTTCCAGGCGTCCTCGCGGGCCTTTTTGTTGGCAGCGTTGGTGTCGGGGGCCTCGCCGGCGCGCATGAAGCCGTGGCCGGCGCCGTCGTAGATCACCGGCTCGTAGGTCTTGCCGGCCTGCTTGGTCAGCGCGGTCGAGGTGGGAATGGTCGCGTCCACGCGGGCGTCGTTACCGGCGTAAAAGCCGTAGACCGGGCAGCTGATCCGCGCGACGTCCTCGAGTTTCTCCGGCCCGGTGCCGTAGAAGGCGAAGGCGGCCTTGACGTCCTTGGTGTTCGTCGCGAAGCGGAAGGTCTGGCCGCCGCCCCAGCAGAAACCGCCCACCGCCACCTTGCCGTTGCACGCAGGCAGGTTCTTGACGTAGTCGGTGACGGCCTGGAGGTCCGCCGTGATCTGCGCGGGCGGCAATGCCTGGATGGCCTTGCCCACATTGCCCCCGCTCTTGACGAGTTCCTCGGTTCCGCCATTGGGGACGCTGCCGGACAGCAAGTCGGGGGCGATAGCAATGTAACCGGCCTCGGCAAGTTCATCCGTGACGCTGCGGGCCCAGTCCGACAGGCCGAATATTTCGTGGATGACGACCACGGCGGTGGCCTTGTCTTTCACCTCCGGGTACGTGATGAAGCAGTTCACCTCGCGGTCACCGTGTTTGACTTTCACCCATTCGCCGTGGCGCGGGGATTTTTCGAGGCGGGCCTTGGCCCAGTCCTGGGCGGTGGCGGTTGCGGTGACGCTAAGCGCGGCCAGCAGGGCAAGCGTGGAGAGGACGAGTCGTTTCATAGAAGGAAAGGCGTTCAGAAAGGGTTGGGGTTACGAAAAATCAAATTCAGCCTTCGGGCGTGACGCCGAGGACGATGTCGAATTTCGCGGTGAGTTCGCCGGCGCGTGCTTTCGGCAACGGTTTGAAATCGACCATGACCAGGGCGCGCTGCTTGGCGTCCTTGATGTCCTTCACCACGCCGTCGTTGTCGTTCATCGGGTGGCCCTTGATGTAGCACTGGGTGGTGAGCAACTCCTGCCCGCCGCGCTTCACCTTGAAGTGGATGTGCGGCGTGCGGGGCGCGTACGGCACCGGCTTGATCGTGCGGAAGAGGTACTCACCGCTCGACCCGGTGAGGAAGCGGCCAAAGCCCTGGAAATGCTGGTCGCGGTGCGCACCCTTCTCGGACTTCGTGTGCAGGTACACGCCATTGCTGTCGGCCTGCCAGATCTCGACGAGCGCATTGCGCACCGGAGCCCCGTGGGCGTCGAGGACACGGCCGCTCAGGTAGGTCACGACGCCCACGCCCGGCGTGAGGTCGTTGTTCACCATGATCAGGTCGTTGTCCGTGTCGAGCGGGAGGTGGTCAGGGTAGAATGGCCCTTCGGTCTGGGCCGGCGTCGGCATCAGCGCCTCAGCGAACAGGCCGGGAGTGGCGAACACGGCGGCACCGAGCCCAAGCCCGCGCAGGAAGCGGCGGCGATTGGGCGAAGGAAGGTAGATGTTCATGGGAGTGGTGACGGCTGGTGGTGAATCTGACTACGAATCTGAACAGATGACCGGGAAAAGGCCAGCCGGTTTCAGTCCGTCCCCCGAGGAACGGAAGTACAATGCGCGGGTGGAACCGCGCCCTCCCCCGGGTCGATTCAGTCCCGCGCCCGTCGCGCGTCAGACTTTCGCCGTCGTCACGGCGGGGTGAACCGCCAGAATGCCTGCCCCTCGGGCACTTGATCCTGATAGTTCAAGATACCATCGACATCGGTGGTCAGGTTGGTGATCGGGAGCCACAAAACGGGTGTTGAAAGGGTGGCTGTCCGCTGAAACTGGTAGGTCGTTGAGGGCGAGCCGGTGACTTTGAAATGAATGCCGTCATTGGAACGGGAGATTTCGGTCTTGGGGGGCCGGCCCACGGTTAAAACCATGGAATGAAACGCCTGCGATCCCGCAGCCAGGGCCGTGATGACCTGATCCCCAAGGACTCCGCTCATGTCCACCGCCACCGGAAGGTTGCGCTGCGACTCGGACCCATCGCCCAACCTTCCAAAGACATTGGCTCCCCACGCGTAAAGCTGGCCGTCGTCCGCCAGAGCCAGGCTGTGACCCGCACCGGCGGCGATGGCGGTCAGGCGTTTCCCGACAAAAACGCCGTTGGTTCCCACCGGCACCGGAGTGTCCCGCTCCTGTGTGGTGCCATCGCCCAACTGGCCCACGCTGTTGTCGCCCCAGGCGTAAACGACACCATCCTCCGTGAGTGCCAGGCTGTGCCCCAGCCCGGCGGCAATCGCAACGACCGCCTTGCTGGCGAA
Source organism: uncultured Verrucomicrobiota bacterium (assembly GCA_903922605.1). Taxonomy (GTDB): domain Bacteria; phylum Verrucomicrobiota; class Verrucomicrobiia; order Limisphaerales; family UBA9464; genus CAIVQB01. Next base: position 172,553 of record CAIXUG010000064.1, read on the forward strand.
CAGGTTCGTCCGGTCCAGAGCCACCGGGAAACTGCTGTCGAGGCCGCTTCCATCCCCCAGTTGCCCGTCGAAATTCAATCCCCAGGCAAAGACCGTGCCCGAATCGGACAAGGCCAGGCTGTGGTATTCACCCGCGGCCACGGCGATGATGCGTTGTCCGGCCAGGGCGCCATTGGTGTTCACCGCGACCGGCGAGGTATGGGACACGGTAGTGCCGTCGCCCAGTTCGCCGGTACGGTTGTATCCCCAGGCCACCACCTGTCCATCGGTCGTGACGGCCAGGCTGTGGTAGCTGCCGGCCGCCACCAGCGCGACCGATCTGTTGGTCAGAATTCCATCGGCGGCGACCGGCACCGGCGTCGGTTGGTCGGTGGTATCGCCGTTGCCCAGCTCTCCCTGGGCATTGTTGCCCCAGGCATAGGCCTTTCCATCGCTGGCGACGGCGAGGCTGAAATCCTGACCGGCAGCTATGGCAATCAGGGATTTGTCGGCCAGCGCCCCCGAGGCGGCTATCGGCGTCGGCAGGTAGTGATCCTCGTGGGTGCCATCGCCCAAAGCTCCCGAGCTGTTGCGCCCCCACGCCAGCACCCGTCCGTCTGTGGTCAGGGTGAGACTGTGAGCTTGCCCGCTGGCCAGCGCCTTGACTTTCAGTCCCCCCAGACTGTTGGCCGGATCCACTTGGACGGGGAGCAGGCGGTCTTCGGTGCTGCCATCGCCCAACTGGCCCCAGGTATTCCGTCCCCAAGTGACCACCATGCCCTGCACGTTCCCGGCGAGCCCGGAGGCCAGGAGCATCGCCAGCACTCCGAACCAGGAACGGAACAGATTGGAGCGCCGGCATGCTACCAGGTTCTTGGCCTGCTTCGTCAGGCCCGGAAAAATCATACGCATGACCACACTGAGATTGGGCGGTTCCGTCGAGGAACAAAGCGTATCGTCACCAGACTGTCACATTTTCCGCCCCTACGGGATTGTGATTTCCGGGCGTCTCCTTGCATGCTCCAGCCATGAAACTTGTCGCCGCTGCCACGTCGTTGCTCCTCGTTTCCGCAGTCTTCGCCGAGGACGGTTTCAAGCCGCTCTTCAACGGCCACGATCTCAGCGGCTGGGTGAACATCAACTGCGCGCCGAACACCTTCACGGTCACCAACGGGCTCATCCACTGCACCGGCGTGCCCACAGGCATCCTGCGCACGGAGAAGATGTACCAGAATTTCGTGCTGGAGGCGGACTGGCGGCACCTCAAGCCCAAAGGCAACTCCGGCATCTACGTCTGGGCCGATCCGATTCCGGCAGTCGGGCAGCCCTTTGTGCGCGCCGTCGAGGTGCAGGTGCTCGACGGCCAGGAGGGCGACTGGTTCACCTCGGACGGCGACGTCTTTCCCATCCACGGTGCGAAAATGGTGCCGGAAAACGGGCGCAAGGGCGGCGACCGCGCGTTTCCGACCGAGAAGCGCATGAAGTCCTCGCCCGAGTGGAACCACTACCGGATCGAGTGCATCGACGGCGACATCTCCCTGGCCGTGAATGGCAAGGTCGTGACGCGCGGTCATCAGGCGACCCCGCGCAAAGGCTACATCGGTCTGGAATCGGAGGGGTCCCCGGCTGAATTCCGCAACCTGCAGGTGAAAGAGATCCCGACCAAGGTGGGACTGCTTTCGCAGGACATCGCGGTGCCGCCGGAACCGTTTTACCCGATCTACACCGGCGTGGATTTGAGCGGTTGGAAGGTCACCCCGGAAATCAGCCAGCACTGGCTGGTCCACGACTGGACCCTCGCCCATGACGGTGCCGGTCCGGCCCTGACCTCGGAGGGAGAGGTCGGCAACTTCATCCTTTCCGCCGATTTCCGCTGGAGCGACGCGGCCAACCCGGGCGACTGGCGACAACTGGTCGGCACTCGGTTGGGCGACGCGCTGGCAAAAGCCCTGCCTTCCCCTGCCCCGGCGGAGAAAAAAGCGGGCGAATGGAACCGGCTCCGGCTCTCGGTGATCGGCAAGACGGTGTACGTCACCCTGAACGGCCAACCGGTCCTTACCAACGTGACCATTTCAGGAAAGCCGGCACACGGGCCACTCTCGCTGCAGAGCACCGGTAAAAAAGTGGAATGGGCCAACCTGCTCCTGCGCGAGGCAAACTGAAACTCGTAACTCGTAACTTCCCTTCACGCCACTTCCACCACGGCCTTGATGACGCCGGTCTCCGGCTTCAGCCAGCTGGGGAAGACTTCGGGCACGGCGTCGAAGGCGGCCCGATGGGTCAGCCACGGCACGGTGTTGATCTGGCCGGCCTCGATGAGGCCGATGATACGGGTGAAGTCGGGTGCCAGCGCGTTGCGCGAGGCCATGATGGTGAGCTCGCGGCGATGCAGCAGCGGCGCGTGCGGAAAGGTGATCTCCGCCTGAGTTATGCCCACGTACACCAGTCGGCCGCCGAAGGCGCAGTAGGCCAGCGCCGCCGCCATGCTCTTATTGCTGCCGGTGGCGTCGATCACCACGTCCGCCAGTTGGCCGTTGGTGATCGTTCCGAGCTGGGCGAGTGCCGCCGCCTCTTCGCCGGGCACGAGCTGGATGGTGTCGGCCACGCCCAGGTTCTGCCGCACAAAGGCGAGCCGGGCGGCATTCACGTCCATCACAATGGTCTTGGCACCGCTGAGGCGCGCGAACTCGATTGCCGACAGCCCGATGGGCCCGGCCCCGATCACGAGGATATGCTCACCCGCGCGCGGATTGCCGCGGTTCACCGCGTGGCAGCCGATGGCCAGCGTCTCCACCAGGGCGAGCTGATCGTACGACAGCTTCCGCGAGACGTGCAGCTTGCGGGCCGGCAGCAGATAGCGCTCCGCGAGGCCGCCATCGCACATCACACCGAGCGTCTGGTTGTGCTCGCAGCAGTTCGTGTGACCGCACCGGCAGGAGTAGCACTTCTGACAATTGAGGTAGGGCTCCACCGAGCAGCGGTCGCCGGGCGCGACCGTTGTCACGCCTTCGCCGACCGCGATGACCTCCACACCCAGCTCATGCCCCGGGATGCGCGGGTAGCTGAAGAACGGCATCTTGCCGAGATAGCCGCTGTAATCGGTGCCGCAGATGCCCACGCGATGAACGCGCACGAGCGCCTCGCCGGGACCGGGCGCAGCCGGTTCGGCAATCTGAATGACCTGGAGTGAACCCGGCTGGGCGAGCTGAATGGCTTTCATCGGAAGGCGAAAGTGAAACCAGTCGCGGCCGGGAAAGCCAGCCCCTGATCCAGCTATGGCTTCGGACAACGCAGGGCCTCCCTCCGTCTCCCCGCTCCCTTCATAATTCATACTTCATCATTCATCCTTTTTTTGCCGAGTATCGCGTCGTGCAGTTGCCGCCGCCCCTTCCGAAACCACCCCGAGCATTTCCCTATCTGCGCGTGATGGCCGCCATCTTCGGCGCGCTGGTCCTCGCCTATTCGTTGTGGCGCTGGAATCTTCATCGGGAGATTCAAGGCCATCTGGCCTATTTCAAGGCCGCCGGCTGCCCCACCACCCCGGCTGAGTTGGATGTTTATTACACCCCGGTACCGGCAGGAGAAAACGCCGCGACACTGCTCACCAATGCCTTCGCCAGGCTGGCCGTGGCCGATACCAACAATCCCAACCTGCCCTTGATCGGGAAGGGAAAGCTGCCAGACCGGACGAACGGGCTTACGTCGGCGCAGGCCGCAGCCGTGCGCGCGTGCCTGGCGGAGAACACCGAGGCGCTCCGGCTCATGCGGGAGGCGTTACAGCGGCCCCAATGCCGCTATCCGATCAATCTGACCAACGGCTGGCAGACCCGGCTGCCGCATCTGGCCCGCCTCGTCAGTTTGGGCCGCCTGCTCGAGTTGGAGGCCATGGCGGCCACCGATGCTCCTGAGGCAATCCAGTCGATCACCGACCTGCTGCGGCTGGAAGCGACCCTGAAAAATGAGCCGGTGGGCGTTTCGCTGACGGTGCGATTTCGCCTGCGCGCCATCGCCCTGCGGGCGACGGAGCGACTGCTGACGGCCCGTCCCATGGCTGACGCACAACTGGCGGATCTCGAAGGACGGCTGTCCCATGTCTGGCAGCCCGATGAATTTTCCCGCGCCATCGCCGAACAAGTGAGCAATGCGCGCGAGTTTTATGAGGTGAAACCCTGGCAGATCATCCCCTACATTGATCATATGGGCGACGATGCCGCCTGGAATCCCGACACCCCGGAAAAGCCCATGGATCTGCTGGGCGGCTTGCTGGTCGAGGGGCTCGCCTTTCAAAGCGCGAATTATCTCACGCTGGTCGAAACTCAGGCGGCCCTTTACCACGCCTCGCAGTCACCCACCCCCGAACGCCGGTCCAAGATCAAGGCGGCGATGAGTCCCTTTCCCGCCGTGCAAAAACCTCGCCCTTCTTCCCGGAGTATCTTTTGGAACCGGAACAAAATCCTGGCCGGAATGCTCCTGCCTTCGCTCGCCGAGATCGCGCCCAAGGACACCTCCAGCCTGGCCCACCTGCACGCCGCCGTGCTGGGTCTGGCGATCGAACGCTACCGGAACGCCCACGACGGAACGCTGCCGAAAACCTTGAACAAGCTCGTACCTGATTATCTGGCCCAGCTCCCTGTTGATCCAATTACTGGCGAACCGCTGCGTTTCAAACGGCTGAAGACCGGCTATGCGTTTTTCCGTGTCGAAAGCGTCGTTCCGGAGGGCGAAGAGCAGCGGAAGGTCGATTACGAGTACCTCTTCGTGGTCGAACGCTGAGGCGGGCCAGCGGTCCTTTCACAATAGGACGAGCGGCTACTGAACGTCGCCGTGGCGGGCGGCGTAGGCGTAATTGCGCAAAGAGTCCCGGATCTGCCGGTTGTGCCAGATGAAGTGGTGGATGATACGTTCGACCTCCTGGGGATAGCGATACTGCCAGTGGCCCAGGCCGTGCAACGCGCTCTCGCGGCAGGCCTCGGAACCGAGTTGAACGTCCGTTCCAAGACCCGGAGGACCGCAGCGTCAATCTGCCTCCGGCTGGGGTCTTCGGGCTTTCCATAGATGGGCAGCACGTCCCACCACATGTAACAGATAGCGTTGAGAGGGTTGGCATCGGGTTCGCCGAGATGTGACAGATGAGCGGAGCAGCGGCGCGCGAAACAGCGCTCGAAAAGGTCTCCGATGCTTTCGATCGCCTCAAGGCGCGCAACCTCGGGAACGCTTTCATCGAGGAAACTGCAGGCAATGTCGGAACAGCCGTTGTTCGTGAGATACCAAAATCCCTGGTTGATCTGGGCGTCGCTGTATTTCACCAACGCCACGTCGGATTCACGAAAAGTCCGGGTCAGATGCGACACAGTTTCGGCCGGAGTACCATCCCACCAATCCGCCTCCGTGGACCAGTGCCATGCCGGATCGGTCACGGGATGGTCGAACAGAAAATCCAGCCACTCCGCAAAATGAACCTGTTGGATTTGCCGCCCTATGATCTCAGTTGCTTTCCGCCAAGCCTGCGGCGTACCCAATGTCCTTCACCGGGGAAGCTGGATGGCTTTCATCGGAAGACGGAAGTGAAGCCAGTAAGCGGCAGGAAAGCCAGCCCCCGAGTTCAGGCCGCAGAACACCGGGCGCATCTTGACACCGTGGTCAGCGCGGATTCCGGGCGCGTGGTGGGGCGAGCGTCCGGCGCTCGATCACCGCATGGGTGACACTTTGTGCTCACCGCATGGGTGACACTTGGACTCCGTGAGGCGGCGCGCCGAAG